>NZ_SPMZ01000054.1 GCF_012939995.1 Candidatus Competibacter phosphatis | reverse complement strand
CTCCATCTCCCAGTCGCTTTCTCGCCCAGCAGCTTCTTCAATTGGCTATTCTCCGCTTCCAGTCGCTGATCCGCCGTCTGTGCCTTCGCACCGTTTAATCCTTGGCGACCCGCCGCCAGAAATTGCTCTTTCCACCGGTAGACCTGGTTTTCGTTGACCCCGTGCTGGCGAGCAATCTCCGCCACGCTTTGACGCTCGCTCAAGACTGCCAGCATGATTGCTAATTTTTCCTCAACGCTCCAACTCTTGCGTTGCTTCCCCATCATGACCTCCACTAAAAGTCTCTTCAGTTTGACTTCTTATGGAAGAAATTCGTGGGGCATTACCATTCCAGAACTCATGATGGCCTCCTCTATTTGCAAAAAGTACTCGGCGTCCATACCTATGGGTTTAATGCACGGAATGATTCATCCTGAAAAACGATTCCAATCGCATCGGCTTATTTAATTGGAGGGATTAGCGCGGATTTTGGTTTTCTTAAGCTTGTGCAAGGTGGTGCGGAGATCGTCCGCTTTCATCCCTGAATTTTCAGATTCCCGAATCAACTTTTTCCAAGTGCTTTATTGGCTTACCCTGATCGCGCGGTGCCCTACAAACGTAGAAGCGGAGGCCCCGAAGGAGCCTCCGTTCGATACCGCAGGGTAGGCGGGTCTTAGCCGATCACCACCGTCAACTGCTCGTAATGATCGACCTTGGTCTGGGTGCGCTGATACTTCTTGTGCAGCTTGTCGACCTTGTACTTGATGAAGCCGATCTGCTTGAAGCCGCCGTTCTGGGTCCACTGGCTGACGAAGCTCCAGGAACCGCTGGTGGTGGTCGAACCGGTGTAGGTATAGCCGCCGCTCAGTTTGGCCATGGCCTGACGGTCCAGGGTCTTGCTCAGGTCCAGGTCTTGGATGGTGGTGGTGCTCATGGTCGTGTCCTCTTCAAAGGGTTGGGAAAGTTTGTTTCTGTACGACCTGAATAGAGCAGGCTCCATGCCAAGATGAAAGATAATCGGCTATAAATTCATAATTATATGATTATCAATGGTTTTATTGGTTTGATTGCCGACAAGAATCCTGTCACCGGTTTCTCGGGATGAGAAATAATGTTGCCTGTAATAAAACTAATTTGAGATTAGTTGGGATGAGAGTGGCTTATTGGCAAGCCGCATATTGGCGGGGCCGACTGGCCGATTCTGAACATGCCTACGCCAGACGCCATGCCAGCATTTCTCCGGCTCGTAGCGGGATCAGCTCGTCGTCGTCGAATGGAAAGGAGGCGGGTACGACCATCGGTTGGCGGTGCAGGGTGATGGTTCCCGTGTTGCGCGGCAGGCCGTAAAAATCCGCGCCGTGGAAGCTGGTGAAGGCTTCCAGCTTATCCAGTGCGCCGACCGAGTCGAAGGTTTCGGCGTACAGCTCCAGCGCGGCGTGGGCGGTGTAGCAACCGGCACAGCCGCAAGCGGTTTCCTTGCCCGAACGTGGGTGAGGGGCGCTGTCGGTGCCGAGGAAGAATTTGGGATCGCCACTGGTGGCGGTTTTGATCAGCGCTTGTCGGTGGCGCTCGCGCTTGAGCACTGGCAGACAGTAGTAATGCGGTCGGATGCCGCCCTGGAAGATGGCATTGCGGTTGTAGAGCAGGTGATGGGCGGTGATGGTTGCCGCGACCGTGGCCGGCGCTGCCCGCACGTAGTCCGCCGCATCCTGGGTGGTGATGTGCTCCAGCACGATTTTCAGCGCGGGAAAGTCGCGAACGATCGGGTTCAAGACCCGGTCGATGAACACCGCTTCGCGGTCGAAAATGTCCACATCCGGGTCGGTGACTTCGCCGTGGATCAACAACGGTAAGCCTTGCGCCTGCATGGCTTCCAGCACTGGATGGATTTTGCGGACGTCGGTTACGCCGGAATCGGAATTCGTGGTCGCGCCAGCCGGGTAGAGCTTGCAGGCGTGAATGTGGCCGGAAGATTTGGCGCGAGCGATTTCGGCTGGTGAGGTGTTGTCGGTCAGGTACAGCGTCATCAGGGGTTGGAATTCCAGTCCTTCAGGTATCGCGTCCAGAATCCGCGCCCGGTAGGCCAGCGCCTGTTCGGTCGTCGTTACCGGCGGGCGCAGATTGGGCATGACGATGGCGCGGGCGAACTGGCGGGCACTGTGCGGCGCGACCGCGCGGAGGGCCGAGCCGTCACGCAGGTGCAGGTGCCAGTCGTCGGGGCGGGTGAGGGTGAGAGTATCCATGCGGGTTTCCGGTTGAGGCGAGGACGGTTCGGCGATGGATTATAAGCTTCCGGGTTGCCGCAAACCGCAAAGTACCGGCTCATGCCATCTGTGGGTTAGGTGCCTTTGGAACTTGCCGTGGGTACCGCCAGTTCGATCGACACATCGTCAATTCGATGACTGGCCTTGCAGTAGCGGAATGTATTCAGGACTGTCGGAAATGGTGTTGTGGCTCGTGCCGGTGACAATCTTCAGTACTGCAATTCCGTCACGAAAAGCTGTGAATAGCGATTCGGTGCTGGTGCGTGGAATGACTTCATCGTGTTCGGCTGCCATGACAAGCGTCGGGGCGTCGACCCGCGCCGCGTATTTCCAGGATTCGAACTTGTCCAGCAGCAGCCAACGCACAGGTAAGTACGGAAACTGGTGTGCGGCGAGTTCTTGGATGCTGTCGAAAGGGGTGACAAGGACCAGGCGGGCAACGGGTCGCAGACTGGCTAAGTGAACCGCGACGCCGCTGCCCAGACTACGGCCCACGACCACGATGTTCGGGTGCTCGGTACGGATCTGATCGAACAGAGCGAGAGCATCGGCGAAGAGTGCGGCTTCGGAAGGTTTGCCTGAACTGCCTCCGTAACCTCGGTAGTGCATCAAGTAGATGGCGTGGTCGGGGAAGGCCGTTGCAAGGCTGGGCAGGTTGAAGGAGACATCCTCCGCGTTGCCGCCGAAGTAGATGAGCGCATTCGGGCCGTTGTGCGGGCGGGTGGTGACGAGCACCTTGGCTCCGTCTACTTGCAAGGTGATCATGACCACGCCACGGTCAAGCGATCGTGGTTGCGGAAAGTAGATCAGTGAACGCTGAAAAATGAACAGGGCGGCGCATAATCCGAGATAGATAAACGTGACACTGGTTGCCAGTGTGAGCATGGTGCGTGACATTAGGGTTAAAACAGAGCTTGTCGGTAAATTATAAGCTTGGCGAGAAAATTATCCGATAGCAAAACACGTTATTAGATATTTTTGCTAAAGAATTCAAGAGTATTATTTAAGAAAATGTCCTCTTCAAGAGAGAGGATATTCTTGAAAAATGGTCGCTTTTCACCTTGAGTGATATGAATATCCACCATTTTTGCGATTTGCCTTTTTTCCCATAGGTCAGCCCTTGAGTAATAGTCTCTTATTTCAAGTACTTCACCTCTATTAACTAGCGGCTCTAATTGCTCTAAAACTGATCTGCCAATATAACTGCCTGCGTTTCTGCGTAACTTGCGAAAATATTCGAATAAGATGGGCTTGTTCTTGAATCGCCCACTACCAAAAAAAACGAACAATATACACAAGAATGAATTCAGAAGCCTCGCCAGCTATTAACCATTTTTTTTAGCTGATTAGTGATATCAATAACTTCATCGCCAGAAAATAGATTTTCGTGCTTACAAATGATATCTAGAATATACGGTATAAACTGAGGAAAATTATTTAGCAGTGAAACCAATTGAGTCAAAATATAAGATTTTTTCTTGGGCTATACTGGCTTTGGCTAATTGAACAAACTTTTTTTGGTTCAATTACTTATTGATTTTTTGGATTTCAATAAGCAATTGCTCCGTGTCAATAGACAGTAGTTTTTCAGATTCGCCTTTTTGTTAACTTGCGAAACTTTGTTGGAATGAGTCCAGAGTATCCTCGGATGATTTTAGGTATATTAAATTTAGAATTTAGAATGCTTTCTTCAACTGATGGCGTCTCTTCTGAAGCAAGGATAGTTGCTGTTAAGTCTTCCTCGTCTTTTTAATTCTGAGACATCCTTAATTTCAGTCTTGCTGGTATTAATAAACAAACCTTCTTTGCTAAGACGATCAACAAGTAGTGATAACCAATGGTGAGCGGTTGCTGAGTCTTTTGCAAAAAATCCTATAGTCATCAACAAATCGGCAAAAANTCGATTTTTTGCGAAATTAGATAATTATCTACCTCTATCAAGGATGCTTCAGAAAGAATTCTGCTCGCATTAGATCCAACAGGTAATCCATATGAATCTCGGTTTGACCAAAATAAAAAGAAGCTCGTTTTATTTGTGACACCACTTTTTTTTATCTGCATCTGGACACGAAGAAAGAATGCATTCAAGGCGATGGAGATTTAGGCGGTCATAAAAAATTAAGAAATATCACATGAAAACTACAACATTTTATATTTTTTTATTTTTTTAGATTTTTTTTTGAAAACATGCTCTCGAAAATGATGTGTAGTTATAGTTAGGATCAAATAGGTATCCTTTTTTGTGGGGAGAATCTATAGGAAAAAAATATGTTTTTTTGCTCTTGTTGATCCGCATTTTTTTCTACTTTTATCAGCTAGCTGCAATACTAAAGCCAAATATTTCATTTCATCTAATGGCTGTATATGTGCACATTTTCGAAAATCAAATAGTTCCTTTTTTTGGAAATAGTACGTGCCCGATTGGCGAGACCTTTAGTGATTTTAAATTATTTTGCTTGAACGATTCTTTGATCTCTTGTTTTATCTGATCAAGTATCTTGTCTTTAATCATTTCAAGTTCAAATGGTCTTGCAAAGATTTCTATGTCTGTAAGAACCTTCTTTTCTTTACGTTCTCTATCGCTAGCGAAATTGCATCTTGAATCTTCATGGTTTAAAAAAACGATCAAATTACTTTGTGTGGATGCTCTAGATGATTGTGTGGTTTCATATAACATGCAGCTCTTCCTTGGAGAGGAGTCATCAGTTCTACCGTAGAGGTAGATAGGTTCTTATAACGAACTCCGAGCGGGGGGGTGATAAACAGTTTCCGCATGATATAGTGCAACTTTAGCGTAGCGGTCACGAAATTCCAGGGCACTGTTTCGGATAGATGACACGAAAGATACGGGCCAACGCACCACCCTGGATGGCTGGCCCGCGTGGTTGCTCAGGCGCTCCCCTTGTTGGATGCCTTGGAGGGATCGAGCCGCGCCGCTGCCTCGGCAGCGGTCTCGTAAAGCTGAGGCGCAAGATCGCGCTGGCGCAGGGCATCGCCAAGCTGGGCTCGCAGAAAGGTGTTGGTGGTGTAGCGGGTCACGCTCAAGTAGAGCTGAACCACGTCGCTCACCATGTCCATATATTCCTGCATCAGTTCCGGGGTGATCGAGAAATTATCGTAGTTGACGATCGCGAATACCTTCTTGCCCAACGGTTCGATCCGGTTGCGCACCGCCGCCCGGATGCGTTCGATATCCTCGTGGCTGCGGATCGCCAGGCCCTCGAAATTCAGGAAAAATCGGTTTTTGACCGGATCGTAGGACAGACGCTGATCGAGTGGCCGCACCGCCAGCAGGTCGTGCAGGCCCATCGGTCCTTCCTGGAAAATGCGGGCATCCATGAGCTTGAGTTGAGGGCTGATGGCGGGTCGAAATCCCATCTTTGCCAGCACGTCGCGCTCCAGATCGACCCCCGGCGCGATCTCGATCAGTTCCGGCCCTTCCTGGGTCAAACGGAACACCGCCCGTTCGGTCACGTACAGCACCGGCTGCTTGCCGCGATAGGCGACCTCGCCGCTGAAAGTGCGTTGCTCGACCGCTTCGATGAACTTGGCGGTGCCGCCGTCGCGCTGGATGTGTAACTGACCGTCCTCCACCGTGATATCCAGCCCACCGGCCGTGAATGTGCCGGCGAACACCACCTTCCGGGCATTCTGACTGATGTTGATGAAGCCGCCGGCGCCGGCGATGCGCGGGCCGAATTTCGAAACGTTGAGATTGCCCTGCCGGTCGACCTGAGCCAGCCCCAGCACCGCGATGTCCAGCCCGCCGCCGTCGTAGAAATCGAACTGGTTGGGCTGATCGATGATCGCCTGGACATTGGTGGCGGCGCCGAAATCCAGCCCGCCGGCGGGAATGCCGCCCACCACGCCCGGTTCGGCGGTCAGGGTCAGCAGATCGATGATCTTCTCCTCGGCGGCGATGCTGGCCACGCCCTCCGGCATGCCGATGCCGAGATTGACGATGGCGTTCATCGTCAGTTCCAGCGCCGAACGACGGGCGATGATCTTGCGTTCGCTCATCGGCATCGGCGCGATCGAGGCCAGCGGCACCTTGATCTCGCCGGAAAACGCGGGGTTGTATTGAGTGGCGAAGGTTTGCCAGTGATGTTCCGGCGGAGCGACCACGATGCAATCCACCAGAATACCCGGCACCCGCACATCCTTGGGTCGCAGGAAACCGTGCTCGGCCACTCGCTCCACCTGGGCGATGACGATGCCGCCGGAATTGCGTGCCGCCATGGCGATGGCCAGCGATTCTAGCGTCAGCGCCTCCTTTTCCATCGTCAGATTGCCGTCGACGTCGGCGGTGGTGGCGCGGATGATGCCGACATTGATCGGAAACGCCTTGTAAAACAGATATTCCTGACCGCCGATTACCATCAGTTCGATCAGATCCGCCTCGGTGCGGGTGTTGAGCTTGCCACCGCCGTGGCGCGGATCGACGAAGGTACCCAGCCCGACCCGGGTCAAGGTCCCCGGCTTGCCGGCGGCGATATCGCGGTACAGATGGGTGATCACGCCTTGCGGCAGGTTCCAGGCTTCGATCTTGTTGTCCACCGCCAGTGCTTGCAGCTTCGGCACCAGTCCCCAATGCCCGCCGATGATGCGCTTGACCAGCCCTTCGTGGCCGAAGTGATTGAGGCCACGAGTTTTACCGTCGCCTTGGCCAGCGGCGTAGACCAGGGTCAGATCGCGAGGTTTGTCCAGCATCGGTACGTCGGGGGTCAGATACAGTTCCTCCACGGCGCGGGCGATATTCTCGGCGAAGCCGGTGCCGACAAAGCCGCTGGTGGCCACCGTGTCGCCGGGACGGATCAGACTTACGGCCTCGCGGGCATTGACGACCTTGCCGCGTTCGGGAATGTGCAGGGAGGTGAGCAGGGGATGCGGCATGAGATGTCCCTCATTGATTTAATGGGAACCGCCGCCCGCAGTCGCGGGCGGCAGGCCAGGCTTAGAAACTGCCAAACATCGTTCCCAGGGTGATGACCACCACCAGGGCGCTCAGCGGAATCACCACGGACACCATGAAGATATCAAAGTAGGACTGCCGATGCGTCAACCGGCAAATGCCCAGCAGCGTGATCACCGCGCCGTTATGGGGCAGCGAATCGAAACAACCGGAGGACATCACCGCCACCCGATGCAGCAGTTCCGGGCTGATGCCGGCCGCGTTGGCCAGTTCCAGATACCTTGGTCCCAGAGTGCTGAGCGCGATGCTCATGCCGCCGGAGGCGGAGCCGGTGATGCCGGCCAGGACGTTGACCGCGACTGCTTCCGAGATCAACGGGTTGGGCGAGATGCCCAGTACCGCGTTTTTCACCACCAGGAACGCCGGCAGCGAAGCGATGACGTTGCCGTAACCGACTTCGGAGGCGGTGTTGAAGATCGGCAGCAGCGAACCCATGGTGCCGGTATTGAGCGATTCGACCACGTTGCGCCAATGCCGCCAGTGGACGACGACGATGAACACAATCGCGATGACCAGGGCGACGATGATCGACCATAACCCCGCGACCGCCGACAGTTTGGTGGCGCCGAATTTGGGATCGGCCAGATAGCTGGCATCGATGTTGGGAAAGACGACATAAGTGAACAGCGCGTTGAAACCGATCACCAGCAGGATTGGTAGCAAGGCAATGAAAAACGAAGGGCTGTGCGCCAGATCACCCTTGGTATCCAAGCCTTCGTGGAGGTGCTCGCCATAACCTTCGCCGGCGGCCATCGCCCGTTTGGCGCGGGTTTGCAACCATAGAACGCCGCCGATCAGCATGATCAGACCACCGATGAGACCCAGGCCCGGCGCGGCGAAGGTGTTGGTGCCGAAGAACGGCGCGGGAATGGCATTCTGGATGGCCGGAGTGCCGGGGAACGCGGTCATGGTGAAGGTGAACGAGCCCAGGGCGATGGCGCCGGGGATGAAGCGCTTGGGCATCCCGACTTCGCGGAACAACGCGGCGCCGATGGGATAGACGGCGAAAGCCACCACGAACAGCGATACGCCACCATAGGTCAGAATGCCGCAGGACAGCACGATGGCGAGAATGCCGCGTTCCTTGCCGACCTTGGCGACGATCCAGTGAGCGATGCTCCGAGCCGAGCCGGAGTCGTCCATCAGCTTGCCGAAGATCGCGCCCAGCAGGAACAGAGGGAAGAACTTGATCAGATAGCCGCCCAGCTCTTTCATGAAGATCTGGGTGTATGTGGGCAGCAATACATCGAAGCCACCGCCGATCAGCACCGCCAACAAGGCCATGATCGGGGCCAATATCAATACGTTGATGCCTCGATAGGCGAGGTACATCAGCAGACCCAGCGAAACGAGAATACCGATTACACCGAGCATGAATGTTTTCTCCTTGGGGTTGGATTAGGAATCGGCGTTCGTTCCCATGTGTTGTTTGTTCGAAAAACCGGGCAGCGAACGCGATCTCAGTGTAGTTGCAAGCCAGTTGTGTGAAAATTCACAAAAAAAAGTGGGAAATTCGTGCAGAAATGCACAATCGCAACCACACTTCATCCTCAAGTCGATACGAAACGGATGGAAAGGTGGGGCGATGAAACGGGAAATGGACTGGAATGATCTGCGCTATTTTCTGGCGGTGGCGCGTTTGGGACGGCTCAGCCCCGCCGCCCGGCGGCTACGAGTCGAGCACAGCACGGTTGCCCGGCGCATCGAAGGCATGGAGCGGGCGATGGGTACCCGGCTGTTCGACCGTCATCGCGAGGGGCTGATGCTGACCGAAGCCGGTCAGGCGTTATTGCCCATGGCGGAGGTGGTCGAGTCCACGATGGCGGTGGTGGCGGAAGATCTGTCCGACCGGGATACGGCGGTCCGGGGCGAGGTCCGGCTGGGAACACCCGAGGGACTGGCGGTGTGCTTCCTGACTTCCAGGTTGAAACCGTTGCTCGACGACTGTCCGGGATTGACCGTGGAGTTGCTGGCCTTGCCGCGTCTGGCGAACCTGGCCAGCCGCGAGGCGGATCTGGCGATTACCCTGGAACCGCCGCGCCGGGGTCCCTATGTGGTGGCGCGCTGGAGCGATTTCACCTACTTCCTCTATGGCGCCCGGGATTATCTGGCCGCGCATGAGCCGATCGTCACCCGCGCCGATCTGGCCAACCATCCGTTCATCGCCTACATCGACGACTATCTGCTGATTCCGGAGTTGAGGTTTCTTGAAAAACTGTGCGACCAACCCAATCTGCGTTTTTGCAGCACGAGCATGCTGGCGCATAAGGAAGCGGTTCTGGCGGGCGTCGGGCTGGCGGTGCTGGCCCCTTACATCGGCGCCAGCGATCCGCGCCTGGTCAAGGTGTTGCCGGAGGAAGCCTGTTTTCGGTACACGTTCTGGTTGGCCGCCCATGCCGACCGGCTACGACTCAAGCGCGTGCGGGTGGTCTGGGATTACCTGCGCGCGCTGGGCGATGCGCACCACCGACTGTTTCTCCACGGCGAGGATTGACCGGAGGGCGGAGCGCCTCCGGTGGTTGGCGGTCGGTGCCACGGTAACCGGAATCAGAGCGAGTACGAAAGACTCACTCTTCACCCGAGTCCAGTTGTTCGATCAGCGCCTTCCTCAGCGCCGCGTATTTTGCCGAATTGTTCAAGGGTCGATTGTCCCGGTCGGTGACGAAGAACACGTCTTCAACGCGGGCGCCGATGGTGGCGATCTTGGCGTTGTGCACTTGCACCCCGCATTTCATGAACGCTTGGCCAACCTGGCACAGCAACCCCGGTCGGTCCCAGGACACCAGTTCCACCAAGGTGCGGCCATTGGCTTGATCCTCCCGAAACGAAACCCAGGTGGGTATCTGAAACGCTTTCTGGATTCGGGAAATGTGTCGGTTGGGCTCCGGCGGCGTTTTATCCGGCCGGCTCAGGTAGTGCAGCAAGGTGGAAGTAATTTCCTTGATTCGCCGTCGATCGCGGATCGGCGAACCGGAGTCCTCCAGGGCCGTGAAGCTGTCCAGGGTGTAACCGCTGTGGCCGGTGATGATGCGGGCATCGAGAATGGTCAGTCCCAACTGGTCGAGGATGGAGGTGATCAACGCGAACAGATTGTCCTGATCGCGGGTGTAGATAAAGACCTCGGTGCCGCCCCGGCCGGGATCGTCGCGGGCCATGACCAGCGGTCGCTCGTGATAGCCCTTCTTGAGGATCGCGCGGGTATGCCAGGCAATTTCGTCGGCGGAATGGCGCAGGAAATAGTCGTCGCCGAAGCCTTCCCATACCCGGTTGATGCGCTTTTCATCAATTTTGGTGGCGTGCAGCCGTTGCCGTGCCTGCGCCTGCGCTTCGCGGATGCGTTCCTCCTTGTCGATGGGGTGGTCCAGCCCGCGCCGCAGTGCCTGACGGGTGGCCTTGTACAAGGTCCACAGCAGCGATGCCCGCCAAGTGTTCCACAGGTGGGGATTGGTGCCGCGAATATCGGCGACCGTCAGTAGATAAAGGTAATCCAGATGCATCTGATCGCCCATTTGCAGGGCGAATTGATGGATGACGTCCGGGTCGTGGATATCTTTCTTCTGCGCGGTCAGCGACAGTGTCAGGTGGTGACGCACCAGCCAGGCCACCAGCCGAGTGTCGAAACTGCTGAGCCCGTGCTGGCGACAGAACCGTTCGGCGTCCTGAGCGCCCAGGATGGAATGGTCGCCGCCGCGTCCCTTGGCGATGTCGTGGTACAGACCGGCGATGTAAAGCAATTCCGGCTTGGGCAGTTGCTCCATGATCGCGCTGTATTCCGGGTCCCGCTGGGCGAATTGAGGAAGGAAAAACCGCCGCAGGTTGCGCACCACGAACAGGATATGCTGATCAACGGTGTAGGCGTGGAACAGGTCGTACTGCATCCTTCCGACGATATGGCCGAATTCCGGCAGGTAGGCCGGCAGCACACCGTAGGCGTTCATCAGCCGCAATTGCATCGTTACGCCATGCGGTTGGCGGAGGATCTCCATGAACAGGCTGCGTGGGCGTACGTCATTGCGGAACTTGTCGTCGATCAGCGGCCGGTGGTCACGGATCAGGCGGATGGTGGAGGCTCGCAATCCCTTGATTTCCGGGTGTTGCTGCAAGACCAGAAAAATTTCCAGCAACGCGAACGGGTAGCGCAGAAACACGTTGGGCTGGGTCACTTCCAGGTAGCCGCGGCGGACCTGGAAACGGCGGTTAATGGGTTGCGGTTCGCCTGGTTCGTCGGCCAGCAGGATCGCCTCCTCGAACAGTTGCAGCAACATCTCGTTCAGCCGGCTGAGCGCGTTGACGGTGCGGTAGTAGCGCTGCATGAACTGCTCGACAGCCAGGTTTTGCGCCTGATCCCGGTAGCCGAACTGCTGGGCGATCCGGCGCTGGTGATCAAACAGCAACATGTCTTCGCGGCGGCCGGTCAGCGTATGCAGGGCGAAGCGCACCTGCCAGAGAAAGTTGCGGCAGTCGATCAACTCGTCGTATTCGCTCGGACTCAGGAAACCGTGACTCACCAGTTCCTGCAGGGTGCTGACGCCGAAATGCCGTTTGGCCACCCAGCCGATCATTTGCATGTCGCGCAATCCGCCGGGACCGTCCTTGATATTGGGTTCCAGATTGAAGGCGGTTTCGTTGTATTTGTGGCAGCGCTGGCAGCGTTCCCGCTGTTTGGATTCGAAGAAGGCGGTATCCGGCCAGATGCGGTCGGGGCCGGTGGCGGCGCGCATCTGTTCGAACAGGACCGGTGTGCCGATCAACAACCGCGCCTCCATCAGGCTGGTGGCGACCGTGATGTCGGCGGCGCCTTCATGGACGCAATCCTCAAGCGTGCGCACGCTGTGTCCGACCTCCAGCCCGATATCCCACAGGAAGGCCATGAAGGCTTCCAGCTCGGAACGGCGGGCTTCCAGCGTCCGCTCATCCAGCAGGATCATGATGTCCACGTCCGAGCCGGGGTGCAGCTCGCCGCGGCCGTAGCCTCCGACTGCCGTCAACGCCAGATCCGGGGTATCGGCCTCGAAAAATCGCAGCCAGACGAATCGCAGCAGATCATCCATCAAGCCGGCACGGGCGGGCACCAATTCGTAAGCGGGCACGCCTTGCTGAAACAGCTCCTTGAACCGGGCATCGGTCTGTTTGAGCAGAGCCCGGAACATGGCCAGCGGGTTGGCGGCGGACGCCAGATCGCGGGCGAAAGCCTCCGCGTCGAATGGAGCGATCTCGACCGGTCGCAAGTGGTCCGGTGGCGGTTCGACGTGGACGGAGAATGTGTTGGGCACGGCGATGGATGGGAAAGCGATATCGGTGACGGCCATGGGATCTTCCGGGGTATGGTGGGCGCTTATAGCGGATCGCCCGGGTGCGGCGTGAGGACTTCGTGGCCGGTTTCGGTCACCAGCACGGTATGCTCCCATTGGGCGGAAACGCTGTGGTCCTTGGTGATCACGGTCCAACCGTCGGGGAGCAGCTTGACGTGCCGTTTGCCGGCGTTGATCATCGGTTCGATGGTGAAGATCATGCCGGGAACCAGCTCGACGCCGGTACCGGGGTCGCCGTAATGCAGCACCTGTGGTTCTTCGTGGAATTCCCGGCCGATGCCGTGACCGCAGTACTCGCGCACCACCGAGCAGTGCTGGGCTTCGGCGTGCCGCTGGATGGCGTGGCCAATGTCGCCGAGGCGGATGCCGGGCCGCACCATCTCGATGCCGATGCACAGGCATTCGTAGGCTACCCGGCTGACGCGTTGCGCGGCGACCGGCGGGGTACCGACCTGAAACATCCGACTGGTGTCGCCGTGATAGCCGTCCTTGATCACCGTGATATCGATGTTGAGTACGTCGCCTTTCTTCAACTTCTTCGGTCCGGGAATGCCGTGGCAGACCACATGGTTGAGCGACGTGCAGATGGATTTGGGGAAACCGCGATAGTTGAGCGGAGCGGGGATCGCCTGCTGGACATCGACGATGTAGTCGTGGCAGATCCGGTCCAGTTCCTCGGTGGCGATTCCCTCCCGCACATGAGTTTGGATCATGTGCAGGACCTCGGCGGCCAGCCGGCCGGCGACGCGCATCTTTTCGATTTCTTCCGGTGTCTTGAGAGTGATGCTCATCGATTTCTTGGGGGGTTTCTGGAACATGGCGTCGATCCACGGGCATATGGGCGGTGGGCGAGGGACGGCGCCCGGAGCGGCTCGCGGTGTTTGGGACCGTGTCCGCGGACGGTGGTTCATTTGGTTTTCCCAAGCAATCCATGGTATAAAGCGCGCGCCTTTTAGGCAAACCTTCTCGCGTTGCATACACTTCACACATTCGCCGGCACGGGCGGCCGGGTGCCCCCCATGAGGGGTCGCCGCTTGGGGCGAATGGAGGCTTAACCCCCAATCCTTAAGGAGAATTCGGCAATGGCGACCATTTCCATGCGCCAGATGCTGGAGGCCGGTGTGCATTTCGGCCACCAGACCCGTTACTGGAATCCCAAGATGGCCCCGTATATCTTCGGGGCGCGCAGCAAGATCTACATCATCAATCTGGAGAAAACCCTGCCGCTGTATCTGGAAGCGCTGAATTTCATCGGGCGGCTGGCTTCCAAGGGTGGCAAGATTCTGCTGGTGGGCACCAAGCGCTCGGCGCGCGAGGCGACCGCCGAAGCGGCGCTCCGTTGCGGCATGCCGTATGTCAACCACCGCTGGCTGGGCGGCATGCTGACCAATTTCAAGACCGTCCGCCAATCCATCAAGCGGCTCAAGGACCTGGAGTTGATGGCGCAGGACGGCACTTTCGAACGCTTGGCCAAGAAGGAAGTCATCGGTTTGCGGCGGGACATGGACAAGCTGGAGCGCAGCCTGGGCGGCATCAAGGACATGGCCAGCTTGCCGGACGCGCTGTTCGTGATCGACGTCGGTCACGAAAGCATCGCCGTGCAGGAAGCCAACAAACTGGGAATCCCGGTGATCGGGGTGGTCGACAGCAACAATTCGCCTGACGGCATCAGCCATGTCATCCCCGGCAACGATGATGCCATCCGCGCCATCCAGCTCTACGTGGGTGGTCTGGCGGAAGCGGTGCTGGAAGGCCGCGCGGTGCTGACTTCGGGCCGCGTCGAGGAAGAGTTCATCGAAATCCCGGAGGAAGAGGCGTTGCCGGCGGGCGATGGTGTTTGATCCCCGCTGATCTTCCGTCAATACCGGGTTTTGTCGGAAAGGCTCGTGCGCCTGACGCTCGCGAGCCTTTTTTAATGAGTTCGGTTCAGTCCGGTTTCAGATTGAGTGCGGTAAATTTATCGTTGCGAGGTATGTGAGCATGGTGGCAATTACGGCGACGCTGGTTAAGGAACTGCGCGAACGCACGGGTTCGGGAATGATGGAATGCAAGAAAGCCCTGCAGGAGACGCAAGGCGATATCGAGGCGGCGGTCGAAGCGATGCGCAAGGCCGGCCAGGCCAAGGCTGACAAGAAAGCCAGCCGGGTGGCGGCCGAGGGCCTGATCGTCATCAGGCAGACGGCCGACGCGGCGGCCATGGTCGAGGTGAACTGCGAAACCGATTTCGTCACCAAGAACGACGACTTCCGGGAATTCGCCACCGCTGTGGTCGAGGCGGTCCTGGATAGTGATCCCGCCGACCTGGAAGCGCTGCTGGCCCTGACCACGGCAAACGGCCGGAGCATCGAGCAGAATCGACGGGAATGCATCGCCAAGATCGGTGAGAATATCAATGTCCGTCGCTTCGCCCGGCTGACGACTCCCACCGGCGTGTTGGGTAGCTATCTGCACGGTACCCGCATCGGCGTGCTAGTCGAACTGGCCGGCGGCGATGGTGATCTGGCCCGGGACATCGCCATGCATGTCGCCGCCAGTCGGCCGCTGTGCGTCAGTGCCGACCAGGTGCCGGCCGAACAGGTGACCAAGGAGAAGGAAATCTTCGCGGCACAAGCAGCGACCAGCGGCAAACCGGCCAACATCGTCGAGAAGATGGTGGAGGGGCGGCTGCGCAAGTACTTCGATGAAATCACCTTGCTGGGGCAGCCGTTCGTCAAGGATCCCGAACAAAGCGTGGAAAAACTGCTCAAGGCCCATCAGGCCCGAGCGGTCCGTTTCGAACGCTTTGAACTCGGTGAAGGGATCGAAAAGAAGTCCGACGATTTCGTCGCCGAGGTGATGGCTCAGGCGCGAGGCGGCTGAACGGGTGACGCGCTTCACTGCCGCCACCGCCGCGATTACAGTACAATTCTCTCAGTGCCGATATTGCAGGTTGCGCGATGCCCATGCTGGATTCCAGACCAACGTTCAAGCGAATTCTTCTCAAGCTCAGCGGTGAAGTCCTGATGGGCGAGGGCGACTATGGCATCGATCCCGACGTGCTGGCGCGCATTGCCGGCGAGGTGCGGGAGCTGTGCCAGCTCGGCGTTGAAGTGGGCATGGTCATCGGTGGCGGCAACCTGTTTCGAGGGGCCGGGCTGGCCAAGAAGGGTATGGATCGAGTCGCGGCCGACCACATGGGCATGCTGGCCACGGTCATGAACTCGCTGGCGATGCAGGATACCCTGGAGCGACTGGGGGTGTTCACCCGAGTGATGTCGGCGATCCGCATCAACGAGGTTTGCGAGGACTACATTCGCCGTCGCGCCATCCGCCATCTGGAAAAGGGCCGAGTGGTGATTTTTGCCGCCGGCACCGGCAACCCCTTTTTCACCACCGACTCCGCCGCCAGCCTGCGGGCCATCGAGGTCAACGCCGAGGTGATGCTCAAGGCGACCAAGGTGGACGGTATCTATTCGGCGGATCCGTTCAAGGATCCCAAGGCGCTGCGTTACGATCGGCTGACTTACGACGAAGCCCTGGCGCGCAAGCTACAGGTGATGGATGCCACGGCTATTGTCATGTGCCGGGAAAACGACATACCGCTGAAAGTTTTCAACATCAATCGCCACGGGGACCTGGTGCGGGTCGTGTGCGGCGAGAGCGTGGGCACCACCGTGGTGCGGGAATGACGATCATGATCGATGACATCAAGAAAGAAGCCGCTGACCGGATGGCCAAGAGCGTGGATAGCCTCAAGCAGGAATTGACCAAGCTGCGAACCGGCCGCGCGCATGCCAGCCTGCTGGATCACATTACGGTCAGCTACTACGGCAGCGAGGTGCCGCTGGGCCAGGTGGCTTCGGTCGGCGTCAGCGACGCACGCACGCTGTTGGTGACACCGTGGGAAAAAAACATGGTGGGACCGATCGAGAAGGCTATCTTGAAGTCCGATCTAGGTTTGAATCCCGCGTCCGCCGGGACGGTAATCCGGGTGCCGCTGCCGGCGCTGACCGAGGAGCGCCGCCGCGATCTGGTCAAGGTGGTTCGGCAGGAAGGCGAAGGCGCCAAGGTGGCGATTCGCAACATTCGCCGCGACGCCAACAACCAACTCAAGGCTTTGCTCAAGGAAAAGAAGATCGCCGAGGACGCGGAACGGCAGGCCCAGGACGAGACTCAGAAACTCACCGACCGACACATTCAGGACGTGGACAAGGTACTTGCGGCCAAGGAAGCCGAATTGATGGAAATTTGAAGCGTCGGCGCGGGTTGTCTGCGGTGAGTGCGAACCTGACGAGGAAGCTCTCGAATGTCGGTTGACGTCCCGATGTCACGGGCGCCGTGCCAGCCGTTACCTCGCCATATCGCCATCGTCATGGATGGCAACGGTCGTTGGGCGCAGCAGCGGTCTCTGCCACGCACGGCGGGCCACCGAGAGGGTGCTAAGGCCGTGCGCCGGATCGTGCGGGCGTGCAGCGAGCGCGACATCGAAGTGCTGACGCTGTTTGCCTTCAGCAGCGAAAACTGGCGGCGGCCGCGACCGGAAGTCGAGGTGTTGTTGAAGCTGTTTCTGACCACCCTGCGCGGCGAAATCCGTCGACTGGACACCGCCAACGTGCGGTTGCGTTTCATCGGCGATTACAGGGCCTTTCCCGAAAATCTGCAGGATTACATCGTCAAGGCCGAGCGGCGGACCGCCGCCAACACCGGGTTGACCCTGGTCATCGCCGCCAATTACGGCGGGCGCTGGGATCTGGCCCAGGCGGCGCGCCGGGTGTCCGAAGCCGTGCTGGAAGGCCGATTACAACCGGGCGACATCACGCCGGCTGTCCTGCATTCCTTTACCTGTTTGTCCGATCTGCCTGAACCGGATCTGTTCATCCGCACCGGCGGCGAGCAGCGCATCAGCAATTTTCTGCTGTGGCAGATGGCGTATGCCGAGCTGTATTTTACCGACCGATTGTGGCCGGATTACGATGACGGCGATTTGGAATCTGCTTGCGCCGCGTTCGCCAGCCGGCAGCGGCGGTTCGGTCGGACCGCCGAACAGGTGGCGCAAAACCAACATGCTTAAACAGCGAATCGTCACGGCGGTCGTGCTGGCCATACTGGTGGTCTGGGCGGTGCTGAAACTACCGCTAGCTGGTTTCGGCCTGCTGCTGCTGGCGGTGATCCTGCTGGGCGCCTGGGAATGGGCCGGATTGGCGAGGTTGAACGGGCTGCGTCACCGCTTGGTGTACGGCGGATTGGTGCTGACCCTGATCCTGGCGTTCTGGCCGTGGGTGGGCAACGCCGCCTTCGTCGTCGGTTTGCTGGGCTGCGTGTTGGCCGGCTGGTGCTATGCCCTGTTTTGGATGTGGCGCTACGCCACACGCCCCACACGTCAAGAGGACCGCTCGGCAACCGTCGCGGTGGCCGGCGTGATCGTGCTGGCGGCGCCCTGGGTGGCATTCATGGCGCTGCGGGACGAATTTGGACCGGCCTATGTGCTATTCCTGTTTCTGCTGGTCTGGATCGCCGATATCGGTGCCTATTTCGCTGGCCGCCGCTGGGGGCGGCGCAAGCTGGCGGTCACCATCAGCCCGGGCAAGACATGGGAAGGAGCGCTGGGCGCCGGCATGGCCGCGCTGATGTTCGCGCTGGCCGGCGCGGCGGTGTTGGGTGTGGGCGCGCGCTGGCCCTGGTTCGTGGCGATCTGCATGGTGACGGTCGGTTTTTCCATCGTTGGAGATCTGTTCGAGAGCATGCTGAAGCGACAATGCGGCATGAAGGATAGCGGTACGCTACTGCCCGGCCACGGCGGCGTGCTCGATCGGGTCGACAGTCTGACCGCCGCCGCGCCGATATTCCTGCTGGGGCTGTACGGAATGCGGGGATGAGCGAGCGTATCGGAGTCGCCATCCTGGGGTCGACCGGTTCGATCGGTGTTAGCACTCTCGATGTGCTGCGACGCCATCCCGACCGTTTCCGGGTCGCGGCCCTGACCGCTCACCGGGATGTCGAGGCGCTATTCCAGCAGTGTCTGATGCACGAACCGGATGTTGCGGTGCTGGCCGATACCGCCGCCGCCGAACGGTTGCGGGAACGGTTGCGGGTGGCGGGCCAGTCGGTCGAAGTGCTGGCCGGCGTCTCGGGACTGGAGCGCGCGGCAACCCTGCCCGAAGTCGCTTATGTGATGGCGGCCATCGTCGGCGCGGCCGGTCTGCCGCCGACCCTGGCGGCGGCGCGGGCCGGCAAGCGGGTGCTGCTGGCCAACAAGGAGGCGCTGGTCATGGCTGGGCCGCTGTTCATGGCGGCGATCCGTCAGCACGGCGCGGAGCTGCTGCCGATCGACAGCGAGCACAACGCCTTGTTTCAATGTTTGCCGGCGGATTTCGCGAGTATCGGCCTCGCCGCCGCCGGGGTGCGCCGGCTGTTGCTGACCGGTTCCGGCGGACCGTTTCGAACCGCGCCACTGGCCCAATTGGCGGATGCCACCCCCGAGCAGGCTTGCGCCCATCCCAATTGGAACATGGGCCGCAAGATTTCGGTCGATTCCGCCACCATGATGAACAAGGGGCTGGAGGTCATCGAGGCGCACTGGTTGTTCGAAGCACCGACGGCGGCGATCGAGGTAGTGGTGCATCCGCAGAGCGTGATCCACTCGATGGTCGAATATCAGGATGGTTCGGTGCTGGCGCAATTGGGAAATCCCGATATGCGCACCCCCATCGCCCATGCCCTGGCCTGGCCGCGGCGCTTGGCCTCCGGGGTGACCTTCCTGGATTTTGCCCGCTTGGGGAAACTGGAATTTCAGGCGCCCGATTTCGCCCGTTTTCCCTGTTTGCGGTTGGCCTTCGCCGCACTGGAAGCCGGCGGAACCGCGCCGGCGGTGCTGAATGCCGCCAACGAAGTCGCGGTTCAAGCCTTCCTCGATCGGCGCATTCGCTTCACCGACATCGCCGCCGTGGTGGAGCATGCCTTGGAACGGGTGCCCACGAGCGCGGCCGAAGAACTGGCGGCGATTCTCGCCGGCGACTCACAGGCACGAACCGTCGTCGCCCGCTGGATCGCCGCCCGGACGTTGGAGGTGTGAGATGAGCAATTCGCTGATTTCGGCGCTGGCCTTGATCGTCACCCTGGGGGTGTTGATCACCGTCCATGAATTCGGTCATTTCTGGGTCGCGCGGCGCCTGGGCGTCAAGGTCTTGAGGTTTTCCATCGGTTTCGGCCGGCCGCTCTGGCGACGGATTGGTCGGGATGGTGTGGAGTATGCGATTGCCGTGCTACCCTTGGGTGGCTATGTGAAGATGCTGGACGAGCGTGAAGGCGAAGTGGCGCCGGACGAACGGCAATGGGCTTTCAATCGCCAGCCGGTGGGTTCGCGCATCGCCATCGTGTTGGCCGGACCCGCCTTTAATTTTCTGTTCGCCGTGCTCGCGTATGCCTTCATGTTCATGGTGGGCATACCGGGGGTCAAACCATTGCTGGACGAGCCGCGACCGAAGTCGTTGGCCGAAGCGGGCGATTTTCGCAAGGGCGACCTGGTGATGGCCGTCGACGGTAAAGCGACTCCGACACTGGGCGCGGTGATGCTGGCGTTGGTGGATCGGGCCATGACCGGGGAGGCGATCGAAGTCGAAGTGCTGGATGCCGACGACCGGACTCGAATCCGTACCTTGGATACCCGCGAGTCCCAGGGGTTGGCCGATCCGGCGCAGGTTTTCGAACGGGTTGGGCTGGTGCCCTGGCAACCGGTATTGCCGGCGGTGATCGGCCAGGTGATGCGCGACGGCGCGGCCGAGCGGGCTGGCTTGCGGCCGGGTGACCGGATCGTGTTGGCCGACGGCAAACCAATCGCGGATTGGCGGCAATGGCGTGAGGTGATCGAGCGGCATCCCAGCCAAGCTTTCAGTGCGCGCATCGAGCGCGAAGGGGTCGAGCGGTCGCTGGAGTTGATCCCCGACGCGCGGGAAGACGAACGAGGCCAGCGGGTCGGGTTCATCGGCGCCGTCGCCGATATGCCGGAAGACCTCGCCCGGAACTTGCGGGTCGTGGTACGTTATGGTCCGCTGGACGCGGTCGGCGCGGCGATCGGTAAGACTTGGGACATCTCGTTGCTGACCCTGCGCATGTTGGGACGAATGTTGGTCGGCAGGGCCTCGCTGGACAACCTCAGCGGTCCGTTGACCATCGCGCGGTTCGCCGGTCAGGCGGCCAGCGCCGGTTTGATCGCGTTCGTGTCGTTGCTGGCCCTGGTCAGCATCAGCCTGGGGGTGTTGAACCTGCTGCCGGTGCCGGTGTTGGACGGCGGCCACTTGCTGTATTACCTGATCGAACTGATCAAGGGCAGTCCGCTGTCGGAAACGGTACAGAGTCTGGGGCAGCAAGTGGGGATCGCCGTTTTGCTGCTGTTGATGGGACTGGCCCTGTTCAACGACTTCAGTCGTATCATCGGATAAGAACCAATCGCCCGGGCCTTGGGGTAATCACCTACTTATGAACTTGTATCGTCGCCTGATTCTTTCTTTCGGTCTGATGGTCGTGGCCTGCGGGGCGCGAGCCGGCGAATTCGTCGTGCAGGACATCCAGGTCGATGGTCTGCAGCGTATTTCCGCCGGTACCGTTTTCAACTACCTGCCGGTGCAGGTCGGTTCGTCGGTTTCCGAGCAGGAATATCCGGAAATCATCCGCGCGCTGTTCAAGACCGGATTCTTCAGCGATGTCAGCCTGGAACGCAAAGGCAGTGTGTTGGTGGTGACCGTGATCGAGCGTCCGGCGATTTCCGAGGTTCGGATCACCGGCAATGAGGATATCAGCACCGACGACCTGAAAAAGGCGCTGGCCGAGGTCGGCTTGGTCGAAGGCCGGGTTTTCGACCGTTCCCTGCTCGACAAGGTGGAGCAGGAACTACTGCGGCAGTATTACAGTCGCGGTCGTTACGCGGTGCGGATCGACAGCCAGGTACGACCGCTGGAGCGCAATCGCGTTGCCATTACCATCGAGATTTCGGAAGGCGCGGTGGCCAGCATCGGTCAGATCAACATCGTCGGCAATCAGGCTTTTTCCGATAAGGAACTGTTGGGGTTGCTGCAGTCCTCCACCACCGGTTGGCTGTCCTTTTTCAGCAAGGACGATCAGTACTCCAAGCAGAAACTGGCGGCGGACATCGAGACGCTGCGCTCCTTTTATCTGGATCGGGGTTATCTCAAGTTCAACGTCGATTCCACGCAGGTTTCGATCACCCCCGACAAGAAAGATGTCTACATCACCATCAACATCACCGAGGGCGAGCCCTACACCATTGAGGACATCCTACTGACCGGTAATTTCGGGGATGTTCCCGAGTCGGATTTGCGGAAGTTGATTACGATCGAGGCGGGCGAAACCTTTTCCCGCGCCAAGATGGCCGAAACCACCAAGAAATTGAGCGAGCGTCTGGGCGAGGATGGCTATGCGTTCGCCAATATCAATACGGTTCCCCAGGTCAACGACGAAACCCGCAAAGTCACCTTGAACTTCATGGTGGATCCGGGCCAGCGAGTTTATGCGCGGCGCATCAATTTTCAGGGCAATATCAAGACCCAGGACGATGTGTTGCGGCGGGAACTGCGCCAGGCGGAAGGCGCCTGGGTTTCGACCAAGGATCTCGATCGTTCCAAGACGCGCCTGCAACGCCTGGAGTATCTGGAGAGCGTCAGTGCCGAGACGCCGGCCGTGCCCGGAACTAACGATCAGGTCGATGTGAATTACACCGTCGTCGAGCGCCCGTCGGGGAGCCTGATGTTTGGCATCGGCTACGGCCAGGATTCGGGGTTGTTGCTGAATGCGAGTGTGACCCAGAACAATTTTCTCGGCACCGGCAATCAGATGAGCGTGGTGCTCAACAGGGCCGACTATGGCGAAAACTACAGTATTTTCTATAATAATCCCTACTTTACGCCGGATGGCGTCAGCCGTGGGTTCCGGCTTTACTATCGAAATATCGATGCCTCGCAGATCAATACCGCCGACTACGTACTCAACAACTACGGTGTTCAGGTCAGTTTCGGGTTCCCGCTCAACGAATTCGATACGTTGGTGCTGTTGCCCGGCTACGATCATGTTACGATCGATACGACGACCGGCACGCCCGTTGAAATTTTCGATTATATCGACCAGAACGGCGACACTTTCAATGAGTTCAAGCTGGATGCCACTTGGGCGCGCGATACCCGCGACCGGGTTGTTTTTCCGACCAGCGGTAGCCTGAATCAAATTTCTACCGAACTCGCCGTGCCGGGTAGCGATGCGGAATACTACAAACTCAACTACCGGGGCGTAATGTACTACCCCTTCGCCCGATGGTTGACTTGGTCGCTGAGCACGGATATCGGCTATGGCGACGGTTACGGTAATACCGATGGCTTGCCCTTCTTCGAGAATTTTTACGCGGGTGGGCTGCGGTCGGTGCGGGGTTACAAGGCCAATACACTGGGTCCCCGTTACAGCGACAATGAACCGAGTGGTGGCGCGTTCAAGACCGTCGCCAGCACGCAGCTGATCTTGCCGGTGCCGTTTTTGGAAAAATCGGAAAACGTGCGGACGGCGGTGTTCTTCGATGTCGGTAACGTCTTCGCGACCCCGAGTGATTTCGATGCCAACGAACTGCGTTATTCGGTCGGTATCGCCGGGTTGTGGCTGTCTCCGCTGGGCCCCATCGCGGTGAGTGTCGCCGCTCCGTTCAATGACAAGCCGGACGATGAGACGGAGGTTTTCCAATTCTCCTTTGGCGTGCCGTTCAACTGATGCGGGATAGAAGGCGATTTTTAACTTGCTGATGTATATTCGTGTTTTTTTTGATGGAGGTTATCGAGTGAAGCCTATGTACAGATTGTTGGCCGCGACCGCCCTGGCGCTGCCCCTTTCGTTGGTCCAGGCGGCCGATTTGAAAATCGGTTTCGTCAGCATCGCCAAGATTCTGAGTAGCGCGCCGCAAGCTGAATCGGCCAGCAAGCGGCTGGAACAAGAATTCGCGCCACGGCAAAAAGGGTTGGTCGAGGCGCAGAAGTCGTTGCGTCGATTGGAGGAGAAACTGAGCAAAGATGGGGCGGTCATGAGCGACAGTCAGCGCCGCAATCTGGAGGGCGACATCCGCAATCAGGCTCGGGAATTGAAGCGGACCAGCGATGAGTTCCGCGAGGATTTCAACCTGCGTCGCAACGAGGAACTGGGCAAGTTCCAGAAGCAAGTGCTGGATGTGATCAATAGTGTCGCCAAGGAAGAAGGTTTCGACCTGGTGATTAACGATAGCGCAACGCTGTATGCCAGCCCACAGGTGGATGCCACCGACAAGGTTTTGAAGCGTCTCACGTCCAGATAATCCCGATGACCACGCTGGGTGAGGTGGCGGCGGCGGCGAACGCCCGCTTGCAAGGGTGTGACGCCACGACCGTCATCACCGGCGTGGCACCTCTGAACGGTGCGGAGTCCGGCCAGATCAGCTTCCTGACTCACCCACGCTATCGCCCGTTTCTGGCTCATACGCAGGCGGCGGCTGTGATTTTGTCGCCCGAAGATGCCGCGTACTGCCCGGTGCCAGCTCTGGTGGCCACCAACCCACATGTCGCCTATGCTCGAGCCGCAGCCTTGTTCGTGCCGACCACTAGGTCGCATGGCGGGATTCATCCCACGGCTTGGGTCGATCCCAGCGCCCAGGTTGCGGCCAGTGCCTGGATCGGTCCGCAGTGTACGGTGGAGGCCGGCGCGGTGGTGGGCGAGGGGGTATGCGTCGGTCCCAACTGCGTGATTGGCGAGCAGACGGTGGTGGGTGCCGAAACGCGATTGGTGGCACAGGTGACCCTGTGTCACCGCGTTCATATCGGCCGGCGGGTGCTGGTGCATCCGGGCGCGGTGATCGGCAGCGACGGTTTCGGTCTGGCGCTCGGGCCGGATGGACGCTGGGTCAAGGTGCCCCAGCTCGGCGGCGTCTGGGTCGGCGACGATGTCGAGATCGGCGCCAATACCACGATCGATCGCGGTGCCCTGGAAGATACCGTGATCGAGGAGGGGGTCAAGCTGGATAATCAGATTCAGATTGCCCACAACGTGCGGGTTGGCGCCCACAGCGCGTTGGCCGGTTGCGTCGGCATCGCGGGCAGCGCCCGCATCGGGCGCCATTGCATGCTCGGCGGCGGGGTCGGCGTCGCCGGCCATCTGGAGATCGCCGATCGCGTGCAAGTGACCGGTATGTCGCTGGTGGCCCGATCCATCGCCGAACCGGGTGCCTATTCTTCGGGTTTGGCGGTGGAGCCGAACCGACTTTGGAACAAGATCAGCGCCCGCCTGCGTCGCTTGGACGAGCTGTTCCGGCGCGTGGCGGCACTGGAAAAAATCAGTAAAAATGGCTCCATTTGAGAGGATAAGGTTTTGGAATCGATGGATATTCAGGAAATTCTGGAATACCTGCCGCACCGGTATCCCTTTTTACTGGTCGACCGGGTTCTGGCCATCGAACCGGGGCTGTCGCTGATTGGGCTCAAGAACGTCAGCTTCAACGAGCCATTTTTCCTCGGCCATTTCCCGCAACGGCCGATCATGCCCGGCGTGCTGATCCTGGAAGCGCTGGCGCAGGCGACCGGGATTCTGGCATTCAAGAGCGACGGTGTACGGCCGGATCGCCAGTCGATGTATTACCTGGCCGGGGTGGATAACGCCCGCTTCAAGCGACCGGTTGGACCAGGCGATCAATTGATCCTGGAAGTGCGGCTGGAGCGTATCAAACGCGACATCGGCAAGTTCATCTGCGAAGCCAAGGTGGATGGCCAATTGGCGGCGAGCGCTGATTTGATGTGCGCCAAGCGAGGCATCGACTTGTGATCGATGCGCGCGCCGTGGTGGACCCTTCGGCCCGATTGGCGGCGGATGTGACGGTTGGTCCCTTTTCCGTCATCGGTCCGGACGTGGAGATCGACGCCGGCACCTGGATCGGTCCGCATGTCGTGATTCAGGGGCCGACGCGGATTGGTCGCGATAACCGGATTTATCAGTTCAGCTCGCTGGGCGAAGTTCCGCAGGATAAGAAATACGGTGGCGAACCGACTCGCTTGGAGATCGGTGACCGTAACACCATCCGCGAATTCGTGACGATCAACCGTGGCACGGTGCAGGACACCGGCCTGACCCGGTTGGGCGACGATAACTGGATCATGGCCTACGTCCATATCGCCCACGATTGCGTGGTCGGCGACCGGACCATTTTCGCCAACGGCGCATCGCTGGCGGGCCATGTCCATATCGACGACGATGTGGTGCTGGGTGGGTTCGCGCTGGTGTACCAGTTCACCCGGTTGGGGATTCATAGTTTTTGCGGGTTCGCCTGTGGGGTGCATCGGGATGTACCGCCTTACGTCACCGTGGCCGGCTATCGCGCCGAGCCCTACGGCATCAACGCCGAGGGGTTGCGCCGCCGTGGTTTTCCCGATGAAGAGATTCAGGCGATCCGTCGCGCCTACAAAGTGATCTACCGTTCCAACATGCGCTTGGATGAGGCGACCGAAAAGGTTCGGGAAATGGCGGTGGAATGGCCGCGGCTAGGGGTGCTGGCCGAATTTTTGACGGTGCCTTCGCGCAACGGTATCGTCCGCTAGGAGCGTGTCCGCTCATGCACATCGCGCTGGTAGCCGGCGAGCTGTCGGGCGATTTGCTGGGTGCCGACCTCATCGCCGTCTTGAGGACGCATTACCCGCATGCCCGCTTCAGCGGCATCGGCGGACCCGGCATGATCAAGCAGGGATTGCGTAGCTTGGTGCCCTTGGAACGGTTGGCGGTGATGGGCTTGGTGGAGGTCTTGCGTCATTTGCCGGAATTGCTGCGTATCCGGCGGCGACTGTACCAGGAGTTGCTTGCCGATCCACCGGCGGTGTTCATCGGGATCGATGCACCTGATTTCAATCTGGGTTTGGAACGCCGGCTGCGGATTTGCGGTATTCCGACCGTACATTATGTCAGCCCTTCGGTGTGGGCGTGGCGGCCTTGGCGGGTGCGCAAGATCGCCCGGTCAGTCGATCTGATGTTGACCCTGCTGCCGTTCGAGGCGGCGTTCTACCAGCGGCATGGTGTGCCGGTGCGTTATGTCGGTCATCCGCTGGCCGATACCATCCCTCCGCATAACGATCCCTTGCTTGCCAGACAGTCGTTGCACTTGGCGGTGCCGACCGGGGGGGCGCATCGTTGCCTTGTTGCCCGGCAGCCGCCGGGGCGAAGTGGGTCGCTTGGGGCCGCTGTTGCTGGATACGGCGGCTTGGATATGGGCACGGCGGCCGGAGGTGCATTTTCTGTTACCGGCGGCGACCCCCGAGTTGTTCGAGATATTGGAGTCGATGCGAGCCGAACGCACTCCAATGTTGCCGCTGACCCTAGTTCAGGGACGATCCCGCGAGGTGATGGCGGCCGCCGATGTGGTGTTGCTGGCATCGGGAACCGCGACGCTGGAGGCAATGTTACTCAAGCGGCCGATGGTGGTCGCGTATCGGGTGGCGCCGGTGACGGCCTGGATCGCCCGGCGGTTACTGACGGTGTCGCATTTTGCTTTGCCGAATCTGCTGGCTGGACGCACTTTGGTGTCGGAGTTCGTGCAGGATGCGGCGACGGTGGATAATCTGGGTCCGGCGGTGCTGCGTTGGTTGGATGATGCGGTTGCCCGCTCAGAGTTGATGGTGGAGTTTGAGGCGCTGCACGCGCAATTGCGTTGCGATGCCAGCCGGCAGGCGGCGGCGGCGGTTGCGGAGTTGTTGGAGCAGGAGTGAGCATCTTGAGATACCGAGTATTACTGCTCTTTGTGAGTGTTGCGTACAACACTAACTGAAGTACTTTGTTGTGCCCTGCTTACCGACTGTCCCTGCATACATCGTCTTCCTCCGTATTGAGCTAACCAGATAGCTGCTTGATGCATTGGCTGACCAACATGCTTTGCTCCGCGCAACTGTACATGGGATAGACTGATTCTTGTCAGCTTCTTGGTATGCAGTGCACGATTCTGTGTTCATCGGCGCTTCGCGCCGATGAATGAACGTACCCAACTGACCACGAAAGCGTGAAAACCCACTGTAGTGGATCGGCTGGAGTGCTTTATTGGGCATCTACGAGACAAGGTTCAGATGTTTCGAACTTGTCCTTGATTAATGTGCACCATGTATCGATCAAATGCACGGAAGGTGAATGAAACCGGCCGCTCCGCGTATTCCACCGTTCGCTTGCGCAAAATCTCAATGGCGATCGCCTCACCCAGTCGCAAACTGCGGGTGTTGTCGCTTCGCCAATGGACTCCGCCCATGCTTCGGCCCATGGCGACATTGCTGGCGATCTTGTTGAGTTCGCCGCCCACGGTGATGCTATCGGCGTCAGCTCCGGTGTATTCCTGTGGCTCGCAGAAGTCCTCAAGTGTTCCGCCATCCTTGCGGTAGCCCGGCTGCAAGAGAGTTAACTTATGCTCTGGGGGATCTTTAGGCTGGTGCTTGTTGAAGTCATTGAAAACATCGGACAATTTTGCATCCTCATCGAACCAAGCCTTAAGCACCGTGACGCAGGCCCCGGCGACGGTCGCATGTCCAGCGCCATAGGCCGGGTGACTCGGCGACCCGGCAGAAAACGCCATGGGCAGGAACAGGGTTTCATCTCCTTCGTTCTGCGCGGCATTGTGCGACGTCACGGCGGCCAGCGTATCGTTGAGTGCATTGTCGAATTGATTGCAGGCTTGAATCGTGACCGGTAGGCCGTATTCGCGCTTGTCACCCTTGTAGCCCTTGTGCTGCATTTGCAGCAGGCCACCATACACCTCGGGGCGACAACGGCGGTGAACCAGCCATTTCTGGCGCCAGATGACCTTGAGGGCACGGCTGGCGACCTCAGAGACCAACGTCAGCAGGTCCGGCCCGCCTAGCGTGGCGAAGCCACCCTCACGCGAATAGCGGTTGCCGCGATAGGGATTGCCTGCGTCAACAGGCGCGCCAATCCCATCCAAGAATAGCGCCACGTTGAAGTAGGCTTGGTGCAGCGCATCGCGATTTACGAAACGCGCGAGGTCACGCATGGTGGAAATATAGCGCTTGACTACCGTTCCATTAGCGCTACCGTCAGTCGTCGGATAGTAGATATTGGCGGGACAATTGCGTTGATCCGCATAGTTGTTGCAACTGCCATAGTCGCGCCCATACTTATCCTTGCCTGTGTTCTGCGCCAGCAGCCAATCGCCGTGCGTGGTAAGGAAATCGCGTTTGGCAATGTAGGGAACTTCCTTCTGATCGATTGACTGCACCCCGTATCCGATGGGCCGGATGAAGAATTGGCTAACAAGGGGGCCGGCGTCCTCGCCGAACAATCCGGTGCGGAAAATCGTTTGTATCCGTATATCCGCGCCGCCACTGCCTGCCTGCAGGTCAAGGGGCGCGCGCAAGTGCCCGGGATCGGCGTCATGGCGTATTGCACAGTCGAACATTGTGTTTACCGCCTTGCGCGCCGTGTTGACACGGTCGACCACGTTATAGCCAAGCTTGTTCGGCCCCGTGCCATCGTGTGCTGAAATGTCAGCACAACCAGTGTCAGGCGATGTGCGGCTTTGCTGGAACGCGAGCAACGGCGCGTCGCGCAGCAAGGCCATCCAGTAGAGTTCGACCATCTCGGCTGCCGTGCTGATCGACCGGCAGCCCGGCGCGGGCAACATCTCCAGCGATTTCGGATCGGGGCCATGCGTTTCACTTGAGGCACCCGCCATCGGGCTGGTGAATTTTGCGGCTGACTTGGTAAGTTTGGGGTCTGCGCAGTTCTCGAAGCTACTTTGGTCCGGACTACTGACAGACCCCTTGGGCACTTCCTCGAAATTGATCGGCATGCCCGCTTCGATTTGTATGCAGGTACGCTCGAATTTGCGGTAAGCGGTTTCGTCGACTTCGCCATACTTGTTGTGGGGCAGCGTCTTGTGGAAATTACCAATGAACGGAGCGTTCATCTGATCTTGCGGTGGTGCGCCAAGGTTGACCGGTTCAGTCGTTACAAGACTTTCATCTGTATTGGGTGTAGGAAGAGCCATTTGATACTCCCTCTTTAAATTGTGTAGGAAATGAGAGGCTATCTTAAAAAAACAAAATCACGGGTATCCCACCTCAGGAACCCGCTAAATAAACAACAAGCGTTTTTCAAGATAGCTTCTAAAAATTAAAGTAGAGGGGATTATGACCGTCAAGTCTAGGTTACTTGATCAGGTTAGAGGCAAAATTCAACTCAAAAAAATTATAACATTCGTATTAAACGCACTTATGCAACTGGATCAGCGCTACATCCTGTTCCATACAAGCGGCATCCCCGGAAAATGAGCAAGCAAGAGGCCAAGTGGTTTTTGTCTCACCTTGGCTGTGAATTTCAGGGTGGCTTCTTCCTCTCGAAATCAGACGCGCGATGCCCTGCGGTTTCTTTAGCGGCGCTGCCCTGGTGTCCCCCCGTGCCCGATTGTGCCCCACCATCCAAAACCTTATGATGTGTAAAAACCGAACAAGAGATACACATCATGCGTACCAATATCGTGATCGACGATCAACTCATGAAGGAGACCTTGCGGGTAACGGGTTTGAAGACCAAGCGCGAGGTCGTTGAATTGGGCCTGCGCACCTTGTTGCGATTGCGCCAGCAGGAAGAAATCCGCCGCTTTCGTGGCAAGCTCGACTGGCAAGGCGACCTCGACGCCATGAGGACCGACTGATGATCCTGGTCGATTCCAGCATCTGGATCGACTACTTCAGAGGGACCCTCACCGTGCAGACCGAGCGTCTGGACGCGCTGCTAGGCAGCGAGCCCTTGGCGGTGGGAGACCTCGTCCTGACTGAAGTCCTGCAAGGATTCAACAGCGAACGAGACTTTAACCAGGCGCGCAAGCTGCTGACCTCCCTGGAAGTGGTGGAAATTGGGGGTCGGGAAATCGCCATTCAGGCCGCCCGTCACTTCCGTACCCTGCGGCTGTTCGGCGTAATGGTCAGAAAAACCATTAACACGTTGATCGCAACATTCTGTATTGAAAAAAAATTATGCTTTGCTGTACAGCGACCGCGATTTCGAGCCGTTCGTAGAACGCCTCGGCATGCGTTCCGCGATGGTACAGAGTTAAACATTCATTTGATGAAGCCTGAAAAAATCTCATGCCCGACACGCTTCTGATCGCCGGCGTGGACGAAGTAGGGCGCGGCCCGCTGGCCGGCCCCGTCATTGCCGCCGCCGTCATCCTCGACCCCGCTCGTCCCATCGCCGGCCTGGCCGATTCCAAAAAACTCAGCCCCGCCCGCCGTGAACGACTGGCGCTGAGCATCCGCGCCAACGCCCTGGCCTGGGCGCTGGGCCGAGCCGAGGTCGCCGAAATCGACCGGCTCAATATTTTTCAGGCTTCACTGCTGGCGATGCAGCGGGCGGTCGAAGCCTTGCCCATGACCCCGGATCGAGTGCTGGTGGACGGCAAGCACTGTCCGCCACTGGCCTGCCCTTGCACGGCCATCGTCAAGGGCGATGCCACCGTGCCGGCGATCAGCGCCGCCTCGATCCTGGCCAAGGTGACGCGGGACGCCGAATTGCGCGAATTGCACGACCGTTATCCGCGCTACGATTTCGCTCGGCACAAGGGCTACCCGACCGCCGTTCATCGGGAAGCGCTGCGCCGCTACGGTCCTTGCCCCGAACACCGCCGCTCCTTCGCGCCGGTCGCCGCCGCGCTGCAAGCCGCCATTGTTGAGGAACAGGCATGAGCACGCCCTTCGTGCACCTGCGCCTGCACACCGAATACTCGCTGGTGGATGGACTGATCCGCATTAAGAGCCTGGTCAAGCAGGTGGCCGCCGCTGGCATGCCGGCCGTGGCGGTCACCGACATGAGCAACCTGTTTGCGTTGATCAAGTTCTACAAGGCCGCGCTCGGCGCCGGCATCAAACCGATCGTCGGTGTGGAAGTCTGGGTGCGACGGGGGGGCGACGACCCGGCGCGGTTGGTGCTGCTGTGCCAAGACCTGACCGGCTATCGCCACCTGACCCGGCTGGTCAGCCGTGGTTATCTTGAAGGCCAGCAGCGCGGCGTGCCGATGATCGACTACCGCTGGCTGGCCGGTAGCACTGCGGGTTTGATCGCCCTGTCCGGCGGTCGTGAGGGCGAGCTGGGCCAAGCGCTGCTGAACGACCGGGCGAAGCAGGCCCGAAACTGGCTGGCCGAGTGGTGGCAACTATTCCCCGAACGCTTTTATCTGGAGCTGCAACGCACTGGGCGACCCCAGGAGGAAGAATATCTCGAAGCGGCCCTGGATTTGGCGGCGACGACCGGAACGCCGGTGGTGGCGACCAACGAGGTTTGTTTCCTCCAACGAGAGGATTTCGAGGCGCACGAGACTCGGGTGTGCATTCACGATGGCGTGACCCTGGACGATCCACGCCGGCCACGCCGCCATAGCGACCAGCAATATCTGCGCTCGTCGGCCGAGATGGCCGAATTGTTCGCCGATGTGCCGGAGGCGCTGGAAAATAGCGTCGAAATCGCTCGTCGCTGCAATCTGCAACTGGAACTGGGCAAGAACGTGCTGCCGGATTTCCCCATTCCGGCGGACACGAATATCGGCGATTTTTTCTCGGCCCAGGCCCGCGTCGGCCTCGAACAGCGGCTGCGACGCTGGTTCGATCCCGACGCCCCCGATTGCGTCGAACGCCGCCGGCCTTACGATCAACGCCTGGAAATCGAACTGAAAGTCATCATTCAGATGGGCTTTCCCGGCTACTTCCTGATCGTAGCTGACTTCATCCAATGGGCGCGCGCCAACGGGGTGCCGGTCGGACCGGGGCGCGGTTCCGGCGCCGGCTCGCTGGTGGCCTATGCGCTGGGAATCACCGATCTGGACCCGCTGGCCTACGATCTGCTGTTCGAGCGTTTTCTCAACCCCGAACGGGTGTCGATGCCGGATTTCGACATCGATTTCTGCATGGAAGGGCGCGACCGGGTGATCGAATACGTCGCCCAACGCTACGGCCGCGACCGGGTGTCGCAGATCGCCACCCACGGCACCATGGCGGCCAAGGCGGTGGTGCGCGACGTGGGCCGGGTGCTAGGTCATCCTTATGGCTATGTCGACCGTATCGCCAAGCTGATTCCCTTCGAGATCGGCATGACCTTGGACAAGGCCATCGAACAGGAAGCGGAACTGCGCCGGTTGTACGAAAACGATGAGGAAGTCCGTGCCCTGATCGATTTGGCCCGCAAGCTGGAAGGGCTGGCGCGCAATGTCGGCAAGCACGCTGGCGGGGTGGTGATCGCGCCGTCCACCTTGACCGATTTTTCGCCGCTGTACTGCGAAGAGGGCGACGCTGGGGCGGTCACCCAGTTCGACAAGGACGACGTCGAGTCGGCCGGGTTGGTGAAATTCGACTTCCTGGGCCTGCGGACCCTGACCATCATCGACTGGGCGGTGCGGACCATCAATCGCGAGCGGGCGGCGACGGGTGAGTCACCGCTCGATATCGGCACGATCCCCCTGGACGACGCGCTCGCCTTCGATCTGTTGAAACGTCACCAGACCACAGCGGTGTTCCAGTTGGAATCCAGCGGCATGAAGGATCTGATCCGCCGTTTGCAGCCGGACTGTTTCGAGGACATCGTGGCGCTGGTGGCGCTGTTTCGGCCGGGACCGCTGCAATCGGGCATGGTGGACGATTTCATCGACCGCAAGCACGGCCGCGCCCGCATCGAATATCCCCATCCGACGCTGGCGACGATTCTCCAGCCCACCTACGGCGTCATCCTCTATCAGGAACAGGTGATGCAGATTGCCCAGGTACTGGCGGGCTATACCCTGGGAGGAGCGGATTTACTGCGTCGGGCCATGGGCAAGAAGAAGCCGGAGGAAATGGCCAAGCAGCGCGAGACCTTCGTCAAGGGATCGGTCGAGCATCGAGTCGATTCGGAAACGGCTTCTTACATATTTGATTTAATGGAGAAATTCGCGGGTTACGGCTTCAATAAAAGCCATAGCGCCGCCTATGCCCTGGTGTCTTACCAGACCGCCTGGCTGAAGGCCCATTATCCGGCGGCGTTCATGGCGGCGGTGCTGTCCTCGGACATGGACAAGACCGACAAGGTGGTGGTGTTCATCGAGGAATGCCGCCGCATGGGCCTCAAGTTGGTGCCGCCAGCCATCAATGTGTCCGAGTACCGCTTCACGGTCGGCGCCAGTGGCGAGATTTTGTACGGTCTGGGCGCGATCAAGGGGGCAGGCGAGGGCGCCATCGAGGCGCTGTGGCGCGAGCGGGAGCGAGGCGGGCCGTACCACGATTTGTTCGACCTGTGCCAGCGGGTGGATTTGCGCAAGCTCAATCGTCGGGTGCTGGAAGCGCTGGTCCGTTCCGGGGCCTTCGACGAACTCGGCGTCAACCGGGCAACGCTGATGGCGCAATTACCGGAGGCGCTACGACTGGCCGAGCAGCATTCCCGCAACGATGCCGCCGGCCAGAACGATATGTTCGGGTTGGCCACCGCCGAGGAAACGCCGACGCGGCCGTCGTATGGCGCTGTCCTCGAAAGTGCGGACCAGCCGGTACAACCGGGTTGCACGACAATGCCGCTGGCGGAGTGCTCGGGGAATCATGTCCGGCGGGAATGGGACGAAGAGGAGCGGTTGCGCGGCGAGAAAGAGACGCTGGGGGTGTACCTGACCGGTCATCCGATCAATCGCTTGAAGTCGGAGTTGGAGGCGCTGGGCGCGACCCGGCTGCGTGATCTGAACGAGAACGGCGGAGGTTCACGTCGAGGCAACGAGCGTTCGTTGACCGTCGCTGGACTGGTGGTCAGCCTGCGGACCCGCAACGCCAACCGGGGCGGGCGAATCGCTTTCGTCACCTTGGATGACGGCGGCGGGCGGATGGAACTGCGCATCTTTCCCGAAGTGTACGAACAGCATCGGTCGCTGATCGTCGAGGACGCCATTCTGTTGGTGCAGGGGAGTTTGGGTTGGGACGAGTTCAACCAGACTACAAGGCTGAACGTCGAACGGGTGCTGGATCTGGACGGGGGGGCGCGCCGAACGAGCCCGACGGCTGCAACTACGCTTGGACGCGGAACAGTGCGCTTCGGGTGCGTTGCGGGATCTGGCCGGCGTGCTGGCCGAGCATCGCGCTGACGGCCGCTGCGCGGTATGGGTGGAATACGTCGGTTCCGGCGCGCGGGTGGAACTGGCATTCGGTTCGGACTGGCGGGTCAAGCCGTGCGAGGCGCTATTGCGCCGGCTGCGGGAGCTGGCCGGCGCGGAGGCAGTGCGGTTGTTGTACGACCCGCAGCTGCTTACTGATCGTAACGCATCTTGACGTAGGAACCTGGCGCGTCCTCGATCGGTTGCAGTTTACCGTCGCCTGGCGTGCGGGCCGGTACTTGCGGGCCGGCGTGTGGTTGCAGCCAGGTCAGCCAATCCGGCCACCAGGAGCCTTCCTGCTGGACCGCGTCCTTGAACCAGTCGTCGGGATTCGGTGGGGTATTGGGATTGAGCCAGAAGCCGTACTTGTCGGACGAGGCCGGATTGATGACCCCGGCGATATGCCCGGACCCGCTCAGCACGAACTTCACCGGGCCGCCGACCAGTTGGGTGCCGGCATAGGTGGAAGTCCACGGGGCGATGTGATCTTCGTAGGCCGACAGGAAGCAGACCGGCGTCTTGATCTGGCGCAGGTCGATCGGCACGCCTGCCAGGGTGATGCCGCCCGGCTCGCGCAGCAAGTTCTTCTGATACATGTTGCGCACGTAGAAACTGTGCATGTCTCGCGGCATCCGGGTGGAATCGGAGTTCCAGTACAGCAGATCGAAGGGGTAGGGATCGTTGCCCATCAGGTAATTGTTGACCACGAAGTACCAGATCAGATCGTTGGCGCGCAACATGCTGAACACGCCGGCCATCTGGCTGCCATCCAGATAGCCACGATCGCCCATCTGTTTTTCCAGCAGAGTGATCAATTCCTCGTCGATGAATACTTCCAATTCGCCCGGCTCGCTGAAATCGGTCATGCAGGCGAAGCAGATGGCGCTTTTCACCCGCTGGTCTTTCTTGGCGGCAAGATAGGCCAGCGTGCTCAGCAGGATAGTCCCACCCAGACAGTAACCGGCGGTATTGATTTCTCGCTCGCCGGTGGCCTGCTCGATGGCGTCCATCGCCTCCACGATGGACAGCATGTAGTCCTCGAACTTCTTGTGCGCCAGTCGCTCGTCCGGGTTAACCCAGGAGGTCATGAACACCGTGAAGCCCTGGTCCACCATCCACTTGACCATGGAGTTCTTGGGCCGCATGTCCATGATGTAGAACTTGTTGATCCAGGGCGAGACGAACAGGAACGGTCGCTGGTGCACGGTCGGGGTGCTGGGGTTGTATTGAACCAGTTGCAGCAACTCGTTCTGAAAGATGACCTTGCCTGGTGTGACCGCAATGTTCTCGCCCGGCTTGAAGGCCTTGAGATCGGTCATCTTGATCTGCAACTGACCGCGACCGCGTTCCAGATCTTCCAGCAGATTCTGGAGACCCTTGACCAGATTGTCCCCGCCCGAATCGAGCGTGGTTTGCAGGACGGTCGGATTGGTCAGCACGAAGTTCGTGGGCGCCATCGCGTCCACGAACTGGCGGGTGTAGAACTGCACCTTGCGGGCGGTCTTGTCGTCCAGTCCCTCAACCTTGCGCACCAGTCCCTGCAGGTTGTCGGCGGCGAGCAGATAGGATTGCTTGATGAAATCGAAGACCGCGTTTTCCGCCCATTGCGCATCCTTGAAGCGTTTGTCGCCGGGCGACGGCTCAATGAGTGGTTTGCTTTCCTTGCCCTGCATCCGTTGGGAGGTGGCCTGCCACAGATCAAGATAGTTTTTCCAGAAATTGACTTGAGCCTCAATCAGTTGTTCCGGGTTTTTCAGCAGCTTGTCGAACAGTTCCTGAAAGGACTTGCTAATGATGGCCGGGTCCATGATCGGAAGCTGATCACCGCTTTCCTGGCGCTTGAGGAATTCCTGTAGTACCCGCTGGCTCTGTTCGATGATCTTAGAAAAATTCTGAGCGAGTTTGTTGTAATCGGGTTTCTTGCTGTCGGGGGAGGGCGACGCAGAGGGTGTGGTCATGGGGATACCTCACTTTGGTCATGGTAATCCCATAATTATAGGCGAGGGTAACCGCGATGCTTCATGCCATGGTTTGGTCGATCGCTTACTCCCACCGAAACATCCAGGCGCCGATGAGCATGCAGCCCAGGCTCATCGCGGCCAGTACCAGCAGATGTCCGGAAACATCCGCCAGACTGGCGCCATCGATCATGATCGCCCGCGAGGCATCGATGATATGGGTCAGCGGCGCCAGTTGGGCGCACTGCTGTAAAAAGGGATGCACACCTTCCAGCGAAAACCAGACCCCCGACAGAAAGGTCATGGGCCAACTCAGGGCATTCAGGAGCCCTGCCGCCAATTCCTCGCTGGTGGCGCGGGCGGCAACCAGCAACCCGAGGCTGAGCAGGCTGACCGCGCCGAGCGCAAACACCACGAACAGGGCGAGATAAGAGCCGAACATGGCAAAACCGACGAACAGGTCGGTACCGATGAATACCAGCACGGTTGAGACCAGGACCAGCAGCAGTCGTGAAAGGATTTGGGCGGAAAGAAATTCCAGCGGTCGCAGCGGGGTGGCCTTGAGGCGCTTGAGCATCCCATTCTTGCGGTAGCGCACGATCACGTAGCCGACCCCGAACAGGCAACTGAACATCATGTTCATCGCCAGCACGCCGGGTAGCACCCAATCCACATAGCGGATGACGCGGCCGCTCACGCTTTGTTTGTGGAAGGTCGGTGGGGCGTCGGCGCCGCGCAGTATCCGCTCCAGCACGTAGCCTTTCGGCGATTCCTCGTTGATCCAGTAGCGCCGCCCGGCAGGGTCGAGCAGCATGTCGAGCTGGTGGCGTTCGACCTTGGTCAGCGCGGCGCTCGGATCGGTGATGGGGATGAAACGGATGTAGCGGGTCTGGAAGAATTCGCTGCCGTTACGGTCGCCGGTATCGTTGAGCAGCCCCACTTTGTAAAGGTCCAAGCCTGGACCGGAAAAAGCGAAGGTGAAGCCGGCGATCAGGGAAATAGGGAACAGCAGGTTCCAGGTCAACGAAGAACGATCGCGCAGGAATTCCCAGTTGCGGTGCACGAACACCGTCCAGAAGCGTTTGAAACTCACGCCCGCAACTCCCGGCCAGTCAGTTCCAGGAACAGATCCTCCAGGGTGCGCGGCCGGATCTGCAACCGCGTTAGCGAGATGTCGCCAGCCAGCAATTCGCGGATGGCGGCGGTGACGTCGCGGGTCAGAATTTCCACCGAATTCTGGCCGCGCACCACGGTGTGCGATAGCGGGGGAGGCGGATCGGGAAAGTCCGCCGCCGGCAATTGCAGCACCACGTCATCGAAATGGGCTTCCAGTAGTTCGTGCGGCGTGCCTTGGGCAATGATTCGGCCATGGTCCATGATGGCGATTTCGTCGCACAGGTGGTAAGCCTCTTCCATGTAATGGGTGGTGAGCAGGATGGTCTTGCCGCGTGCCTTGATGCGGTGGATCAGTTCCCAGAAATTACGGCGGGCCTGCGGATCGAGGCCAGTGGTGGGTTCGTCCAGGAAAATCAGTTCCGGGTCGTTGACCAGGGCGATGGCCAACAGCAGCCGTTGACGCTGGCCGCCGGACAGCTTGCGGGTATCGCGGTCGAGAAATTCGCCCAGCGCGCAGGCTTCGATCAATTCGCCGAACGGTAGGGTCCGGGTATAGAAGTTGCCGAACATCCGCAGGTTTTCGCGGCCGGTGATGAAATCCTGCAGCGCCGTGGATTGGAACATGATGCCGACTTCCTGGCGAAAGCGCGCTCCCAGAGCCTCGCCACGATAACGGATGTCGCCAGCGGTCGGTTGCTGAATGCCTTCCAGCATCTCGACCGTGGTGGTTTTGCCCGCGCCGTTGGGGCCGAGCAGGCCGAAGCAGCAACCGGTCGGAATGGCGAGGTCGATGCCGTTCACGGCATTGACCCCGCGAAAGTGCTTGACCAGATTGCGGGTTTCCAGCAAGGCGTTCATGGAGTTTACCGACTGGAATCGAGGGGAATGTGCTGGGCGTGACGGATTGGCCAGGAGGAAAAGACCGCAAGAAAAAAGGCGGGTTTCGTCACGCGTCCCCCGCCTTCCTTCAGCGCCTCGGTGGTTCCGAGCTATGCGGTCAGGTCTTTCGAGTCGACCTCGCTGTCGTCGTTCTTGTCGTCATCGCCGATGACTTTGACTTCGGATTCGCCGCTCTCGAACATATGACTGCTGTTGAGGGTGAGCTGACTCGGAATCCAGCCTTGTCGCCGTTGCAGGTGGTAGGCCAAGCCGGTGCCGGCTGGGATCAGCCGACCGACGATTACATTTTCCTTCAGTCCGCGTAGATCATCGCGTAACCCGCGTACCGCCGCTTCGGTCAGCACCCGGGTGGTTTCCTGGAACGAGGCGGCGGAGATGAACGACTCGGTGGCCAGCGATGCCTTGGTGATGCCCAGCAGAATCGGTTGCCAAATCGCCTTGACCCGGCCTTCGGCTTCGGCCCGATCGTTCTCTTCCAGCCCGCGGGTGCGCTCGATCTGCTCACCCTTGATGAAAGGCGTTTCGCCCGGATCGATGACATCGACCTTGCGCAGCATCTGGCGAATGATCACTTCGATATGCTTATCGTTGATCTTGACGCCCTGCACCCGGTAGACGTCCTGAATTTCCTTGACCAGATAGGCGGCCAGTTCCTGCACCCCGAGCAAGCGCAGGATGTCGTGTGGGTTGGGTTCGCCGTCAGCGATCATTTCACCCTGCTCGACGTACTCGCCGTCGAACACACCGACGTGCCGCCACTTCGGAATCAATTCCTCGTAGAGCACATCGCCGCCCTTGTCGCGGATCACCAGTCGCTGCTTGCCCTTGGTCTCCTTGCCGAACTCGATGATGCCGGATTTCTCGGCGAGGATGGCCTGTTCCTTGGGTTTGCGGGCTTCGAACAGGTCGGCCACTCGTGGCAGACCGCCGGTGATGTCGCGAGTCTTGGAAGACTCCTGCGGGATGCGGGCGATGATGTCGCCCACCGCCACTTCGGCGCCGTCGGCCAGGTTGACGATGGCGCCGGCCGGCAGCGGATATTGCGCCAGGTTACTGGTGCCGGGGATGAACAGATCGTTGCCGTAGGCATCCACCAGCCGCACCAGTGGCCGCTTGTCCTTGCCCTGCGCACCGCGCTGCTTGGGGTCCATGACCACCAGGCTGGTCAGGCCGGTCATTTCGTCGGCGTGCCGTTGCACGGTGATGCCTTCCTCGAATTCGGCAAAGCGCACCGAACCGGCCACCTCGGTGACGATCGGATGGGTGTAGGGATCCCAGCGGGCGATGACCTGACCCGCATCAATCGTATCACCATCCTTGACCGTCAGTTCCGCGCCGTAGGGGACCTTGTAGCGTTCCCGCTCGCGGCCCTGGTCGTCCACCAGGGTGATTTCGCCCGAGCGAGAGACTGTCACCAGGTTGCCGTCCCGGCGCTGCGCCACCTTCATCTTGTGCAGCCGCAAGGTCCCTCGCGATTTGATCTGCACGCTGTTGCTCACCGTGGTCCGCGAGGCCGCCCCGCCGATATGGAAGGTGCGCATGGTGAGCTGGGTGCCGGGTTCGCCGATGGATTGGGCGGCGATCACGCCCACCGCCTCGCCGCTGTTGACGCGGTGACCGCGCGCCAGGTCGCGACCGTAGCAGGTGGCGCACACCCCGTAGCGGGTCCGGCAGGTGATGGCCGAGCGTACCCGAATGCGATCGATGCCGAGTTCGTCGAGCATGGCCACGCCTTGCTCGTCCAGCAGGGTGCCGGCGGGAATGGCGATATCGTCGCTACCCGGCTGAAAGACGTCCTGGGCCACCGTCCGACCTAGCACTCGGTCGCGCAGCGGTTCCTTGATATCGCCTTCCTCGACCACGGGCGTCATCCACAGTCCTTCGTTGGTGCCGCAGTCCGGTTCGGTCACCACCAGATCCTGGGCCACATCCACCAGCCGCCGGGTCAGATAACCGGAATTGGCGGTCTTGAGCGCGGTATCGGCCAGGCCCTTGCGGGCGCCGTGGGTGGAGATGAAGTACTCCAGCACGCTCAGACCTTCGCGGAAGTTGGCCTTGATCGGGGTCTCGATGATCTCGCCGGACGGCTTGGCCATCAGCCCGCGCATGCCGGCCAATTGGCGGATCTGCGCCGCCGAACCACGAGCACCGGAGTCGGCCATCATGAACACGGGGTTGAGAGAAGGTTGGCGGACTTCCTTGCCTTCGCGGTCAATCACCGTTTCGGAGCCCAGATTGTCCATCATCGCCTTGGCGACCTGGTCGTTGGTGCGCGACCAGATATCCACCACCTTGTTGTAGCGCTCGCCCTTGGTCACCAGCCCGGAGGTGTACTGGTCGTCGATTTCCTTGACTTCCTGTTCGGCTTTTTCCAGCAGCTCGGTTTTCTTGGCCGGAATCTGGAAGTCTTCGAAGCCGATCGAGGAGCCGGAGCGGGTGGCGTAATGAAAACCGGTGTACATCAACTGATCGGCGAAGATCACGGTGTCTTTCAACCCCAGCCGCCGGTAGCATTCGTTGATCAATCGGGACACGGCTTTTTTTGGTCAGCGCCCGGTTGACCAGATCGAAGGGTAGGCCGGCGGGCAGGATGTCGGACAACAGCACGCGCCCGGCGGTGGTCTTGACCCGTTTCAGTACGGTGCGGGTGTGGCCCTCCTCGTCGAGTTCTTCTTGGGGCAGGCGTGCCTCGATCCAGGCGTGAAGCTCCACCTGCCGATTTTCGTAGGCGCGATGCACTTCCTTGAGACCGGAGAACACCATGCCTTCGCCCTTGGCGTTGATCCGCTCGCGGGTCAGGTAATACAGACCGAGCACCACATCCTGGGATGGGACGATGATCGGCTCGCCGTTGGCCGGGCTGAGGATGTTGTTGGTGGACATCATCAGCGCCCGGGCTTCGAGCTGCGCCTCGATGGACAGCGGGACATGCACCGCCATCTGGTCGCCGTCGAAGTCGGCGTTGAAGGCGGTGCAGACCAGCGGGTGCAATTGGATGGCCTTGCCTTCGATCAAGGTTGGTTCGAAGGCCTGGATGCCCAGCCGGTGCAAGGTGGGCGCACGGTTGAGCAACACCGGATGCTCGCGGATCACCTCTTCCAGGATGTCCCACACCACCGGTTCCTCGCGCTCCACCATTTTCTTGGCGGCCTTGATGGTGGTGGACATGTTACGGAATTGCAGCTTGCTGAAGATGAACGGCTTGAACAGCTCCAGCGCCATCTTCTTCGGCAGTCCGCATTGGTGCAGGCGCAGGGTGGGGCCGACCACGATCACCGAACGACCGGAGTAGTCCACTCGCTTGCCGAGCAGGTTCTGGCGGAAGCGGCCCTGCTTGCCCTTGATCATGTCGGCCAGCGACTTCAGCGGCCGTTTGTTGCTGCCGGTGATGGCACGCCCACGGCGACCGTTGTCCAGCAGCGAGTCGACCGCTTCCTGCAACATGCGTTTTTCGTTGCGGACGATGATGTCCGGGGCCGAGAGTTCTAGCAGTCGCTTAAGCCGGTTGTTGCGGTTGATCACCCGGCGATAGAGGTCGTTGAGGTCGGAGGTGGCGAAGCGCCCGCCGTCCAGTGGCACCAGCGGCCGCAGATCGGGCGGCAGTACCGGTAGCACGGTCAGCACCATCCATTCCGGTTTGTTACCGGAGTTGAGGAAGGATTCCACCAGCTTGAGGCGCTTGGACAGGCGTTTGAGTTTGGTCTCGGAGCTGCATTCGAGGATTTCCTGGCGCAGTTTCACCACCAGTTCCTTCAAATCCAGTGAATGCAGCAACTGGTGAACCGCCTCGGCTCCCATCCGGGCATCGAACTCGTCGCCGTACTGCTCGACTGCGTCCAGATAGGCTTCGTCGGTGAGCATCTGACCTTTTTCCAGCGTTTGCGTCATGCCGGGGTCGATGACCACGTAGGATTCGAAATACAGCACTCGCTCGATGTCGCGCAGAGTCATGTCCAGCAACAGGCCGATGCGCGAGGGCAGCGATTTCAAGAACCAGATATGGGCCACCGGGCTGGCCAGTTCGATATGGCCCATCCGCTCGCGCCGCACCTTGGCCAACGTGACTTCCACCCCGCATTTCTCGCAGACCACCCCACGGTGCTTGAGCCGCTTATACTTGCCGCACAGGCACTCGTAGTCCTTGGTCGGGCCGAAGATCTTGGCGCAGAACAGCCCGTCGCGCTCCGGCTTGAAGGTCCGATAGTTGATGGTCTCGGGTTTCTTCACCTCGCCGCAACTCCAGGCCCGGATCATCTCCGGCGAGGCTAGCCCGATGCGGATGGCGTCGAAGTCCTCGATCTCGTCAAAGGTCTTGAACGGGTTCAGCAGCTCTTTCATCATCTCTCACCCACGGGATTGCATGACGCCGCCACAACCGGCGGCGGGTCCGGCGGCCTCACTCGTTGCGCGTCGGCGGCGCCACATCGCTTTCCAGCTCGATATTGATACTCAGAGAACGGATTTCCTTGACCAGCACGTTGAACGATTCAGGCATGCCGGCTTCCATCCGGTGGTTACCGTCCACGATGTTCTTGTAGACCTTGGTGCGGCCGTTGACGTCGTCCGATTTCACCGTCAGCATTTCCTGCAAGGTATAGGACGCACCGTAGGCTTCCAGCGCCCAGACTTCCATTTCGCCGAAGCGCTGGCCGCCGAATTGCGCCTTGCCGCCCAGCGGCTGCTGCGTGACCAGGCTGTAGGGACCGGTTGAGCGGGCATGCATCTTGTCGTCCACCAGGTGGTTCAGCTTGAGCATGTACATATAGCCGACCGTCACCGGTCGTTCGAAGGGATCGCCGGTGCGACCGTCGTACAGTGTGCTCTGACCGGTTTCCGAGAGCCCCGCCAGCCGCAGCAACTCGCGCATTTCCTCCTCGGTGGCGCCGTCGAATACCGGTGTGGCGATCGGCACGCCGCCGCGCAGGTTACGGCACAGCGCCAGTAGCTCCGTGTCGTCGAACTGCTGAAAATCGACACCTTGCCCGCCAACCTGGTTGTAAATCTGATCCAGGAGCGCGCGCGCGTCGGCGAGTTGTGCCTGCGCGTCCAGCAAGCGGCCAATCTTGATCCCCAGGCCCTTGGCGGCCCAGCCCAGATGGGTTTCCAGCACCTGGCCGACATTCATCCGCGAGGGTACTCCCAGCGGGTTCAGCACGATATCGACCGGTGTGCCATCTTCCAGATAAGGCATGTCTTCCTGCGGCACGATCATCGACACCACGCCCTTGTTTCCGTGACGACCGGCCATCTTGTCGCCCGGCTGGACGCGGCGTTTGACGGCCAAGTAGACCTTGACCATCTTGAGCACGCCTGGAGCCAAGTCATCGCCCTGAGTCAGCTTGCGGCGTTTTTCCTCGAACTTCTGGTCGAAATCCTTGCGCTGCTGATCCAGTTGTCGGTTGATCTTTTCCAGTTGCTCGTTCAACTCCTCGGCTTGCATCCGAATGTGAAACCACTGCTCGCGCCGTAGGGCGCTCAGATAATCGAGCGTGACGGTCGCGCCGCCATGCAGGCCATGAGGTCCACCTTCGGCCGTTTGGCCGACCAGCATCCGCTCCATGCGCTGGTACAGGTCGTCCTCCAGGATCCGCATCTGGTCGTTCAGGTCCTTGCGGATCCGTTTCAGTTCCGTTTCCTCGATTTGCTGGGCACGGGAATCCTTTTCCACCCCGTCGCGCGTGAATACCCGGACATCGATCACCGTGCCGTCCATGCCCGAAGGAACCCGCAACGAGGTGTCCTTCACATCCGAAGCCTTCTCGCCGAAGATCGCCCGCAACAATTTTTCTTCCGGCGTCAATTGGGTCTCGCCCTTGGGCGTGACCTTGCCGACCAGGATGTCGCCGGCCTTGACTTCGGCACCGATATAGACGATGCCGGCTTCGTCTAGCCGTGCCAGCGCGCTTTCGCCGACGTTGGGGATATCGGCGGTAATCTCCTCGGGACCCAGCTTGGTGTCGCGGGCGACACAGGATAGTTCCTCGATGTGGATGGTGGTGAAACGGTCTTCCTGCACCACTCGCTCGGAGATCAGGATCGAGTCCTCGAAGTTGTAGCCGTTCCAGGGCATGAAGGCGACCAGCAGATTCTGGCCCAGCGCCAACTCACCCAGATCGGTGGACGGGCCGTCGGCCAGTACGTCGCCGCGCGCCACGATGTCGTCGACGTGGACCAACGGTCGCTGGTTGATGCAGGTGTTCTGATTGGAGCGGGTGTACTTGGTCAGGTTGTAGATGTCCACGCCCGGTTCGCCGGCTTCGGTTTCGGCATCGTTGACCCGCACCACGATGCGGCCGGCATCCACCGAATCCACCCGGCCGCCGCGACGGGCAATCACGCACACCCCGGAATCGCGCGCCACGATCCGCTCCATACCAGTGCCGACCAGCGGCTTTTCGGCGCGCAGGGTCGGCACGGCCTGACGCTGCATGTTGGAGCCCATCAGCGCGCGGTTGGCGTCGTCGTGCTCCAGGAACGGGATCAGCGCTGCCGCTACCGAGACGATCTGCTTGGGCGACACATCCATGTACTGCACCTTGTCCGGAGCGGTCAGGGTGAATTCGTTCAGATGGCGGCAGGAGACCAGATCGTCGGTCAGCCGCCCATCAAAATCGAGCGGAGCGTTGGCCTGAGCAATGACGTACTGGCCTTCCTCGATGGCCGACAGATAATCGATCTGGTCGGTGACGTGGCCATCCACCACCCGCCGGTAGGGCGTTTCCAGGAAGCCATAGGCGTTGGTGCGGGCATAGACCGCCAGCGAGTTGATCAGACCAATGTTCGGACCTTCCGGGGTTTCGATCGGGCAGACCCGGCCGTAGTGGGTGGCGTGTACGTCGCGCACCTCGAATCCGGCCCGTTCGCGGGTCAGGCCACCGGGCCCCAACGCCGACACCCGGCGTTTGTGGGTGACCTCGGACAAGGGGTTGTTCTGGTCCATGAACTGCGACAGTTGCGAAGAACCGAAGAATTCCTTGATGGCGGCGCCGACCGGCTTGGCGTTGATCAGATCCTGTGGGGTCAATCCTTCGGATTCAGCCAGGCTCAGCCGCTCCTTGACCGCGCGCTCGACCCGGACCAGGCCGATTCGGAACACGTTTTCGGTCATCTCGCCGACGCAGCGGATGCGGCGGTTGCCAAGGTGGTCGATGTCATCGACCTGACCGTTGCCGTTACGGATGTCGATCAGCACCTTGAGCACGGCCAGAATGTCTTCCATGGATAACACCCCGGGCGGGTGTTCCTTGGTCGGCACGCCCGGCATCGGCGCCCGCCGATGACTGACCCTGCTGTCGAATTTCATGCGGCCGACATCGGATAGATCGTAGCGCTCGGCCGAGAAGAACAGATCGTGCAGCAGGCGTTGAGCGGCGTCCTTGGTCGGCGGTTCGCCAGGGCGCATCATCCGATAGATTTCCACCTGGGCGTCCCACTGACTGCGGGTCGGGTCGGCGCGCAAGGTATTGGACAGGTACGGGCCGCGATTGACCTCATTGACATACAAGGTCTGGAATTCGGTGATGCCGCTGGTCTGGATCTTTTCCAGCTTATCCGGCGTCAATTCGTCGTTGGCCTGCGCCAGTTGCTCACCGGTTTCCGGATCGCGCAGGTCGTGAGCCAGAATCTTGCCGACCAGATATTCGCTCGGCACCCGCAGGCGTTGCACGCCGGCCTTGTCCAGGTCGCGGACGTGCTTGGCCTTGACGCGCTCGCCCGCCTTGAGCAGCACGCGATCCCCGATCATGATGTCGAAACCGGCGGTTTCGCCTTGCAGACGCTCCGGCACCAGATCCAGGTGGAACTGATCGTCCTCGATCCGGACCGTGTTGGTGTCGAAGAAGAGACCGAGAATCCGCTCATTGACGCTAATGGCGTTGGGATCGTTCGGATTGGGCTCGTCGAACAGCGCCCGCAACAGGATGGTGACCGGCAGCTTGCGGCGTCGGTCGATGCGCGCGTACACGATGTCCTTGACGTCGAATTCGAAATCCAGCCAGGAGCCGCGGTAGGGGATGACCCGCGCCGAAAACAGCAGCTTGCCGGAGGAGTGCGTCTTGCCCTTGTCGTGGTCGAAGAACACGCCAGGCGAGCGGTGCAACTGCGAGACGATCACCCGTTCGGTGCCATTGATGACGAAGGTGCCGTTATCGGTCATCAGCGGCAGTTCGCCCATGTAGACTTCGTTTTCCTTGATGTCCTTGATTTTATGGGTACCGGCCTCGGCGTCCTTGTCCATCAGCACCAGCCGCAGCCGCACTCGCAGCGGCGCAGCGTAAGTCAGTCCGCGCAACTGGCATTCGCGGACGTCGAACACCGGTTCGCCCAGCCGATAGCTGACATACTCCAGCCGCGCGTTGCCCGAATAGCTGACGATGGGGAATACCGAGCGAAAAGCGGCGTGCAATCCCGCCACCTGGCGTTCTCCTGGCGGCACCTCGGCTTGCAGGAACTCGCGGTAGGAATCCAGTTGGATCGCCAGCAGGTAGGGCACTTCGAGAATGCTGGGGCGTTTGCCGAAGTCTTTACGGATACGTCTCTTTTCAGTAAAAGTGTAGGCCATCGGGATTCCTCTCACGGAAGTACCAGCCAAGGGCGGGAGCCGCCTAATTCCATTGCCAGCCTCGGTTCGCTGTTCCGCGAGCCGAAACGGCGGTTTTCCCTGACAGGCTCAAAACGGAAACAGGCCGGCAGCCCGAAGCCACCAGCCGTTCCCGTTCGAGTCCGTCCAAGCCAGAAAATGTTGCGCAACGAGATCCCATCAAAGGGGAGCAGCGCGGCGTTTACTTGATGTCGACCTTGGCGCCGGCTTCCTCCAGCTTTTTCTTGATATCCTCGGCTTCGGCCTTGGGAATGCCTTCCTTGATCATGGAGGGCACGCCTTCCACCAGATCCTTGGCTTCCTTCAAGCCCAGACCGGTCAGGGCACGCACCACCTTGATCACCTCCACTTTCTTTTCGCCGAAGCTGGACATGACTACGTCGAACTCGGTCTTTTCCTCGACCGGCGCGGCGGCGGCGGCGGCCGGAGCCGCTGCCACGGCGGCGGCGGCGGTAACGCCAAACTTCTCTTCCATCGCGGAAATCAGATCCACGATTTCCATCACGGTCATGCCGGCGATAGTGTCCAGCATTTCTTGTTTGGAAACGGCCATTGCAGATTTACTCCTGGATAAAAAATGCTAAAAATTCTGACTGCCATCAATCAGGTTGTCTTGCCAAAACGGTCAGGCGGCTTCCTTCTGCCGCCGGACGGCTTCGATCGTGCGCACCAACTTGCCGGGAATTTCATTGAGAGTCCGCGCGAACTTGTCGAGCGGCGCCCGCAGGCAGGCCATGAACAGACTGATCGCCTCGTCGCGGGTCGGCAGGCTGGCCAAGCGATCCAATTCGCTGGCTGGAAAGGCCTGTCCACCGACCGCCAGCGTCTTGATGACCAGCTTGTCGTTGGCTTTCTCCTTAAGAAATTCCTTGAATATCCGCGCCGCCGCGCCAGGCTCTTCCTGGGAGAACGCCAGAATCAGCGGTCCCACCAAGTTGGGCTGCAGGCACTCGAACTCGGTCCCCTGCACGGCACGCCGTGCCAGGGTGTTCTTGACAACGCGCAGATAAACGCCGGTTTCCCGCGCTTTTACACGCAGGGCCGTGAGCTGAGCCACGCTCAGTCCACGGTACTCGGCGGCGATCGCGGAGTGCGCACTGGCAGCTACTTTGGCGACTTCAGCCACCACAGCCTGTTTTTCTGCCAGATTGAGACTCATCGCATTACCTCGTGGTTTTTCTCCGCTATCGCGGAGAATGGGAGCGGCGGCCTTACCAGGAATCATCCGGAAGGGCCTGACCGTCTGCGCGGGCTGTTCCGGTCATGACCGGAAACCATTGAGCCTGACGGCGCCCGCGGTCTTTGACGCTAGCCGGGATCGATTCCCGGCTGGCCCAAAGTTCCTTGTTCCATCCCCGGCGCCATGCCGGGAGACGGTTCAGAATGACAGTGTGGTTTGATCCACGGCGAGACCTGGTCCCATGGTGGTGGACACAGTGACTCGACGGATGTAGACGCCCTTGGACGTCGCGGGCTTGATCTTCTGCAAATCGTGCAACAGTGCCTGCAAGTTTTCCCGCAACTGATCGGAGGCGAAATCCAGCTTGCCGATGGTGCAGTGGATGATGCCGGCCTTGTCGGTGCGATAGCGAACCTGTCCCGCCTTGGCGTTGCGGATGGCCCCCGCCACGTCGGGTGTCACGGTACCGACCTTGGGGTTGGGCATCAAGCCGCGCGGGCCGAGAATTTTGCCGAGCTGGCCCACTATCCGCATGGCATCCGGTGCGGCGATCACCACGTCGAAGTCAAGATTGCCGGCTTTCACCGATTCGGCTAGATCCTCGAAGCCGACCACATCGGCGCCGGCGGCGTGGGCGGCGTCGGCGTTGGCGCCTTGCGCGAATACCGCCACCCGCACCGTCTTACCGGTCCCGTGCGGCAGCACCGTGGCGCTGCGCACCACCTGGTCGGATTTGCGCGGGTCCACGCCCAAGTTGACGGCCACGTCCACCGATTCCCTGAACTTGGCGCCAGGCAGTTCCTTGAGCAGTTCGAAGGCTTCCTCGATCGGATGGAATTTCCCTGGGGTCAGCTTGGCGCGAATCGCTTGCATGCGTTTGGAGATCTTGGCCATGTCATGCCTCCTCGCGAACGTCGAGACCCATGGAACGGGCGCTGCCGGCGATGGTGCGTACCGCAGCGTCGAGGTCGGCGGCGGTCAGGTCGGGCATCTTGGCTTTGGCCACCTCTTCCAATTGGGCGCGAGTGACCGTGCCAATTTTCTTGGTGTTGGGCGTGGGGCTGCCCTTATCGATCCCCAGCGCCTTCTTCAACAGCACCGTGGCCGGTGGGGTCTTCATGATGAATGTGAAACTGCGGTCGCTGTAGACCGTGATCACCACCGGAATCGGCAGGCCAGGCTCCAGATTCTGGGTCTGGGCATTGAATGCCTTGCAGAACTCCATGATGTTGACCCCGTGCTGACCTAGCGCCGGACCGACGGGGAGGGCTGGGGTTGGCCTTGGCGGCGGCGACCTGCAATTTAACGTAGGCTTGAAACTTTTTTTTGCCATTATGACTCCTGTCGGGTACAAGCGCCTCGCGGCTCCCCGAATGAGCCGTCCGGACGGGCGGACGGGCGGAAAATCGACCGATGAACACCGGTCAGTGGGATACTTTCTCGACCTGACTGAATTCGAGTTCGACCGGGGTCGTTCGGCCGAAAATCATCACGCCGACGCGCAGCCGGCTTTTTTCGTAGTTCACTTCCTCGACCACGCCCTCGAAATCATTGAAGGGGCCGTCGGTGACACGCACCATTTCACCAGGTTCGTACAGTACTTTGGGCTTAGGCTTGTCGACGCCGTCCTGAATCCGTTGCAGAATGGTTTGCGCTTCCTTTTCCGAAATCGGTGCCGGTTTGTCGCTGGTCCCTCCAATGAAGCCGAGTACCTTGGGAACGCTACGGACCAAGTGCCAGGTCTCATTGTCCATTTCCATCTGTACCAGCACGTAGCCCGGAAAGAATTTGCGATCGCTCTTGCGCTTCTGTCCGTCGCGCATTTCCACGACTTCCTCGGTGGGCACCAGAATCTGACCGAAGCGCTCGGTGATGGCTTCACGATTGATGCGTTCCAGCAACGAGCGCTTGACGTGTTGCTCGAAACCGGAATAAGCCTGCACCACATACCATCGCATTGCCATTGGACGCTCCGCTAGCCGGTGATCAGCCGAACCAGCCACAGTAGCAGTACGTCGAACAACCACAGCAGCACGCCCATGATGACGACCATGGCGATCACGATCAGAGTGGTTTGCGTGGTTTCGGCACGCGTTGGCCAGACCACCTTGCGCAGTTCGGAACGAGCACCTCTGACGAACTCCACGGTTTCCGCGCCGGGTTCAGTTTTCAGGGCGATAGCCACCGCCGCGCCGGCCGCCGCTAGCAAACCGATCACCCGAGCCAGCAGCGAATGATTCGCAAAAGCATAAAAAACCACCAGCGCGACCAGGACGATGGTGCCTGCGGCCAGGAGCTTGAACGTATCGGCGCGATTGACCGTTTGCGGTTCGGGTTTTGTCGGGTTCATGCGGGTCTTGGTTTACACGTTCCAAGGAATTCCCACCCCGCCAAACGGACGGAGTGGGAAGCGGGGCATGCCATGATGATGGCAGGCCAGGAGGGAATCGAACCCCCAACCTGCGGTTTTGGAGACCGCTGCTCTGCCAATTGAGCTACTGGCCTGTAACTTAAGGGGTGGATTCCTGGTACAAGACCCACCCAGATGTATGACTAAGGCTCACTCGATCACTTTAGCGACGACGCCGGCGCCGACGGTGCGCCCACCCTCGCGAATGGCGAAGCGCAGACCTTCGTCCATGGCGATCGGCGCGATCAGACTGACCACGATCCGCACGTTGTCGCCGGGCATCACCATTTCGACGCCCTCGGGCAGGTCGACCGAGCCGGTAACGTCGGTGGTGCGGAAGTAGAATTGCGGCCGGTAGCCCTTGAAGAACGGCGTGTGCCGCCCGCCTTCTTCCTTGCCCAGGACGTAGACTTCGGCTTCGAAGTTGGTGTGCGGGGTGATGGTGCCGGGCTTGGCCAGCACTTGGCCGCGTTCGACGTCGTCCCGCTTGGTGCCGCGCAGCAGGAC
>NZ_SPMZ01000053.1 GCF_012939995.1 Candidatus Competibacter phosphatis | reverse complement strand
CAATGAGGGGTCAGTACGCGCTCCCAAGTGACCGCCTCATGGGCTAACAAACGATAGGCGGCCTGGGTTTCCGCCCAGCCATTGCAGGCGACCGGAATGCTGGCATTCGGTTGCGCCCCTAACCGTTCCGCCATCCGCACCAGTCGTCGATTCAACCGGGCATCACCCAAATCCGCTCCCCCCCAGTTCCGCCGCCGCCCCAACCCACCTCCACCGTCTCCATGATTCTTCACCTTGTGCCGCTTGTTCGCTCCCTCAAAATGGAGGCCGCTACCCTCGCTATCAAGATCTGTGTAATGGATAGCCCCCGTTGCGGGGGAAGGAGATCATGATTTCGTCAACTGCATGAAGGGTGAAAAACAGGGATCAATCACTTCATTTCGGCGATGGAAAGCCGACGCAACATGGCCTTGCGCTTATCCTGATGGGTATCCATTCGCGACAGAATGCCACTCAAGAACTGGACGGTTTCGGTAATGTAGGGACCTTTGTTGAGCATGGCGCATTCGGCGCGGCTGCTCATCACCGCATCCGAGACCTCGGCTCTGGAGGGCGCACCCTTCTTGGCCATGCCTTCCAAAATTTGAGTGGCCCAGATCACCGGCACATGCGCGGCCTCGCATAGCCACAGGATTTCTTCCTGTACCTCGGATAGCCGCTCGAAACCGACCTCCACCGCCAGATCGCCGCGCGCCACCATTACACCCACTGGCGGCGAGCGCAGACTGGCCAGCAGGATGCGGGGCAGATTCTCGAACGCTTGCCGGTTTTCGATCTTGAGCACGATGCCCAGATGCCCACCGCCCAAGCGATGCAAATGATCTTCCAACAGTAGAATATCTTCCGGACCCCGCAGGAACGACAACGCCACCATGTCCACCAAGCCAACGACCTCGCCAAGATCGACGATGTCCTTGTCGGTCAAGGCCGACATCTCAAAATGGGTGTCCGGGAAATTGATGCCTTTTTCCGAGCGCAACCGTCCACCATTGGGGCCGGTGTAGGTGATTTGGACAGTGATGATTTTACCGTCGTTGGCCTTGACCAGGCCGCCGATCTTGCCGTCGTCCAGCCACACATGTTCGCCAGGACGAACCGATTCGAAAGCGGCCGCCAGCGTACAGTGAATCTGGGTGGGCGCGATCACTGCCCCCGATTCGTCCTGTTCGGCGTCGCGGCCGGGTTCGGGATCGCGGGTCAACAGCAGGGTATCGTTGGGGAACAGCGTGAGCGGTAGAACCACTTCCGGCAGTGGACCGATCACCCCATTAGCGATGATGGCCTGGTCACGGACCAGGTCGATCTGGGTTCGATCCAGGACATAGATGACCTGGTCGGTTTCGACCAGATGGGAGTCGCCCTGCCTGGAGATGATGCGTAGATGCCGGTTTCGGCCCCGGCCATCGACGAGACGAATCTCATCGCCCGCTTGCGCCGCTTCGAGTAGCGCGCTGTCGACGGGCATGATCAACGAAACCCCTTCCGGGGCGGCTTCGGGCGCGTCGGACGGCGTCAACCAAACCAGGGCCGGCGATTGCACCCTGGCCAGGTAATCTCGTTTGGGCCGGATTTTGAGCAAGCGCCCCGCTGCCTCCAGGGGACCGGTACGCAGTTTGGGTCCCCCAAGATCGGCCTGGATCCGGCAACTGCGTCCGACTTCCCGTTCGGCGCGGCGCAGATTGTCGACCATCGCCCGCCAAGCCTCGGGGCCGTCGTGCGCACAGTTGATCCGCATGATGTCCATGCCGGCCATCAGCAAATCCCGAACCAGTTGGGGATTGGTGGCGGCTTCGCTGGGCATGGTCACCATGATCCGCACTTGGCGGTTGTTGGATTCGGGACCGAGCAAGGTACGGGTGTGGTCGCGCAGCAGCAGGGGACCGGTACGAAAATCCACCGGTGCATCGGGAGCCGGTCCCAGCTCGCGATGGGTCAGTTGCCCCAGTACCCCAAGAACCGCGTTCAGGCTGGCCAGAACATGTGCTTCGAGTACGCCCAGCGAAGACAGCCCCAGTGAGGCGAGGTCGCGTTGCAGATTGCGAATATCGTGACGGCGCACGCCCATGTAATGCAGCAGGTTGCGGGCGCTGGCGCGGAAAACCGGTTCGATTTGAGCCAGTTCCTCGTCGAAGCTTTGCTCAAGTCGCAACGCTTCGTCACGCAGCAGCATCAGGGAAGGGATTAGACGTTCAAACACGCGGGTGTTGCTTTGCACGGGCATGGAGGCGCTCTCACGGAAAAATAGTTACATAATGTACTTGAAAAACATGAAATTACTATGACTGAACAGAAGTAAATCCCTATCCCCTTTCATGCATGAATGGATACCAGGCGGTTCATCGCAAGAATCGCCTCAGGAAAAGGATCAGTAGCACGAGCAGCGAGATCGCCGCCATGCCCAGCATCACCCACCAGAACGTCGTTTCGTTCCCATCCTGTACTCCCGGTACCCCAACGACATTCATCCCGAAGATGCCGGCGATCAGACTGGGTGGCAGCAGTATGGCGGTAAAGAGCGACAGGATGTAGAGATTGCTGTTGGTTTGCTCCGCCAGCCGGGCGGCCAATTCTTCCTGCAACAGTTTGGCGCGCTCCTGGGTTTCGGTCAGATCGTCGACCAGTTCGCGGAATTCTTCCGCCACATCCACCAGCGCCATGTTATCGACCTCTTCGAACCAATTTGGCGGTCGTCGACACAAACGTTGCAGCATTCGATGCTCGGGACCGAAATGATGGCTCAACCGTACCGCCAGCCGGCGAATGCTACCCAGTTGAATGTGTTGTCCGCGCACACGGCCCGCAAGGACCTGGTCTTCGATGTCATCGAGCATCTCGCGGATTCGCGCCATGGTTTTGTCGAGCTTGGCCACCTGCGACTCGAACAGATGGATGACCAGCTTGGCTGAACTGTCGAAGTAGCGACCGTTATTGATCTCCGTGCGTAACTGGTCGGCGGCGCTGGAGGGTTGCCGGCGCGTGCTGATCAAACAGCCCCGATCCAGATAAAACCGCAGGGCGGCGATTTGTTCCGGATCGAAATCGAGACCGAAGTCGTAACGGATATCGCTGATGACCCCCATGAGACTGTCGCCGATTCGTTCGAGCCGCTTGCGGTCGTCGGTGTCCAGCAAGAACCGACGCGCCGCCTCCGGTAGGGGTTCGCAACGCGCGATCCAATCGCGCGCATGACCGACACGGGCATTGAAGTGCAGCCAGACCACCGTGTTGGGTCGGGCAAGCGCCGCATCCAAATCGCCACCCATGAGATGCTGAATCCGCTGATCGGGCAGCATTGCAAAACCGGAAATCAAACCGTGGAGAGCAGTGTGATATCGGGTCTGGATAATGGATTCGGCAAGATTTGTCATGAGGAAGTGGCGATGTTCCCGAATCAAGTTGACGCCGGTGCGACCAGGCGACTGTAAATCCGCGCCCTGTTGAGCTGCCGGATCAGATGGTGAGCCTGATGGCGGTACAGCAAGCACGGTATGCGGGTCGGCAACCGTTCCATCACCTGCCGCGCCACGCTGAGTTCGCAGCCCACGATCTGTGCGATGAGATTGCCTCCGGCAAACATCACGTCGGCATTCAGCACTTTTTCCACCAGAACCTGGCAGTCGGGGGCGCGGACCTCGCCCCGCTCGATCCGTTGCAAGCTATTGATGGTGGCCAGCACCACCAATTGATCGCCGGCGTCGAGACGCAGTTCGTTGGCGGGAAACAGAGTTGGCGCGGTATGCTCGCGCGGTCGATGGATGAGGGGAGTGACGCCGTAACCGCAGGCTATTTCGACGAGCAGTCGCCCGCAGAGCGTGTCACCGGCTTCGATGAAATACTCCGTGACCAGAACGGTTGACTCGCCCATCCGAAACAAGCCCAGAATGTGTTCGCCGAAAGCGGCACCCGCGAACACTTCGGCCGCCAAGGCGTTGGTGCACAAGACCTGCGTGGCGGGAAACAGCTTGGCGATATGCGCGTCCATTCCGGGGTCGAAGGTCCGAATCACCAGATTGGCCCGAGGATTGACCTGCTTGGCCATGAGCGCCGCTTCCAGATTATCCAGATCGTCGCGCGTGACCGTGACGACGCTCTTGGCGGTGCTCAGATGGGCTTCGTTCAGGGCATCGGCGATTTTTCCCTGCACGACGGGTATGTGCGGCGAAATATTAGGGGCCGCTCCCTGATTGGTAATGACGACCAGCGGCCAGTGCAACTGATGCAGGATGCCCGCGACCCGCCGGCCCATTCCCCCCTGTCCCACGATCACGATATGGTTTTGCCGAGGCACGGGCGGGCGGCGTTGCAGGAACTGAAACTGCATGGATAACAGATGTTCGGTGATCAAACCGTACAGAAGTCCACAAAGGGCGATCCCGGTGAGGGTGAGCAGTAGGCTGAACAGCCGTAGCCACCAGGGAAATGGCGATCCCGATTCCAGGCCGCCGAACACGTCGCCGAAACCGCCCAGCAAGAGGATGACCGTGGCGTAGAAACCCTCCCACGGTGCGTAATCAGGCAGCGCGAACCGGAAAAGCACCGTGCCTATCGCCAACAACGCAGCCGCGAAAAGTCCAGCGACCAGGATGACCCGGCGGGGTCCTCCGGTTTTCCAGAACTGGCCGATACGATTGCGAATCCATCGCCAAAGCCATGGCGGCGACCCGCCTGGCGTGGATTCCGGCTGGTTGGGGGAAGGCAGCATCTCCACTGGTAGTGCCCGCCAGTCCGAAGCCTCCAGCGCGAACACGGTGTCGCCAGCCTGGATGGGCTTGCCCGGATCCCAAGCGGCCAGATGTGGCGTGAGCGTTGAATCGCCGGGCGTCAGATGCGCCAGTACCCGCCGGAAACTGTTGTTCAGTTCTTCGACTCCCCGGCGATTGCACCAGACATCACCCTGGGCGATGGCGCGTTTGACCACGCGGAAGGGCTGATCGTCGACCTTGAACCAACCGATCACGTCTCCACCCAGCGCGGCGGCGGCAAAAGCAGGGGCGGCAACTTCGGTACCTTCATACGCAACGAAATTGCCGAGTTGCTGGTTTAACAACGAGTTGAGGTTTTGTTTCGACGAATGCACCACCAGGCGCGCGCGTGGATTCAGCGCGCGCGCGGCAAAGGCGCTTTCGAGATTTACCCGCTCGTTGCCGGTCACCAGCAATACCGCTCGGCAACGATGGATGCCGGCCCGTTCCAGAACGCTGGCCAGCCGGCAGTCGGCAATGATGAGTTGTTCCAGAATCCGGGGCAGTTCCGGGATTTCCCAAAGCGACGGTTCGGTCAGGTCGATGGCGCTCACCGAGACGCCGAAGGCTTTCAGGGCGGCGGCGCAGTACTGACCAAGACTCCCCAGACCGCAGACCAGCACCAGGTTGCAACCACTAGCGTCGGCTTCTGATGAATTGTCGGAAGGGTCCATGTTCATGCGCTCTTACGATGTCGAACGATCGAGCACTCCAAGCTACTCCCTATCTGTTGCAAACAGAATCGAAGCTCTGTCGGCATTCATGCTTGCCCGTGATGTCAGGCATTCGGTGTGATGCCTTCGGATCCCAAGCATTCTTCAAATCGCAACGGAATCTCCATCATTCCATTGCCATCCCACAGTATTTTGATCTTCCCGTAATGGTCAGGCGATTTTTTTAGAGATTGAATGGAAAACCCGGCGATGGGGACGCGTTGCGCCCCCATCGCGCACCGCATGGAATGTCCCGGAATGTCTTGCCTTGTTCCAAGCTGCTGCTCTCACTCAAGTCGTTTTGATGGAGGTCTCAATGAATCATGTAGAAATCCAAAAACTCTCAGCATGACGTATGTCGCATTTTTATCCATGGCCCTGCTGTCGGATAACGAGCTCGATGACCGCGAAATCGCGGCCATGATCGAGACGCGGATTCAGGACAAGATGGGTATTACCCCGGATCAATTTCGTTCGGCCTTGCACCAACTTTGCGAAGAAATTCTCCTCGACGACGGTGACAAAGCCGGTGTCGCGGTAACCGATCCGGATCAAGCGATCGAAATGATGGTCCTGATTAATCGTGACGCGTCCATGTCATTCGATGACATCTCGCAACTGGTTGATTTGATTTACGACACCGATTCAACGGTCATCAAGGCGACCCTGCTCGATGACAAGCGAATCGATGAAACCCTCGATCGCATCGACAATCCCCAGCTTCAGCTTTGGATCTGCGGCATGCTGCTGTATCTGATCAAAGCCGACAATGTCATTCACGAAAATGAAAAAAGCCTTTTTTAAATCATGTCTTGAAGCATTGGGGGATCACTTCGGACATGTTCCTCGACCAGCTTGAAAAGTGGTGATCGTTTACAAAAAAGCTTCGGATCGCGAGGCCATGCAAGTCACCTTGTTAGCGAGAATATGTTATGGAGAATCACTCCGCTGGACGGCACTCGTTACTGTCGTCGGCGCGCTTACCGGAAAAAGGCAAGCAGGTTACCGCCACTGAAGCGGTCCGACTGATCCGCAATGGCGATACCCTGGCCACCGGTGGTTTCGCCGGGATCGGCGTCCCGGAAAGCCTGCTGATCGCACTGGAACAACGGTTTTTGAATGGAGATCCACAAACCGGCGAATCGGTGGGCCAACCTCGCGATCTGGCGCTCATCTACGCCGCCGGTCAAGTTGACGGCGGCGAACGCGGCCTGAACCATGGAAGCGCGGGTCCACTTGCAGACCTTGCGATCCTGAGCTTTCGGGATTGGGTGCTTCGGATCCCAGGCATTCTTCAAATCGCAACGGAATCTCCATCATTCCATTGCCATCCCTCGTTATCTTGATCCCGCCATGGCTCATGGCTCAATGCTTTCGTGGAGGGTGAGATGACGATTGAAACCATCAACGACAGGTTTTTTGGGGCGTGGAGCACCGCCGACGCACAAGGTGGCGATGCCAACCCGCTCGGACTATCCCTTCCCTTCGGCGACGTTCAGAACGCCTGGTTCGCCTATGCGATCGACACGATGCAGCGTTCGATCCTGTTCTGGGATGCGATGCGCCAGCGCGGCAACATCTATCTCGAACATCGCGCCCAGGGCGAACCACCGATTCTCGATTTTGCCTACGAAATCGTGCTCGATGCCCGCACCTTCAGTCGCCCGGCCAATTATGCCTTGCTGCGCGTTCTGCCCAAGCCGGGCATGACCGTCGATTCCGGGAAGCGGCCTTTCATCATCGTCGATCCTCGCGCCGGCCACGGTCCCGGCGTCGGCGGAATGAAGGAGGATAGCCAGGTCGGGGTTTCGTTGCGCGCCGGCCATCCCACCTATTTCGTCATGTTCTACCCCGAGCCGATGCCGAATCAAACCCTCGGCGATGTCGCCGCCGCGGAAGCGCGTTTCGTCGAGGAAGTCACCCAGCTGCACCCCGAATCCGAAGGCAAGCCCTGCGTGATCGGCAACTGTCAGGCCGGCTGGGCGGTGATGGCCTTGTCGGCGGTGGAACCAGGCTTGATGGGACCGGTGATTATCTGCGGTTCGCCGATGTCCTACTGGGCCGGCGTCGACGGCAAAAATCCGATGCGTTACATGGGCGGCCTGCTGGGCGGCGCGTGGACCACTTCCTTACTGTGCGATCTCGGCGGCGGCAAGTTCGACGGCGCCAACCTGGTCGCCAATTTCGAGCGGCTCAATCCGGCAAACACGCTCTGGACCAAACCTTATAACCTCTATTCCCATATCGATAACGAGACCGAACGCTTTCTCGAATTCGAACGCTGGTGGACAGGGTTCTTCCTGCTGACCAAGGAGGAGATGACTCAGATCGTCAACGATCTGTTCGTCGGCAACAAGCTGCAACGCGGCGGCGTCCGCCTCGCCGGAGGCGCCGCGCTCGACCTGAAGGACATCACCGCGCCGGTCGTGGTGTTCGCCTCGGGCGGCGACAACATCACCCCGCCGCAACAAGCCTTGAACTGGATCGTCGATGTCTACGGCAGCGAGGAGGAAATCAAGCTGCACGGCCAGACCATCGTCTACATCCTGCACCAGGATATCGGTCATCTGGGTATTTTCGTGTCCGGCAAGGTGGCTCAAAAAGAGCACTACGAAATCAATGAGGCCATCGATTTCATCGATATCTTGCCGCCGGGCCTGTACGAGATGGTGATCGAGAAGATGCCGGAAGGCGCCGGCGACCGGCCCGAGGATCGCTATCTTTCTCGGTTCGAGCCTCGCACCATCGCCGATATCCGCCAGCTCGACGACGGTCAGAAAGATAGCGAATTCTTTGCGTCACCCAAATTGGTTTCCGAACTCAACACCCAGTTTTACGAAGCCTTTATCGGCCCATGGGTTCGGATGATGGTCACCGAGCCGCTGGCCCAGACGCTGCGCGAGCTGCAACCGCTGCGGTTACAGTACCGGTTGCTATCGGACGAAAATCCCTTCATGTGGCCATTCCAGATGCTCGCGCCGATGGTGGCGAAGCATCGGCGGCCGGTTGCCGACGATAACCCCTTCCTGACCGCCGAGAAGCATTTTTCCGACAGCGTGGTCACCGTGCTCGACCATTATCGCGACCTCCGCGACCGGATGCAGGAGATGCTGTTCAAGGCGATCTACGGACCCAAGGCATTGGGCGCCTTCATGTACAACGAGGAAGACCTGGAGATCGCCAAGTTCGCGCCCATCGTTCGTTCCAAGCGCGAACAGGCGGAACTCGATTCGGCCATCGAGCGGGTCAAGGGGCGCATGGAAGAAGGGGGGTTCGCCGAGGGTTGGGCGCGAATCGTGGCGACCTTGATGCTGGGCGCGGGCGGCATCAACGAACTTGAGCTGGAAACCGGTCGAAAAGTACGCGAACAACATCCCAAGCTCCGTCAACTGTCGATCAACGAACGCAAGCGTCTGCTCAAGGAGCAATCCTACATGGTGCAACTGGACCCGGATCGGGCAATCGAGTCGCTCGCCAGTCTGTTGCCCACCCTGGAAGAGCGTCGCGAAGCCTGGAATATGGCCAAGGATATCGCCCTCGGCGATGGTGTGATCGATGCCAAACAGCAGGTGGTGCTCGACCGCCTGTCCCAGGCGCTCGAACTCAAGGCGGCCGCCTGAACGAGTCGATCGGGGAAGGCCGCATGCCTGTTCCGGCGCCGACGTACCTCGTGCTGGATTGAACGGAAAATCCGCAAGTCGGACGCGATCGTGTTCGTATCGCGTCCGGCCCTTTTTCTAACTTTACTTTCCCCTGGCTTGGTGCTGGCCGGGAACAATAGACGATCAATCATGAACGATATCATCGAAAACAAGACCTTCGACGAAATTCAAATCGGCGATCAGGCCAGCCTGACGCGGGCGTTGGATCAGGACGGCGTCGAAGCACTGGCGATCATCACCGGCAATTTCAATTTGATCGATCTGGATCCGGGGCCGGCGGACACCTCGATGTATGGGCAAGGAGGTGGACAAACGAGCTGGTCGGCGACGCTGTTCGCAACCTTGGCCGGCACCCGGCTACCGGGGTTGGGTTCGATCGCGAAGCATATCGATGTCCGATTGCATCGGCCGGTCGCCATCGGCGTGCCGGTGACCGCGACGGCGACGGTCAAGGAAAAACGAGCGGAAACCGGCACCGTGCTGCTCGACTGTCGAGCGGTGAATCCGGCGGGCGAGGAGGTCGCGACCGGTTCCGTCGAAGTACTGGCACCCAGGGAGAAAATGCGGCACGAACTGCTGGACTTGCCGAAAGTGCAGTTGCGTCGCGACAACCGTTACCTGGACTTACTGAGGGCTTGCGAAGGTTTGCCCGCGCTCGGGTGCGCGGTGGTCCACCCGTGTAGCGCCGACGCGCTGCGTGGCGCGGTCGAGGCAGCCGAACACCACTTGATCACGCCCATTCTGATCGGCCCGGAGGACAAAATTCGGGCCATCGCCGCCCAAGAACATCTGGACCTTACGCCGTACCGACTGGTGCCGACGGAGCACAGCCATCATTCCGCCGAACTGGCGGTCGCCATGGTGCTGTCCGGCGAGGCGCAGACCCTGATGAAGGGCAGTCTGCACACCGACGAATTGCTGGCCGAGGTGGTGAAGAAAGTGGGGGGGTTGCGCACCGAGCGGCGCATCAGTCATTGCTTTCTGCTATCGGTGCCAAATTTTCCACGTCCGATCATCATCACCGACGCCGCCATCAATATCGCGCCAACCCTGGAAGACAAGCACAACATCATCCAGAACGCCATCGATCTGGCCCACGCCATCGGCATCACCGAACCGAAGGTCGCCATTCTGTCGGCGGTGGAGACGGTCACCAACAAGATTCCTTCCACGTTGGAAGCGGGTGCGCTGTGCAAGATGGCGGATCGCGGCCAGATTACCGGCGGCATCCTGGACGGCCCGTTGGCCTTCGACAACGCCATCGACGAGCGAGCGGCGCGGACCAAGGGTATCGTTTCGCCGGTGGCGGGAAAAGCGGACATCCTGGTGGTGCCCGATCTGGAAGCCGGCAACATGCTGGCCAAGCAACTGACCTTCATGGCTGGGGCCGAGGCGGCCGGCATCGTGTTGGGTGCCCGCGCGCCGATCGTGCTGACCAGCCGCGCCGATGGCCCTCAGGCCCGGCTGGCCTCCTGCGCGGTCGCGGTACTGTTCGCGGAAGCCCAGCGCAAGGGCGCGGTCTTGCTGAAAACGGGGGGGTAAAAGACGTTATGGAACAAGGCATTCTGGTCATCAACGCCGGTTCGTCCAGCATCAAATTCGCTGTTTTCACGGATGGCGACCGGCCAGAACCGGCCTTGCTGTTCAAGGGCCAGATGGAGGGTCTGGGCAGCGATCCAAGCTTTCAGGTCAAGGACGCGACCGGGCGGAAAATCGACGAGCGCGACGAATGGCCGCGCGGTTCGACGCTGAATCATGCCGGCGCCCTGCGCTACATCCTGAGCTGGTTGGAAGAATGTGCCAGCGACATCGAAATCGTGGCCGCCGGTCATCGGGTGGTGCATGGCGGTTTGGATTACGACCGGGCAGTCCGGCTTGACGAGGACGTCATTGCCGATCTGGAGCAGTTGGTGCCGCTGGCCCCGCTGCACCAACCGCACAACCTGGCTGCCATTCGTGCATTGGCCGAAGTCGCTCCTAAGCTGCCGCAGGTCGCCTGCTTCGACACCGCTTTTCACCGCACCCAGCCTCGGGTGGCACAACTGTTCGCCCTGCCGAGGGCGCTGACCGAGTCCGGCGTGCGGCGTTACGGTTTCCACGGTCTGTCCTACGAATATATCGCCCACCGCTTGCCCGATACCTTGCCGGAAGCCCGCAAGGTGGTGGTCGCTCACCTGGGGTCAGGCGCCAGCATGTGCGCGCTTCTTGACGGCCGCAGCATCGAAAGCACGATGGGTTTCACGGCCGTTGACGGTTTGCCGATGGGAACCCGTACCGGAGGCATGGACCCCGGCGTGGTGCTGTATCTGATGCAGGACCGTGGCTACGACGCCAAAGGCCTTGAAAAACTGCTGTACAAGGAATCCGGCTTGTTGGGCGTGTCGGGGGTTTCCAACGATATGCGCGACTTGCTGGAGAGCGATGACCCGCATGCCGCGGAGGCCGTCGAGCTGTTCGTCTATCACATCGGCAAGCATTTGGGCGCGCTGGCCAGCACGCTGGGAGGGCTCGATGCCGTGATATTTACCGCCGGCATTGGCGAAAACGCCCCGATCGTGCGTGAGCAGGTCTGCCTCGGGGCGAAATGGCTCGGTATCCGTTTGGACCCGGAAGCCAACCGGCGCGGTGGTCCACGCATTTCGAGCGTGGGCAGTCCGATTCCGGTTTGGGTCATTCCGACCAACGAAGAACTGATGATCGCCCTGCACGTCCGCGACGAATTGCGGGCGGCGTAGCCGACCTTTTCCTTTTCCCAGTGGAGAAAATCACGATGTCGCCGCCCGTCGAACAGTACGCCCCGTCTGAAGACGATCCGATCGAAAAAATCACCTCGATCGCGTTGGAAGGCAAGAAAGCCGTCATTCTCGGCATCGCCAACGATCAATCCATCGCCTTCGGTTGCGCCCGCGCCATGCGTAAGATGGGTGCCGAGGTTGCGATGACCTACCTCAACGACAAGACCAAGCACTACACCCAGCCCCTGGCCGAGGCGCTCGACGTTCCCCCCGGAACTGTATCTCCCCTGCGATGTGCGGGTCGAGGGACAAATGGAAGCGGTGTTCGAGGCTATCCGCCAGCATTGGGGCCGATTGGACATCGCCATGCACTCCATCGCCTTTGCGCCGCGCGAAGATTTGCAAGGTCGGGTGGTGGATTGCTCGCGGGAAGGATTCCTGACCGCGATGGACGTGTCCTGTTATTCCTTCATCGAGATGGCGCACCTGGCGGAACCGCTGATGACGGACGGAGGTACCCTGTTCGCCATGACCTACTACGGCGCCGAACGAGTGGTCGAGCACTACAACGTCATGGGTCCGGTCAAGGCCGCGCTTCAGGCGGCGTCCATCTATCTGGCCGCCGAACTGGGTCCCAAGGGTATCCGGGTGCATCCGATCTCGCCCGGCCCGATCAAGACTCGGGCGGCTTCCGGCATCAACCGGTTTGACGAATTGCTGGAAAAGGCCGCCGAGCGAGCACCGGAACGAGCGCTGTGCACCATCGAAGATGTGGGGGTCGCCACCGCGTTCCTCGCCACCGATTACGCCAAGATGATTACCGGCGACGTGATGTATATCGACGGTGGCTACCACATCCTGGGGTGATTGCGCCAGAAACTTTTGCGCTTCTCGATGATTGCTGGATTGTGGCGTGGGTCGGACCAGGCATGCGCCGGCATTCACGTAACCGAAATATGAGACTGGGATAATGAAGAATTGATGACAGTGTCTTCAGTGACTTCGCATTTTCCAGTCGCGGCTTGCCGAGATCAGTTTTTTTATAAGTACTTCTTGGCATTGGCGGCGAATGATTTTTCTTAGAGGAGCGATAATGAGAATGGCATTTTTTCGGCGCGCGGCGCTTTTTTTTGGTGGCGGTGGCAGGTTCGTTGATGGCGTCTTTCTGCCTGCCGATTGTTGCCACTGCCGCGGATGTGGTCCGCATTGATGGCGCGGGCGCTAGTTTTCCGGCGCCGCTCTATCAACGTTGGTTCCATGATTATTATCTCGCTCATCCTGAGGTCATGGTGGATTACCAAGCGGTTGGCAGCGGTGCGGGCATGAACATACTGCTGGAAAAACGGCTTGACTTCGCCGGTTCCGATTTAGCCATGAATCAACGAGAGCTTGCGGAAACAGCGATTCCGGTCGTGCAAATTCCCATGACGGCCGGGGCAATGGTGTTGGTTTATCAATTGGAAGGCGTGGATAAGTTGCGCTTGTCACGCGAGGCTGTCGTTGGGATTTTTCTCGGAACGGTGACGCATTGGAACGACCTACTGATCGTCGCCGCCAATCCGGGCGTTGACTTGCCTAAGACGCCGATCACTTTGGTCGTTCGTGCGGATTCGAGCGGCACGACCTTTGTCATGACCAGTCATCTGAGTGCTATCGACAAGACATTCAGTGAGCGGATTGGCGCCACCATGACCCCACAATGGCCGGGCGCTCTCAAGAAACGTGGCGCGCTGCTACGCGCGCATGGCAATGGCGGTGTCATGGCGTTGGTGCGGTCCATTCCCGGATCGATTGGCTACACGCAGTATGCTTATGCATACAACAGTAATATTTCGATGGCGATGCTTCAGAACAAGAATGGACAGTTCGTGGCGCCCAATGACGAATCCTTCAAGGCGGCGATCGAATCTTTTCAGGCCGAAAAGGACCCGAATAACCTGGTGGATCCCCAAGGCGCCGATTCGTATCCGATCCTCACTTTATCCTGGTTGGTGATTCGCAAGGATCTCGCCGACGAAGCCAAATCGAAAGCGCTTCAAGAGGTCGTCCGGTATTGCCTGACCGATGGGCAGACAATCAGCGCAAAACTGGGTTACATCCCGTTGAGCAAGGGAATGATCGAAAACATCCTCGAACATACGGAATGGTTTGGCAAGACCGCCAAATAAATCCTCATTAAGTAAAACCTCGTAAGGCCGGGCCGCCGTTTGTTGGCGGCCTAACCATCATAACTAATTGTGGCGACTTGCAAAAAAATTAAAGGTTATATGTCTTGTCACGATTTTGTCATATATCCCAAGCATAATTTCGAAAATTAGCAATGGTTTTTAATTAAATTAATCCCTTGGAGGAATCACCTTGAGTAAATCATTTATTTCCGCGGCAATTATCGCTCTGTCGCTTGGGGTTGCCGGCATGAACCCGGCATCGGCCGAAGAAATCAAATTAACCGGATCCGGTGCCAGTTTTCCGTTCCCGATCTACGGTGCTTGGTTCAAGGACTTCAGCAAGCAGACCAAGGGAGTGACCGTCGACTACCAGGCCAAGGGTAGCGGCGCCGGCATCCAGGACTTCACCAATAACACGGTCGATTTCGCCGCCAGCGACGCCGCCATGGACGATGAGGAAATCGCCAAGGTCAAGCAGGGCGTCGTGCTGCTGCCGATGACCGCAGGCGAGATCGTGTTGTCCTACAACCTCGACGGCGTCAAGGCACTCCAGTTGCCGCGCGATGTGTACGTCGACATTTTCATGGGTAAGATCACCAAGTGGAACGATCCGAAGATCGTCGCGGCCAATCCCGGCGTCAAGCTCCCCGATGAGAACATCACCGTCGTGGCCCGCTCCGACTCCAGCGGCACCACCTACGTGTTCACCGGCCACCTCAGCGCGGTCAGCGAAGAGTTCAAGAACACCGTCGGTCACGGCAAGACCGCGCAGTGGCCGAAGAGCTTCGTGAAGGCGCCGAAGAACGACGGCGTTACCGCCACCATCAAGCAGACTCCCGGCGCCATCGGTTACATCGAGTACGGCTACGCGATCGCCACCAAGCAGCCGATGGCGATCCTGCAAAACAAGGCCGGCAAGTTCGTAACGCCCGGCGACGAATCCGGCAAGGCCGCCCTGGCCAGCGCCGAGTTTCCGACCAATACGCTGCCAGGCTCCGATACCCCCGATTTGCGTGTCTGGGTCTCCGATCCCGCCGGCGCGCAGGCTTACCCGATCGCCACCTTCACCTGGATGCTGTTTTACAAGGATCAGGATGACGGCAAGGCCAAGGTATTGCGCGATTTGGTGGAGTATGGCTTGACCAAGGGTCAGGCGATAGCGCCGAAGATGGGCTACATCCCCTTGCCCGAGAATGTCGTCGAGCGGGTCCGCAAAGCGGCGGCGCTGATCCAGTAATCCAGCGGTTGACACCCTCTCACTTCAGCCCTCCCCGTCAAAGGGGAGGGTGTCTTCAGATTCCTCGTCGTAACAACCAAAGATTGCTGGGTGAACCATGGCATCGCATCATTTCGATCACGTCGACCGATCCGGATCGGTCACCGGCCCGCCATCCGGGGGGCGATTACGCGCTCGACCGGGGGTTTCGCGGCATCGCCTGGACCAGCGCCGCGCTGATACTGGCGCTAGTGGCTTACATCATCGTCGAAATCGGCGGCAAGGCCCTGCCGGCAATCGCCGAGTATGGCTTTGGCTTCCTGACTTCGACGACTTGGAACGTCCAGGAAGGACATTTCGGTATCCTTCCAGAGATTTGGGGCACGCTTTACAGTTCATTGTTGGCCCTGATTCTGGGCGGCGTATTTGGAATCACGATCGCCATTTTCCTGACTCAGGATTTTCTGCCCAGTCGCTTAGCGGTGGTTTTCCGCACCATCATTGAGTTATTGGCCGCCATCCCCTCGGTGGTGTTTGGCCTCTGGGGCATCTATGTGCTCATCCCCATGCTGCGCCCAGCGGCAAACTGGCTGCACGAAGAATTCGGCGTAGTGCCCTTTTTCGGTACTTCGCTCAGTGGCCCCGGTCTGGCTCCCGCCGCCCTGGTTTTGGCCATCATGATCCTGCCGACCGTCGCATCGATTTCCGTGGATGCGCTGCGCCAGATTCCCTACAAGGTCAAGGAAGCCGCCTATGGCATGGGCACGACCCGCTGGGAAGCGATTCTCAAGGTCATGCTGCCCACCGCCGGCTCCGGCATCCTCGCCGCGCTGGTGCTCGGTTTTGGTCGTGCCTTGGGTGAGACCATGGCCTTGGCCATGCTGATCGGTAATTCCAATCAAATCAGCCTGTCCCTGTTCGCCCCCGCCAATACCCTGGCGGCGCTGCTGGCTTCCAACTTCCCGGAAGCCGGGGAAGTCGAGGTCCAGGCCCTGATGTACGCGGCCCTGGCGCTGCTGGCCATCACCCTGGTCGTCAACATCGTGGGCTTGGCGGCGATGAAGTTTGCCACCCGGAAATTCGAGGCCGAACGATGAGCGCATCCGACTTGACTTCCGAATCCCCGTCTTTTGACATCACCAGCGCTTCACATCAGCTCCACCGCGCGCCTTTCGAGGGTCGCGCGCTGAAGAGCGGATTCTTGACCGGTTTGACCTGGATCATGGCGGTTCTCGCCAGTGTCCCGCTGTTCTCCGTGATCTACATGTTGTTGATCGAAGGAGGATCACGGCTGGACTGGGAGGCGATCACCGCATTGCCGCCTTCGGCCTTCGAAATGGGTGGCGGTTTCGGCAACGCGATTATCGGCACCTTGATCATGGTGGGCATCGCGACCTTGATCAGCGTGCCGATCGGTCTTTTCGCCGCCATTTACCTGGCGATTCTCGATCCCGACAGCAAGCTGGCGCAAACCGCGCGCTTTCTGGCCAAGGTGCTGACCGGTTTTCCATCGATCCTGGCCGGTGTGTTCGTCTACGCCGCGATGGTGGTGACCATGAAGAGCTATTCGGCACTCGCCGGTGGTGTCGCCCTGGCGGTGCTGATGTTGCCGACGATCGTGCTGGCCGCCGAGCAGGCCATGACCACGGTGCCGAAGAAGATGAAGGACGCGGCCTTTGGCATGGGCTGCACGCGCGCTCAAGTGATCTGGCAGGTCGTGCTGCCCACTGGCATGCCCGGCATTCTGACCGGGGTGATGCTGGCGGTGGCCGGCGCCGCCGGAGAGTCGGCGCCCTTGCTGTTCACCGCCCTGTTCAGCAACTACTTCCTGTCGAGCCTGACCGAGCCCACCGCCTCGCTGTCCATCCTGATCTTCAATTTCTCGGGGATGCCTTACGACAACCAGATCGAACTGGCCTGGGCCGCATCCCTGGTGCTGGTGCTGATCGTGCTGGTGCTCAATATCACGGCGCGTTTTATCGGCCGCCAGAAATTCTGAGGTTTTCGAGGTTATCGACTATGAATGCAATTGCGGAAACGGCGGCGGTTGAAGCCGCCCCGACCACCACTTTCGGCAACACGGTAATGGATTGTCAGGTCCAGAAAATCTTCTACGGCGATTTCCTGGCTGTGCGCGACAGCCATTTGCCGATCGAGAAAAACAAGATCATCGGTTTCATCGGTCCTTCCGGTTGCGGCAAAAGCACCGTGTTGCGCAGTCTCAACCGGATGAACGACTTGATCCCGGTCTTTCGCTTCGAGGGCAAGGTCACCTACCACGGTCAGGATATCTACGACAAGAAAGTGGACCCGGTGGTGGTGCGTCGCTATATCGGCATGGTGTTCCAACAGCCCAATCCGTTCTCGATGAGCATTTACGACAACGTCGCCTTTGGACTGCGCCTGAACCGCTTCAAGGGCAACATGGACGAACGGGTGGAAAAGGCCCTGAACGGCGCGGCCTTGTGGAACGAGGTCAAGGACAAACTCAAGAACAGCGGACTGTCGTTGTCCGGTGGCCAGCAACAACGCTTGTGCATCGCCCGCGCCATCGCCACCGAGCCCGACGTGTTGCTGATGGACGAACCCTGTTCGGCGCTGGACCCCATCGCTACCCGCAAGGTCGAGGAACTGATGCTCGAACTCAAGGAGAACTACACCATTGCCATCGTGACCCACAACATGCAACAGGCCATGCGGGTGGCGGATACGACGGCCTTCATGGGTGTGGATATTTCCCAAGGCAGCCGTACCGGTTATCTGGTCGAAATGGGGGCTACCCAGCGGATTTTCGAGGACCCTCAAGAAGAGCTGACCCGGAAATACGTCCGAGGCGAGTTCAGTTGAAGCCGAAGGAGAGCATGATGGCAATGCGATGGCTATTGGCGGCGATTGCCGCGTTTGGCTGCACCGCCGTGGTTCCCTTGGCGCTTGGCCAGAATCCGGTATCGGCCGATCCGTCGGCAAAAGGTCAAGTCGAGTTGCGAGGGGCGGGCGCGACTTTCCCCGCGCCGCTCTATCAAAAATGGATTGACGTTTACACCCAGGCCAATCCCAACATCTCCATCAAGTATCAGGGTGTCGGCAGTGGCGAGGGTAGCCAGTTGTTCCTGGAGCAGAAAGTCGATTTCGGCGCCAGCGACGCAGCCCTGAGCGACGCGCAAATCGCCCAGGCAAAAGCCGGGGTGACGCTGGTTCCCACCACGGCGGGCATCATCGTTCTGGCCTACAACCTGCCGGATGTGAAAGGGACGTTGAAGTTGAGCCGGGATGTTTACGCCGATATTTTCGCCGGCAAGATCCGGCAATGGGACGATCCGCGCATTCAAGCGCTCAACCCGGACCTGAAGCTGCCCAAGCAAACGATCACGCTGGTGGCGCGCAAGGACAGCAGTGGCACCACCTATGCCCTGACCAACCATCTAAGTACGATCAGCGAGGCTTGGCGCACTCAGGGTCCGGGCATCGGCAAGCTCATCGAATGGCCGGGGATCTCCACGGTGGCTCGTGGCAACGAAGGGGTCGCCGGGCGCATCAAGCACAGTTGGGGGTCGATCGGTTACGTCGAATACGGCTTCGCCAAGCGGCTGGGGTTGCCCATGGTCTATTTGCAAAACAAGGCCGGGCGTTATGTCGAACCCGGCCCGCAAAGCGGTCAAGCCGCACTGGCCGCCAACGTCAACCAGGTTCCCAGTAATTTACGGCTGTTCCTACCCGATCCCGACGGTGAAGACTCGTATCCAATCATCACCTTAACTTGGTTGCTGCTGCACAATCATTATGTCGAGCCGCAAAAAGGGATGGCGTTGAAAGGGTTCGTCGACTGGGCACTGACCGATGGACAACGCTTCAGCGGCGATATGGGCTATATTCCCCTGCCCGCCGATTTGGCGATGCGCGCCCGCGCGGCAGTGGATGCCGTGCAATAAACCCAACCACCTGATGAGAGATGAGAGCGGCGTTGGACCTGGAGGCGATCGCGACATCCCTGCGTCGGGTACAAATGGAATTCGAGGTCATCAACCAGCAACTGAGCTGGCAGCGGGACCCGATGAGTGACGAGGTCGTCGAAAATCTGCTGGCGGGTTATGCCTACGTCGATGCCCTGGTGGATGCGGGCATCGACTTTTTCGTTATGGGCCAACACAAGCACCTGCTGGAATTGAATACCCTGGTGCTATGCGGTCGGAACCCGGAGCGGCGCGCTGAATTCGCCGCGCACATCAAGGCCACCGAACGCTATTTCTACGAAGAACGGCAAGGCGGGATCGAGGATATCGTCGAGTGGTACTTCCGCCATCGGCACGAGCCGGCCTGGAAACTGGCCGCAGGCCTCTACGTGCGCATTCTTAGCAAACCGCAACTGTTCATCGAGGGCAATCATCGCACCGGCGTTCTGGTCGCGAGCTATGTCCTGCTGCGGAATGGCTTGCCGCCTTTCGTGCTGACAGTGGAGAATGCCCGGACCTATTTCGATCCATCGACGGTGATCCGCGAAACCAACAAACTCGGTCCCTTGGCGCTCTTCCGGTTGCCGGGCATCAAGAAGCGCTTTGCCCGATTTCTGCAAGATCAGCCCGGTTCCGACTACTTACTGACGACCCCCGCGCCGGTGAATCCGAGATCATCATTGAAGGAAACCCTGAATGTCCCCTAACGATAACGAAACCCGGCCGTCCCTGAGCTTGCAGCGGGTCAAACCCAAACGTGCCCGGACGCGGCGAAAGGCGGAATCCGAACAGCCGCTCGCCCCGCGCGAGGGGTTGCTGGCCCACGCCTGGGTCGATCGCGATCTAAGCTGGCTCGAATTCAACCGGCGCGTGCTGCACGAGGCGCTGGACGAGCGCACGCCGCTGCTGGAACGGCTCAAGTTCCTGGCGATCTTCACCTCGAATCTCGACGAGTTCTACATGAAGCGGGTCGGGTTGCTGCGCGGCGTGGCGGAGGTCGAAAGCGAGGACGATCCGGTGGCGCGGACCGGCAGTGCGCGCGATCGGCTCGCGCAAATCCGCAAATCGGTGCTCGACCTGCTGGTGGAGCAGGCGCGCTGCTACCAAGCCTTGCTCCCGAAGCTAGCCTGTCACGGTATCCTCCTCGCCGCCTGGGACGAACTGACCGAAGCCCAGCGGGACGAAGCCTCCCATTTTTTCGACCGCAACGTTTCCCCGGCGCTGACCCCGCTCGGCCTGGACCCGGCGCACCCCTTCCCGTTCATGTCGAATCTATCGACCAACTGGGGTTTCATCCTGCGCAACCCGGAGTCGGAGGAATACGTACCGGTGCGGGTCAAGATTCCGACCATGCTGCCGTCGTGGATTCCGCTCAAGGCCGATGCCGCGCCCGGCGAGCGGCGCTTCCTGCGGCTGGAGGATCTGATCCGGCACAGCGCCGACAAGCTGTTTCCCGGCATGGAATTCATCGACGCTTCACTGTTTCGCATCCTGCGCAACGCCGAGATCGAGCTCGACGAGGAGGAGGAAAGCCTGCGCGAGGCGGTGACCGAGGCGCTGCGACAACGGCGCTTCGAACCGGTGGTGCGGATGGATCTGGCGCCGGACGTCAACCCCGCGCTGCGGCAGGGGCTGATGGAGCGGTTCGAGCTGACCGAGGACGACGTGTACGAACTGCCCGGCCTGCTCGATTACACCGGCCTGTTCCAGATCGCCGGCCTGGATGTACCGAGTCTGCGCGACCCGCACTGGACGCCGTTGCCGCCGCCGCGCCTGCCCGATGCGGACACCGATATCTTCGCGGCCATCCAGGCCGGCGACCTGCTGCTCCATCATCCGTATGACAGCTTCGATCTGAGCGTCGAGAACTTCATCAGCGACGCCGCCATCGATCCGCAGACGGTGGCAATCAAGATGACGGTCTACCGGGTCGGCGACGACACACCGTTCGTGCGCTCGCTGATCCGCGCCGCCGAGGCCGGCAAGCAGGTCGCCTGCGCGATCGAGCTGAAGGCGCGCTTTGACGAGGCTCGCAACCTGCTGTGGGCTCAGGAGCTGCAAAAGGCCGGCGCGCACGTCACCTATGGCGTGATGGGACTGAAGACTCACACCAAGGTGGCGCTGGTGGTGCGCAAGGAAGGGCACGACCTGCGCTGCTACGCCCATGTCGGCACCGGCAACTACCACGTCAAGACTGCCCGGCTGTACACCGACGTCGGCCTGTTGACCTGCAATCCGGCCATCACCATGGATGTGGTCAACCTGTTTCATTATCTGACCGGCTGCTCGCGCGCGCCGCGTTTCGAAAAGCTGCTGGTCGCGCCGATCAACATGCGCCAGCGCTTCCTGCAAAACATCGAACGGGAAATCGAACACCATCAAGCCGGACGGCCGGCGCGCATCGTCGCCAAGATGAATCAGGTCGAGGATCTGGTGCTGGCGCGGGCGCTGTCGGCGGCCTCGCAAGCCGGCGTGCCGGTCGATCTGATCGTGCGCGGCTTCTGCTGCCTGGCGCCCGGCGTGCCCGGCTGGACCGAGAACGTACGGGTACGTTCGATCATCGGCCGTTTTCTCGAACATTCGCGGATTTTCCATTTCGCCAACGGCCAGGAAGACCCGCTGGCGGGCGAGTTCTATATCGGTTCGGCCGATTGGATGTTCCGCAATCTGTCGCGTCGGGTCGAAGCGGCGGCGCCGGTCGAGGATCGGGCGGCGCGCGAGCGCTTGTGGGAGATTCTCGACATTTGCCTGCAAGACCGCCGGCAGGCGTGGTCGATGCAACCCGACGGCAGTTACGTCCGCAGCCAATCGACCGAAGAAGGAACGGGGCCGGCCGTGTTGGGGACTCATGCTTGGCTGATGGATTTGACCCGGCGTCGCGCGGCGATCCTACCCTGATCTAATAACGATAAGAGCTTGATTCATGCGTATTTCCTTCGATATCGACGACACCCTGGTTTGCGATGCGTCCGTGCCCACCGAACGGGAAATTTCCCGCTGGCGTCGCTGGCGCTACCCCGAACGTCTGCGACGGGGTACGGAGTCGCTGATGGCGGCGCTGGTCCGCAGACGTTGCAAGATCTGGATCTACACTTCCTCCGATCGATCTACCCACTACCTGAAATCCTGGTTCGGTAGTTGCGGAATCCAGGTTGAAGGCGTGATCAACCGGACCGTGCACGAGCGAAAAGTCGGCTTGCGCGGGCCGTCGAAGTATCCTCCCGCTTTCGGCATCGACCTGCATGTGGACGATTCGCCGGGCGTGGCCATGGAAGGGGCGGAGCATCGGTTCGAGGTGCTGACCGTGGCGCCCGACGATCCCGACTGGACGGCGCGCATCCTCGACGAGGTCGATGCGCGGATTCGTGCCAATCCTTACTGGCATGCGCGTTTCGCGCCACGGCCCGCGCCGGCCATCGAGCGATTCCTGCCAAGCCTGACGCAAGCCTTGCGATGGATGGCCGCCACGCCTTGAGAACCCGGATAACACCTTCGCCAAGAGATTTATGGGCGATGCGATGGGGTGTGGGTCTGTTCAATCCCGTGTTACCCCGCGTCAACCAGCGATCATTGGTGTGCTTGTCCTCCTTCCCCTCGCAGGGCATGCGGAACCCTCTAGGATGCTCCTCACGCTGAGCCACGGCGTGGCTTGGAGAGGTCTGGGTGAGGTTCATCCCATCGCTCATCCAGCAAAAAGCGACCGTGATCAACTAATCTTGATCACGGTCGCTTTTCTCTTTCGTCAATCGTCGAAACGTTGGTTGCGGCGCGGGGTCCAGACTGAGTAGAGAGCGGCGCATGAACCGTTCATTCAACAATAAACCTGGCGACGACGATGCCAGTGAGGTCTGGCGCGATGGCGATTCAGCAATTTCCGGTATCCGGGTCCGTTCGGTCGCGCTCAGGTTTGGCATTGGTCATGGACGGCACGCTGCGGATCGGCCCACTCATTCCAATTCCGCAATTGCTCCGCGAAATGACGGTCGATCCCATCGACGTCATGCGAGAGGCCGGGATCGATCCCGCGCTCTTCGAAGATCCTGAAAATACGATCTCCTTCACAGCCTTGGGCCAAGTCTTGAGCCTGTGCGTGGCGCGGAGCGGCTGTCCACACTTCGGGCTCCTGGTGGGGCGACAAGGAGGGATTTCGTCGCTCGGCATTGTGGGGTTGCTGTCACAGCACTCGCCGGACGTTCGGACCGCGCTCCGTAACTTTGTCCTGCACCTGCATCTGCACGATCGCGGCGCTGTCCCAACGCTGGAGGTTCAGAATGAGACAGCGATGCTGGGGTACACCATTTACCAGAAGAACGTTGCCAGTACCGACCAAATCTACGACGGTGCGATGGCGATCGCCTTCAACCTCATGAAAACGCTGTGTGGGGCTAAATGGCAACCGTCCGAAGTCCTGTTTTGCCATGCCGAACCCGTGGATCGGGAACCCTACCGCGCTTTTTTCAAGGTACCTCTGCGCTTCGATGCCGAGCGGACGGCGCTGGTCTTTCCCGCGACTTGGCTCGACCAACCCATGCAGGGTGTCAACCCGCAGTTGCGCCGAATTCTAGAAGCGGAGATCGAAACGCTCAACGTGCTGAGCGATGGTGATTTTGTCAGCCAGTTACGTCGGATCTTGCAGAGCCTGATCGTCGCGGGATGCCCTTCCGTGGATCAGACGGCATTACTCCTTGCGATGCATCGACGCACCTTGAACCGGCGGCTGAACGCGCTGGGGATCACCTTCAAACAGTTGCTGGACGAAACCCGCTTCGAGATCGCCCAGCAACTGCTCAGGGATACGCGGATGCCGATGGTGGACATTGCGGTTTCCCTCAACTACGCCAGCACCAGCGCCTTCACCCGCGCGTTCCGCCGCTGGTCCGGTGCGACCCCCGCCGCCTGGCGGGCAGCGCTCCAGCACGATTAACCACTTGATCCCGCTGCCCCTTCCCGGTGCGAGTGCGGCGGCACACTGAGTGAGCCTTCCGCGAATCAATCCAGTTGCCGATCGCCCATCGCTGCTTTCGATGGCAAATGTCGACCGCCTCTGTCTCATCGTGCAAATAAAATGTCGCGAAATGTCAAGCAAGGCCAGCGCACCATGGCGAGAATCACGCAAGCTTGCCGTATTGAGGTTGTTGCCTTCAGGAGCACGGGGTGGTGTGAGGGGAAACCCATCATCCCTGTCGGATTGACTCTGACTGAAATCCGATCACCCGAACCATTTTTCCGGTGATTTCCTTCACGCCACCAAGCTCATCCCGCAAATCTCGATTTGTCGTCCTCAACGGAATCCAGAGTCATGCGCCGATTCGTCTTCTCCAGCTTGCTTTCGTCCACGTTCTTGCTGGTCGCTGGAACGAGTAATCCGGTCTGAACGAACAGGCATCCCACCCTGACCTATACTGGATTAAGCCATCCAGATCGGCTTCCAGCCCGCCCCCGGCGACAATGGTACTACTGGTGACTCGACCGCGACGCCGGTTCAGACCAGGGACATTGGGGCATGGATTCGACTTGAACCAGCACCCGACAAGCCTTCGATGGCGAGGACATCACATCCCCGCAATCCCTGAACCTTCCCTAGCACAAGGGCGTCATTTTCCCGATTTCCGCTGACCTAATGGAGGTAAAAATGAAGGCCAAACTCTGGCGAATCGCCTCGACGTTCGCTTTTCTGTCACCGTTGATCCTCGCCCCGGCTTTTGGCCAGGAGAAAGCGCCCGAGCCGGCGAAGGAAGCGACGCCCGCGCCAACTACCACCCCCGCCACCTCCACCACCCCCGCCAAGGTCATGGAACAGGGTGCGCTCGACTTGTTGAAGAAGATGAGCGCCAAGCTGGCCGCTACCTCGGAGTTCGTGGTCCGCACTCGTAGTTCGACCGAAGCGCCGGGTGGCACTGGGCAATTCATCACCTTCTTCACCGAAGCAGTGGTCGCGGTCAAGCGGCCCAATAAGCTGAGCGCCGAAATTCGCGGCGACGCTCCGCCGTTCGATTTCTACTTCAACGGCGAAAAGATGACTGCCTACGAACCGACCCACAAACTCTACGCCACGACCGATGCCCCCAAGACTATCGACGAATTGGTGCCATTCGCGGCGAAAACGGCCGGCATTCTGCTGCCCTTCGAAGATGTGCTTTACAGCGATCCCTACGCCGAGCTGACCCGGGATATCACCAGCGCCTTCTACGCCGGCTACTCCGTCATTCGCGGCACCCGCTGCGAGCATGTGGCGCTGGCCGCGCCAGGCATCACGGGGGAAATCTGGATCGACGCCAAGACCGACCTGCCCTGCCAGATCGCCGGCATCCTGCCCGATGTGCAAGGGGCTCCCCGCTTCATGGTGGAATACTACGATTGGAAGCTCAAACCGAAGCTTCCCGATCATCTCTTCACCTTCGCAAAACCCCAGGGCGCCGAGCCGATGGACTTCCGCGCCTTGACCGGCACCAGCCGATAACGACCGTGGAGACAACCCTCATGCGCAAACAATTACTGATCCTGGCTCTCGCCGGACTTTCGACCCTGCCGATACACGCCAACGCCTGGCGCGGTGGCGGCTTTGGCGGCGGCTTCCACGCTGGCGCGGGCGGCTTCACCTCCTGGCATCATGCCGGCTACGGCGGCGGTGGCTTTGGCGGCGCCTATCACGCCGGTTACGGCGGCGTGACTCACGTCGGCTACGGCGGCGTGACTCACGTCGGCTACGGCGGCGCCTATCACGCGGGCTACGGTGGCGGCGCTTATTACCACCCGGCCTACCATGCAGGCGGTTGCTGGGGCTGCGTGGGCGGCTACAGCGCCGGCGCGGTCGCCGCCGCCGGCGTGGTGGGACTGGCCGCCGGCGCGGCCATCGGCTCGGCCGCCAGTAGCACGACAGTGGTGCAGCAACCGGTGTACGTCACCGGCCCCGCCATCGGCACCGAAGTGATGGCCCTGCCCGGCAGCGGTTGCAACAGTGTCTCCGCCAACGGTATTCGCTACTACAACTGTGGCAGTAGCTACTACCAGCCGCACTTCGGCAGCAACGGCGTGTACTACACCGTCGTCGCCAACCCATTTTAATCAGACCTAACACAGCCCAACCAACAAGTGAGGAGTGCGGTAATGAAGAAAGCAATGACCTTGACCCTGCTGGCCGCCACCAGCCTACTGGCAATCACGGCGATGGCGCAGGACAAAGCCACCTCGACCGCCGCGCCGACCGTGGCGGCGATTGCCGATGCCTTGGATGTCGGCGAGAAGATGACCGCCACCGCCATGGTGCTGGAGGTGGATCAAAGGCACCGGACGCTCACCCTGAAGGGTGAGGACGGCAAACCCTTCACCATCCAGGTCGGCGACGAAGTGCGTAATCTGGCGCAGGTGAAGGCCGGCGACACGGTGGTGGCCACCTATCGCCAAGCGTTGGCGGTGTCGCTCGAAGTCGTCAAGGGCACAGGCGTCAATGCTCGGGTGGTCACCGTCAGCGTCGGCCGTGCACCGAAGGGCGAGATGCCGGCCGGGGTGGTGGAAGAGAAAGTGCAGATGGTCGGTACCGTACTCGCCGTCGACAAGGAAAAACGCACGGTGCTGATCCAAGGCGCGGTGCATCATGTGACCCTGAAGATCCCGGCCGACATGGACATCAAGGATCTGAAAGCGGGCGATCAGGTGCGGGCAACCTACACCCAGGAGCTGGCCGTGTCGGTCGAACCGACGGCCGGCCCCGGCCCTTGGTTCCAAAACAAGCAAGAGTAAGGAAGGTGTACCAAACGCTGCTCTTCTCCTCCTTCGGGAGAGGGCTTGGGAGGGCGGGGTTCTTCAAGCGATTAGCCTGCAAAATCATGTGTTTTGAGGAGGATGGCATGATGAAAAAACCTATCTGTCTAGCTTGGATCTTTGTGGGCTGTCTCGCTTTCGGCGGTGTCCAAGCCGCCGATTCGGGACCGCGCCATCACGCGCAAGGTCAATACGACGCCACGACCGCCACCTATAAGGTGGTCGAGGGCGACGATCTGGACGCGATTGCCGTACGCTTCGGGGTCGCCGCGACCGCGTTGAAGGAGCAGAACAAACTCAGTTCGAACGAGATTGAGATCAGTCAGCAGCTGGTCATTCCGGCGGGGACGTCGAGCGGTACCAAAGTGGAGGTCACCGGTGTCCTGGGCTCACCCAGTGCCACGACCACCATTCCCGGTAACCAGCTTCCCGCACCCCAGCCGAAGTTCGACGGCGTGATCAAGGACGATGCCCTGAATTCCAAACAATGGTGGGCACCGCGTGTCGTGCCTCCCAAGGGTGCGCCGAACATCTTGCTCATCCTCACCGATGACGCCGGCTTCGGCGTTCCCAGCACCTTCGGCGGCGTGATCCCGACGCCCGCGATGGACCGGATCGCGGAGAATGGACTGCGCTACAACCGTATTTTCTCCACCTCGCTGTGCTCGCCGACGCGCGCCGCGCTGATCACCGGACGCAACCACCACTCGGTGGGCTTCGGCGTGATCGCCGAGCAGGCCACCGGCTTCCCCGGTTACAACAGCGTCATCGGCGTGGACAACGCGACGATCGGACGCATCCTGCGCGACAACGGTTATGCGACGTCGTGGTTCGGCAAGGACCATAACACACCAACCTACGAGGCCAGCCAGGCCGGGCCGTTCACCCAGTGGCCGACCGGCATGGGCTTCGACTACTTCTACGGTTTCGTCGGCGGCGACGCCAACCAGTGGGGGCCGAATCTCTTCCGCAATACCACGCAGATCTATCCCTTCCGGGATTTCCCGAGCACCATGAAGATGGACCGCTCGGATCCGAAGGCGAAGATCTGGCCGGTCACCGGCAAGGAAAGTTCCTGGAACCTGGTCACCGCGATGGCCGACGACGCCATCGACTGGATGGATCGGATCAACCAGACGAATCCGGGTCAGCCGATTTTCCTCCACTACTGCCCCGGCGCCTCACATGCGCCGCACCATCCGACCAAGGAGTGGGTGGACAAGATTCATGCGATGCATCTCTTCGACGATGGCTACGAGAAGCTGCGCGAGCGGATCTTCAAGAATCAGCAGAAGCTCGGCGTCATTCCGCCCGATCAAAAGCTGACGCCGTGGCCGAAGGACATCCTCACGCCCTGGGACGAACTCTCGGACGAGGCGAAGAAGCTCTACATCCGCCAGGTCGAGGTGTTCGCGGCCTATGTCGCCTACAACGACCACGAGATCGGTCGCGTCATCCAGCATTTCGAGGATCTGGGCAAGCTGGACAACACGCTCATCATTTACCAGAACGGCGACAACGGTACGAGTGCCGAAGGTGGGCCGGAAGGCACGTACAGCGAAGTGGCGTTCTTCAACGGTGTGAAGCCGCCCGTGGATGTGCAGATGAAGTTCTATGATGCCTGGGGCACCGAGTTCGCCTACAACCACATGTCGGCTGGCTGGTCCTGGGCCTTCGATACGCCGTTCGACTGGTTCAAGCAAAATGCCTCCCGGCTCGGCGGCATCAACCAGAACATGGTGGTGTCATGGCCGGCGCGCATCAAGGACAAGGGCAGTCTGCGCCAGCAGTTCATGCACGTCATCGATCATGTGCCCACGATCCTGGAAGTCACCGGCATCTCGGCGCCCGAATATGTGGACGGCATCAAGCAGAAACCGATCGAGGGCACCAGCTACGCCTACACCTTCGACAAAGCCAATGCCGATGCCCCTTCCCAGCATACCGTCCAGTACTTCGAGATGATGGGCCAGTGGGCGATCTATAAGGATGGTTGGCTGCTGAGCACCAAGGTGGATCGCGCGCCGTGGGACGCGTTCTCGGTAGCGAACACGGATCCGTTGAACAACCAGGTTTTCCAGCTCTACGACCTGAGCAAGAGCTGGAACCAGTCCGAAGACATTGCCGCGCAGCATCCGGACAAGGTGAAGGAAATGCGGGCGCTGTTCCTGGAGGAAGCGAAGAAATATCAGGTCCTGCCGCTGGACGCGTCGGTCGGAGCTCGCGTGGCGGCCGCACGCCCGAGCCTCACCGCCGGTCGCAGCGAGTATGTCTATACCCACCCCATGACGGGTCTGCCCCAGGGCGATGCGCCGTATCTGCTCGATACCTCCTACACCATCACCGCAGACATCACCGTTCCCGAAGGTGGCGCCGAGGGCATGATCGTGACTTCCGGCGGGCGCTTCGCCGGCTTCGGCATGTACCTGCTCAAGGGTAAGCCGGTGTTCCTGTGGAACTTGCTCGATCTGGAGCATGTGAAGTGGGAGGGTCCGGACGCGCTCACGCCCGGCCAACACACCATCGAATTCGATTCCAAGTATGACGGACTCGGGGTGGGCACGATGGCGTACAACAACTTCTCGGGTATCGGCCGACCCGCGGACACCACCTTCAAGGTCGATGGCAAGGTGGTTGCGACCAAGAAGATGGAGAGGACGATTCCCATCATCCTGCAATGGGATGAGAGCTTCGACATCGGCTCCGACACGATCACTGGCGTGAATGACGCGGATTACATGCCGCCGTTCCCGCTGACCGCCAAGCTCAACAAGCTGACGATCAAGGTAGACCGTCCGCAGTTGTCGGCGGCGGACATCAAGAAATTCGAGGAAGCCTTGAAGAAGCTCGAAGCCGGCCGCGAGTAATTGGCGTTTCGGTTATGAGAACCACCCGGGCCGCTTCGCAAGAAGCGGCCCGTTTCCATATCACTGACGGAGAGATGCCATGAACGAACCATTACGAGGCTATCGCAACGGTATAACCGCCTGCGCCCTGGTTCTGTTGCTCTGCGCGAGCAGCGCCCAGGCCGCCGACAGCGGAGTTCGCCATCACGCGGAAGGCCAATACGATGCCGCTTCCGCCGTTTATGTCGTCAGCGTCGGCGATGATCTGGATGCCATCGCCGAGCGATTCGGTGTCTCGGTCACCGAGCTGAAGGCACACAACAAGCTCGCGTCGAACGAGATCAAGGTCGGCCAAAAGCTGGTTGTCGCCACGGGAACACCGGGATCAACCGCTGCGATCCAGTACAAGATGACCACGCCGATTGCGCCGGGCGTCGCCACGCCTGACACGCTCGAAACCTCGATCGGCACGTTGCACTTGAGGGACGGTGTGCCAAAGCCCGACACCATCGAGAAGATCTACGACAACTTGGACCGGTCGCGTGCACTTCAGGCTTATCTGCTGGCCATCCCGATGGTCAACCAGGCCAGCATGCGCGACTCGCTGCGCCAGTTTGGGCCGGACAACCAGACAGATGTGATCTGGGAGAATCTGGTCGACCCCAAGACCGTGGAGCTGACCGCAAACGACAACACCATCTACAACTTCATTTGGATCGATACCCACAAGGGGCCGGTGGCGCTGGAGATCCCACCGATGTCCTTGGGCGCCGTCGACGACTTCTGGTATCGCTGGGTCACCGATGTCGGCATTACCGGCCCCGATAAGGGCAAGGGCGGCAAGTATCTGATCCTGCCTCCCGGTTACAAGGGTGAGGTTCCACAAGGCTATTTCGTCGTACGCCCGAGCACCTACGGCAACTGGGTACCGTTCCGGACCTTTCTAGTGGATGGATCGCCGAAGCCCGGGGTCGAGTCGGTCAAGAAAACCCTGAAGATCTATCCGCTCGCCGATGCCGCCAATCCCGCCCCGGTGAAGCTCGCCAATGCATCGGGCATCCCCTCGAATTTCGTCTTCCCCGGCGATTACAGCTTCTGGGAACTCTTGAACCAGGTCATCCAGGAAGAGCCGAGCGAGGGCTCCGATCCGACCACGCTGGGTCTCTTCGCCTCGATCGGCATCGAAAAGGGCAAGCCCTTCAAGCCGGACGAGCGGATGAAGAAGATCCTGACCGACGCCGCGAACGTCGGCGCGGCGACCGCGCGTGCCCTGGCGTTCAAGATGCGCGAAAAGGACGCCTTCTTCTACCCGGACAGCCAGTGGCGCCTGCCCTTCTTCGGCGGCTACAAGTTCGAGGTCTCGCCGGGCGTGAGCAATCTGGATGGCGCCATCTTCTTCTACTTCTTCGCCACCGGCGTGACCCCCGCGATGGAAGAGAAGATGGTCGGCAAGGGGTCGCAGTACCCCTGGACCGCGCTGGACGCGAACGGCAACCCGTTCGACGGCGCCAAAACCTACAAGCTGCACCTGCCGCCGAACATCCCGGTCAAGGACTTCTGGTCGGTGATCGTCTACGACACTCAGACCCGCTCCATGCTCCAGACCGATCAGCAGGCCCCAAGCGTGAGCAGCCAGAACAAGGGGGTCAAGATCAACGCGGACGGCTCGGTGGATGTCTTCTTCGGCCCCAAGGCCCCGGCGGGCATGGAAAACAACTGGGTGCAAACGATTCCCGGCAAGGGCTGGTTCATGATCTTGCGCCTCTACGGTCCACTGGAACCCTGGTTCGACAAGACTTGGCGTCCCGGTGAAATTGAATTACTGCCATAAAGAACCTCATCAACGCCCCTCTCCCAAAACGAGAGGGGCGTTTTCGTAAAGCTTCCATAGCAACGATGAATGAATCGCAAATCCTGAGCATCCATGCGGCCACCTTCCTGGCATTACTCAACCTGGCCTCGGAAGCAACGAAGACCAATCTCGACTAAGCTAAACACGTACATGATCGCGCCAATCGTGCCGAGGCTTCACCCATGCGTCATCCCGAGTGAAGCAACGGGACCATGGAGCCATGGTCGTGAGGTGGCGGCCATGACGCTGACTGACCGCCGTGGTGAAACGGATCGATCGAACAAGAACGATTTCCGGGATGCCGAAGCGATTGCCGAGGCGGTCACCCGACCGACTCGTGTATGGCTCTGAATCGGGCCGAAAATGAAACCCTTGCGCAAAACGTCAGATCCCGTCAGCCCATCTTCGGGAAAATTCCGTCACCATGCCATCCAGTTTCATTACTCCGCCATTGAGTTGTTGGTGGCGTTGCTGCTTTTTTTTCGTGGCTACCCCCTTTGTGGATATCTTGCCTAACGGGGAGTTGATTGAATCGATCTTGCTGACGCTCGTGATGGTATCGGCAGTGCTGGCGACCGGAGGCAAACGCCGAATTCTGGCGATTGCGCTTGTGCTGATTACACCTGCGCTGATCGGAAAATGGCTCAATTTTTTTGCCCCTGGCTTGGTCTCCATCTCAGTGCTCCTGGTTGCAACCGTGGCATTCTTCGCCTTTATCGTTGGGCAGTTACTGATATTCATTCTCCATGCTCCGAGGGTGGATACGAATGTGCTCTGCGCAGGTCTGGCTGGCTACCTGATGCTGGGACTGCTATGGATTCCAATCTATGAACTCACCGCTCAACTGACGCCGGGCGCGTTTGCCTTCAACACTGAACTGCATGAAGGCACCATGAAAGGTTTCAATGCCTTCTATTTCAGCCTGGTCACCCTCAGCACCGTGGGGTATGGCGATGTGGCCCCGGTTTCCAGGGTGGCGCGCATGTTCGCGATCATGGAGGCCATTTCCGGTCTCTTTTATATGGCGGTACTGGTATCCCGCCTGGTGGCGGTACATTCCGCCCAGAATTTGTCCCAACAAACCAAAATATCGGCGACGGATACAGATTCGGAATCCAAATGAGCAATTCTGAAGAAAGACACTATCCCCATCACTCGGGACGAAACCCGGAGAGGCATGCCATGTTGCAGAAAAAGATATTGAAAGCAGGATCGTGGGTACTGGTCACCGGCATTCTGGCATCGGGCGGCGCAGCATCGGCCGCTGGTGTGGACATATACGACGGGCAGTGGCATTACAGCCTCACGCCCTATGCCTGGTTTCCGAATATCTACCAGACGATTCAGCTCGGCACTCCATTGGGAGGAGGCAAAACCGTCGATATCGAGGTCAAGCCGGACAGCTATCTGAGCAACCTGGATTTCGCCCTGATGGGTACTTTCGAAGCGCGCAAAGGCGACTGGGCGCTGGCGATGGATTTGGTCTACAACGACTTCAGTGGCCAGAAGGGCAAGATCAAGAATGTGCGCGGACCGGAAGGCGAAGAGTCTTTACCGATTGACGTGAATGTGGACGTGGATATCAAGTCGTTGATCTGGGAGGGTATCGGCAGCTACACCGTGGCACGCAGTCCTGCTGGGACGCTGGACGTGTTCGGCGGCGTTCGCTATCTGAGCCTGAAGACCTCGACCGACTTGAGTTTCTCCGGGCCGGAAGGGGTGATCGGACGCTCGGGAGGTAGTTCCAACCGGATCAACGTCTGGGACGGCATCGTCGGCGTGCGCGGCTCGGTGGGGCTCGGCGCTGGTGGCGATTGGTTCCTGCCGTACTATCTCGACATCGGCGCGGGCAATTACTCGAACTGGACCTGGCAGGGATGGGCCGGGGTCGGCTATCGCTTCGACTGGGGCGATCTCGTGCTCGTGTACCGTAACCTCTCCTACTCGACGAGCGGCAATGAAATCCTGGAAGATATGCGTATGGCGGGTCCGGCCTTGGGTGCCACCTTCCGCTGGTAGAAGCAGCGGGTAGAGACTGAGCCGAAACCCATACGCCGCGAAGCCTCGATCATTCACCGTATCCTGCCGGCCAGTCCGCCGACCACCGGTAATGCCCCACGAATTTCTTCCATAAGAAGTCAAACTGAAGAGACTTTTAGTGGAGGTCATGATGGGGAAGCAACGCAAGAGTTGGAGCGTTGAGGAAAAATTAGCAATCATGCTGGCAGTCTTGAGCGAGCGTCAAAGCGTGGCGGAGATTGCTCGCCAGCACGGGGTCAACGAAAACCAGGTCTACCGGTGGAAAGAGCAATTTCTGGCGGCGGGTCGCCAAGGATTAAACGGTGCGAAGGCACAGACGGCGGATCAGCGACTGGAAGCGGAGAATAGCCAATTGAAGAAGCTGCTGGGCGAGAAAGCGACTGGGAGATGGAG
>NZ_SPMZ01000052.1 GCF_012939995.1 Candidatus Competibacter phosphatis | reverse complement strand
TGAAAACCGCCGCCGGAGGGAGGTAATCCCCGGCCTTGTGGTCGGCGGCGGCCCGCGCGAGCGTCCCCCACAGCGCCCCGGCGCGGCGTTTGAGCCGCTCGGCCTCGGCCGTGGGCGCGGTCAGGGCCAGGACCCGTAGCGCCAGGAGACCGGCCAGGGCGCGGGCGTGGAGGGGCGCCTCGCGCCAGGGCGGTCCCCGTTGCGCGGCGAACACCCCCTCGGCGCGCGCCTCGCGCAGGGTCCAGCCGGTCGCGGTCGCTTCGAGCAGATCGTGATGGCGCAGGAACGCTTCGCTCGACAGGGCCATCCCCCAGGTCGGATGATCGAGCGGCAGGTCCAGGTGGCCGCGCCGCAAGGCGTGCAAGGCGAAGGGCCAGGGGTCTTTCATCGCCTCGGCCAAGCCCCGCAAATCGAAGCGGCGGCGAAAGCGGCCGGCCGGATGCCCCAGCAGGAGCCAAGCCCCCAACCCGGTCAACCCGGCGGCGAGCGGCCATCGCAGGATCAGACCCACACGTTCCAGGCCAAAGACCAAGGCATCGAAGCCGATGCGATCCGGCGCCGTCAAGGCACCCCGCAATGCGGTGGCCAGTGCGGCGGTGGCGGCGTCGTGAACGCCGAGCCGTTGCAACAGCCCCAGTTGGGCCAGCTTGAGATGGAATACCCAACCAACGAACGCCTCGCTCCACAGCCACCAGGCCACCACCGGCACCAGGATCGCCAAGATCCCGATCCAGAGGCCGTCCAGCGGATCGCGCGGACCGTGCTCCATCGCAGGGACCTTGCGGATTAGTTCGAGGGCGCGGGATTGGCGGTCCCCGCGCGCGGGCGTTGAAACGCCTGGCGGAGGACGAACGCCAGATCGCGCAACAGCCGCGCGGCGCACTCCACCAACACGGGACGATCCGTCGCCGGCGGCACGCCAAGACAAGCCGCCCGCAACCGGTCTTGTTGCGCGGGGGTGGGCGACCACCCCGTGCCGTCCGCCATCGATGCGCGCGTGGTTTGCGTCCACACCGCTTGGAGCCGCTCGAAGGCCGCGTGCGCGCGTTCGTGCCACAAGGCCACGTCGGGATCGGCCGCCTTTTGGCGCTCGAACAGCGCGTGCAGCGGATGGCGAGGCTGGGCGTGCACCTCCCGGAAGACCGTTGAGCGTTGACCGTCGGCGCTCCGTTGCGCCAGTCGATCCACCTCCCGCCAGAACGCCGCTAAATGAGGGTGCCGTTCCAATGGCCGGCTGGCCGCCTCGAAATCGGCCAACGCCTGTTCGGCGCGCGCCGCCGCGCGGTCGGTACCCGGTGTGGCGGACGACCGTTCCACAACACGATAGAAGCCGCTCTTGAAGCCGGTCTTGAAACCGGCGACGGCGCTCCCGAGCACGCCCCCGGCGAATTGGCCCAAGGTGGTGCTGACGCCACCGCCGGTGGGATAACCCGACACCGGCGGGTTCGATGCCCACGGCGGGGCGTTCGGTGGAGGCACCGGGCCAGCGGGTGCCTCTGGTTTCGCGGCCATCGCAGCGGACGGCGGCGAGTCCTTTTCGGCGGCGGGAGAGGGTGGCGAGTCCTTCTCGGCGGCGGGCGGTGGTGGTGGCGTGCTTCGCATCGCCGCTTCGCCGAGGCGCGTTTTCAGCGCGGCGCAGCGCAGATACCCCGCCACGGCGGCCGGCGGTTGCGCGGCCAGGACCTTGACCAGCATGGGCGGCAGGCCATGACCGGTTTGCGCGGCGGTGTGGGCGAGCGTCCGACAGCGCGTGGCCCAGTCGCCGTCGACGGTGGCCATCCCCCGCAACCAATGGTGGGCCGTGTCGTGAGGCAGGCGACCCGCGTGCACATCGACCGCCTTGCGGATCTTGAGCCAGTCGATGACCGCCGCATAGGGCAAGGTGGACGTGCCCGCCGTCGCGAACAACCGGGCATCCTCGTCGGATGGACGCCGATGGCGTGGCGCGTGTTGCAGCGCCTGACGCAAGGCGGATTGCGCCGCCGCTGGCGAGAGCCCGTTCAAGGCGTTCAATTGCGCGATCCAGTCATCGAAATAGGTGACCTCCGGAGCGGTGGGCGCGTCCGGGGACGCCTCACGCGCGGCGGTGGACGCGGCGGCCGAGGTGGCGGGCGACGGGGGCGTGCCGGTGGCGGGCGCGATCTCCACGTCGCCGGATTCAGTGGGTGACGCCTCGATGGGCGGTCGCTCGCCGGGGACGGCGCCACCACGGACCCGTTGGGATTGCGCTTTCAGGTGATCGAAAGCCATGAGGGCGATGCGCTCCTCTGGTTTGGGGCACGGCCGTCGTGAGGGGATTCATATCCATTGATAACTGATAACATAATCATGATGCTCGCTCCCCACGACGTGATCCGGTCGCCGCGTCGAGACTGACCTTACAGATCGGCCACCCCCGCCTTGCGGATCACGCGCCCGGTCGGGTCCTTGTAGATCGAGGCCGGCACCTGGGGCACCTTCAGCGCCTGGAACAGGGCCATGTTGAGACCCAGCGCCCGCTGGGTCGCTTCGCTCGTGTCGGGGCGGACCCGTCGCGAGCGCATCCAGGCGCTCAGCGTTTCGGGGCGCGGATCGGCCAGCAGCCCGCCGACGACACCCAGGTTCGCTTGCGAGGCCGTCAGCACGGCCACCGGCACCCACCGCACCTGCAACGTGCCCGCGCTCACCTTCTTGCGCAGCACCTTCCACTGCTGGTGGCAGTACGGGCAATAAGGATCGAAGAAGCAATACACCAGCGGTGCGCCGGCTTTCCCCTCCTCGATGACCGTGGCGTGGCCCAGTTGGTCCCACACCGTCCGAGGGGTGTCGGTCCGGGAGATGTCGGCCACCCCCGGCTTGTTCGGCCGCCGCCAAGTAAAATCGGTCTCCGCCTGGAGGGGCGCTCCGGTCAATCGAGCCAACCCGTGGGCGCGTCGTTCGGGTTCGGACCGATACAGCGGGGTCGAGCCTTCGGTATCGAGAGTGAGCGACCCATCCGGCGAATACACCTGACCCCGGATCACGAACCCTTCGCGCGTCGTGGCGATGAACGCCTGACGGCCGTCGGCGTCCGTCACCCGCCAGAAGCGCAGATCGTGGCCAATCACGCCAACCCGTTTTACCGTGACCCCGGTCTCGCGCAGGTGCTCGATGGCGGCCGGATCGGGTGGCGCGGCATCCGGCACGGGCACAGTTTCGGATGCGGGCACAGTTTCGGACACCGTCGCGGTTTCGGGCACCGACACGGCGGCGGGCGATTTTTCGGCGGCGTGGAGGGCACTCGCCGCGATCAGGGCGGCCAACCCCACCCCCGGTAGCCACCGCCGATCCGCCAGGTTTTTCAAAGAGTGTCGTTCCATTCGGGCGTTCCTCGTTCTGTCATGGGTCATGGGAAGGCTCACCACCGGCGTTGCCAATGGGGCGCGGTGGGACGAAGGTGGCCGCCACCGAGGGCGCGGATCAGGAACGCGCCAACCCAGCGATACGCGGAGCGGGCATCCAGTCCGAAATAGCGGATCGCCATCAGGAAGACGACGGCGCCGAGCGCCAGGCTGAAGGTCGACCAGCGAATGTGAATGGCCCACAGCACCAGGGGCCAGATCGCATGGCTCTCGATCCCCCACAGCATCGTCGGCAACGCGGTGTGACGCCATGGCGCTTGTTGAACCGCAAAGGCGTCATCAGCCATCGTGGGGGTCTCCACGATCGGCGGGATCGGAAGGATCGGCGCATCGGGTGACGGCCACGCCGCCGAGCGGATCGAGTTGGGTGCCGACCTCGCGATAGTGGTGTAACTCCGTGTCCGACAGGCGACCCGCGTCATGGAGCGCGTGCAAATCCAGGGTCAACGGGCGACCCTTTTGTCGGACCAGCTCGCGCGCGACCCGCGCCACCTGGCGAAAGGGCGCCTCCGCCAGTCGATCCTTCTCCGCCTGGGTGAAGTGCAAATACTCCCGCGCGGCGGCGCGGCGGCCGTCGACGGTCCGCACCAGGCGCTGCGTGACGATCAGCCGCAACGAGTCCAACAAGCCCGCCAGGCGACCCTCGCGTTCCGACACCGGAAACGGCTCCACCAGGCGCGTCAGGGTTTCCGGCACACTGTTGGTATGCGCGGTGGTGTAGACCAAATGACCGGTTTGCGCCGCCAGGATCATGGCGTCGATGGTGTCCGCGTCCCGCGACTCACCCACCAGGATGACCATCGGCTTGCGGCGCAAGCTATTGCGGACCCCCGCCGCGAAACTCTGGAGATGGACCCCGATCTCGTGTTGGGCGATGAGCGCGCGCGAGCGGGGCACGGCATCGTAGACGTACTCGATGGGCGACTCATACGCGATGATCTTGCGATGGGAATCGGGCTGCTCCAGCAAGGCGCGGATGATCGCGCCGAGCAAGGTGGTCTTGCCGGACCCGGTCGGTCCGGTGACGATGACCAGGCCCTGCTCGAAGGCCAGATGCGCGCGTAAATCCGTGGGCAGATCCAACTGGTCCAGGGTCGGCGGCGTGGTCGGGATGGTCCGAATCGTGATTTCCAAGCCCCACTCGCGGACGGCGCGGGCGGCGGTCATGTTCACTCGAAACCGCGCCAGATCCTGGCGGCCTCGGCGGATTTCATACGAGCAATCGATGTCCTCGCCCTGGGCCAGTTGACTGGGCGCGTTGTCGCCGTAGATCGCCTGCGCGCAACCGTAGGCTTCGGCGGCGCTCCAGCGCCGGCGCGTGATCGGACTCAATCGGCCAAAGCGTTCGACGAACACGAAATTGCCCGCCTGGATCGTGACATCCGACACGTCATGGTCCGCCGCCCACAACAGGAGACGGTCCAACCAGACCGGGTCGAACGCGGGCGGCTCGGCCAGCCCGGTGTCCAGGAAGCCCGCCAGTTCGGGGTCGTCGGGCATCGGCCGATTCTGGAGATCGACTAGCGTTCCCATCGGTTTCCCCACGGGTGGGCGGACGCGGACGACGACGCCTTTGTCACGACACCGGGCAACGACGCGTTCGTCGCGACACCGGGCGGCGCGGCCAATCCCAGCACGCGCAGGTGGATCTTGGGCGCCCGCTTCGATGGACGGTACGGCCGGGTCGGAACCGGTTTCCAGCGTTGGTTTTCCGTCTGGAAACGGGTGTTCTCGGCGATTTCCAACAGTCGGTCATTCACCCGCATGACATTCCGGTCGGTCGTGACCCCCCGTTGCCGTTCGGTCAGCCGGGGTGGGGTCACCATGCCCTTGGCCAGCAACTCGCGGTAGAGCGCCATCCCGATCAAATCCCGTTCCAGCCGGTTCAGTTGCACGGTCAAGGTTTGATCGGCCTGTTGGACCCCTCGGGTCCAGCCGTCCTCGACGGAACGCTCCCAATAGGCGACCTCCACCGCCTTGGCGCGGTCGGGCAACAGCGTCTCGTCGGGCGGGGCCGGGCGCGCGGCGCGCACGTACAAGTAGGTCCGCCAGTCCGGTGGAGCGACGGCGAGCTTAGCCGGGCGGACGATCGCGTAGACGGCATCGGCGAATTGCAGTTGCGCGTCATGGTGCTGGCGCACGGTGTCGCGCCCGGTCTGGATGACCGGCGGCAAGACGTTGTGGGCGAGGATCAGCGGCGCGAACGGGAAATTCCGATCGAGCATCCCGGCCTCTTCGTCCAACAGTTGATTGATTTCCCGTGCCCGCGCGTACAGTCCGGCCCGCGCCCCGTAGGCCAGGGCGGTTTCTTTCAGGGCCTCGGCCCGGATCGGGTTGATCGCGTCATCGGAGAGCGAACGGCCGCTTTTGACGTCTTCCAGACGCAGTGGGCCTTGATCGTCATGCGTGGTTTCCGATGCGGGCGTGCCGAGACCGGCGTGAGCACCGCCCAGGTTCAACGCCACCGCCAACGCCAACGCCACTTGAAGAGAACCGGATCGCATCGGTGACCTCCCTAGCCCCGCCGCCGCTTCGATGGACGGCGCTGGGCCGATGGCGGGCGGCGATGGTCGTAGAGAATGTCCACCACCCGGCGGCTCGGATCGACCACCAGTTGGCACCGCCAACTGGCCTGATAACCCGCGTCCGCCAACAGCTCGCCAATCGAACGGTCGTCCGCCTGAATGTTGATGGGCGTCAGGAGGCTGGATCGGCCGTAGGTCCTGACCTCGTAACCCGCCACCTCGGCGAGCTGATGGACGAACGGCTTCAGGTCGCCCTGATAGTCCACGGCGACACGGGTCCGCAGTTCCGGCGGGGCATCGTCGGTGGTCACATAGGTTTGGGCATGGACGCGGTGCGTGGCTTGCTCGACCACGGCCAGCCGGGCGAGGGCCTCGGCGATTCGGGCGCCGGAGTCGGCCAGTTGTTGGCGGTGACCGGAATCGACGGACGGGGCGGGCGCGGGCGATGGGGTGGCGCACGCGGACAGCCACAGCGCGGGAATGAGGAGCAGGGTTTTCGGGTTCATGAGCCTGGGATTCCTCCTATGCGGGCGCACAGTGAATACATCATATATTTATATATAAAAAATAAACAATCGCCACTCTACCCGAATCCTTCCATCGCCTGACCCCCTACGATGTCCGGGTCCGGTGGCGCGTCCGCCCAGGACGGCGCCAGGGCGGCCACCTCCTCCACCAGTTGGGCGAGCACGGCCTCGCGGTCGAGCGTCCCGTCGCCGTGGTCCAGGCGGCGTTCCAGTTCGGCTTTGGCGCTCCCGCCCGGATAGGCCCGCGCCAGGGCGGCCCGCGCTGGGCGAGGTCCGAGCCGCCGGTAGAGCTGGGCGCGTATCCAGCAGTCTTCCGCCGTGGTGGACAGCGCCCACAACTCGACCGGACCGGTGGTGAGATAGAGCAGTTGCGCGAGGGTACCGCGCCGGGTTCGAAACACCCCCAGGAACGGCGCGCCGGCGGCGGTGGGACCGGTGCCGTAAGTCCGCAACGCGGCCAACGCGGCGGCCGACAGCGAAAACTTGGCGCGCACGGCCGCCGCCTGGTCGTCCGAGGAGTACTCCATGATGTGGATCGTCGTTGCCAGTTCGGCCATGTCGTCGGAAAAATCGCTCAAGATTTGACTCGCCACGGCGGTGTGGACGTTGGCTTTGCGGCCCTCCCGCATCCAGCGCACGATCTGCGCGTCGATGGCGGCGATACCACCGCAGCGGTGTTTCTCGTCCATGCAGAATTTGCGTGGGTACGCCCGCAGGCGTTCATGCCGGTCGCGGTGATGGGCGCGGTAGCGCTCGGGCGCTCGCTCGGTGGTGGACGCGTCCCAAAACACATCGTGACTGAGCACATGCATCGCCAGCAAATAGGCGATGGCGGTTTGCCGCTGACCGACGGGGGTCATGTCCCCGCACAGCGCGGCCACATCCAGGCCGACCACCCGCGCGTTGCCCAGGTCGAAGCGGGTCGGATAGGCCAGCATCGGCCATTCGCGGGTGGCCGCCGAGATCGCGCGGCTGAACCATTGCACCGGCGATTCCGCCGTCGCCTCCAACCGCATCGCGGCCCCGTACAGATGGGTGACTTGCGGTTCCTGGGCCACGACGACCAGATCGCTGAGCAAGGGCACCGCATAACGTTGCGCCCGGATCGCGGCGGGGATATCACCGACGTCAAACAGCGCATCCACCACCTCCCACCAGGTCGGCCGCTCCGGCAGGACGATCGCGTGGCGTTCGAGCGCGGCGGCGACGGCGGCGTCCTGGTGGACGCCGTACAACTTCGGCGCTTGATCGTCGCGATAATGCGCGTAGGCGCGATCCAGCGCCAGGCCCGCCGTTTCCGCCAGACCCTCCGGGGGCGCCGCCGCGCCCGGCGCCGTCGCCAATACGCTGAGCAAGGACACCAGAAAGGCCCGCTTTTGCGGCGGGGGAACCCGCAAGCCCAAGGGGGTATCCAGTGGATTGATTGCCCACTCCACCCGGTTTTGCGGCGCGTGGAATTGCGCCTCGTGGTGCCGCGCCGCCGGCAAGGCATCCCGCACCAGCGCAATCAAGCCCTCCGAGGACGGTCCGATGTCGATGATCCGAACAAAGGGCAGTTCCCGAAAACCGGGACTCAAGATCAACGCCAGATTGTTGAGCGCCATCGCCACCGATTTGCCCGAGCCGGGGCGGGCGAAATACAGCTCGTTCCAGGTCCCTTGCAACGGGGACCCCGGCTGATACGGAAACAGTTGGCCATCGCGGGACCGGTAAACCATCGCTCCGGCCGGCCACGGCGAGGCGGGCCGAAACAGCGGCAAGGATCGAATCACCTCGCGCAGTGGCGCCGCGTAGCGGGTGCCAATATGCAGCTGACTCAAGCCTGGCACGGTCGAGACCCAGGCTTTGACGGGATGACCGGTCACCTCGCGCACCGTGCACCCGCCCCAGGATTGCACATGCGCGGCCAAATGCGCCGTGCGCGCCCGCAGCGCCTCTCGGTGGGAACGGCCATGGGGCGGCGATTCATCCAGCGTCACCCAGGTTGTCAGCGCCATTTGCGCCAACACCCCGACCTGGCCTTCGTGGAGGTGCCGACGCAACGCCTGAACCGCCGCGTCGATCAAGCGGTTGGTGGTGCTGGCGAAGTACAGCAGGCTCGCCCAGCGATGCCGGGCCGCCAGCCACGCCTCGGCGCCGCCGCTCAAACGCATCAGGAAGCGCCAGGGGAGCCGCTGCTGGCGGACCCGGTCGAGCAACCGTTCGAAGCGTTGCACCTCGGTCAATTGCGGCAGATCGACATAAAACGGCTGATACAAGCGGTCGCCCACCCGGACCGTTCGGTCGTCCACGATCTCCAGTCCGCGTGGGATCAATTGTCCACCGAAGGCCGGAAACCAACAGCCCGCCTGGTCCAGAACCCCGTCCGGGCGCACGCGCGGGGCCGGCAGATTCGTGCCCGGTAGCAGCGGTTGCCAGTCCTTCGGCGTCCATGCCGGATCGATTTCCCGGCGGATCCACCGACACGCCGCCGCCACCGGCAGCGGCGCCAGCTCGAAGCCGGCCGCGCGCAGATCGTTGACCAGCGTTTGCACCAGCGAGCGGTGGGTGTCCGTCAAATACCGGTTGCACGCCAACGGATGTTGGTTATCGCGCGCCAGCCCCGGCGCGATGGGCATCCGCTTCACCGCCCGGCGCCGCTCGCGCGCCGCGAGCCGTCGGGTCGCGCGCGGCAAGCCGTCCGGGGTCGTCCAGATCACCAAATACACCGTTTCGGCGCAAGTGTACGCCGGCAAGTGCCGGACCCGCTCGGCGAAGACATCGCCCAAATCAAGGCCCGCGCGGTGCGCGGCGCGCGCCCCCGGGGTCAGCAGGGCCTCGATCGCGCCCGGCGTTTGCGCGGGATCGCTGGAAAAGACCACATCGACGACATGTCCCGCGTGGTGGGCCAATGCCGGGCCGAGCAAGGACAGCAGTTGCTCGGTCAACCGCGACAGTTCCTCCTCGCCCACCACCCGCAAATGGCCGCGCAGGTGGAGCACGCTCATCAAGCCCCCAGCCTTGGTGACAAAGCTCTCCTCGTCCTCGACGGTGGTCAAACTGGTCAACGCCTCGGCATCCAAGCCGCAGGTTTGGGTCATCAACTCTCGAAGCTCATTCAACCAACGAGGGCGCATGATCACTGCCTTCCACGCCGCGCGTGGGACGTCCTGGAACGGATGGGACGAAAAGCAGTAGGCGGCGACGCTGGAAGAACGCGGCCCAGGCCGGCGCGGTGAACGCCAGCCGCGTGCGCAGGCCGTCCAGTGCCGCCCCGAGCGCGGTTCGCGATCAAGGGATTCACCACCGTCAATTCCCAATGACCGTGGTGCCGCTGACCTGATTGGGGGTGGCATCCGTGCCGTAGAAGGTATCGCCGGTGTTTTTGAAGGTCTGCGGCAGGAACATCAGCCCCACGCAGACCACCGCCCAGCCGAGGGCATGGCCGATGGGGTGCTGATGGGGATTTTCGCGGTTGGCCTTGAACTTGTAGGCCGTCGCCGCGCCGGCCCCCATGCCGCCAACATAGGACAGGGCCGAGACCGCCTTGCCGAGATTCTCTCCCTGACTGGCGACGTGCGCGCCCAGGTCGCCAGCGGTTTTCGCCAGCGCTGGTTCCAGCCCCAAGAGCAGCGCCCCGGCTGCCACGGTCGTGATGGTGGCGAGCGATGTCCAAGCGAGTTTCGACTGCATCATTTCATCCCTCCGAAGTGGCTATTCGACATCTGGAAAACCATCAATTTCGTTGGATATAAATATTAACAATGAACTCCTTGATGATTGGAGTGGATCATTCATCGTCGGCCGACTTCAGGAACCGCCAGCGACGATCACGGTATTCAGCAGTTTTTCCAGTCCGAAGCTCTGGGCGATGGCCTGCACGGTGGCCACGATATTCATGCAGAACACACCCCCCACCAGATGGGCGAGGGCCTTGCCACCCAGACCGGGGTCATACACGCTTCGGCTGTGGGCTCGGTTCAACAGCACCGCGCCATACAGAAAGGCCCACAACCCAACCAGTTGGACAAAGCCGATCACGGTATCGAGCGCGATTTTCCCCTGGGCGCTGACCGCCGTTCCGGCGGAATAACTCAGGATCGTCGGCGAACCGAACAGCGTCTCCTGGCTGGTGGACACGGCGGTCGGCAGATACAAACAGGTCGCGCACAGGACCGCCCGGATCGCGATGCCGACGATGGTGGCCTGTCCGTCGAACCGCGCGCGGCGTTGCGCCATCACCACCGCCGAAACCCCAGCCCCCATCCCGATGAGGTAAGCCCACATCGTCAGGAGTTGGGTCAAGCCGGGGAAATTGGCCTGGAAAGCCTCCAAGAGCGAAACCGCGGTCGGCATGGGGAACTCCGTCGGGCTTGCAATTCAATAATGGCGTGTTATCTTTTTATATCAAAAATACTCCTCCGTGAAAAGGGCCGAAAGCCAAATGATTGCTCAACGCGCCTGGGCGCGGGTCGTTCGTCCGCTCCTACTCGCGGCGTCCGTGATGCTCGCCGCGAGCCCGTCGGTCGCCGCGCCACCGGTGGGTTGGTCCTTGGACCCCGAATCGACGACGGCGGTCGCGCCACGCGCGGCGGCTATCTCGGCCGCCGCCGGTACGGACACCGCCTCGGGGGACCCGGCCACCACGGGTCCCGGGGACCCGGCCGCCACCGATACAGGCACCGCCTCGGGGGGCGGTGACCCGTTGACGGCGTGCCCACCGGAAACGCCTTATCAGCTCAGCCCGACCTTGTGCGTCGACCAAACCCTCATCGATCAGATCGAGGCCGGATGGCAAGTCAACATCGATCCGGCCGGTAACGTCACGCTGATTCCCCCGCCCTTCTACAATCCCGACACCGGCCAATGGGGAAACTTCGATCCGGCGACGCAAGGGTGCGACCCCAACATCGCGGTGAAACTCAAGGAGGCCGCCCTGGCGGGCAGTCAACTGACTCGGGCCATCTCGGATCGGCAAATGGACTACCCGCAGACCGACCCCATCGAGATCGTCAACAACCCGCGCCAGGACGGGGCCGGCGGGGTGTGTACCATCGACATTTTCGCGTTCGATCTCGGGCGTTTGCTGGGCAGCACCTACGAACAAATCAGGAATTTGATCGATGCGCTCAGCCATCTGTCGGTCGATGCCCTGTTCGGAGCGGGGTGTCAAGTGGTGAACACGATCTTCGGCGACCTACAGCATCAGTTGCTCCAGGATTTGCTAAGCCATTCGCCGCTGACCGGGTTCCAGCAATTTCTCAATACCTTGCGGGTGGGCACCATCGCGCCGCTCACCTCGTTCACCCGCTACGGCAACGGCACGCGGGCCTCCACGGCGACGGTGCCGGGCATGGTGACGACGAACCCGCTCCAGGTCAGTTACGTGCCTGGCAAGGGCTACGTGTATGGGGTCGATCTGGGCGGGGGTAATGTACTGGTGGTCACGATTTCGCAAACGCCGTTGGTCCCGGCGGACGCAGTGGCTGCCACACGGTAGCGGTCATCCCATGCGCCCTTTCCCGCGACCGCCGCCCGTCGAGAACCCGGTCGTCCCGTGGATCAGCGGCGATCACACGGTGGCGGTGCATCTGGCGGACACACCGCGGCGGTCATTCACCGCCGGATTGCAACGCCTGGGTGGCGATCCACAGGCCACGGATCTCGTCGCGGTATTGGCGCGGTTGGATGATTGCGCGCGGGTGGTATTTGCCCGCTATAATGGCAAGAATGACCGAACACCCGATGCGGACGGTACTGAACGATCCGCACCCATACAGAGGGTTGACGACACCTAAAAACGCAATAGTGCTCACCCAAAAACCGAGAAACCCCCGCGTTTGGCGCGCGAGGGTTCCAGGGGAAGCTTGAAAGTTGCCGGCCAAAGATCCGCTAAGGACGACAATCAGTAATAGAATCGACCTATTTCTGATTATAGCGGACCGGTTGGGACTTGCAAGACCTCCTCCGAGGGTTATTTGTCTTTTTAACCAGGGGAGTCTTATGAACAACACCCAGATTCGCGATCCGCGTGCCTCCCTTCGCGGGACGGCGGTGCGCCGTCCTCGACGGCTCAGCGAACCGCCCGGCCGCGTGCCGCAGTAACGACCTGACCGACCGATCCCTCGGCCTCGGCCCCGGCTCGCCTCCCTAGCTTAGGCGGCCCCGGTCCGACCCGAACCTGTCCCGGCCATGTCGCCTGGCTTGCCCTCCGTGCCCCCACCCGGCGCCCTTGCGGCGCCGGCGGCCGCGTGCGGCCCGCCCTTTCCGAGCGCGCGCCCGGACCGATTGGCGACCGCCCTCGCCGGGGTGGTCACCGTCGCCGGCAACCGCTGCGGGCACGACCCGGCCACCCCGCGCTGGTTCGAACCGCCGCCCCCAGCACGCCGCCCGGCCCAAGATCCTCCTGCAACTCCAGGAACGGGTCCGGGCCTACTTCGACGACCCCCAAGGTCCTACCCAGCCTCAACGCCGCCAACGGCTCNCCCCGGCAACAGCGCAGCGAGCGGCGGGAAGCCTGCCTGGATCTCTTGGGCGCGCTGGTGCACTACCTCGACCTAGCCACCCTGCGGGTGGGGATTCCTCAAGCCGACGGCTCGACCCAAGGGCTATCGCTGGCGTTTCTGGCCGAAAGAGCCGGCCTCGGCCGACGCCGGGCCGAGCGGGCCTGCCGCGACCTGCGCCGCGCCGGGCTGGTCACCGTCCACCCGCGCACCCAATCGACCGGCGACGACCACTACCGGGGTCTACCAGCCATTCGCGGCGTGCCCGAAGCCCTCTTCCAAGTCTTTGGCCTCAGCAAATGGCTCCAGCATGAGCGGGACAAAGCGGTTAAGCGCCATCGGCGCCATCGGCGCCGGCACGAGGCCGCCGCCACGGCGGCCGAGCAAGGTCGGCGCGCCCTGAATGGAGACGCCGCCCGCCTGCGCGCTGAAGCCGCCGCCCCGGCGGCACCCGCCGAGGCGGCCATGGACACCGCGCGGCGCGACACCGCCCACGCCGCGCTCGGCGCGCTATTGGGCCGGCTGCGAGGGCGACCGCCCGACTGAAGCGGGGCGTCCCCGCCTCGCCACCACCTCACCCTCCGCCACCCCTTCAATCCCCTCGGGGCCAAGCCCACGCGGCCTCGCGTCGGCCGTCCACCGTTCCCCCTCCTCCTCCGCCGGCCGATTCCCTGCCGAGCGGATCAAGCGAGCGGTTTCCAGCGCTGAATCGGACCCCTGACGACCCACCACGGCTCGCCGCAATCAAATTGTCGTTCATTAAGTGTCGAATATTTTTAAAATAACTGTCGAGTACCGTGCGGAACCATCCCCAAGCCCTCCATTAGTGTCGGATATCCCCACCGTTAGGTGGTGGTGCTGTTACTCAGTAGCTTCTTTCAGAACCCTTGATTCAAAAACCTTCAAACCGCAACCCTTGACCTTGAACAAAACCCTAGCTGGCTGGTGTCAGTCGATTTTCAATAGTATCCAACGCTGACGAGAAACGGGTGCGCGAGCTCCAGAGTTTTGAGTACCATGATGAGGAGATGTGCGAACGCTCCCGAGCATAGACCATGAGTAAACTCAATCACCGTGTCAATTAAGACCAGCTTGAAGCCGTTGGTAACTAGGCTGGAGGCGATGCTACGAACCCTAGCCAGCGCGGTTGTCGGTCCCACGCCCAGTCCAACATCAATCCGATCAGCGCCATCCCGTGGCTTGACCCATAGGCGCACTCGACAGGTTTCCCCCGTTCAAGTTTCAGTCATTCCGCGCTTTGTTGCCCCTGCACACCTTCAGCGTGGTGATCATAAAATTGATGTAATCTTGGTCACTAACTTTGGGTAGATTCATCCCGATCTTTTGCTCGGCGCAAGGCAACTGTGTAACTCTTAAATAAATGGATAACTTCATGGCTCATGTTATTGCCATCCTAAATCCCAAAGGTGGGACAGGCAAAACCACGCTTTCCATCAATCTTGCTCGCGCCTTTCAGCGAAGTGGTTTCCGTGTGCTGATCGTTGATTCCGATCCGCAGGGTACTGCCCGAGATTGGAGTCAAGCTAGTCAGGAGCACCACCCAGAAGCCGGTATGCCTAGTGTCGTCGGTCTGGATCGGCCTACCCTTGACAAGGAAATCCCAGCCATCAGCGACGCTTTCGACCTAGTCATCATCGATGGGGCCGCCAAACTACATCAGATGACCGCCTCGGCGTTGAGAGTAGCGGATACCGTACTGATTCCTGTGCAAACATCCTCGCCGGACATTTGGTCGGCCATGGACTTAGTGGACGTCATCAAGGTTCGACAAAGTGTTACCGCTGGTAAACCCAGAGCCGCTTTCATTGTCAGTCGCCAGACTCCAGGTACCCGGCTGGCTGCTGATATCGACCGGGCACTTCAGGAGCACGAATTGCCAGTGCTGGCGGCTCGTACCTGCAACCGCGTTGCCTACATGGAGACCATCAGTGGGGGCATAACGGTTCTGGATCAACATCCATCCACAGCAGCCGCCCAGGAAATATTAGAAATCATGGAGGAACTCCAGTCTTTCTCGAATCTGAGCAATTCTCAGGAGTGAAATATGGCCAGGAAAGCATCAACCCCACTAATCAGCGTCAAACGGGCACGGAACTCGCCCTACCACACTGACTTCGAGAGCTTGAAAGAGGAGGTAGTGACCCAGGCTCATGCGTTTGGCAACCCAGATCTTGTTACCCAATTGCCACCTGATCGGCTACACCGAGGGCGATTCCAGCCACGCAACCCAGTAGATGATGCCGCGCTTGACGAGCTAACCGCCAGCATCCGGGAGCTAGGTATTCTCGAACCGTTGATTGTCCGGCCGCTTGCGGGAAAAACCGATGACTATGAGATTCTCGCGGGTGATCGACGCTGGCGTGCCGCACAGAAGGCTGGGATGAATCGTGTTCCTGTCATCGTCCACGATGTTGACGACCGCACAGCAACGGCCATTGCTTTGGTTGAGAATCTGCAGCGGGAGGATCTCAATCCTATGGAAGAAGCTTTTGCATTCCGTTCTCTAATGGATAACTTCAACCTGACCCAGGCTCAGGTAAGTGAGCTGGTAGGTAAATCTGAATCTACGGTGAGCAAGGCTGTTGGCCTGCTCAAGCTACCCGAAACTATTCAGCAATTGCTTCAAAGTAAGGTGCTCGAAGCCGGTCACGGCAAGGTATTGTTGAATCTGCCGCGCGCTGAGCAACTGGCGCTCGCTGAGCAAGCGGTGGAACGGGGGTGGTCGGTACGGGAACTCGAACGGCAAAAAAAACCGACTGACCACAAAATCTCGTCGTCGCGGTTGCAATCTTCAGGATAGACGCAGTCCCGATATCCAGCACTTAGAAATGCGACTGGGAGAATGGTTATGTGCACCGGTCCGACTTAAGCCTGATCGAAAAGGTGGTGGGAAGATTGAGATCGGCTATTCCAATGCTATGGAATGCGAGAGCGTTCTAGAACGATTCGGTTTCAAACTTGATGGCGTTTAATCTTACAAAATCATAATGTTATCTAATACTTGCCACGTGGCAAGTTCAGATATCGGTCGAGGATTATGCTTTGTTCTCGTTGGATCAAGATGGCTACCAAACGCCATTGTGTTGTAGTTACTGAGCAACTTTTCGAGGTTCCTGGTGAACGCGTGTAAGCCAACAACTTCAACTTAGCGCCACTATCGCCATGACTGTCCACACTTTCAATCGATGGGACCGTTGGAACTTCCCATGACCGACCCAAGTCCCGTTGTTACCAATCCCACGCCGCTCACGCTCACGTCGGCGCCCACGCTGCCGGCGCTGATCGAAACCTACCCGGCCTGTTTCGATGGCGAGAACCCCCGGCCGCTCAAGCTCGGCATCCACCAGGACCTGATGGCGGCTGGCTTCGAGAAAGCCGCCGTCAAACGGGCGCTGGCACGTTACTGCAACCGACCGCGCTACCGGAAAGCGCTGTGCGCGGGTGCGATCCGCATCGATTTACAAGGCCAGCCGGCGGGCGTGGTCACGGCGGCCGAAGCCGAAACCGCCCGGCCGACCTCGCCGCCTGGACCGCCCGGAAAGCCGGCCAACCGGCACCCTCGTGCCCCGCTACATCCCCCCTTACCCGCCAACGACACCCCCTTGCCCCAGGAAGCCCTCGTGCCCGGACGTCTCGAACTCACCGTCAAGTTTTCCGAGTTGCCGCAACCGCTGCCCGTCCAAGGTGGCCTGAAGATCGGTATCCAGACTGGGGAGGGGATCGTCACCGCGATCCTGCCGCCCAAGATTTGGCGCAAGCTGGAACAGGCGGCGAAGGACTATCCCCAATGGATCGCGGCCCTGAGCGGGTCGCTGGCGCGGTTCGCGGATGGGGAGATCGCTCTCCAGCATCCGAGCGTGCAGGTGTTCGAGCGGAAAGTCCGACCCGAGCCGGCGGCGGAGGGGAAGAGGCCAGACTCAAACGGACCGGTAGTCGAAGCGCCGGAACCGAAGGTACCGGAAGTCAACGCATCGGCAAGGAAAAAGCCGGAGGAAAAGGCGTCGGCGGTGAAGGCCCCCGACCGGCAGACACCGAATGCGCCACCCTCGGCGCCGCCCTATCCCAAACTGCGCCTGAAGAGGCGCGGCCCATCCGAGGCGGGCTGAAGAGACCCCACGCGGCGTGGGGAAGGCTGGAACGGCGGCGTCACCAGTGACGCTCGACGAGCAGCAGCATCCTTGATCGAGGGTCGGGCCAGCGGGTATTTGGGATACCCGGTCAACGATCCGCCAGTGGATACAACCAGCCGGCGATGCGGCCACCTTCGGCGTTCCGATGGACGGTCGGCGACACGTCCAGCAGGGTATATCGCCCACCGACCTCGAACAGCCGGATCTGGCGGGCGAAGGCATGTGGATCCTGCCAAGGCTGGTTGTCGTAGTTCTCTTCCGCCAGGGACACGATCCCCTGTTCCCGATCCACCGCCACCACCACGGCGACGTGGCCATGACGCCATTCGGGATCGGCCCGGTCGGGGTAATACACCACCAAATCCCCTCGCCGAGGCGGGCGCCGGGCGGTACCGTTGATCGAGCGAGCCAAGGGGAACGGTTGCTGGGTTTGCAGGTTTTGCCCTTCGGTGAGGTACAGAATCTCGTGGGCGCTGTCGATACTGCCGAAGGTGATCCCGAGGTTTTTCATCCACCACTTGCGGGCATACTCAACGCACTGATACGTCACGCCGATGTATTGGAGTTGATCTTGCTTGGGATCGTCCGCATGCACCGAGACAACACCCGAGGTGCGATCAAGAAAAGAATACTCCGGTCGAATGCAGGTCGAGACGCAGTTGGAGCGGCCTTCCGCCCCGTCGGCGACCCCCAGCACGGTGCCAAAAGGCGTCACGCAGGGACCGGCGCAGGCCAGCTTGCCTTCGGCGAACAGCCGAGCGCTGTCCACCTTCGTAAACGCCGGTGGTTTGGGCAGCAACCCAAAACCGTCGGTGTGCGGTAAATCCACCCCGACCGCAGTGGAGGGTTCCGGCGCGGTCGCGATGTCAAGCGCGGTATCCGCGCCCGTCCGGGCGAGCGCTGACCCGATCGATAAGGCCAGCCCGAGACTGAGCACCAGTGCCACACCCGTTGGGTGGAACCGGCGCTCAGCGCCGATCCGTGAGAGCCACGTCATCGTTGATCCTCCTGAGCGGTTTGCTGAAAGCCTCGGTGAAGCGCTCGCCCGCGATCCACGCCGGAAAGGCCAACGTCTCCCGAGAAGCCACTGTGGAATAGGATAGTCGCGCCGAACCCGAAAGGAGCGGGGAGTTCATCGAGCCGGCGACGACTTGAGCGCGGTTTTGCGAACGCGCGTCGCAACGGCGCATTCTTACCGCCGTCAGCCCGGGCGGAATGAACGTCACGGGCCGAGACGCGGGTTTCGATCATCACCGGCAACGGCCGGTCAGCGCCTCGAAACTCCTCGGGGGCTAGCGCGTAAGGAAGTTCGGGTTTGGCGTCGAGCGAGCTGAAGCGGATCGGCCTCCGGGCAGCGAACAAACCGGGGATCGCCGGTCCGGGTATGAACCCGCGATTCCCGTCGCGCCCACCCGCCCCACCGACCCCGGACGGTGGTCTGGGGGGCACACCGCTGAACCGATCAGACTGCGTCGATACGCAGCCGATTTTCCTCCAGCCACCCGACAAACGCATCGGCCGCCAAGGGCGGCGTGACTAGATAACCCTGGCAGGCATCGCAACCTATTTCACCCAGGAACTCTAGTTGCCGCTCCGTTTCCACGCCTTCGGCCACAACCCGCAAATTCTGGCTCTTGCCAAGCGCGACGACCGCTTTGGCGATGGCGCCATCGCTCTTTCCGCCCGCGATATCACCCACAAAGGCGCGATCGATCTTGATGGTGTTTACGGGAACATGGCGCAAAGATGCGAGAGTCGCGTAGCCGGTGCCGAAATCGTCGATGGTGAGTGTCAAGCCGAGTTGCCTGAGCGTCGGCAGAATTCGGTCGAACGCCCCCCTATCCAGGAAGCAGCTTTCGGTAATTTCAAGATCAATCGCTCCGGCCGGTACTTGGTACCGCGCGAGCGCCTGCTCTAGGACGACCAGAAAGCCTTCATCCATGCATTGACGGGCCGACACGTTGATCGAGAGTCGCGGCACCCGCAAGGATTGTGTGCGCCAACCGGCGAGATGAGCACAGGCGAGATCGATGACATGCCTGCCGACCTGAACGATGAGACCAGACAACTCGGCGATCGGCAAGAAGCTCTCGGGCAGGAGCACGCCTCTTCCCGGCGCACGCCAGCGGAGAAGGGCCTCGGTACCGACGATGCGCCGCGAATCGATCTCCATGATGGGCTGGAAGTAGAGTTCCAGTTCGTTGGCGTCCATGGCTCGACGCAACGCGCTTTCGATGGAGACTCGTTGCTGTACGGCCTTGGTCAGCGCGGGGGTATAGAAGTGGACGATGTTGCCACCTCGTTCCTTGGCGCGATACATGGCCGTATCCGCATTGCGAATAAGCACCGATGCATTTTCACCGTCGGCGGGAAAAAGGCTGACGCCAACGCTGACGCCCAACACCAGCTCGCGCCCGCCCACCACGAAGGGCGCGCGTAGTCCTTCGATAATCTTCTCCGATACCAAGGCCGCGTTCCACGGCTCCGCGATTTCCTCAAGGAGTACCCCAAATTCGTCCCCACCGAGCCGCGCCAGTAGATCTTCCACGCGCACGCATGCCTGGAGGCGGTCGGCGGCGAGTTCCAACACGCGGTCCCCCACTTCGTGCCCGAAACTGTCGTTCACATGCTTGAAGCCGTCCAGATCCAGGTACAGGAGCGCGACCAGCCGTTTCTGGCGTTCCGCGCGAGCCAGTGCGTGAGCCACGCGCTCGTGGAACATGACGCGGTTGGCGAGACCGCTCAGGGGGTCGTGATGCGCCAGGAATTCCAGCCGCTTTTCGGCCTCCTTGACGGTGCTGATATCGGCAAACACGGCCACGGATCCACGCACGTCGCCCTCGCCTGGATCGATCACGTCAATGGTCATCCAGGCCGCGAAGACCTCGCCACTCTTGCGTCGCAGCCAAATCTCGCCACGCCAGTCCCTGTTCGTTTTCACCGATTCCCTGGCGAGGTTGGATGGTTCCGGCGCCAGACGATCGGATAGTAAAAACTCCCAATGTTCGCCGATGCACTGGCTCGGGGAATACTCGGTCATGGTTTCGAAAGCAGGATTGACCATGGTGAAGCAGCCGTTCTCGTCCAGTATGGCGGCCGCCTCGGTTGTATTACGAAACACCACGTTGGCCGCGCTCAAACGTCGTTCGACCTTCTTGCGCTCGGTCATGTCGTGGATCAGAAAGTAGAAACCCACGACCGTGCCCTCATCGGTCAACTCGGGCACGCAGGTCGCGTTCACATCACGCTCGCCGAGACGATGATGGGTCAGGCAGGTGGCGAATTCGATGGTCTTACCGCTCATGGCTTCTTCGAGCCGAGGGCACAGGCTCTCGTAGGCGGCGACGCCGAAGACCTGGCATAGGGGTTCGCCGAGTAGGGTTTCCTTCCGCAGATTGAACCAACGTTCGTAAGTCCCGTTCACGAAGCGGAAACGATGTTGCAGATCGATGTGAGCGATCAGGACCGGTAGCGCGTCGGTGATGATGCGTAACTGCCGTTCTCGGGTTTCCGCTTCGGCATAGGCGGCCTTGATCTCGGTGATGTCGGAAAAAGTGATCACGACCCCGTCAATGCGGTTGTCCGTGGTGCGGTAGGGTAGGACGCGCATCAAGAATGCGTGGCCATCATCGCCGCGCACTTCTTCCCGCAGCGGTTTAAGATCGCGCAGAACACGCTGGCACAGATCGGGCAAGCTGCCATTTCTAAAGCGCTGGGCCACATCCGCGATGAGTCTGCCGTGATCCGTCTCGATCAGGGCAAACATGCGCGTCGCCAAAGGCGTGTAGCGCCGCACGCGCAAATCGGCATCCAGGAAGAGGGTGGCAATGTCCGTGCTGGAAAGCAGATTGGCGAGATCGTTGTTGGCCGTTTCGAGTTCGTGGACTTTGTCGAGCAACTGATTGTTAACGGTGGACAATTCTTCGTTGAGGGATTGCAGTTCTTCCTTGGAAGTCTCCAGCTCCTCGTTGGTGGACTGCAGCTCCTCGTTCATGGACATCGCTTCTTCGTTGGCCGCCTTGAGTTCCTCGTTGGCGGTTTCCACCTCTTCGATGGTGGTTTGCAAGTCCTCGCGGGTGGCCTTGAGTTCGTACTCTAATTGTTTGACCAGCACTTCTTCGCCGATCCCCACCGTGCTGGCGGGCTTCGCGTCCTTTTCATCGTCGAAACACACCAGAAAAGTCCCTTCGGTCTCGTCCACCGGCCACACCTTCAGGTGTACCTCACGGCTGTCGCCCGAATCGCGCAGGGTGATCCGATGGGCTTCCATCACCGCTTTGTCCCGCATGGCTTTCTGCAGGGTGGCCCGCAGGGTGGCGCGCAGCCCTTCGCGGGCCAGGGCCACCACCTGATGAGTCGCCGTCCCCCTGGGCATTTCCAGATAATGGGAAGTCGCGCCATGAAAAAACAGTGCCTCACCCGCCCGATTCACGAGCACCGCCGCGGGGGCATATTCCGCAAGCAGCTTCTCTTCGACGCGCTCGCCAAGCCGGCGTCCCAGGGGTGTTTTCACGCGCCCACCGGTATCACGCGACGAGAGGGTGGCGGCGTTGTCGCTCATCACGGGGTAATAGTCTGGACCACGGGCGTCGGGCGGCACGTTGAGCCGGCGGTAGATGCGCCATTTCTTCGAGATGATTCGAAACATATCAGTGCGCTGACCGATGGTTTCGGAATTGCCCAGGAACAGGTAACTCTTTTCCCGCAGCGCGAAATGGAACAAGCGGATGATCTTAGCCTGGACCTCGTTGTCTAGGTAGATCAACAAATTGCGGCAACTGATGAAGTCGAGACGGGAAAAAGGCGGATCAGTAATGAGATTCTGCGCCGCGAACACCACGGCTTCCCGCACCGACTTCTTCACACTGACGTGGTCACCATCGCGCGTGAAGAACTGGCGCAGATAGTCGTTCGGAAGTTCCGTCGCGGCCGAAACGGGATAAATTCCGGCTCGGGCCACTTCGAGCGCCTCGGTATCGATGTCCGTGGCGAAAATCTGCAAGCCTATTGGTTTTCCGCTGCGTCGGATGGCTTCCATGAACAGCATGGCCAGAGAATACGCCTCCTCGCCACTGGCGCAGCCGGGTATCCACAGCCGGATCGGCTCTTCCAGTCGGACCCGTTCCACCAGGGCGGGCACGACCTGTGCCGCCAGCATCTCGAACGCTTGGGGTTCCCGGAAAAAACTGGTCACGCTGATCAGTAGATCGCGCACCAGCTTGCGAACCTCGTCCTCCGAGGCGCACAGCAGATCCAAATATTCGCGCATGCTTTCGAGGGTCGCCAAACTCATGCGACGCGCGATGCGGCGACCGAGCGTGCCTTTCTTGTAGTGACGGAAATCGTGGCCGGTTCGGGTCCGGATAACGGCAATCACGGAGCTCAGGTCGTCTCGCGGTTCGACGATTTTGGCTTCCGCCAGCAGCTCGCCGCGCACGTAAGGATGCCGCACATACCGCACGAGCGCTTGCGGCATGTTCTCCACCGCCAGGCGGTAATCCACCAGTCCGGTGGCCAGGGCACTATGCGGCATGCCCCCGTACTGGGCGGTGGCCGGCTCCTGGACCATGGTCATGCCACCGCGCCCCTTGATTTCGCGCAAACCCAGGGTGCCATCGCTGCCCGTGCCGGAAAGAATCACGCAGATGGCCTTCTCGCCCAACTCCTCGGCCAGGGAGCGCAAAAAGTGATCGATGGGCATGCGCATGCCACGCCGTTCGGTGGGCGGGCTCAAGTGCAGAACCCCGTCTTGCATGGACAGATAATGATTCGGGGGAATCACGTACACGTGATTCGGCGTCACGTGCAATCCATCCACAGCTTGCGCGACGGACATGGCGGTATATTTGGCCAGTAAATCCGCCATGAGGCTTTCGTGATTGGGATCCAGGTGCTGGACGAGCACGAAGGCGAGTCCCGTTTCCGGCGGCATTGCCGTAAAAAATTGCTTGAGCGCTTCCAGTCCACCCGCCGACGCGCCGATGCCGACCACGGGAAAACCATGGATCAAGCCCAAGCTCTCACTGGGTTGGGTTATGCCGACCTCAACAGTCATCATCCCTCCTCCTCTTGCGCGTTTCGCGGCTTTGGGTAGGCAAAATCGTCACGAAAGCCCGGCCCGCACGACCGCCGGCAACTCGCGGATTCGCTCAAAACAGCATTGAAGGGATTGACGCTCGATCACCGGCATATCCTTGGTGTCGACCCCCTTCGTCGGTGTTCGGCCGGCATCCAGGTCGTCAATTTGTTGGCACAGCAGCCAGCCTTGTAAACGAGACCGCACCGCGTCAAGCCGATCGCGCACGGCGGGGGTCATGACGCCGGCCGAGCAAGCGCAGGTCGACATCGATCAGTTAGAGTTTGGATCGGCAAGGCCAAACGACGATCCACCCGGAGCAACGAGATGAAACGCGAGCGTTGGTGGAAACCGTGGAAAAGGCGCATGTGGTGCCACCGAGATCGCCGATATGAGTCTGGCCGCGAAGCCCGAAGAACGCCAGTTCGCCGGTGAACGCCGGTTCGTCGGTCCGACCGGGGCATCGCGGCGCCAAACCTGCCCAGAATTTCGTCGTTCGGTGTTCGCGTCGACTCGCGTTGTTCTCGGCATTCGCCTTATTGCACACGCCGGCCCTGGCGCAGCCGACGGTCGACGCTCCTGTGGTAGAGCCGCGCCAGCCACGGCCGGTTCCAGGGCCGGCCGATCAGCCAGGCCAGTGGTTTCAGCCAGGGAATCCGGTTCAACAGCAAGATATAGGCATCCAGCTCGGAGCGGATGCGGCGCCGCTCGTCCAGGACGTGCAGTTCGGTCAACGCCCGGCGTGGATCGATCCCGAGCGCGCGCAGCTGCTCGTCCTGGCCGGTGATGTCGAACCAGCAAACCGGTGCGCCGGCCCGGCCCGCCCACGTTTCGTAGCGCTCCCGGTCGCGGACGCAATGCGGACAGGCGCCGTCGTAAAACACGGTGATTTCGTGCTCGGTTTCACTCATGGTCTTGCCCTCCAAAGCGCGGGCGCGTTCGGCCAGGACCGCCGCCACCCAGGGCACGTCCTGGTCCAAGGTGACCAGCCACCCGAATCTGGAGCCATACGGCGCCACCGGCACTCACCCGATGGTTGCTTGAACTTCCTCATCTTAAAAAGATAGCTTGTTTGGGGTGACACTCGCCGTTCCGAACTCGACATCCTCGCGCCAAAGCGGAACGATGCCGTCCCACCCTGTCGTCGCGATGGTCGGAAGTCGACCCACGACGACGTCTTTCCCGATGACCCCGCCTCGCCACCGCTGGATTGCGCGGCGGGCGCTGACCAAACCGAGAGAACGCAGCTGTCACCTGGTTTCACCGGGCGGCCTTGAAACCGCCGCCGCCGGACCCCATAACCGGGCTGGAGGTATCGCCATGCATCGACTGACTCGACCCGCCTTACGCCCGATCGCCGCGCCCGAAGCCGCGAATCTCGACAGCAGGCACTTCCCGAACCCGCCAGAACCGGACGACCGAACCCTGCTGGACGCCTATTCCTGGGCTGTGATCGGCGCGGTGGAGCGGGTCGGGCCGGCCGTGGTCCGCGTCGATGGGGGCCGGAAAGCCTCGACCGAACGGGAGTCGGCAGGACTCGGTTCGGGGGTGATTGTCGCGCCGGACGGTTACCTGCTCACCAACGCCCATGTGGTGGCGGGTTTGAAAACGCCCCAGGTCGGGCTGGCCGACGGCCGGCGCGCCGCCGCCACTGTGGTGGGAACCGATCCGATCACCGATCTGGCGGTGCTGCGCGCCGCCGCCACCGATTTGCCCTACGCTGAACTGGGCGATTCGGCGCGGCTACGGATTGGACAACTGATTATCGCCATCGGCAATCCCTTGGGCTTTGACGCCACGGTATCCGCCGGCGTGCTCAGCGCGCTGGCGCGGGCCTGGCGCGGTCGCGAGGGACGCTTGCTCGAACCCATCCTCCAGCACACCGCGCCGCTCAATCCCGGCAACTCGGGCGGCCCCCTGGTGGACTCGGGCGGCCGGGTCGTCGGCATCAACACCGCCATCATCGCCGGCGCCCAGGGGATCGGTTTCGCCGTGCCGGGCAACACCGCCGCCTGGGTGCTGTCGCAATTGCTTGCCCACGGCCGCGTGCGCCGGGCCGCGCTGGGCATCGCCGGCCACGACCGGCGTCTGGACCGGCGGCGGGTCCGCCATTTCGGACTGGCCGCCGACACGGCGGTGGCCGTGGTCGAGGTGACGCCCGATGGACCGGCGAGCCGAGCGAAGCTGCGACCGGGCGATTTCATCGTCGCCCTCGACGGGAAACCGGTGCGAGGCATCGACGACTTGCAGCGCGTCCTGGCTGAGTGCCCCCTCGGCACGCCGGTGCGGCTGACCGTGTTGCGGGGCGTGACCCGTCTCGATATTTCGGCGCTGCCGGTCGAGGCGACTTCCGGTCGAGAGTAAGGGATCGATGCCGCGCCGCTGCCTCCGAAAACCGACCCTGGTAACCGTTGACCGCGCATGCACGGCAAAACGGTATTGATCACCGGCGGCACCGCCGGTCTGGGCCAAGCCACGGCCATCGCCCTGGCCCGCCAGGGCGCCTCCGTCGTCATCACCGCCCGCGACGAGGCACGCGGACGCGCGGCGGTCGAGGCCATCAACCAACGGGCGAACGCGGCGCCGGTTCGACTGATCCTTTTGGATTTGGCGAGCTTCGCGTCGGTGCGCGGCGCGGCCGAACGGTTTCTTAGCGAGCATCCGCGTCTCGACGTGCTGATCAACAACGCCGGGGTGTTCGCCGCGCGCCTGGAACAAACACGGGAAGGCTTCGAGTTGCAGTTCGGGGTCAACCATCTGGGACCGTTCCTGCTGTCTCATCTGCTGTTGCCCGCCCTGGAAGCGGCTCCCGCACCCCGGCTCGTCAACGTCGCCTCGCGGGCACATTACGCCGGTCGAATCGATTTTGACGACCTGCGTGGCGAAAAACACCCGTATCGCGGCTGGCGCGCTTACGCCCGGTCGAAACTGGCCAACGTGCTCTTCACGCGCGAGTGGAACCGACGGTTTCCCGGCATTCCGGCCAACTGCCTACATCCAGGTACGTTGCGGACCACGATCGGCAACAAGCACAGTCCCTGGTACGTCTCGTTGACCTGGTCACTGGTCAAGCCCTTTCTGACCTCGCCCGAACGTGGCGCGGCGACCGTCGTGTACTTGGCCAGTTCCTCGATGGTCGCCGGAATCGGGGGGCGCTATTTCGATCCCTGGCAGCGTGAGCGCCGCCCCTCTCCCCTGGCCTTGGATGACGACTTGGCCCGGCGCCTTTGGGAGGTGAGCGAGCGGCTGATGACGGAGGGGGGGCTAATGAGATAGGCTCAATGTGGATTCCAGACTGTTGAGGATGGCTCGCCCCGCCGGCGAGCGGGGGCTAGTGGGTCACTTGCTTTGCTTGTGGCCATACCATCCGTCCCTTGATGCGGAATCGGTTGGCGAGTCATGGCTCCGGAACCGCTTAGACGATAGCGCCGTTCTCGCGCCTGTTGGCGGCGAAGCGCCCGCTTACCGCCCCAAACGAAGGGGGTTGGCGCCGCGTTCCAGCCGCGCGCCACGGCTTCCAGCCACTGGATGAGTTGTTCGGGACCCGCAGGGTGCTGTCCGGCCAAGGCACGACTCACCAAAACCCGCTGGATGGATTCGGCCATATTCAACCCACTGCCACTGATGGGTGTGTACAGCGGCATGATGCCGTGCGCCATCAGCCAGCACACGAATGCCACGCTCTTATGGCCGCTGAGATTATCCAGGATCAGCAACAACCGTAAGGGTGGCAACACCTCCAGTAGGGTGAAGCGGACCGAGAGACCCTCCTGCCAGTGGGTCCAGGCGGCGCGATTCGCTGCCGCATCGGGTACTTCGTCCAGTGGTGGTAGCACCGCCACAATCGCGGTTAATTCCCGCTCAAGCCAAGGATGCAACACCGTATTGGGGCTGTGGGTGACGCCCTTCACCCGTACCTCCCCGGTCACGGGATGAAACAAGGTCAAGAGCTTGGCGGTTCCACCCCGAATAGACTCGTGCGGGTAGCGGATCGGTTCGCCAACTGGCCGCAACTGGCGCCAGGCCGCGGAATCGCTGGATACGGCCCTGCTTCATCGGCACACCACACGGCTAACCCCAACCGGCTCCCCTCTCGATAAGCCGGTTCGATGAGTTTTTTTTTCGCCTCGGCATCCGGATCGGTCACGGT
>NZ_SPMZ01000051.1 GCF_012939995.1 Candidatus Competibacter phosphatis | reverse complement strand
AGCGAAAGCGACAGCGACAGCGACAGCGACAGCGACAGCGACAGCGACAGCGAAAGCGACAGCGAAAGCGACAGCGACAGCGACAGCAAAAGCGAAAGCGAAAGCTATGGCCCAAATCGCTTGGGTATCACCCGACCAGAGCCATAGCAAAATCCCAATCGATGCTCCCCACGCTGCTCCGCCCACCAAAGCGCAGCCTAATTCCGCCCAATCCTGCTGGATTTTACGAATTCGATCTATCGAATCCAGTGGCCGCAACCAGAATTCCAGCGGCCACAGCCAAGCATGGCGCAGGACGTAAGCAATTCCTTGCCAAAAGGTCACGAATCGGATTCCTGGTTGCCTTTGAAGGCGGCGTAGATTTTTCCGGCAGCCTCCGCCAGCTTGACCATCTGTTCGAATAATTTATTAGCGCGCTCGGCTCCTTTTTCTAAATCCTCCACGGCTTCCAATAGACTTTTGCCTCTTGGAATGGATTCGGTAATGATCTGTTTAAATAAATCGGAAAAAGGTTTTCTATCTGTTGTGAGTAGGCCACGACGGATCAAATCGGTGGCTATCGGGCTGGGTGGTGGCAAGCGGTCGGCAACCGCACGAATCAAAAACGCCCAATTCTTCTTGGCCGCGCCGATACCAAAAATCTTCCAGATATTCTCGAATATCCGTGACGATACCGAGCAAATCTGGATCGTAACTCCCATCTCTGGCATTCCAATACCTAGCGGCAACGATCTGGATCAGGGCGGGATGATGACCGCTGAGCGGTTTGATATGATCTCGCCAAAGCTGACCGAGATCGGGTTGTTTATCCGGTGACAGGCTACATTGGAAGGGTTTAGCGACGAGATCGCGCGCTTCCTGCTCGGAGAGCAGGCCCACGACTGCCCGAGGATCGAAGATATTCCAGAATGAAGATTCATCGATTTTCTTGTTGTCCCGACATAATGTTTTCAACGGCCGGCGACTGGAAACCAGATAACCAAAACGAGGTTCTGGCTCGTTGCCCAGAGCGCGCATATTCCTGAAAAAGTCGGCATTGAAATTGGGATTGCCGGCCATCACTTCAAATTCGTCCAAGATCAGCACGAATCGGAAACGACGATCTTGCGCCAACGCGAGGATGAAATCCCGAAAATCGGGATAATCCCGAACTTGGTCTTGAACCGTTTGGCTGATGGCTTGGGCAATCGTCTGTTGCAGTTGAGCGAAAAAATTCTGCTGGCTTTTCTGGTTCCAATTTTGGGCGGTGGCGTGAATGCTGACCAAATCCGGTTCTTGCCCCAACGCCTGATAGATTTGATTGAGCAGCGAGGATTTACCGATACGCCGTTCTCCCAGCAAGCTCACGCAGCCCGGTTTGTCCGGGCGGCGCAGCACCGACAGAACTTCGTGCAGGATTTGCGCGCGCCCAAAAAAAAACCGGCGAATTGCCGGGTAGAGCGGTGCCGGTCACGTAAGGATTTCGGCCGGGTTGAATTAGCGCCAGCCGGGCTTCCTGATTCAGCAGGCCGGGGTTTTCCGGACGGCCCAATTGGGCCTTGAAATCTCCCGTGGGGGGCATGAAAGCGGCATCCTGAGTTTTATCCTTTCAACAACGTCCTGATCGCCGATGAATTCATCACCTTGCCTTCGCCACGATAAGCTTCGTGATTGGCTTCGATATCGCTAAGTTTGTAGAGATAGTTCACCATCAACCCGGCCGATTGAGCGATGCCCTGAGGCGAAGTGTTGCCCAGCCAATTCAGCCGTTCGATGCGCGCGCCATTCGATAGATGAAAATGAGCGACGCGGTCGAACGCTGAACCGCCTTCGCGCTTTTCCTTAGCAAGATAGCGGGCGCACAACCGCATCAATGGTTTTTTTAATGCCTTGGCCAGCTCCTGATTCTGGGGCCAGTCCGGTGTTTGCAGTAGGCTCGTCAATGCGGCGGGTTCGGTGCCGGTGCCGGCGGCGGTGGCCAGCGCTTTCCGTTCGGCGGCGGACAGTAGTTCCGCTTCCGCGTCCTTGTCGGGTTCGTTCAGCTTACCGCCCAGCCAGTGGCGGAAGCCGGGGATCGGCGACAGGGTGGCGAAGGTCTTGAGGTTCTTGAATTCCTGGGCCAGTTCGTCCACCACCCGCTTGATCAGGAAGTTGCCGAAACTGATACCGCTCAGACCTTCATGGGCATTGGAAATGGAGTAGAAGATGGCGGTATCGGCGTTTTCGGGATCGAGCACCGGCGCGGCTTCGTCCAGCAGGATATGCACGTTGTCGGCGATGCCATGGACCAGCGCCACCTGAACGATGATCAACGGTTCGTTGGGCATGCGCGGGTGGAAGAAGGCGAAACAGCGTCGGTCGGAACTGAGCCGGTTCTTCAGGTCGTCCCAGCTCTTGATCGGATGCACGGCTTCGTAGGCGATCACTTTTTCCAACAGCGCCGCCGGCGATTCCCAACTGATGCGCCGCAGCTCCAGAAAGCCGACGTCGAACCAGGAGACCAGTAGCGACAGCAGGTCTCGTTCCAGTGCCCCCAACGCCGGGTCGTCCTTGCGCCAGCTCAGCAATTCCGCGCGCAGGTCCACCAGGAAGTGGAAGCCTTCGGGTAGGGCGTTGAGCTGGGTCAACAGTCGTAGCCGTGGCGGATGCAAGGCTTGGCGCAGCGTCCGCTCGGCCTTGGCACGCTCGTCATGGTTGTCTCCGGTCTTTTGCAACGCCGTCACTGCCTTGTTCACCGCCTGGTGATCGATATCGAATTCCCGAGCGAGAATTTGCAGGAATCGCTTGCGACCCTTGGCGTTGAGCGAGAGGTAAATTCGTCCCAGATTGGCAGCTCGGGCGCGGGCGGATACTTCGCCGCCGCGCGCCTCCAGGCAATCGCGCATTTGGTCCTTCAACGCCTCCATGTCTTTTTCCGGCAGATTGGGGCTGGGTGCCGCGAACAGCCCTTCCCGCCAGTCGGCCATTTCCCGCCAAGCCTCGCGGAGGTTGTACATGGTGCGGTTCAACAGGCTGGCGCGCGTGACTTCAGGCTCGCGGGTGGTCAGTTCGGACATGGCGGGATTACCTAATTCTGCAAGAGACTGCCGTATCGGATCGGTATGGCGGATGGTCGTGCATTGCTGGCGTCGAGAAGACCGCATGGGCACTGGCTTCTCGAAAGTATAGCGCTAACCTGAGCTGAAGCGGGGTTGTGGGTGGCCGATGGGGCTTGGCATGAGCAAGGAGGAAGAAACCCCGCCACCCCATCGACAGGGTTGGCGGGATCGCCGAAGATCGAACTGAAAAGCAGTGCTCAGAACTGTTCTTCGGTCAGCGCCATGATGGAAATACCGCCGTTCTGGATCGAACGCAGCAGGGCGTCCGCCTTGGGTAGCACATGTTCGATGTAGAAGCGGGCGGTGACCAGCTTGGCTTCATGGAACAGCGAATCCTCGCCAGTCATCAGCTTGTTCTGGGCCACCCGCGCGGCACGAGCCATTTGCCAGCCGCCGCAGACGGTACCGACCAGCATCATATAGTCCACCGACACCGCCATCGCGTGGTTGGGGTCGCCGCCAGCCAGCATTCGTTCGGTGGCTTCGGCCAGTGCCCGCGCGCCGTCGCGCAGCCCGTCGCGGATCACTGCCATGTCGTCGCCGGGGATCGGATCCAGCGTCTCGGCGGTCGCTTCGATCTCGGCGATCAGAGTCCGCATCGCGGCGCCCTTGTCCATGTTCAGTTTGCGGCCAGCCAAGTCGGCGGCCTGAATGCCGGTGGTGCCCTCGTAAATGGTGGTGATGCGAGCATCGCGCAGGTGTTGGCAGGCACCGCTTTCCTCGACATAACCCATGCCGCCGTGGACTTGCAGCCCTAGCGAAGCGATTTCGATGCCGATTTCGGTGGACCAGCCTTGACCACCGGAATCAACAGGTCCACTCGGGCCTGATGGGTTTGGCGAATCGCGGAATCGGGGTGGTGGCGGGCCAGATCCAGGTGCATGGCGATCACATAGGCCAGGGCGCGCATCGCCTCGTTCTGCGCCTTCATGGTCATCAGCATCCGCCGGACGTCGGGGTGGTGGATGATGGCGATCCGGTCACCACTCTTGGCGCCGGCCGGGCGGCCTTGCACCCGGTCCTTGGCATATTCCCGGGCGGCCTGATAGGCGCGCTCGGCGATGGCCAGCCCTTGCAGTCCGACCTTGAAACGGGCCTCGTTCATCATGATGAACATGTAGGCCAAGCCCTTGTTTTCCTCGCCGACGAGATAGCCGATCGCTCCATCCCGGTCGCCGAAGGCCATCACGCAGGTTGGGCTGGCGTGGATACCCAGCTTGTGTTCGATGGACACGGCGTGGACGTCGTTGCGCGCGCCCAGCGAGCCGTCCGGGTTGACCAGGAACTTGGGTACGATGAACAGCGAGATGCCCTTGACCCCTTCCGGTGCGTCCGGGGTGCGGGCGAGCACCAGATGAATGGTGTTCTCGGTCATGTCGTGATCGCCCCAGGTGATGAAGATCTTCTGACCGAAAATCCGGTAATGATCGCCGTGGGGAACGGCGCGGGTCCGCACCGCCGACAGGTCGGAGCCGGCCTGCGGTTCGGTCAGATTCATGGTGCCGGTCCATTCGCCGCTGACCATGTTCGGCAGGTACAGCGCCCGTTGCTCGGCGGATCCGGCGCGGCTGATCGCCTCGATCGCGCCGGCGTTGAGCATCGGGCACAGCGCGAAGGACATGTTGGCCGAATTCCACATCTCCTGGGTCGCCGTGTTGAACAACTCCGGCAGGCCTTGGCCGCCATGTTCCACGGGGCTGCCGATGCCGTTCCAGCCGCCGTCGATGAAGCTTCGATACGCTTCGGTGAAGCCGGCGGCGGAAACGACTCCAGTGGGATCGATCCGAACACCTTGCACGTCGCCCGATTTATTGATCGGCGCCAGCACCTCGGTGGCCAGTTTGGCGGCTTCCTCCAGCACGGCTTCCAGCAGTTCCGGGCTAACCTCCTGCTCGGCGAAGGTGGGGAGAGCGGCAACCTTGGAGAGGTCGGCCAGTTCGTTGATGACAAACTGCATGTCGCGGATCGGGGCGAAATAGGCGGTCATGACGCCTCCTTGAACATTACGAGGAACAGCGATGAAAAACCCCGCCCCGCCCTTATCCCGCGTTGAGGGAGAGGGTCGGAGCGGGGAAGGGGGACGGTCGGGCGGGCGATTAGCCGGCTGCTTTCAGCTTGTCCAGTTCCTTGGACAGTTCGGGTACCGCGGCGAACAGATCGGCGACCAGGCCATAATCGGCCACCTGGAAGATCGGCGCTTCCTCGTCCTTGTTGATGGCGACGATGACCTTGCTGTCCTTCATGCCGGCCAAGTGCTGAATGGCGCCCGAGATGCCGACGGCGACGTACAGGGTGGGTGCGACCACCTTGCCGGTTTGGCCGACCTGGTAGTCGTTGGGCACGAAGCCGGCGTCCACCGCCGCGCGGGAGGCGCCCACCGCCGCACCCAGTTTGTCGGCGACGTCTTCCAGCAACTTGAAGTTGTCGCCGTTGCCCATGCCGCGCCCGCCGGAAACGATGATGCGGGCGGCGGTCAACTCGGGCCGGTCGGACTGAGTCAATTGTTGGCCGACGAAGCTCGATACGCCAACATCGGTCGCGGGCGCGACGGTTTCGATCGCGGCGGAACCGCCGGTGACCGTCGCCGCTGGAAAGGCGGTGCCGCGCACGGTCATGACCTTGACCGCATCCTTGGACTGGACGGTGGCCAGCACGTTGCCGGCGTAGATCGGGCGGACGAAAGTATCGGCGCTGTCGATCTTGATGACATCGGTGATTTGCGCCACGTCCAGCAACGCGGCGACCCGCGGCAGCGTGTTTTTGCCGGCGGCGGTGGCCGGGGCCAGGATGTGGGTATGGCCGCTCGCCAATCCGACCACCAGTGCCGCCATATTTTCGGCGAGCTGGTGGGCGTAGTGTGGGGCGTCGGCGATCAGTACTTTTTTGACGCCCGCGACCTGGGCGGCGGCTTCGGCAACCGCCCCGCAATTGTGGCCGGCCACCAGCACGGCGATATCCTCGCCCAGTTGCGTGGCGGCGGTGACGGTGTTCAGGGTCGCCGGCTTGAGGGCGACGTTGTCGTGTTCGGCAATGACCAGGATGCTCATGATTCGATTCCAGCGGGCTTAGATGACGTGGGCTTCGTTGTGCAGCTTGTCCACCAGTTCGGCGACGCTGCCGACCTTGATGCCGGCCTGGCGCTTGGGCGGTTCCTGAACCTTCAGAGTGACCAGCCGCGGCGCAATATCCACGCCCAGATCGGCCGGTTTGAGCACCTCCAGCGGTTTTTTCTTGGCTTTCATGATATTGGGTAATTTGACGAAGCGCGGCTCGTTCAGGCGCAGGTCGGCGGTGACCAGGGCGGGCAGTTTCAGCGCCACGGTCTCCAGGCCACCGTCGACCTCGCGGGTGACGTTGACCGTCCCGTCGCCGAGTTCGACCTTGGAGGCGAAAGTGCCCTGTGGCCAACCGAGTAGCGCCGCCAGCATCTGGCCGGTCTGGTTGGCGTCGTCGTCAATGGCCTGCTTGCCGAGAATGACCAAATCCGGCTTTTCCTTTTCGACCGCCGCCTTGAGTAGTTTGGCCACCGCCAGCGGTTGCAGTTCGGCATCGGTTTCCACCAGGATGCCGCGGTCGGCGCCCATCGCCAGCGCGGTGCGGATGGTGTCCTGGCAGGCGGTGACGCCCAGCGAGATCGCCACGATTTCCTGGGCTTTGCCGGCTTCCTGCAGTCGGATCGCTTCTTCCACGGCGATTTCATCGAACGGGTTCATGGACATCTTGACGTTGGCGGTTTCGACGCCGGTGCCGTCCGCTTTCGCCCTTACCTTGACGTTGTAGTCAACGACCCGTTTTACGGCGACTAAAATCTTCATCGTTCACCTTTGTGTGGGATTGCTCAAAATTTTAAGTGGCGGCGTGAACGCCCGGCCGGGAGCGTGGCGCAAACCCGACCTGTCGAGCGCACGCGGGATGGTGCATACAGAGTGACCGGATTGATGATGGGGTCGCGCCGGCGGCGTCCGAAACCATAAGTTCATCCGGGGTAAGGCTTATTAAGTTATGGTATTTATTCACTCCCGGTGATGCAATGGATTTATTGGCCACGACTGGGAGTGGCGTCGGGAGCGTCGGGAGCGTCAGTGCGTTGTGGTGCCAGCCGATTCGAACGTTTGAAATCCGGCTGGGAATTTCCCACTATTTCGCTTGGTCGTGTAGGCTATGCGCCGCCCGTAGCGGCGCTGTTGTCCGCCAGAATCCTCACCTCTATCGGAGAAACCCCATGTACCCCACTCACGAAGGCTATAACGATACTCTGCACGGCTATTATCTGGAGGATCTCCGGATCGGCATGAGCGCGTCCCACGCCAAGACCGTCACCGAAACCGATGTGGTCATGTTCGCCGGCCTGACCGGCGATAACAACCCGATTCATTGCAACGAAGTGTTCGCCGCGCAGACACGATTCAAGGGCCGCATCGCGCACGGGATGTTTTGTGCCGGCCTGATTTCCTGCGTGGCCGGCACCCGTCTGCCCGGACCGGGCGCGGTGTACGTGGATCAGCAGTTACGCTTCACGGCACCGGTTCGAATCGGCGATACCGTTACTGCGGTTTGCACTGTCCAGGAAATTATCTCAGAGCGCCGGCGGGTTATCATGAGCACCACTTGCACCGTGGCGGACACGGTGGTGGTGGAAGGGAGTGCCACCTTCGTGGTGAACCGCCGCAATTCCTGAGGCAGCAAATGGGCTGTCGTCTTACTCTTCCATGACGATCCGGAAGCCGGTTGTCGCATCGCGATAGCTGGGTTTCCGAGGCATGCGCTTGGCCGAGCGTACGTCACCTGCGCCGCTGTTCCAGGAGCCGCCCCGAACGACCCGTAAGCCTTCGGTGGGTCGTTGGTCGGAACAGCGTTGCTCTTTGCCGGTATAGGCCGGATCGTAATCGGAGCAAGTCCATTCCCAGACGTTGCCGGCCATGTCGCGCAGACCCAGCGCGTTCGGCTGGTAGGTTCCGACCGGCGCGGTGACCGCCTGACCGTCGTCCAGGGTGCCGATGGACGCGCCGGTTGGATCGTTGCGGTCGGAAAAGTTGGCATAACGGGGGTCGATGTCGTTACCCCAGTGATAACGGGTGACGGTGCCGGCACGGGCGGCATACTCCCATTCGGCCTCGGTGGGTAGCCGGAAACGCTTACCAGTGCCCGCTTCCCAGGACAGCCATTCGGCGAAGGCCCCAGCATCGCCCCAGTCGACTTGAACGACGGGTTGCTGGTTTCCGTTCAGCGGGCGGCCTTGAAAGGAACCGCTGTCATGGCCGGGTTTGAAGCGCCGGTATTGGTTATTGGTGACCTCGGTGTTGCCGATCCAGAAGCCTTTTACGCAGACTTGGTGGGATGATTCGTCACTTCCCCGGTCCCGCTCGTTGGTGAGGCTGCCCATGTCGAAGCAGCCGCCATCGACCCAATGTAGTTCCATGCCCGTGATGTTGTCGGTTCGGGTTATCTTGGCGCCCGGCCGCTGGGCGGCGAGTAGTTCGGAGCGAGTGGTGACCACCGCGGGATGGTGCGGATCGATGGTTGCCGCTCGATTCAGAAAACTATCGGCCAAGGACCAGTTGCGGCTGGCAATCGCCTGCCGGGCTTGTTCGAGGTAGCGCGCGATCTCGGCCTCGCGTTGTTGAGCGGCTTCCTGGGCGTGGCGGTCGGTTTCTTCCTGTTCGCGTTGTTGCAGCGCCACGGCCTCTTGCCGGTTCTGTTCCTGAACGTTCTGGTAGTACTCGTAAGCGAACAGCCCAGCGCCCGAGAGCCCTAAGGCAGCGAATGCGGCCAACAGGACGTGCGTCCAGTTAACCGACTTTGAACCCTCGGGTACGGATCGAGCCGATGATGGACGCGCGGAGGGCTCAAACATGCTCGACCGTTGTGATGCGGCGGGTTCGATCACCGATGAAGAGCCGGGCAGCGAAGAGGCTTCCAATTGTGTCAGCCGGGTGCTGGCCAGGACTTCCCGTCTGGTCGCCGTGGCTTTTCGCAGATGTTCTATCGCGGAACCCGGCGCGCGGTTGAGTAAGGTCGATGTCTGGTTGGCCAGGGATAGCGATTCGATCTCGGCGGCGTTGGTCTGAGGCTCCGACATCGCCGTTGGTTTCGGCTCCGATGCGGGTTCTTCCAGATGATCCCAGATATCCTCCAACAAATTCATCGAGGTCGAGTCGGTGTTTGCCGCTTCCTGCGGTGCCGATGGCGCGGTGCTCGTCGATGTCGGATCGGCGAATGTCCAATTCGGTTTGCCATTTGGCGTGAAAGCAGCCAGGTCGACGCGCTGGGAGGGGCGGGAATCGGTTGTCTGCGGCTGAGATGGGCGGCGCGAGACCCGGGTGCGGCCCGACCAAACATCATTTTCGGATGGGTCCGGGCGAGCGGAGGGAGAGGACGGCGTGCCGTCGGCAAGTGGTTCAAGTCCTGCTATGTCGAGGGGTTCGGAGAAATCGAGTAGTTCGGGTTGGATCGGTGGTACTTCCGAAAAGTCCGCCTTTGCGTTGGAACGTTCGGCTGTCCACAAGGCTTCCTGCATGGCGGCTATGCTTTGGAAGCGATCCTCGGGGCGCACGGCCAGTGCCCGGTCGACCATCTGGAGCAGGTTGTGCGAGTACAGTCCGGCTCCCGCCTCGATGGCCGGCTGTACCGGATCCTTGAGCACCCGGCCCGGTGCTTCGACCGGTGGCGCACCGGTGATGCAGCGGTACAGCACGGCGCCAAGCGCGTAGATATCGGTCCACGGCCCGTAATCTTCGCCGACCGTGACATATTGTTCGATCGGCGAATAGCCCGGCGTCACCACGCTGGTGACACTGCGACTGCGCCGGCCCAGCGCTTGGCGCGCGGCGCCGAAGTCGATGAGCATGACGTGGCCGTCGGCTTTGCGCATGTAGAGGTTGCTGGGTTTGAGGTCGCGGTGCAGATAGCCCTGGCCGTGGACGGCTTCCAACGCGGGCAGCACGTCGGCCAGCAAGCGGCGCAGTTCGCCCTCGGGCAGGATGCCGCCCCGTTGCAGCAGGGCACTCATCGACTCCCCTTCCTCGAACTCCATGACGATGTAGGCGCTGCCATTGGCCGTGAAGTAGTCGCGCACGCGCACCACGCAGGGGTGGTTGATCTGGACCAAGATCTTGGCTTCGTCCAGGAACCGCTGCAGACCCCAATCGTAGGAAGGCGGCTCGCCGCTTTTGGCCGGGATCTGGCCCTGGGCGTTGGGGCGGACGGTCGTGCCGTTATGGTCACGGTACGCCCACTCGGCCGGGAAGTATTCCTTGATGGCGACCTCGTTTTCCAACGCCTCGTGCACCGCCCGGTACGTGATACCGAAGCCGCCAGCGCCCAGCACGCCATCGATCTGGTAGCGGTGCAAGCTGAAACCTCTGGGCAATGCGTTCGTTTCTTCGGTCATCGAGTTTCCGTTTGGTGGATGGGCGCGGCGGGTCGGGAAGGCACCGGCGGTGAACCGGCGGTGCTAGCGGCCGCGATCGAACCAGGATGCCAGGCCCGCCGACAGCCGTCGCAGCCAGGGCATGTGGTCGCCGGCGGCGAGGCCCGTGCCCGCGCGCAGCAGAACCAGGGTGGCATTATCCGCCATCGCTCCGCCGCGCTGTGCCGCCTGTTCGGCCAGCAGCCGGGCGGCGGCGGCCGGACCATGCTCGGCGGCGGCGGTCCAGAATTCGGTTTCGGCGATGTGTTCCCAGATGCCATCCGAGCACAGCACCAGCAAATCGCCGGGCTGGACGGCAAATTGACCTTTGTCGGGCCTGGGATGTTCCTCGCCACCCAAGCAACGGTAGATCCGGTTCTGCGCCGGATGGGTCGCCATTTGCGATTCGTCGATTTCCCCCATATCCATCAACAGCTGAACGGCGGAGTGATCGCGGGTGCGCATCAGGCGCCGGCCTCGGCGGAAATGATAGAGCCGGCTATCGCCGATGTTCAGCCAATGGGCGCCGTCGTGGTCGAGCCAGACCATCACCACGGTGCTGCGGGCCGTTTCCGACTGACGATTGATGGTGTCGTGCATCCGCTGGCATAGCTGGTCGAGCGCGGCGCTGGGGTCGTCGAGCAGCGGGATCGGCAGATCCTGGATGAAATCCCGGGCCACGTCGATGACGATCTGGGCGCCCAGGGCACCATCGAGATGGCCACCCATGCCATCGGCCACCACGGCCAGCAGGGCACGCTGGTTGGGCAGTTGAAAAACTCCCCAGCGGTCCTGTTGTTCGTGGCGGCCGCCTTGCTGACTGGCGGTGCCGGGTTCCCACTGGGGGATCGGACTGGGTTGGGTCGGACTCACAGCGGTATCTCCGGCGGCCGGGTGGGGCCGGTGACGGCAGCCGGTGGAGCGGAGGCTGCGATGGACGGGCGGAAAGAGGTTACCCAAGCCGGAACCGGGCTGGAGGAACGATGGAGGGTGCGAGCATATCGCCCGGGCATGCAAATCTCCTCGGCAATACTCTGGACAGTCCTGACGGGTGGTTGCGGAGCGGGTTCCGGCACCGCGCGGGTGCCGGGTGCGAGCCGCGTCCTCCGCTTCGACGGGCCACGCAATTATCTTACCGACCACGGGGGACAAACAATCCAAAATTCCAGTTTCCTCATCGTCATCGGGGTCGGAGATGGCCAAGGAGCGGTTGTTAATCAGCGGCTTTACAGCAACTTGAGGATTTCCTCGGCGTGATGGGCGGTGTCGGGGTGGTCGATGATGTGGGCGATGTGGCCGCTTTCGTCGATGAGGAAGGTTATACGGTTAGCGACGCCGAACAGGTTTATCGCTGTTCCCACCAGCCCGCCGCCGCCGCCACCGATCGCTCCATAGGCTCGGCTGACGGCGCCGTCGGTATCGGCCACCAGTGGGAAGGGGAGATTGTATTTCTCGGTGAAGCGCTGGTGGGTTGCGACATCCTGGGTGGAAACGCCCAAAATGGAGGCGTCCTTATCCTGAATTTCCTGGTAGTGATCACGCAGGGAGCAGGCTTGTTTGGTGCAGCCAGGCGTATCGTCCATCGGATAAAAATACAGCACCAGCTTTTTGCCGAAATAATCGGATAGTTTGATCGGGCCGCCGTCGGTGGCGGTGGCGTTGAACTGGGGGGCGGGGTCGCCGATTTTCAGCTTCATGGCTTTATTCTCACGGGTGGTTTGCAACGAAAGGCCGGTTCGTACCGCAATCTTGGGGGACGGGTTTGACCGGGGTTGTGCGGACAAGCGGTTTTCGATATCGAGTGGCGGCGTGGTCCGCGCCAGCGTTTTGACCGGTCGATTTTGGAAAACTCCCGGACCGTGCGCCACCTCTGGTAATTATGGCCAATCGCCGCGGCAATCGCGGCCGATTGGTGGGGTGGTCACCAATAAATGCCGCGGGTGAGTTGCGCGAAGGAAATTTGCTCCAGCGATGGCTCCTGGGTATCGGGTTGTTGACTCTTGGCCGCGCTCGATTCGGGGAACAGGCGGAAGGCGGTGTTCATGATCACGGCGTAAACCTTGGGCGCCACGGCGTGCAGCACCTGGGCGAAGATGCCAACCCGGGTGGCGATGCGTTCCGGCCGATCGATGATGGCTTGCACGATCAGATCCGCCGCTTCCTCCGGACTGAGGGTGGGCACATGCTCATAGATCTTGGTCGGCGCGATCATCGCGGTGCGCACCAGGGGCATGTTGATGGTGGTGAATTCGATGCCGCTGTCGGAAAACTCGGCCGCCGCGCAGCGCGAAAAGGCGTCCAGCGCCGCCTTGGAGGCGACATAGGCCGAAAAACGCGGCGCATTGCTGAGCACACCGATCGAAGAGATGTTGATGATGTGGCCACGCTTCTTTTGCAGCATGCTGGGGATGAACCCCATGATCAGCCGCAGCGCGCCGAAGTAATTGAGCTGCATGGTGCGTTCGTAGTCGTGGAAGCGATCCAGCGAATTTTCGATGGCGCGGCGAATCGAGCGGCCGGCGTTGTTGACCAGGATATCCACTCCGCCGTGATCGTTCAGCACCCGCCGCAGTAACGCATCGCAGGAGGCGATGTCGGCGACGTCGGCGATGTAGATGAAAGCTTGGCCGCCGCGTTCCTCGATGTCCCGTTGGGTGTCCAGTAGTTTTTCCTCGGTGCGGGCGACGATGAGCGTTTTGGCGCCGGCTTCGGCGATCTTGAGCGCGGCGGCCTTGCCGATGCCGGCGGAGGCGCCGGTGATCATCACCACTTTGTCCTTGACCGCGCCGCTCAGACTGCGGTCGATGAACAGATCGGGATCGAGATGGCGCTCCCAGTAGTCCCACAACCGCCAGGCGTAGGTTTCCAGCGGCGGCACGGCGATGTCGGTGCCCTGGAGCGCCTTGAGCGTTTCGCGGCAGTCGAAGCGGGTGGGGTAGTTGATCAGGCCCATGACGTCCGGTGGAATGCCGAGATCCTTGAGGATCTGATCCTTGATGCGTTGCACCGGCTTGAGGCGAGCCAGCCCGGCCTGGATGATGTCGGGCACGAAGGCGAACATCAGGGCGTTGAAGCGCAGGCTCATTTCCGGGGCATGGGCGGCGTGGGCGAACAGGTTGAGGATGTCGCCGACCCGGTGCGGATTGGGGTCCACCAGATGGAAGCACTGGCCGTCCAGCCCGGGTTGGTGGGCAATATGGTCCATGGCGTCGACGATGAAGTTGACGGGCACCAGGTTCAGGCGGCCGCCCTCGATGCCGATCATGGGCATCCAAGGCGGCAATAGCTTGCGTATTTTCTGGATCAGCTTGAAGAAGTAGTAGGGGCCATCGATCTTGTCCATTTCGCCGGTGCGCGAATCGCCGACCACCGCGCCGGGCCGGTAGACCCGCCATGGACGCGAGCATTCGCGCCGGACGATGCCTTCCGATTCGTGCTTGGTTCGGTAGTAGGGCTGGTCGAGCTTCTCGGCTTCCTCGAACATATCCTCGCGGAACACGCCCTCGTACAGGCCGGCGGCGGCGATGGAGCTGGTCAGGTGGAAGCAGCCCGCCTCGATCGCCTCGGCAAAGGCGACTACGTTGCGGGTGCCTTCGATGTTGACCTGCTCCTGAATCTCGGCGCTGGCATTGAGATCGTAGATCGCCGCCAGGTGGATCAGGTGATGGATGCTGCCCTTCAGCCAAGCGAGATCGGCGTCGGATAGGCCCAATCGCGGTTGCATCAGGTCGCCGGCGATGGGGAAAGTACGGTTGGCGGCGTTGCCCCAACGCTGGCGTAACTGTTCCACCATGGGTAGTTCACGTTCCAGAATCAGGTAATAAACGTGACTGTCCTGGCGCTGTAGCAGCTTTTCGACGAGGCGGCGGCCGATAAAACCGGAAGCACCGGTGATGAAATAATTCATGCTATTGGCTCCTGGTCGCGACTATGCCTTGGTCACAAAATAATTATAGGGTCGGCCATTCGGAAAATCTTGGTCTTACTGGTAATGGCTCGGACCGAAACGTAGTGAGGCCTGGATTGCGAAGGAGACAGTCGATGAGTGGCGGACAATGACCGTTGCCGGTTTGTGTCCCCGAGCTGGCATCGAATCTGGCGACCTGAGATCGTGTTTGAATGCCAAATAAAATGGGGGATCCTCCGGCGTTGCCGGGGAGAAGGTAATGGGTGACGCTGATGGTCGGTGGTGGTGGACCTCGTTGGAATTCGACGCCATGGCGTATTTGCCCTCCGGCCGGGGCGAGTCGCTTCAGCTCAGATATTCCCGGCTGATTTGGCCCAGCAACTGCCGGGCCTCGTCGTTGAGGAAGGGGCTGACCAGCGACAGTACCTGGTAGACGCCACAAGCGAGGTGGTTACTGTCGCTATCGCAGTTTGGCGCAACGGTGCCGGTGCCGATACTCTGGAAGTTCAACCAGTACGTGGCCACCACCGCAATGTTGCGGGTCAGCGCCGTGATGTCTTCACGCGTGGCGGTCATGATGCCGGCTTCCACCAAACCCCGGCAGATGGCGGTGGCGGTACTCATCTTGCGCTCCAGGATGCGACGAAAATGCGTTCGCAGTTTCTTGCTGCGGTTCAGAATGTTGTTCAGATCGCGATAGAGGAAGCGGTATTCCCAAATGGTTTCGAAAACCAGATGCAGGTAGAGCCACATGTCTTCCATGTCCGGGACGCGGCGCTGGGGTGCCTGTAGGGCTGCTTCCATGCGTCGCTCGAATTGCTGGAACAGCAGGGCGACGATTTCGTCCTTGTTGCGGAAGTGGTAGTACAAATTGCCCGGACTGATGTCCATTTCGTCAGCGATATGATTGGTGGTGATGCGAGGTTCACCGCATTCGTTGAAGAGCCGCAGACTGGTCTGCAGGATGCGGTCTCGGGTCTTCATGGGTGCCGGTGGGCTCGGATGGGACATTGAAATGGGAGAAGATGGGATTTCCCATTAATTGTGGGAGGATTTGCATTATTTTCCAGTGGTCCCATCCGGTCGGGTCATCTAATAAAATACAAATGCAGGAGGAAAACCAAGTGGAAAGAATCTGGCTGCGCGAGTATCCGGAAGGGGTGCCGACCGAAATCGACCTGAACGAATTTGCATCCCTAAAGGACATTCTGGAAAAAAGCTGTCGACGCTTTGCCGATTTGCCGGCCTATTCCAATATGGGCGTGACTTTGCGCTATCGGGACATCGACCGGATCAGCCGTGATTTCGGTGCCTACCTGCAAGGGCGGGGGTTGGGCAAGGGCGAGCGGGTCGCCATCATGATGCCCAACGTCCTGCAATATCCGATCGCCGTGTTCGGCGCGTTGCGGGCCGGCTTGACGGTGGTCAACGTCAACCCGCTATACACGCCGCGCGAACTGGAGCATCAACTCAAGGACTCCGGTGCGGCCGCCATCGTCATCGTTGAAAATTTTGCCCACACCTTGCAGGAGGTGCTGGACCGGACGCCGGTCAAGACCATCGTCACCACTCAGTTGGGCGATTTGTTCCCCTTCCCCAAGCGTCCGCTGGTCAACGTCGTGGTCAAGTACCTCAAGAAAATGGTGCCGGCCTGGCATATTCCAGGCGCCGTGCCATTTCGGCGGGCGCTGGCGATGGGCGCGGAGCAAACCCTGCAAGAGGTGTCGCTGACCCATGACGATCTGGCGTTTCTGCAATACACCGGCGGCACCACCGGCGTATCCAAGGGTGCGATGCTGACTCACGGCAATCTGGTGGCGAATCTGCAACAGGCGTCGGCTTGGCTCAGTCCCGTTTCCCGCTTGGCCGAGGAGACCGTCATCACCGCGCTGCCGCTGTATCACATCTTCTCGCTGACCGCCAATTGCCTGACCTTCATGAAGGTGGGTGGCCACAATATCCTGATCACCAACCCCCGCGACATGCCGGGCTTCGTCAAGGAGCTGGCCAAGGTCCGCTTCACCGTCATCACCGGGGTGAACACGCTGTTCAACGGCCTGCTGCACGCGCCCGGTTTCGAGCGGCTGGATTTCAGCGCGCTCAAGATCAGCCTGGGCGGCGGCATGGCGGTGCAGCGGGCGGTGGCGGAAAACTGGAAGCGAGTGACCGGCATGTTGCTGATCGAGGCCTACGGCCTGACCGAAACCTCGCCGGCGGCCTGCATCAATCCGCTGACCCTCCAGGAATACAACGGCAGCATCGGCCTGCCCATTCCGTCCACCGAACTGTCGGTGCGCGACGACGAGGGGCGCGAGTTGGGCATCGGCGTGGACCAGGTCGGCGAGCTTTGCCTTCGTGGCCCGCAGGTGATGCACGGCTACTGGAATCGACCCGAGGAAACCGCCAAGGTCATGACCGCTGACGGTTATCTTCGCACCGGCGACGTGGGCTATGTCGACGAGCGCGGCTACGTGCGGATCGTGGACCGCAAGAAGGACATGATCCTGGTGTCCGGTTTCAACGTCTATCCCAACGAAATCGAGGATGTGGTTGCTCTGCATCCGGGCGTGCTGGAAGCCGCTGCGGTCGGCGTGCCGGACGAGAGGTCGGGCGAAGCGGTCAAGGTCGTGGTGGTGGCCAAGGACCCCGCGCTGACCGCCGAGGCGCTGATCGAACATTGTCGCCAGCACCTGACCGGCTACAAGGTGCCGCGGCGGGTCGAGTTCCGCGCCGAACTGCCCAAAAGCAATGTCGGCAAAATCCTGCGGCGCTTACTGCGGGATGGGTAGGCGGGATGCGCCCCCTCTCCGGGCAAGGACTGGGGCGAGGGCGCGTTGCTTTCAGGCCGCGGCGGCCGGGCGGGCGGCGACCACCTGTTCCAGCCAGCTTAGCAAGGCGTCCGCCGCCTCTTGCCAGTTCAGTTCCAACATCATGGCGTGCGCCATGTTGGGGATGATCTGGGCTTCGGTACGGTAGAAGCGGGCGGTTTCCCGGACCATGGCCGGCGAGATGAATACATCGTGTTGCGCGCCCTGTACCAGGATCGGCAGCCGCAGTTGTTCCGGTTTCAGCCGCAGCGGGTTGATGCCCATCATGTCCAGCGACACCACTTGCGATTCCGCCTGGATGTAGTCGAAATACTCGCGTAGCTTTGTGAGGGGCATGTCCTGGGAAAACAGCAATCGCCGCATCATCTCAGGCGAGCCGAAGCTGGGACCGAGCAGCGAGAACAGCGCCATCTGCTGGAACAGGAACGGGTGCCGCATGGCCATGTGCAGGTTACTCGGCAGCAGGCCCTGTGGCGGCACCGAGGCCATCAGCACCGCGCCCGGTATCTCGGGATGGGTTTCCAGGTATTTCTGCAGCACCATGCCGCCCATCGAATGGCCGATCAGCACCGGCGGAGCCGGCAGGGTTGCCACCGCCTGGGTCAGGTCGGCGACGTAATCGCTCAGCCGCCAGGTGTGCAGGTGCTGGTGGCCCTCGCTGCGACCGTGGCCACGCAAGCTGACGGCGTGCGCCGCATAACCCCGCCGGGCGAAGTAGGGCAGGAAATTTTCATCCCAGACTCGGGCATCCGAGAACGAGCCATGCACGAACAGCAACGGGGTCGGCTCGGGCGTGGTTTCCGGATAGCGGCTGATCAAGTCCAGTTTCATGGCAATGATTCCTGTTGGGTGAAAAAGTACAGTTGAAAAAGGTGCGCGGTCGGACCGGCGACGGGCGAGGCGATTGTCGCCCAAGGCCGGGATAGCGCGACCATCAGCGCAATGCCACGGTTTCCACCCAGATCAGTTCGCAGGCGCCGTTACCGGTGTCCTCGCGGCTCAGTGAGCTGCGCCATTGCCAGCCGTCGTCGCGGTGGGCTTCAACCAGATAGCCGCGCAGGCTGACAATATGACCGGGGCGGATTAATTTCAACCGGTCGGCGACATACCCGGTCGCGGGAATCAGATGCATGTTGGCGCTGTGGGTTTCGATATCCCGGCGCGGGATGAAAAAATCGTTGACGTGCCAGTAATAAAAGCGGTGGCGTTGTTGGATGTCGATTCGCTCCAACACATTGCTGTCCGACATCGGCCCCCAACCCAGCGCTAGATCAAGGGGCGAGAGATCCGCGCCGCTGTCGAAGCAGTAATCCTCCCGGCCCAGCACGCGGGCTTCGAGCGTGAATTCCGCCAACGCCTTGATGTGGTAGCGGCCTTTCTGAAAGACCGGTGCTCCGGCATCGAGCAGTCGTTGAGAGGGCGGGTCCGGCGCCAGCACGCCGGGCGAGCGCTCGATGGGGCGGTCGTGCCAGGCCCAGTAGGCGCCCAGCGCGCAGACGAGCAGTAACAATCCCAAGCGGCGCATGGTCATGGTTCCTCGGGATCGGTCCCGACAGCGGACGATGGCGCCCGATTCTCGACATCGATGGCGGTGATCGCGCACCGCAAACGACCGGAGCCCAGCAAGGCTTCCACCGGGTCGCCGATCTGGAGTGGGTCGGCCCGCCGGACGATGGTCCCGTCCGGGTATCGGCGCACGATCGCATAACCGCGCCGCAGGGTGGCCAGTGGGCTCAGGGCATGTAGGGCGCCACTCAGGTTTTGCAGGTGTTGACGGGCAGTCTGGAAACACTGACGCAGGGTCGCGTTTTGGCGCAGCGCCAGCGCCCGCAACTGCTGACGAGCCGAGCGCAATCGTGCTGTCGGAGCCTGCGTCCGCAGGCGCGTTCTCAGTCCGACCAGCCGCAGGCGCTCGCGGCCCAGACGGTTGTTCAGGGCTTGCCGTAGCCGTTGGTCCAGTTCGTCCAGCCGTTGCGCATGATCGTGCAGACGGCGTCGCGGTTGCAGTCGTTCCAGCCGCGCCACCAGTGGGCGCAGCCGCTGGCGCCGTTCGCTCAGGCGCTGCCGCAACGCGCGTTCCAGCCGCGCCGCCAGCAAACGGGTTGCGCGCGACCATTCCTGGCGGTCGGGGGTGGCCAGCTCGGCCGCCGCCGTGGGGGTGGGCGCGCGCAGATCGGCGGCGAAGTCGGCGATGGTGACGTCGGTTTCGTGACCGATGCCGCTGACCAGTGGGACGGCGCAGTCGACAATCGCTCGGGCGACGATTTCTTCGTTGAATGCCTGCAAGTCTTCCAGCGAGCCGCCGCCCCGCGTCAACAGCAGCACGTCGCAATCCTGGCGTTCGGACGCCAGTCGGATGGTCGCGGCAATGCGTTCCGCCGCGCCGTCGCCTTGCACCGGCACCGGATAAAGCAGGACTGGCAGTGTGGGAAACCGGCGGCGCAGTACGCTCAATACGTCACGCAGCGCCGCGCCGCTGGGCGAGGTGATTACGCCGATTCGCCGAGGAAAGCGGGGCAGGGCTTTTTTTGCGGTCCGTTGCGAACAGCCCTTCCCGTTCCAGCCGCAGCCGCAGTTCGTCGTAAGCCCGCCGCAGCGCGCCGGCGCCGGCTTCCTCCACATACTCGACGATGATCTGGAAATCGCCGCGCGGTTCGTACAAGCTGACGCGGCCCCGTACCAGCACCTGCTGGCCGTTGCGCGGGCAATCGCGGAATAGCAGGGCGCGATTCTGAAACAGCGCGCAGCGGATCTGTGCCCGGGCGTCCTTGAGCGAGAAGTAGAGGTGCCCTGAAGATGGGCGGGACAAGTTGGAGACCTCGCCCTGTATCCAGACGTCGGGAAAGTGTTGCTCCAGCAGCCAGCGAGCCGCTTGCGTCAGTTCGGAGACGGTGTGGATGTCGCGACGGGATCGCATCGAGGCGTTAAGATCCGGGTATTTCGGATATTGCCGTTATCCCGGCCAGCCGTTTTCGCTGACCAGTTCACTCAGTGGCTGGCGCTGTGCCCAGCCTTCCTGTTCCAGCATGGGTTTTTCATAGAAGCGTTCGACCGGTCCCAGACAGAGCACCGCCACGGGTCGCGCCCCCGACGGCATGCCCAGCAGCTCGGCCAGCGCGTCGGGGTCGAACAGCGAGACCCATCCCATCCCCAGACCCTCGGCGCGTGCCGCCAACCACAGGTTTTGGATGGCGCAGGCCACCGAAGCCAGATCCATTTCCGGCAGCGTGCGCCGACCGAAGACATGTCGTTCCCGGCCATCCATCAGCGCCGCCACCAGCACTTCCGCGCAATCCAGCACGCCCTCGACCTTGAGGCGCATGAAGTCGTTCTCGCGCTCGCCCAGGGCGCGAGCGGTGCGGATGCGTTCTTTCTCGATCTGGGCGTGAATGGCACGCCGCAAGTTCGCGTCGGTAATGCGGATGAAACGCCAGGGCTGCATGAGTCCCACGCTCGGCGCTTGATGCGCCGCCGCCAGCAGGCGCGCGAGTTGTTCTTCCGGGACGTGACCGTGCTGAAAATGGCGAATATCTCGGCGCAGGGCGATGGCTTTGTACACCGCGCTGATTTCAGCGTCGCTGAAGCGATGTCTTTGATCGAGCGTCGGCATGCCGCTGGTGTTGGAAAAGGGCTGATCGGTGGCTGTCATGGTGAGAATATGGATTTATTGTTGAGTGTCGAAGGCGTTTCGAGAGTGACTACGCCGACAGTGCGGCGATCCTGATCGGTTTGGCCAAATTTCTGTTTACCGGTCGAGTGTTGTGGAATACACTAATCCGTTTATTTTCGCTAAGTCTTGAGGTCCCGCCATGCGAATCGTTCAAGAAGCCCTGACCTTCGATGATGTCCTGCTCCTGCCGGCCTATTCCACGGTGCTGCCCAAGGATGTCAGCCTCAAGACCCAATTGACCCGCACGATCAGCCTCAATATCCCATTGGTGTCGGCGGCGATGGATACGGTCACGGAGTCGCGGTTGGCCATTGCCTTGGCCCAGGAGGGCGGTATCGGCATTATCCACAAGAACATGCCGGTTGAGAAACAGGCGCAAGAAGTGCGGCGGGTGAAAAAGTACGAGACCGGAGTCATCAACGACCCCATCGTCACCGGACCGAACGCCACCATCCGCGAAGTGCTGGCGCTGACTCGCGCTCACCACATCTCCGGCGTGCCGGTGGTCGACGGCGAGGATCTGACCGGCATCGTTACCAGCCGCGACCTGCGCTTCGAACACAACCTGGACGCGCCGGTCAGTGCCGTCATGACCCCGAAGGAACGGTTGGTGACGGTCTTGGAAGGCGCGGGCCGCGAGGAAATCGTCGCCCTGCTGCACAAGCATCGCATCGAAAAAGTGCTGGTGATCAACGATCGCTTCCAGTTGCGCGGCATGATCACGGTGAAGGACATTCAGAAATCCAGCGACTTCCCGCTGGCTTGCAAGGACGAATGGGGGCGCTTGCGCGCCGGTGCGGCGGTGGGCACCGGCGGCGACACCGAAGAGCGGGTGGCGGCCCTGGTGGGCGCCGGCGTCGACGTGCTGGTGGTGGACACCGCCCACGGCCATTCCCGCAACGTGTTGGATCGGGTGCGCTGGATCAAGCAGCATTTTCCCCAGGTGCAGGTGATCGGCGGCAATATCGCCACCGCCGCCGCCGCCCGCGATCTGGTGGAGGCGGGCGCGGACGCGGTCAAGGTCGGGATCGGTCCCGGCTCGATCTGCACCACCCGCATCATCGCCGGGGTCGGCGTGCCGCAGATCAGCGCCGTGGCCAACGTCGCCGAGGCGCTGCACGATTGCGACGTGCCGGTGATCGCCGACGGCGGCGTGCGCTATTCCGGCGATTTGGCCAAGGCCATCGTCGCCGGTGCCCATTCGGTCATGATCGGCAGCTTGTTCGCCGGCACCGAGGAAGCGCCCGGCGAGGTGGAACTCTATCAGGGGCGGTCCTATAAGTCTTACCGCGGCATGGGTTCGATCGGCGCCATGACCCAGCAGCACGGTTCCAGCGATCGTTATTTTCAGGAGGGCAGCGCGGTGGAGAAACTGGTGCCGGAAGGCATCGAGGGTCGGGTGCCCTACAAGGGCAGCGTGTTGGCCATCATCAATCAAATGATGGGTGGCTTGCGTTCCAGCATGGGCTACGTCGGTTGTTGGGATATCGCCGAGATGCGGGTCAAACCGGCGTTTACCCGGGTGACGAGCGCCGGGATGCGCGAAAGTCACGTCCACGACGTGAGCATCACCAAGGAAGCACCGAACTACCGGGTGGATTGAACATGACTGCTCGCGACATCCACCTCGACCGCATTCTGATCGTCGACTTCGGTGCTCAGTACACCCAACTGATCGCCCGCCGGGTGCGGGAGATTGGCGTCTACTGCGAAATTCAACCCTACGACGCCGACCCGGCAGCTTTGCGCGAGTTTTGCCCGCGAGGGGTCATCCTGTCGGGCAGCCCGGAATCGACCACCGTGGCCGACGGCCCACGCATTCCCCAGGCCGTCCTTGAATTGGACACGCCACTGCTGGGCATCTGCTACGGCATGCAGGCCATGGCGGTACAGTTGGGTGGTCGGGTGGAATCGGCCGACCATCAGGAATTCGGTTACGCCCAGGTGCGCGCCCACGCCCATTCCACCCTGCTGCGCGACATCGAGGATCACGCCAGCCCGGAAGGTTACGGCCTGCTGGATGTGTGGATGAGTCACGGTGATCAGGTGGTCGGCTTGCCGCCCGGTTTCACCCGCATCGCCAGCACCGCAACCTGTCCGATCGCCGGCATGGCCGACGAGGATCGACGCTGGTACGGGGTGCAGTTTCATCCCGAAGTGACGCACACCCGCCAGGGCGAGCGCATTCTGCGGCGTTTCGTGTTGGATATCTGCGGCTGCGCGCCGTTGTGGACCACCGGCAACATCATCGAGGACAGCATTGCTGCCATCCGTGCGCGGGTGGGCGACGACGAGGTGCTGCTGGCGCTGTCCGGCGGGGTGGACTCCTCGGTGGTGGCGGCGCTGTTGCATCGAGCCATCGGCAGCCAGTTGACCTGTGTATTCGTGGATACCGGCCTGCTGCGCTTGCACGAGGGCGATCAGGTGATGGCGACCTTCGGTCAGCATCTTGGGGTACGGGTGATTCGGGTGGACGCCGGGGCGCGTTTCCTGAGCGCCTTGGCCGGTATTATCGACCCCGAGCAGAAGCGCAAGATCATCGGTGGGTTGTTCGTGACGATTTTCGAAGAGCAGGCGGCCAGCTTGCGCGATGTGCAATGGTTGGCTCAGGGCACCATTTATCCCGACGTGATCGAATCGGCCGGCGCCAAGACCGGCAAGGCGCATGTCATCAAATCCCATCATAACGTCGGCGGCCTGCCGGCGGCGATGCGGCTGAAGCTGATCGAACCGCTGCGAGAGCTGTTCAAGGACGAGGTGCGTCGCTTGGGGGTGGAATTGGGACTGCCGTCCGAAATGGTTTACCGCCATCCGTTCCCGGGACCGGGATTGGGAGTGCGCATTTTGGGCGAGGTGCGCGGGGACTATGCCGAGCCGCTGCGCCGAGCTGATCACATTTTCATCGAGGAATTGCGCCGGCACGATTTATACGACCGAGTCAGTCAGGCCTTCGCGGTATTCCTGCCGGTCAAGTCGGTCGGAGTGATGGGTGATGGTCGTCGCTACGATTACGTGATCGCCTTGCGCGCGGTCGAGACGGTGGATTTCATGACCGCCCGCTGGGCGCATCTACCCTACGAATTTTTGGATTTGGTGTCGCGGCGCATCATCAACGAAGTGCGCGGTATCTCGCGGGTGGTCTACGACGTGTCCGGCAAGCCGCCGGCCACCATAGAGTGGGAATAAATCCCGCACCGGGCATGGGCGGGTTCGTGGAGCAGGAACATGGACGCAGAGAGCCAGGCATCGGGTGCCGAGCAGGATCGGTATTGGATGGGTCGAGCGTTGGATCTGGCGCGGCGAGCGGCAGCAGCCGGCGAGGTGCCGGTCGGAGCGGTGCTGGTGCGGGATGGCGAGAGGATCGGCGAGGGCTGGAACCGCTCGATCGGTGGCTGCGATCCGACCGCCCATGCCGAAGTGCTGGCGCTACGGGCGGCGGCGGAGCGAACCGGTAATTACCGGTTGGTGGACAGCACGCTGTACGCGACGCTGGAACCCTGTCCGATGTGCGCCGGCGCTCTCGTGCATGCGCGGGTGGCGCGGGTGGTGTTCGGCGCGACCGATCCACGCGCCGGCGCGGCGGGCACGGTGTTCGATCTGCTGCAATCGCCTTGGCTCAACCATCGGTGCGTGGTGATGGGTGGCGTGCTCGCCGAGGAATGCGGGCTGCTATTGCGGGAATTCTTTCGTGCTCGCCGGATCAAGCCCGCGACCGGCGAGGACTCCACACTTAACGTTGGTTGAAACCGCTGCTGTTTTGATAGTTGGGTGGTTGTTGCCACCAGGGCTGTTGTGTTTCCATCTCGCGCCGCTGGAGTTCTTCCCGCTGCTGTTGTTCAGCCTGTTGTTGGCGGCGTGCTTCTTCCAGCAAGGCTTGTTCTTTCTGTGCTTCCTGTTCTCGCTGTTTGGCCAGTTGAGCTTCGCGGCGCAGGTTGAGCAGCGCTTGATCGTTGGGCGCGGCGCGCAGCCCACGGCCGAGGTAAGCCAGGCTTTCATCCGGTTGTCCCTGCCGCAAGCTCTGTTCCGCCGCATTCTGATAGTAGGCGGCGATGCGCTGGATGCCAGCAAGCGCCACCGGGTTTTCAGGCTGCAGTTCCAGCACATGCCGGTAGGTATTCAGGGCGTTGCCGCTGGCGGGAGCGGTGATCCGGCGGCTGTCCATCTGCTGCTGAGCCTCGGCGAGCAACTGTTCGATTTCCGCCTGCGGCGTTGGGGGAGGGGCGATTTCTTCGACGGGAGGCGTGGCCGGCGTGTCGGTGGATGCGGTTGGGCTATCCGGTGCGTCCGGTTGAGGGTCCGGCGTGGTCGGGGGGTATGTCGGGGGTCGCCGGCGGGATTCGTGGCGGAAGCGGGCGACGAATCCGTGGGCGCGACGGGGGGCGGCGGTTGGTTGGGAAGGAGTGTCCCGTGGCCGAGTGGGCGGTCGGGAGCTTGGCGTCGCCGCCGCGAGAAGACTGGAAACTCCCTCGCCATTATTGAGCAATTGCGGTAATTCATGCACGATGGGAATTTGCCAGAGAAAGAAAAAACCGATCGCGCAGGCAGCCAGGACCGCGCCCATGTAAATGGCAAAGTGCCGCAGCCACCTGAGAAAGCCCGATAGCAAGACCGCTCCGATCGTTTCGGAGTCCGGCCCGTCGTCGCTCGTTGGTGGGTCGTCCGGGAAATGGGGGTCGGCGGTAGGGATGGCCAGTTTCATCGTGTCAGTACGGCAGGCAAGGGTCCTCCCCGCTCACTGGTTGTCGCGACCGGAAGCTGGCGGGGATTACACATGGGGATTGGCAAAACTGCTCCATGCGGTAGAATATAAAGCTCTTCCGCGTTCGCTCCAAGCGATTCTTCCCGGAGAGGTACCGAAGCGGTCATAACGGCGCCGACTCGAAATCGGATGGGGGCTTAGCCGCCCCACGCGGGTTCGAATCCCGCCCTCTCCGCCAATTCAAGTGGTCAATTGCAGCCGGAACACCAGCAGGTGGTTCGGGATGTGCTGTGGGTCCGTTTAAATCGGGAACAGGACCCGCGCGGCGTGGCGTGTGAACACATGTGGCCTCGACGGCGATGATCGCGAAAAAGCCACTCGCGCTACCGGAATTTACAATGCGGCTCTCATCAATACCGTTTTCATGAGCAAAAAAAACCCGCCCCGCGCGGGCTTTTTTTTTTGACAGGCACAAAACGACATCTGCGTCAGGCGCCCAACCACCGAGTGCCTGCTGAGGTGGGTATGTGCCGATGGGTTTACCCTGGCGCCATGAGAGTAAAGTATTCATTTTAGACCCAACCACATCCATGGCTTGATAAGATGACAAACGTTAACTAACTATTTTTTAGGATAATTATACGGTTTTCCTCAGTGCTCAATATGTTAAGTAAAGCATTATCGTTCGGGGAAACAGTGCGATGGTATGCGGGAACGTCTATAGGGCTTCGGTGATGCTGGTCATCGGGTGCACGGTGACGGTGAGCCTGGGATGGACCGCCGTGCCCGATTTGCATCCCATTTCGATATACGAAGATCTGATGCAGATTAAAGTGGTATCGGCGACGAAGGTCGAACAAGCCGTGGAAGACACCGCATCAGCAGTGTTTGTCATCACTCAGGACGATATTCGCCGCAGTGGGGTGACTGGTATTCCAGACGCATTGCGGTTGGCGCCAGGGGTGCAAGTAGCGCGGATCGACGCCAACAAATGGGCAATCACCATTCGAGGGTTTAACGGACGTTTCGCCAACAAGCTGCTGGTGCTGGTGGACGGACGGTCGATCTACACTCCAGCCTTCGCTGGCGTGTACTGGGAAATCCAGGATCTGTTGCTTGAAGACATCGATCGTATTGAAGTCATCCGGGGACCAGGAGCTAGCCTGTGGGGCGCGAATGCGGTCAACGGTGTCATCAATATCATCACTAAATCGGCCAGGGATACCCAAAGCCTGATCAGCGTGACCGCAGGCAATCCGAAGAACACCATCGTTGGGTTGCGCTACAGCGGTCAGTTGGGTGATAGCGCCCATTATCGACTCTATGGCAAATTCCTCGACCAGGATGGCTTGCTGGATGCTCAGGGACAGGATGCCGAAGACGATTGGCGTCTGGGCAGCGGTGGTTTTCGACTCGATTGGTCGCCATCGGATCGGGATAGCTTCTCCATGTATGGCGGTCTTTTTTGACGAGTCGTTGCAACAGAATTTTTTCGTGCCTTCCTTGACGTCACCCTTCTCGCAACTGATGCGGGACAAAGCCCAGGGATCGGGTGGTTACCTGCAAGGTCGCTGGGAACGAGACTTATCGGATACCTCGCGTTTATCCTTGCAGATATATTACCAGAATCAACAACGTCAAGATGCGATGCTTGACTTTAATGTCGATACTTTCGATCTGGATTTTCAGCACGCTTTTGCACTAAACGAACAGAATAAGCTGATTTGGGGATTGGGGTATCGTCGCTACAGCGACGCTTATCGACAGGCGATGCTGGGTTCAATGATTCCATCCAATCTTGATTACGATTTGTTCAGCGCTTTCGTTCAGGATCAAATCGATTTGATTCCCCATGAACTCGAATTGACTGTGGGTGCTCGGCTAGAACACAATGATTTTTCTGGTTGGGAGTTTCAACCGAACGTGCGTTTGTTGTGGTCACCGTATGCGAAACATCGATTATGGGCAGCCGTATCCCGCGCCGTACGCACACCTTCTCGGTTTGATAACGGCGGGATACTCAACGTGGTGGCAGCGCCGCCTCAATCGCCCATCAATCTACCCGTCCTGGTTTTTTTTTCAGGGCAACTCTGAGTTTGTCTCGGAAAAATTAACAGCCTACGAACTAGGGTATCGGACTTGGCCAGCCGAACAGTTGTCGCTGGATGTCGCCATGTTTTATAACAATTATGACGACTTGCACGCCTTGGAACGACGGAATGATTTGATTATTCAGGGGGATGGTTACCTGTTGGTTCCTGATTTGTTCGTCAATGCGGTGCAGAGTCAGACCTATGGTTTTGAAGTGGCAACCAATTGGCAGGCGATGGATTGGTGGCGATTGCAATTGGCTTATTCTTATCTGCGGATGAAATTTCAAAACAAACCAGGGTATTCCGAACTGATTCCAGTCTTTCAAGAAGGTTCGCAGCCTCATCATCAAATCTCACTGCGGTCCAGTTTTGATATCCGCCACGATTTGGAATTCGATCTGTGGCTATATTATGTGGATGAGATACCCGAGCTGATTATCGGCACATTGGCGCATACGGCATCTGTTGACGCTTACTTCAGCGTGAATGCCCGCCTCGGCTGGCGGCCACGCAAGGATTTGGAGCTATCACTGACGGGTACCAATCTACTGGGGCCGTCACATATAGAATTCGTACAGGAAACCTATTCATTCCCAGAGCAGGTGGAGCGCGGTATTTATGGCCAGATAAAATGGTCATTCTAGCATCCTTTAAAATTCACCAAAATCCATTTTAAATTATAAAGATCATTCAATGAAATCGTATGAGATGGATGGGATCGCGCCATCGTTGATGGTTTTGGTTTGTTTGGGTATGGCGGCCGGTCCAGCGAGCGCCGCCACGCCAGATTTGACCCAATTCAGCATCGAGGATTTGATGCGGGTGAAGGTAGTATCGGCGACGAAGGTGGAACAGGCCTTACAAGACACGGCGGCGGCGGTTTTCGTCATTTCCGCCGAAGACATCCGGCGGTCGGGAGTCACCAATGTCATGGAAGCATTGCGACTCGCGCCAGGTGTGGAAGTGGCCCGCATCGATTCCAGCCGTTGGGCTATTACCATTCGCGGCTTCAATGGCCGTTTTGCCAACAAGCTGTTGGTTCTGGTCGACGGCCGCTCAGTCTACAATTCACAATTTTCCGGTGTGTATTGGGAAATTCAGGATCTGTTCCTGCCCGATGTCGAGCGGATCGAAGTCATTCGCGGTCCTGGCGGCAGCCTGTGGGGCGCCAATGCGGTGAACGGTGTGATCAATATCATCACCAAGAATAGCCAAGATACCCAAGGTGGATTGGTGACGCTGACCGCCGGTAACGAAGAGCGGCGCATCGCCGGAGTTCGCTATGGCGACAAACTGAATGATAACGCCCAGTATCGGGTTTACGGGCAGTTCACCGAGCGCGATGGTTCGCTAACCCCAGACAATCGCGACGCGGGTGATGACTGGAATATTGGTAAAGGTGGATTCCGTCTGGATTGGGCACCGTCGGCCCAAGACAAGGTTGCCGTGCAGGGTGACTATTATCAGGGAAACTTCGAGCAGAATCTGGTGGCACCCACTTTCGTTCAGCCGTATTCCGAGCGGCAATTGGCCAAGATCAATGCCGAGGCCACGGGTGGCAGCTTGCAGGCGCGTTGGGAGCATCAGTATTCCGCGACATCGCAGATGGGACTTCAAGTGTATTACCAGTATGCGGACCGCGAAGAACTGCTTTACATTGCGGACACAGATACGCTTGACTTGGATTTCCAGGCTAATTTCGCCTTGGACGATCGACAGGAAATCGTTTGGGGGGCTGGTTATCGGCGCAATCGGGATCGCTTCACCGATACCATCCTGGCGACCGTCGATCCCAACAGCGCAACGACGGAATTGTTCAGCGCCTTTGTCCAGGATCAAGTCGACCTGATTCCGGAGCAATTGCGGCTGACGGCTGGTATTAAGATCGAGCATAACGACTACACGGGTTGGGAATGGCAGCCCAGCATCCGTATGCTATGGACGGTGCATCCAAATCATCGTCTATGGGCGGCGATATCGCGAGCTGTCCGCACCCCTTCGCGTGGCGAGCAGGACGTGCAAACGAACTTGTATGTCTTGCCGCCATCGCCGTCGACGGGAAATTTGCCGACACTGATTACATTATTCGGAAACGACCAGCTCGAAGCTGAAAGACTTTTCGCTTACGAAGTTGGCTACCGTGGGCGAGTAGCTGAGAAAATTTCCGTGGATGCGACCGCCTTCTACAACGAATATGATCAAGTGGTCAGCTCGGTTCCCGGAACGCCGTTTGTGGAAACCGAAGTAGTTCCTCCTCATTTGGTGGTGCCGCTCAAATTGCAGAACTCCGCGTCCGGCCATAACGCAGGATTTGAATTGGCGGCGGATTGGCGCCCGGTTCAGGATTGGCGGTTGCAACTTGCCTACTCGTATTTACATCAGGATATCAAGGGATACGATGATCTGTCTCTGTTTAATAGTGGCAACCTACATCAGGTTTCGCTGTTGTCTTCCTGGAATTTTCAGAACGATCTCAGCTTGGATGCATGGGGGCGTTACGTCAATTTCGATGGCATGATGCGCACCCTTTCCCCACTCGGAAACGTCAAGATCGATCCTTATTTTAGTTTGACCTTGCGCTTGGGATGGCGACCTCACAAGGATTTTGAGCTTTCGCTGGTAGGCGCCAATTTGTTGGATAAAGATCATCTTGAGTTTGTGCAGGAGGCCTACACGTTCCCGGTTGAAATCCAACGTAGCCTTTACGGCCAGATGAAATGGTCGTTCTGAAGTCTCCACCCACGTCGAAATCGTCGGGTATGAGCAGGACTGGTGGCAAGGCTTCGATGCTTGGCTCCGAGCGTCGCCGCCTGAGAGATTCATGGTCTTATTGGCTTGGGGTTTGGGCAATGATGTTGCTGGTGGGTTCGCTGCTGGGTAGCGATGCCGGGGCCAGCAGGTTCGATGAGTACGCCGTCAAGGCCGCTTATCTATACAACTTCGCCAAATTCGTCGAGTGGCCGCCGGAGGTGTTTCTCGCAAGCGATTCGCCCTTGGTGATCTGTGTTGCCGGCGAGAATCCGTTTGGCACCGCGCTGGAGGCGCTCCGTGATAAGGTAGTGGAAGGTCGTCCGGTGGAGGTGCGTCATATGCCAACGGCGACCGGTCTTGATCGATGCAACGTCGTTTTCATGGGACAGTCAGAACAAATACGATTCAAGGCCGTGTTGGCAGAGCTTGCTCGCCTGCCCATACTGACCGTCAGCGATATCGGCGGCTTTGCTCAAGCCGGCGGCATGATTGGTTTGTTTGAGTCCGAGCAGCACATCCGATTTAACATCAACATCACCGTTGCCCGTCAGGCCAATCTTAAGCTGAGTTCGCAGTTGCTCAAGCTGGCCACCATCGTGGACTAAGGCGGCGGAGAAAACTTATGGTCACCTTTGACAAGCTGTCGATAAAAAACAAATTAATGACGGTCATGCTGTTGACCAGCACCCTGGTATTGCTGGCGGTCAGTGTGGCGCTCATCGTCAACGAAACCTTTTCCCAGCGCAGGGTCGCCCAGGCTCAACTCGTGACGCTGGCCAACGTTATCGGCGCCAACACGGCTTCCGCCCTGCTCTTCAACGACCTCAAGGCCGCTGAACAAAATCTCGCGGTGCTGCGTACCAAGCCCGATGTGCTGTATACCGTGATCGAAGATCCTCAAGAGGAAATACTGGTCGAGTACTGGGCCACGGGACTGACGGATCGGCAACGAAACCAAATTCGGAAGTGGCAAGAAAAGCTCAAGGGCGAATACAAAAAGCAGGAAACTTCCGGCAAAGCTGGATTGCTCGATACCCAGGATCGAATGCTGACGGTTAAATGGCCGATCCGACAGGACGGCCAGATTTTGGGCTATATCGAGATTTTCTCGGATTTGCGAGATCTGAGCGAAAACCTGCACCGCTATTACTGGATCATCATCGGACTACTGGTCGCTTCATTGGCGCTGGCAACGCTGCTAGCCGCCCGGTTGCAGGCGGTGATTTCAGTGCCGATTCTGCAATTGCGCAATGCCATGCACGCCATCGCCAAGACCCGCGATTATGCCGTTCGAGTACCGCGTTCCAGCAGCGACGAATTGGGTGCGTTGGTGGAAGGCTTCAATGACATGTTGGCGCAAATTCAGCACCGCGACGCTGAATTGGCCCATTACAGCGCGGGCCTGGAAGCGGAGGTCGCGGCGCGTACGCTCGATCTTTCCGCCGCCAACGACGAATTACGCGATTTGGTTGCGGAATTGAGTGTGGCCAAGGAACGGGCCGAGGCCGCGAGTCGAGCAAAATCCCAATTCCTGGCCAATATGAGCCACGAAATTCGTACCCCCATGAATGGTGTTCTGGGCATGGTGGATTTATTGCTGGAAACCGAGTTGCAAGCCAAGCAACGCCATTTTGTGGGCATCATCCACCAATCAGGCGTTAGTCTGCTCAACGTGATCAACGATGTACTGGATTTTTCCAAGATCGAATCCGGTAAATTGGAACTGGAATCCATTGACTTCAATCTGTTGGAACAGGTTGAGGAAACGGTGACGTTGTTCGCCGAACAAGCACAGCGTAAGGATCTGGAACTGGCCTGCTCGCTCCCGCCAGAACCGATCGCCGTTTTTGGAGACCCCGTTCGTTTACGTCAAATCCTTGGCAATTTGTTGGGTAACGCGATCAAATTCACCGAACGCGGTGAAGTGGTCCTGCAAGTGACCGTGCTCGAACAGAGCGCCGTTGCCTATCGCTTGCGCTTTGAGGTGCGCGATACCGGGATCGGTATTCCCGAAGAGGCGCGGCAGAATATCTTCAATGCTTTCAATCAGGCCGATGGTTCCACCACCCGCAAATACGGCGGTACCGGTTTGGGCTTGACGATCGTCAAGCAACTGGTGGCAATGATGGGGGGCAAGATCGCCGTGGACAGTATCGTTGACCGAGGCTCGAATTTTTGGTTTGACCTGGAATTCAAGCGTGCGGTCAATGAGGTGGTGGCGCGGGGAGCCGAGCCACTGTGCGATCTCAAGGGCATGCGTGCGCTGGTGGTGGATGACAATCGGACCAACCGGGAAATCCTGCATCACTTGCTCGATGCCTGGGGCATGCGCAGCGACGGCGCGGTTGACGGCGCTGAAGCCTTGCGCTTGCTGGGCGACGCACGCCAGGGCGATGATCCCTATGTGGTCGCCCTGCTGGATGGGATCATGCCCGGGATGAGCGGACTGGATCTGGCGCTGGCCATCCGCAATGAATCACGACTGCGCGATACCCATCTGATTTTGTTGACTTCGGTGATGTTCCGAGGCGATCAGTACAAGAAGGCCCGCCAGTTGCGAGCCTGTCATTTGCATAAGCCCGTGCGCAAGGCGGTGTTGTATAAGTGTTTGTGCAAGCTGCTCGGCGAGGCGGACTCCGGTCGTCCGCGATCAAGGGAAAAAAAACAGCCCGGTCGCGTTGCAGCGCTTGCGTTTCCCCGGTGCCCGCGTTCTAGTCGTCGAGGACAACCTGGTCAATCAGAAGGTGACGAGAACGATGTTGGCTTTAATGGATTGTACGGTGGATATCGCCGGCAACGGCCAGGAAGCGATCGATCGACTCGCCCAGCAAGCCTATGATGTCGTGCTGATGGATTGCCAGATGCCGGTCATGGACGGTTTCCAAGCTACGGCGGTCATACGGACACGCGAATGCGCCGCCGGTTCGCAAAACGCGCCGCGCCTGCCTATCGTGGCGGTAACGGCGCATGCGCTTCGCGGCGATCGGGAGCGTTGCCTGGAGGCTGGAATGGACGATTATCTGTGCAAGCCGTTCGTCAGGGAAGAACTGGTAACGGTGCTAAAGCGCTGGTTGTCGGCATTCGAGCGAACGAGGGATGATGAGGCGGCGAGCGAGCCGGATATCGACACGGCGCCCGTTGGCGAGACGCGACCCGCCGCGCCTGCCGCGGTGATCTCCGACAACCTGCCGGTGGCACTGGACATGGCGGTGCTGGAAAGCATTCGCAGGATGGAACGCAATGGCTCGCCGGGATTGATGGCGCGGCTGGCCGATTTGTATCAGGGCAATACCGCGACCCTGTTGGAGCAATTGCGCGGCGCGGCGAAGCTTGGAGAGCGTGAAGGGTTGCGAACGGTGGCGCATACTCTAAAGTCCAGCAGCGCCAATGTGGGGGCAATGCGGATACAGAGCTTGTGCAAGGAGTTGGAAACGATGGCGCGGGCGGGGCCAGTACCGGACGCGATGGCGTATGTGGTGGCCATCGAGCAGGAATTCGCCCTGGTTCAGGTTGCGTTGCGGGGGCAACTGGCGCAAGAGCATGAGGGACGATAATTTCCGTGAAACCAATCGATAAAGCCATCTCCAACGGGAGCGATTCGCAAGAAGGGGCGATGGGACAAATCAGGCAATCATCGATTCTGATCGTGGATGACGACGAAGGCCAACGTTTGCTGGCCGGTGCTTCGCTCCAGCAAGGTGGATTCGCCATTCTGCAGGCCGGTAGCGGTGAGCAGGCGCTTGAGGTTTTCCAGCAACACCAGCCCGATTTGGTATTGCTGGATGTGGTGATGCCGGGTATGGACGGGTTTGCGACCTGTGCCGCATTGCGGAGTTTGGCGGGAGGCCGGACTTTGCCGATCGTCATGGTGACCGGCCTGGATGACGTCGAATCCATCGAACAGGCTTATCAGGCTGGAGCGACCGATTTTCTGACCAAGCCGATCCAGTGGCTGGTTCTGCACCAACGAGTGCGGTATATCTTGCGTGCCAGTTGGACTCTGCGGGACTTGCAGAACAGCGAAGAGCGGTTTCGCACCCTGGTCAACGCGGCGGGTAGTGTCATCATGGTGCTGGACCGCAAGGCTAGGGTGGTCGAGTTCAATCCGGTTGCGGAACGGTTTTTTTCCTTGCGCAGAGGTGAGCCAGTGGCCGCCAACTTCGCGAGCGCCTTACCGGTGACCAGCGACTGGGGCGCGCTGCTGGGGAACCCGCAAAGCTTTGAGAGCACCATCCAGGCCTTGAACGGTGATGAGCATATCTTGCTTTGGAACCTCTCCGGATTTGCCGACGCCGAAGGCGTTGTCGCGGGCTTGGTGATCGTCGGACAGGACGTGACCGCGCGACGCCGGGCCGAGGCGAGCATGCGCAAGCTCTCTTAGAAGCTGTACAAAAACTAACACATTGATATTATTATAGTATTTTTGATAAAATAAGCCAAAATCCGGCGATTTATTTTAATTTCAGAGATTCTATTCGAGGTGCTGCATGGCTTGGCCAAAAGAAATTCCTGGTAAGAGGTATCCCAGTGATTTGACAGATGAAGAATGGGAAATCTTGGAGCCGATTTTAAAAAAAGCCGATCCTTATACGACTAAGGTCGGCCCCGTAAAGTCGATCTCCGCGAAGTGA
>NZ_SPMZ01000050.1 GCF_012939995.1 Candidatus Competibacter phosphatis | reverse complement strand
TTTTTACCTGAACAAGACGGGTTGTCAATGGCGGTGTTTGCCTAAAGATTTTCCCCACTATACCTTAATAAGTTACTATTATCACAAATGGGTTGACAACAATACTATCGAGCAAATCAATACAGCGATCCATCAGCAACTCCGAAAAGAAATGGGTCGAAATGAGCATCCGAGTGCAGGGATTATCGATAGCCAAACCGTTAAGGGGACACCGGAATCAACCCGGGAATCCGGGTTCGACGGTGGTAAGTTGATTCAGGGCCGCAAGAGACATATTGTAGTAGATACAACGGGTTATCTTATTGTCGCTCTGGTTCATGCGGCAAATATCTACGATGGTCATGCGGCTCGCCAAGTCTTGACCACCTTGTTTTCAATCGTGGATAGCGTCAAAAAAATCTGGGCGGATGGTGGTTATAGAGGTGAAAAGTTTGTTCAATGGGTCAAGGAACAGTTCGACTGCATTTTTGAAGTTGTTGAAAAAAAAGAAAACGGATAAGGGATTTCAGGTTTTACCTCGGCGATGGGTTGTAGAGCGAACCTTTGCTTGGCTCGGGCGATCTCGCCGCTTAAGCAAAGATTACGAACGGAAACCCACATCGAGTACGGGTCATGTTTATATGGCCTCAATTCGACTAATGTTACGAAGAATTTGTAAAGAACGAGTATTATTACAAGGGACTGCTTTAGAGGTAGCTTAGGTAATTGAGTTTTTTGTACAGCTTCTAAGGTTCCCAGTATGACCGCTTGCTGCTCCAGGCGTCCTCCATAGCTTAGAAAACCTCTTTTTATCGTGGATGAATAACCAAAAACATACTGTCTAATTTGGATATAATTTGGGTATAATTTTTTTTGAAGATCTTAAGGAATGGATTGGTTATCCCTAACCCACACTAAACAATCCGATGCATGCTGGGTGAGAATGTCCGAGTTACCACAACTGGTTTTCACCCCCTTTCGACTGAACTTGGCACATGGTCGCCTGTATCGCGACTCAGAGTGCGTACCAGTTCGCCTCAAAACCCTCGCGGTGTTGCACTATCTCATCGAACATCGCGAACGGGTGGTTAGCCGAAACGAATTAATCCAAGCAATCTGGCCAGATCGCTTTGGTGCCGATGCCGCGCCCCGGCAGTGCATCCTGGAATTGCGCAAGCTGCTGGGTGATTCCACCCGCCATCCCCGCTTCATCGAAACGGTCGGACGCCATGGCTATCGCTTTATTGGCGCCCTTGAGATGGAATCCCGCGGAATTACGGCACTGGAGAGCATCGGTCGTGGTGTTCCCGAGGTCACCACTCAAGAGATCCACGATCCCTTACCTAGCAGCAGCATCCTTACGCCCAGCGAATCCATCGAAAATCGCTCGCCTTACCAGAATCTGGACGCACTTCAAGCCCTGGAAACGACCCGAGAAAACACCTATCCCCGCATTTTTCCCCTACATCAGAGCGTGTCATTGGATGACGAGACAAGATCCTTGCCGGATGCCTCCGTCCTACTGGGGCGCAACCCGGAACTGAGGCAACTGGAGGACTGCTTTGCCCTTGTCCGACAAGGTCGACGCCAGATGCTGTTCGTGACTGGCGAAGCCGGTATCGGCAAAACGACCTTGGTCACCGCATGGCTGCGACAACTATGTCTTCGTAAGAAGGTCTGGCTGGGCTACGGGCAATGCGTCGAGCACTACGGTACCGGCGAGCCTTACCTAGTGCTGCTGGACGCGTTGAACCGCATGTGCCGGGGACCGGATGGCGATGCCGTGATAAATCGACTACGCCACGAAGCCCCTAGTTGGCTGGCGTATTTACCGGGCATCCTGCAACGGCAGGAACGGGAGGCACTATGGCGCGAGCAGCATATTCCGACAGATATGCGACATAACCAGCTCGAACTGATGAGCGCGCTCGAAACACTCGGCATCGAGTGGCCGGTGATTCTTCTGTTGGAAGACCTACATTGGAGCGATCTTTCCACGATCGAGGCCCTGGCGGTGTTGGCGCGCCGCCCCGAGGGAGCACGATTGCTAGTCATCGCCACTTACCGGCCACTCGATTTGAGCGTCCGGAACCATGCCCTCCTAACGCTGAAGCGGGAATTGCAAGTGCGCGGACAATGCCGCGAACTGCCGCTGCTTTCGCTGGACAAAACAGCCGTGCGCGCTTACATCGCCGCAAGGTTGCCTGGCGATCTGGCCAATACGGCCGCAACCCTCGTGTACCAACGCACCGGCGGTCAGCCATTGTTCATGGCCACCATAACCGAGTATCTGGCGCGCCACTCGGCGTTGATCACTGCCGATCATGCCAACAGATTGGCTGAAATTGCGGCAACCCTACCCGAAGAACTTCAACAGTTCATCGAGAGCCAGCTTCGGCACCTGAACGCGATCGAGTACCCGGTACTGGAAGCGGCCAGCATCGCCGGCGTCGCGTTCACAACCGCCGCAATCGCGACTGCGTTGGATTTGCCGGAGTCCCGCGTGGACGATATCTGCGATAGCTTGGCGCGACGCCACCTCTTCATCGCCGAACAGGGATTCACCGAGCGGGCCGATGGTACCGCCAGCGTCTGCTATGAATTTCGACACGGACTTTATCAAGAGGTGTTGTACCGGCTCGTCAGCAGCAATCGACGCGCGCGCCTGCATCAAGCCATCGGCGAGTGGCTGGAATCCATCCCCGAAGCAGACACTGCGGATATGGTCTCCGAATTAGCCAAACACTTTGAGCAAGGCCACGATTACCAGCGGGCGACCCATTACTATCACATGGCGGGAGAGAAGGCGCTCAGCCGTTACGCCGCCCGTGAAGCACACGCCTATTTACAGAAAGCGCTCGCCCTGCTTGAGAAGTGCCCCGAGAATACCGTGCGCTTAAATCAAGAGTTATCAATCCGGATTTTGCTCGGCGCGGCGCTCATTACGATTGAGGGATTTGGCGGGCATCAACTCGCTCGCCATTTCGAACGTGCCCGCGAACTGCGGCGACAAGTTCCGAATAGCGTGGCATTATTACCGACGATCTGCGGATTGTGGAACTATTTCCTAACTCAGGCTGACTTTCCACAAGTGCGAGCATTGGCGGTGGAGTTGTCGGATCTGACCGAGCAGGAAAACACACAGGAGCTTTTGCCAGCCCACAATGCGATCGGTCAAACCTATTTGTACACCGGTGATCCGGCGCGCGCGCTGATCCACATTGACGCCGTGGTGGCCCACTATCATTTCGAAAAACACCGCTACCTGGCTGCACAATATGGCGAAGATCCTGGCGTGGTGTGCCGTATGTACGCCGCCCAGGTACGCTGGCTGCTGGGCTACCCCGATCAAGCACTGCAGCAAGTCGACATGGGGCTGCAATTGGCGCGGGATTTAAGTCAGCCTTTTGGGATCGCGCAGATACTTTGGGTCAACCTGCTCATCCTGCAAGGTCGCGGCGACCTTGAAACCCTTCACTCACGGGCTGAAATCCTGATAGACCTGTGCGAGCGAGAGGATATCGGCTACTGGCTCGCGGGTGGTCATATCTTAAAGGGTTGGGTACTAGCCAAGCAGGGACAACCCGAAATTGGAATTGACTTGATCCACCAGGGTCTAGACGAGTGGAACGCGACGGGTACCCTGCTGATACAGCCCTACTTTCTTGCCTTACTGGGCGAGGCCTACGGTACGAGCGGCCAGACCTATAAGGGTCTCAATGCGGTAACCAAGGCATTGGCGGCGGTCGAGCGCACGGGAGAGCGCTGGTACGAGGCGGAACTACACCGACTTCGGGGTGAACTGCGCCTGATGCGCGGCAACATCACGGACACAGCGGCGGCGGCCGAAGATTTTCGCCAGGCTCTTGCGATTGCCGAGCGCCAACAGGCACGAATGCTCATGCTGCGCGCCGCCAATAGTCTGGCCCGTCTTTGGAGAGAGCAGGGCAGGCGTCAAGAAGGGCTGGACCGGCTGGCTCAGGTCTACGAATGGTTCACCGAAGGTCACGATACCGTGGATCTAAGGACTTCAAGCGTGCTATTGAACGAACCGGCCCAAGATCGTTCATCGGCATACACCAACGAATTATAAAAATGCCAAGAATAGTCTTAAGTTAAAAACACTTATGGACTCCGCCAAGTCCAAGTCATGGACGGCAACCCGAATCTCATTTTCGGTGGTGGCGACGAGAGGTCACGGCATCACATCCTCACTTCTCAGGTGCGACTCCGGCGACTGCGGTCCCGACCCGCCGAGCGGCTCGCTCACGAACACCGGGCACGGCCGGTCGCTGCTCTGCCAGCGGTCGGCGAACTCGCCCCAGTGCGGATGCAACTCGCGGTTCGCCTCCAGATAATCCAGCAAGTGTTGCACACTGGCGTTGTGACTTCGCGCGCTGAGCCGGGTGCTGAGATAGGCCCAGCGCAGGTAGAGCACGTAGGTATTGAGCACGTCGCCCTCGCAATAGCGATTGATGGCGGCGTAATCACCGGCGGCGGCCTGTTCCGCCACCACCGCGCCGCAACCGTTCCACTTGCCCGGCAGACCCAGGGCACGGGCTGCTTCGTCCAAACCCAATCGCGGTGAAGCGCCAAAGTCGCTCAACGCATCCATCAGGTCGCAATGCCAGTTGGATTCGTAGCGATAGTCGTAACCGAAACGAGGATCGGTGCGATGCCAGTTATGGGCGGTCAATCCATGGATCAACGAACGCTGCTTGAGCACGGCAGCGTCGAAGCTCCGGCCATTCCATGTCACCAGTCGCGGGTGCTGCTTGTCGATCATCTGCCAGAACCCGGCCAGAATCTCCCGTTCGCCGCGTTCGGCGATGCTGGCCGCGCCCAGCTTGCGCACGTTATAGCGTTCGTATTCGCCGTCCCGCTCGATGCGGGCCAGCAGAAACCCCAAGGTCACGATTTCATGCTGGATCGGCTTGGGAAACGATTCAGGATCGCGATCCTCCGGCAGAATGGCGGTATCGGAACGGGTTTCGAGATCGATGACCAGCAGGTTGAGTGGATGGGCCATGGGTCGCCTGAAAAAGTCGGGATGGGGAAAAGCGAGGATTGCCGAACAAGCCTCGCCGCGTCGATCTCATGTTAGCGCACCCGATTTTTCCAGCCCCATCTCTTTCCAGATTGCCGTGACCGCGCCCATGGCAGGGCCTTGCAAGGAAATCGACTTGCCGGCGATTTCACGGGGCACTTGCGGGTATTGCAGGTTCACCCGGATGAGATGAGCGCGAGGATGCGCGTGCACGATGCGCTCCATCGGCCAACGGATGACACTGGGCGTGTTGAAGCCGGCGCCGATTTCCAAGACCAGCAAATCCCGCTCGCGATTGTTGTCCAGCCATTGGTCAAGGCGTTCGGCCTGTTCTCGATAGGGGTCCTCGATAAACCAGTAGCCGCCACGCACGTTCATGATCACGTCCTCGCCGCAGTTGGGACAGCGAGGCAGCACGCTGCTATCCGTCACCTTCTGGGTCGCCGGGTCGATCTTCGGCAGGATGCGCTCGATCACCGGCCAGCTCGGCCAGACCGCGTTCGAACAGGGCGTTTGACACTGCATCAGCGCGTAGTCGCCCTGCGGCGTAAACAGTCGATCTTCGGCAAAACCGTTCTTGGTAAACAGCCCATCCACATTGGAGGTGACGACGAAATAATCCTTTTCTCGCACCAAATCCAACAGCCGGGCATAGACCGGGTGTGGCGGCACCTGAAACCGCACCTGATTCACGTTCGCCGCTAGATAACCCCATTTCAGTTCGGGGCTCCAGTCCGAATAACCCATCAACTCGGCCCGGCGGTGGAACCCAAGTTTCACCATGCCGGGAAAATCCCGGGCGAACGATTTCGTATCCATGTAATCGATGCCGGCTTCGACGGCCAAACCGGCACCGGCCGCGATCAGCACGGCGTTGGCCTGACGCAGCAAATCGCGGCAACGCTGGATGTCATGATCGTCAAACATGGGTTTCCTCCGTTCCTTCGCCCCGCAACAGGCGCTGGTAGATTTGCAGGTCGTCCTGACTGAACACATTCAGAACGATCAAATCGATCACGCCGGGATGCTCGTCCAGCCAGTTGCCGATGGCGCGCAGCGCGACCCGCGCCGCCGGCTCGCGCGGGAAGCCGAACACGCCGGTCGATATGCCGCAGAAAGCCACCGAACGAATGTTCGGCACGCGACTGGCCAGATCCAGGCAGGATCGATAGCAAGCGGCCAGTAAGCGTTCGTGCTCGGGCCGCAACCGGTCCGGCGCGACGATGGGGCCAACCGTGTGCAGGATGTATCTGGACGGTAGGTTGTAGGCGCGCGTCACCTTGGCCCAACCCGTCCCTTCGGCACCGCCCTGACGCTGCATGATTTTGTCGCAATCCTCGCGGACCCGTGGACCCGCCACCGAGTGGATGGCGTTGTCGATACAGGCGTGAAAAGGCTGGAAGCAACCCAGCATTTGCGCGTTGGCGGCGTTGACGATCGCGTCGGCATTCAAGGTGGTGATATCCCCCCGCCACAGGATGGCGGCGGTCGCGGTGTCACGATCGGCGCCCAGCCAATCCCGAGGAAGGCGCGGCAGATTCGCGATATCCGTCACCCCCCTGTCGAGGACCTCGCGCCTCAGGAGCCGATCCAATCGATCATGAAACCAGTCCGGCAACGGGTCGGGGCCACGCACGGTCAGGAGCGCGCGAAGCAGCCGTCGCTTCTGGTCTTCGGATGACCCATCCCCGCTGCCGGTCTCGCCGCGCTCGGCATGCAGGTAAGCCAAAAGTTCATCCACGAGAACGGCCCGCCGATCCGCCGCCACCGGCGCGGGAGGCGGCGCGGTGAATGGCTCATCCAAGCGAACCAACCACCGGTAGTCGTCCAGGTCCAGGGGAGTGACGCGGGAGGGCTCGAAACGTGAAGATGTCGCGGTCAGCCGGTCGCCGTCTGAAGCGGAATTTGTTTTCATGGGTCGCGATATTGACGATGGGGATTGAATGATTGTAGCAAGCTGGTCAAGAGCACGAAGGCGACACGAGGGTTCGAAAAAATCCAAGTCTGGCGAAATGCTCACAATATAATGCCGAAATTCACTGGTGAGCGGTCGTTATCGAGGCCATGGTGCCGACATCCGCCGCGTCAGCAATCGGGGCTGCTGGTAATCCCTATCTGGCTTGCTAAGCTTGTAGAGCGACATGGGCTTCGGCTAATCGATAGACACCCAACCAGCAATGGAGAAACTTGAAATGTCGAAGTTTTTTTTCATTGATGTTTGGACTGGTCATCGCCTTTTCCCCAGGCGTGAATCTGGCGGCGCGCGAAATCGGTGGACAGGCGACAAAGGTGATCGTTGGCTGGAGTTTTCCCAGCGCGCCAGGCATCCAGATTTTCTCTGTTCCGAAAAAAAAACAAGTATTATCATGTACTCACCAACACCGGTGAAACTTTGTATGTCGCCAAGATCTTGGAAAAAACTCGAAGACGATCTCTGCCTGAGCGACAAGAAAAAGCATTGGTATTTGCTGCCGGACGATGGCGCTGTTTCTCTCAATCGAGCATCGTCATTAGTCATCGTCATCGAATCCAACGTCAAAACCAAGCTGAGGGCTGTTGCGACCAAGCCGCCCGATCTCGATCAGGCACTGCTGTCGAATTATGTCGGCGACATCGCCAGAGCCGAAAAGTTGACGAATACTGCTCACGATATTCGAAACGCGGGTTACCAGAATCACACACAGCGAATGGTCGTCATTTTGACGAGCAAGAATCGTGATCAAGCGGAGGCAATTGACCGAGTTGTGGTCTCGGTTGCGGATATCGATGGCGACAATATTCGGGAAAAATACCGATACCGTAAATCGCGTGGAGATTCAGGCGATCTCATCGCTAACTTCACCGCCATGGCCGACATCGATCAGGATGGCCTAGCCGATGTATTACTCATCGATCAAGGCGATTTCCATGGAAAGATATTACTTATCGAAAAAAAACAACCAGTGGCGTAAACAACGCGATGATTGGGGAGATCCCTGTTAAATCAACCCGCTACCGACGGAGAAAGCTTCATGCCTATTCTAGCATTGACAGGTTCGGTTGGTACCGGCAAGGCCAAGGGCAGCGCACCTCACAATGCCCCGGCCGATGTCATCCTGGTTAGAGATCGCCTGATTAATCTTGGCTTTACCTGGGCCGGTGGCGCCGCCAAAGGGGATGAAAAGGAATTTATCAGAGCGATCAAGCTGTTTCAGTCGATTTGCGCGGGTAGTGGCCAGCTCATTGGTGATGGCCGGATCGATTTGAAGAAAAATACCCATGAGTGGCTTGAGTCCGAAAACGCGCCAAGGTGGGTCAAGATATTCAATCAAGATGGGCCTGGCTGGAAATGCACCAGTGACTTTAAGGAGAGCAATGGTGGATATTGCTCAAGCTGGCTCTATAATAGGCTTTGGTGGGCCGGAATTATCTACAGAGGGCTTTGCTTTTTCTATCAGATCGCAGACGCACCGCCCATGTGGGTCAGGGAATGCTCACCCACAAAAGGCGGTGATGCGGTCGGACATGCCAGCCATGAAACCGGTATCGACATGGATATGCGGTTGCCATTGTTGCCGCCCGATACCGATAAATGGGACGACCTAGGTAGCAATGGCTACAAAAACAAGCGGTTTCACAAAAAACGCGGCGATCATGCAACTTACCGCCATCAAATTAGCCATGGATACGCAATTGGTCTTGTTCAACGATCCCGATTTAATCAAGCGTGGACTTTGTTCCAAATATAAGAATCACGATCAACATTATCACCTTCGAATCAAGCCAGCAAGCAAGACTTGATTGACTTCTGACCCACGAGATCGGCTCTATCGCTGAAGTGGGCAAAGTTGGGCAATCTCGTCACTAGGCGCCGACAAACTGGATACTAGATATAAGTTGCGGCATTTGAATTGTGGAGGCTCTTTTATGAAAAAATCATGTCTGCCAAGTGCGCGAGCCTTCTTATCAAAAGAAAATAAATTGCGAATTGCCGTCCTAACAGGAGCCGGGACGAGGATCGTTTCCCCACTTCTTCAGGATGGTTTTCATGTCGTTGGCATTGCAGAGTTAATTGATGCCTATAGCAGCCAGCCTCGTAACACGAGGTTTATTAAAAACTGCTATCATTTATTTTTTTAATTTCAAAAGACCAGATTACCTATTCCTTGAAGCGAAAAAGCGAAGAATCCCTTACTTAGATCTGAAGAACAGGATTGATGAAAGACTGGGTGCTTGGCTGGGAGCGCTGAGCGCAGACATTCTGGTAACTTATGTGGCTCCGCTGCTACCCTCAGAAATTTTCATGATTCCGACATATGGCACGATCAATATTCATCCCTCCTTATTACCGAAATACCGGGGTGCACACCCGATCATGTGGATGCATCTAAATATGGATCAAGAGGGCGGCGTAACCATCCATCGAGTCGATACGGGTATGGACACTGGTGCGATATTGGCACAGGCCGCATTTCATATTCCCCTGGGGACGCATGAATGTGTGGTAGAGCGCGTAGCGATCGATGAATTAGGTGTCCCTCTGCTAAAAAAAGGTTCTTAGACAAATGGAGGCCGGCATTATAAATGCCCAGATACAGCCTACTGTTAAGTTTCCTGATAATTGCAAACGTCTAACCCCGCAGGAATACAGAGCGAAGCTTGATTGGGATAAATGGGATATTAAACATTTGTGGCATGTGTTGCGCTGTACTGATCACTGGAAAGCGATTTATTTGTCAGACAAGTTGAGGTGTCGTTCTGGAGTGTGGAGCATCGGAACCATTGAATATACTCGCAACTCATTATCACATAATATCCTGATGAAAGATTGTAAAGGCTACTATCTAAACCACAGGGATGGGAAAATTCGACTTACATACAAAACATCATTTAAAGGATATATTAAAACCTGGTTGGAGCGCACCAAAAACTATCGCCTACATAATAGAATATACTCAATTAAGGCGCTCGAATGGTCCGTATTAGTGTTCCTGTTAATAAGTTCATTGCTTGCGTTACTGACCGATGGAATCATACTTGAATTTTGTTGCTGAGAGATGAAAGGAAATGTGGCGTATTCTTATGGTCTTAGAGGTTATCAACTCCAATTAGGGAGCGAATGCGCCGTGAGCAAAGATATCATGGCTCAATATAGATTCCAGTTCAATGACTCCCAGCGAAGCCAGGAGTCATTGAACTCTCTGCTAACTTAGACTCGCAACTGTTGCACTTCGCTACGCAGTTAACAGTTCGGCTAGAGGCACGTAATACCTCAAATGCACCCTCACCTCAATAGGAGACTTTCGTGAAAATCAAGTCCTTCGGTTTTGTTCTTGTTGCCGCCGCCCTTGCGGGCTGTGCATCAAACCAAGTCGCACAGACCAGCGAGCAGGGCACGCGGACAGAAAGTTGCAAAGCCACTTCCGAAGCGGAAATCGCAGCGCTGTTCGATCGCTGGAATCAATCATTGCAGACGGGCGATCCAACACAAAGTGGTCGCCAACTATGCGGAGCACTCAATACTCTTACCCACGGTTTCAAACAAGCCGCGTCTCACGCCAGCCGAGAAGGAAGATTACTTCCACCATTTTCTGGAGAACAAACCCTCCGGCAAGATTGACCTACAATTCATCGAAATTGGTTGCAACACGGCATTCGATGCAGGTCTTTACACATTCACGTTCGCGAAGACAGGACAAAAGGTAAGCGGACGCTACACCTACACCTACCGTTGGAATGGTTCCGAGTGGCTAATTTCCAGTCACCATTCCTCAGCAATGCCTGAGAAGAACTAGCCACGAGTGGCATAAAAAAAATTGACGCGGCGGACGGATGAAAGACGCCCGCCGCTGAATAATTCACTGGTTGCTTGGTACTTTGCGCCGCGCAACCACATGGATTAAGCCGATATCAGTCGTCAAAGTCTTCGGCTTTTCCATCCTCACGGCTTTTCCATCCTCACGGCTTTTCCGTCCTCACGGCTTATCTGTCGCCCCGTTTTTTCTAACATGAACCCAAACTTTATTAATTAACCAACCAAAATAAGAAGTCATTTATCTTTAAATAGAGAGTTAGAGGAAATTACGCGGCGTGAAGCGCCACACAACCAACAGATCAACAAAAAAATTTACCTACTTAGAGCTCTGAGCGCATTATGCAAAACCACCAAAACACATTTATTACGTCTTTTTTTTCGACTCGAATCTGCTGGCGGGATTCTACTTTTTTTTATCAGCCGTACTTGCAATTATTCTGGCAAACTCATTTCTTGAACCATACTACCAACTTTTTTCTTACAATACCAGTTGAGATACGTATTGGCGCATTAAATATTTCCAAAAATTTATTGCTTTGGATTAATGACGGCCTAATGGCTATATTCTTTTTTTTTGGTAGGCTTGGAGTTAAAACGCGAGTTGATTGAAGGAGAGCTTTCGGACAAAAAAAAAACATCATATTACCTGGAATAGGCGCCGTGGGTGGCATGGCTATACCTGCACTAATTTACCTTTATTTTAACTACGAAGACCCAATTGCAATAAAAGGCTGGGCCATACCTTCGGCAACCGATATTGCGTTTGCTTTAGGTGTATTAACTTTACTTGGCTCTCGTGTCCCTGCCTCAATAAAAATATTCCTCACTTCTCTAGCAATATTTGATGATATTGGCGCAATTCTGATTATTGCATTTTTTTTATACATCAAAAATATCTCTTTCAGCCTTAGGCGTGGTGGCTGTATGCATTCCCATTCTGTTTTATATGAATAAACGCAACGTACTATCTAAAAGTCCATATATTTTAATCGGAATTATTATGTGGATAGCAACATTGAAGTCAGGTGTGCATGCTACTCTAGCTGGTGTAGTGTTAGCCATGTTTATACCTATGCGTTCAAATTCCAACCCTGAGTATTCGCCACTCAAAAGCATGGAGCATGACTTACACTCTGTGGTCGCATTTTTTTGTACTCCCTGTATTTGCTTTTGCTAATGCCGGCATCAATTTTTAGCGGAGTAACCGCTGGACAGCTATTTCATGGTGTACCCATAGGAATTGCCTTTGGTTTGTTTTTTTGGAAAACAGATTGGTGTTTTTTACCTTTTTGCTATCTATTTATTACCCTCAAGATCACATCCTTACCTAAAGGCATGAATTGGCTGAGCCTATATGGAGTATCTGCTCTTTGTGGAGTTGGTTTCACAATGAGTTTATTTATCGGATCACTGGCATTTGAAGAAACCGGAGTTAACTTACTTTTCGATGAAAGACTTGGAATTATATTGGGCTCGCTGGGTTCCGGTTTTCTTGGTTATATCGTACTTCGTGCCAGCTTAAGTTCTTGCGAATCAATTCGGCCGACCACTAAAACCTCAGATGATTGAGGCGTCGTCGCGGATGCTTCATGCCTACGACAACGGCTTCCCTACAATCAAGGAGGTATAATGAGTTCCGAGCCACAACCGCAGCCCGTACCCAACGTCATACGCACCGAACTCGCACTCTGGGCGGGCATCATCACCACCCTGCTTTTCCTGATATTTGGGGATCGCTGGGTGGCCGACTTGTCGAACCTGCTCTGGTACAGCCTGCTCTTCGTCTGGCTCTTCGTGGTGATCGCATGGCTGGCGTTCAGCGTCGTCCGACACGCCGACGCGCTGGCCATCCTGCTCGGCGAGCCGTACGGGACGATCATCCTCACGCTCTCGGTGATCGTCATCGAGGTGGCCATGATCTCCGCGGTGATGCTCACCGGCGCGGATAATCCCACCCTCGCGCGGGACACCCTCTTCTCGGTCCTGATGATCGTGCTAAACGGCATGCTGGGCGTCACGCTGCTCGTGGGCGGTCTCCGACACCGCGAGCAGAGCTACAACCTTCAGGGCGCCGCCACCTACCTGGGCGTCCTCATCCCTCTGGCGGGCCTGAGCCTGATCCTGCCGCGCTACATGGAGGGCGCACCGGGCGGCGAAGTGACGCTGCTGGTGGAGGGATGGCTGGTCGTGGTCTCGGTTGGGTTGTACGGGGCCTTCCTATGGATTCAGACCTTGCGCCATAGCAACTATTTCACCCAACTCCAGCCTCACGACGGCACCGAAGCGGTCTGTGCCGATCACCATGCTCATCCGCCCGTGCGTTCCATCGGCTATCACGCTTTCTTTCTGCCACTCACCATGCTCCCGATCGTGCTGCTCTCGAAGAAAATGGCGCTGCTGGTCGACCACGGTCTCACCAACCTGGGTGGACCCCAAGCCTTGGGAGGTCTTTTCATCGCGGTGCTCGTGCTGGCGCCGGAGGGCGTCGCGGCCATCAAGTCCGCCCTGGAAAACCAACTCCAGCGCACCGTCAACATTGCCATGGGCTCGGCGCTTTCGACCATCGGATTGACCATTCCGGCTGTGCTGGTCATCGGCATGGTCACGGGCAAGGCGGTGGAACTCGGACTCAGCCCCGCCAACATCCATCTGTTGCTCCTGACCCTGCTGGTCACCGTCGTGAATTTCAGCGCCGCGCGCACCAATGTCCTGCACGGCATCGTTCACCTCATGCTCTTCATCACCTATCTGGTGTTGATCTTCGACTGAGGACGGTGTTCGTGCCATCGCTTGGGCGCCAAACGCTTGCGACCCTCCTCCTCACCGCGAGAGGAGGTTGCACGGCGTCTCAACCCTTCCCCCAGGTCTCGATCCGATAGCTGTAGCCCTGTTCGGTCAAAAACAGTTGCCGGTGGCGGGCGAAATCCTCCTCGCAGGTACGCAGGCTGACCAGGGTATAAAACCGCGCCCGCCGGCCGTCCTTCTTCGGCCGCAGCACCCGTCCCAAACGCTGCGCTTCCTCCTGGCGCGAGCCGTATCTGCCGGACACCTGCACCAACACATCCGCGTCCGGCAGGTCCACCGCAAAATTGCCGACCCGCGACAGCACCAGCCCCGGCACCGTCCGCTCGCGAAAACCTTGATACAAGCGTTCCCGCTCCAACTGCGGAGTCTTACCGGTCAGCAGTGGAAAACCAGTGTCCGCCGCCAAATCCTGCAACTGATCGATGTACTCGCCGATCACCAAAATCCGGTGCCCGACCTCCTGTTTCAGCAAGTCCACCACCACCGCCCGCTTGCGGGGATTCTCCGCCGCAATGCGGAACTGATTGCGACGCGGCGCCAGCGCGTATTCCATATCCCGCTCCGGGGTCTGGGCAATGCGTATCTCGGTGCAATCGGCGGCGGCGATCCAGCCTTGCCCTTCCAGCTCGCGCCAGGGCACGTCGTAGCGCTTGGGACCGATCAGCGCGAACACGTCCTTTTCCAGACCATCCTCGCGGATCAAGGTGGCGGTCAACCCCAACCGGCGGCGCGATTGCAGCTCGGCGGTAATACGGAACACCGGCGCCGGCAGCAGATGCACCTCGTCGTAGATGATCAGCCCCCAGGACCGGGCGTGAAACAGACCGAAATGGACGAATTCGGCATCCTGACTCGGTCGGTAGGTCAGCATCTGATAGGTCGCCAGCGTCACCGGCCCGGTATCCTTGCGCTGGCTGCTGTACTCGGCGACCACATCCGTCGGCAGATCGGTCTTGTCCAGCAATTCCCGCCGCCACTGTTCCATCGAAGTCTGGCTGGTGGTCAAAATCAGGGTGTTTTCCTGAATCAGCGCCATCACCGCCATGCCCACGATGGTCTTGCCGGCGCCGCAGGGCAGCACGATGACCCCGCTGCCACCCTGCATCCGCCCGTCCTGATGAAAAGCCGCCGCCGCCGCCCGCTGGTAATCACGAACCAGGAACGGCTCACCGTCGCCGCTCCGCTCGCGCAGCCGCAGTGGCAGTTCCTGCCCCTCGTTGTAACCGGCCAGATCGTCGGCCGGATAGCCGATGGCGACCAGCGCCTGCTTGAGCAGGCCGCGCACCCCCAAACGGACGCGAAACACCCGCTCCGCCAGCCGCTCGCCCAACAGCGGCGCCACTTTGCGGTCGCGGGCCAGCAATTCCGCCAGCGGCGGGTCGGCGACCCGCAACATCAGTCCCAATCCCGCTTCATCGCGTTCGATCACCGCCAGTCCGTAGCGCCGGCCTAGCGCCTCGATCTCCTGGGCCACACCTTCGGGCACCGAATATTTGGCGTACTCGCGCAAGGTGGCGATCATCGCCCCGGTGTCCAAACCCGTGGCTCGGGCGTTCCAGATGCTCAGCGGAGTAATGCGGTAGGTATGGACGTGCTCCGGACTCTTGATCAGCTCGGCAAAAGGCGCGATGGCGTCGCGGGCCGCCTCGGCGCGGGGCGAATGCACTTCCAACAGCACGGTCTGATCGCTCTGCACGATCAGCGGATTCTCGGGAAAGTAATCGCTCATTTGGGCAGACTGTAGCCGAGTTTGCGCAGCGCGCCGCGGAAACGGGCCTCGGATTCGGTGGCGACCGCGAGATGCCTCTCGCCGGCCAACAGACAAAATGGCTTGGTGCGGCTGTCGTTGGCGATCAGCGTCGCCAGCACCGCATCGGCGCACTCGACCAACCGAGCGGTTCCGGTGGTTTTCAGACTCCGGGCGCGGCGGGTCATGTCCTCCAGAAAGCGCTCCACCGTCTCCGGCAAAGGTTGGCCGCCGAGTGAGACCAGCAGCTCCGCCAGCACCGTGATGTCATGCCCCTCTTCCAAGGCTTCCAACAGACGAGCCTGATCCAGCTTCCACACGGCGTCCGAGGTCTTGGCCGCATAACTATCCAGCAGCATGGTATCGGCCGGCTCCAGCGACGTGCCGATGGCGACGATCTCCAGATTCGGCAGCACCCGTAATACCGGTGTGGAAGATACTTCCGGCGCGACCGGTTGGTAGCGATCCGCCAACCCCAGGCAATAGGCACCCAAGGGATTGATGCGGAAATACAGCAGCCCGTCGTAGCGACTGAGGAACGGCAGATCGTCGGTGCCCCAGTTGCCGCGATAGTCGGGACGCGCGTCGTGCGGTGGGATATAGGCCACGTCCAGCAACCCCAGAGTCGCGGCGTATTCGAACAGCAGACAAAGCGCGTAGCGGGCCTGCAAGATCTTCCAGTCGTGAAAACCTTCGTAACCGAGGCTGCCGTAACCGGATTCGGCAATGTAGAGGTTCCAGGGATCGCGGGTCACCTCGAAATCCGCCCCGGTAGCCCGCATCTGGCGAAACAGGTCGTTCACCGCGATCCATCGTCCAGCCGGACAATGTTGCAGCGCCTGGTGGATGGCGGCGCGGCGGCCGGCGACGGCGGTCAGCCCACGCTTACCCTTGCCGGTCTGGCCCTTGATGCAGTCGATGCGCCGCAACTCGTCGATCAGAGTGGTTTTTTGCCAGCGCCGCCATATCTGCGCGATGGTCTTCTCCACCGGTTCGCCGAGCGCTTTTTGTCCGGCTTTGCTGAGTTGCAGCGTCTTGCCGCTCAGCGGAGCCAATCCGCCGGCCTGCACCAGCAACGGCCAGGCAAACGGCTTGATCGGGCCGATCTTGTCGTATTCGCCATACTCGCTGTCATCGTAGAAATCGCCGCCGAGCAATAGCCCGCCCAGGGTTCGGAGCGCGGCGGCACCGGGCTGTTGGGTCTTGTCGCTGACCGCCAACTTGCCGGCGTCGATCAGGCGCAACACCGCCTTGAGATCGTGAATGGCCCCCCGCTCAGTCAGACAGCGGATGATCGGAACCCTATTCTGATAAACCTTCAGCTTACGGGTTTCCTGATCCCATTCCTTGTATGTCAACGCCCACTCGTCGAGGATCTCCTCCTGAGGCGACAATTGCGCTGGTTCGGGTTTCGGCACGAAGGACCCGCAGCGCCGACGCAGGTCATCCGGCATGATGCCGCCGTGAAAAAATACGCCCAACAACGAGGGGTTGCTGTTATAGAACCGGTTCTCGCCCCAATTCGGCGACTGGCCGTACTTGGCCTCGAAGCGCCCGGCATTGAAACGCGCATCCGGCCCGTGCACGACTTCGGCCACCGCCGCCTGTTGCACGGGATCGAGCCGGCTCCAGAGCGTCTGGAGCCGCTCGCCTTCGGTGTGTCGGCGGATGTATTCGATCAAATCCGCCTTGCGGGTGGGCAAGTTCTTGCCGTCTCCCACCAGCGCGGCAAGTTTCTTTAGAATATCGACCGTCCAACTCTGTAGGGCATCGACCAGCGTGGGGATGGATTGGGGTTCGTTCTGAACGTAGTAGGCCATGATCAAACCTCGCAAAAGGCGAACCAAGTACGCCCGGAAAAAGGGTCGATTTGATTCAGTTCGAGGGAATTTTGCCCGCTGTCGGGCAGTACGGTTACAGTTTTCCTACAATTCCCCATGAGCCGCATCCGGCTCGACCGCCAGCCAAGCATGATCATGTCAAGGACCACTGTATGGAAGAACCCAATCTTTTCCTGATTTGTCTGAACGCCTTCGTGGCGGTCATCGGCCTGCTTGCCGCACTGGCCGGCGCTCTGCGGGGACTGCTCGAATTGTTCCCGGAACAACCCAGCGCCACCGCGCCACCGCCACGGATCGACATACGACCGGCCACCGCCATCGCGCCACCGCCGCGAGCCGCCGCCTGGCAACCGTGGACCGACACGGCCATCGCCGTCGCTATCGCCACCGCCGTGAACGCCGCCGCACCCGGCGCGCGCGTCACCCACATCGAAGAAATCCGTTAAACACCGAGAGCCACCATGATCTTTGCACCCACTCCAAAAAAAATCCATGTCATGCTGACCGCCTTCCGCGACGGATTGCAAAGCGTGTTCGGCGGCAAGGTGCGCGTCAAGGACGTGCTACCCGCCATGCAGGCCGCCGCCGCCATGGGCGTGCGCCATTTCGAATTCGGCGGCGGCGCCCGCTACCAGGCACCCTACTTCTACGCCGGCGAGGACCCGTTCACCTGCATGGACCAGATGCGCGAGGCGGTCGGCCCGGACGCCGACCTGCAAATCCTCACTCGCTCGGTGTCCGGCGTTACCCTGACCACCCAGCGGCTCAAGGCGCTGGAGATGCAGGCGCGGTTGATGAAGAAACACGGCACCACCATCGATCGCAACTTCGACTTCATGAACGACGTGGACAACTTGATCAAGACCGGCAAACCCATCGTGGATGCCGGCATGCATCATCAGGTCTGCGTGGCAATGATGGGCCTGCCGTACCGATCCGATCGGGTCCATACCCCTGATTTTTATGTCGGGATCATCCAACGGCTACTGGAAGCGGGGCTCCATTTCGACTCGGTGTGCATGAAGGACGCCTCCGGCACCACCGACCCGCACACCTGCTACGAAACCGCCAAGGGCCTGAAGAAAATCCTGCCGCCCGAAGTGCCGCTGTCCATGCACACCCACGATACCGCGTCGATGGCCGTGGCCTGCTACATGGCCGGCATCGCCGGCGGTGTGGACCGCATCGACCTGTCGGTACGGCCCCTGGCCTCCGGCACCTCGCAACCGGACGTGCGTTCGATGTGGCACGCGCTCAAGGGCACCGGCTATACGCTCGACATCGACGCCGGCAAGATGAACGAGCTGGAAAAGTTGCTCGACGAGGGGCTCAAGGACTATTCGTTCAATCCGGTCACCACCTCGGCCGATGCGCGAGTCGTCAATTTTCCGATGCCGGGCGGCGCCATCGGCCCCAATGTCCATATGATGGCGGAAGCCGGCATTCTCGATCGCTACGGCGACGTGCTGGCCGAGTTCCCCGAAGTGGTGCGGGCCGGTGGCGCCTGGACCAGCGTGACGCCTGGCAGTCAGCAGTACTGGCTACAAGCCTTCAACAACGTGCTGCACGGCCGCTGGCAAAAAATCGACGCCGGTTACGGGCGCTCGGTGCTCGGCTACTTCGGCCGCACGCCGGAGCCACCGGACCCCACGGTGATCAAGGTCGCCGCCGAGCAACTCAAGCTGGAGCCGTTCACCGGCGATCCGCTGGAAGAAGCCCCGGACAGCATCGCCACCGCCGAGGAGGCGCTGCGCGAGCGCAAGCTACCGCTGACCGAAGAGAACGTCTTTCTGGTTGCCTCCGCCATCGTGCCAGGCAAGAACATGGAATTGAACGAAGGCATCCGGCTATTGGCCGGTAAAGCCAAGATCAACCTGCCGCTGAAAACCAAGGAACAGCCTACCGCCGCAACCGCTCCGACCCCGGTCCCGGTAACCCCCACTCCGACGACCGCCGGCCCCCCCCGTTCCTCCAGTCGCTCCCGCCCCCTGCTCCCGCTCAGGCCGCTCTCGCTCAAGCGACCCCCCACTCCCGCCCAGGCCGGCTCCCGTTTCAGCGGCTCCCGCCCCTGTTTTCACCGGGCCGGTCACCACCCAATGCACGGTGGTCGAAGGCGCCGTGACCCGGACCTTCCGCATTACCATCGAACCTCCGACGGGAACGAGTCCGGCGAGCACCACTCCCGTCGCCACTCCCGCCCCCTACCCCCCGCCCCTGTCGTCACGGTATCCCCACCGCCAGCCACCGAGCAGCGCACGCCGGTCTTCTCGCCGTTCGAAGGCAAGGTCGAACTGGTGGACATCAACGTGAAAGTGGGCGACACGGTGCGTAAGGGACAGGTGGTGGCCGCCGTCGAGGCCATGAAGGCCAAACACGACGTACGCGCGCCCCGCGACGGCACGGTGGTGGAAATCAACGCCGAACTCGGCAGCGAGGTCTTCGCCGGCAAACCCATCCTGACCCTCGGCGGCTGACATGGATACCTTGTCGGAACTGATCGCCCAAAGCGGCTTTCGCGGCCTGACCTGGCAGAATCTGTTCATGTTCGGGATCTCCGGGCTGTTGATCTATTTAGCGGTGAAGAAAAACTACGAGCCGCTGCTGCTGATCCCCATCGGCTTTGGCGCGATGCTCGCCAATCTGCCGGCGGCCATGCTCAGTGCCTCCAGCGGCTTTCATGCGGAGCCCGGTCAGACCGTGCCGCTGCTGCAACTGATCTACAGCATGGGCATCAAGACCCAGTTGTTGCCACCGGTAATTTTCATGGGGGTGGGCGCGCTGACCGACTTCCGACCGCTGCTGAGCCGACCGATCACCCTGCTGCTCGGCGCGGCGGCCCAGTTGGGCATTTTCGTCGCCGCGCTCGGCGCTTTCTACCTGTTCGGTTTCACGGCCGAGGAAGCGGCATCGATCGGCATCATCGGCGGGGCGGACGGACCGACCTCCATTTACCTGACCGCCATTCTCGCCCCGCACCTGCTGGGCGCGGTGGCGGTGGCCGCCTACAGCTACATGGCGCTGGTGCCGGTGATCCAACCGCCGATCCTGCGTCTGCTGACCACTCCCGAGGAGCGCGCCATCAACATGCCCCAGGCTCGGCCGGTATCACAAACGGCGGTCATCGCTTTCCCGATCTTCATCACCGTGCTGACCGCCCTGGCCATCCCGTCCAGCGCGCCGCTGATCGGCATGCTGATGTTCGGCAACCTGCTGCGGGAATCTGGCGTTACCGACCGGCTGAGCAAGACCGCCGGCGGCGCGCTGATCAACATCGTCACCATCTTCCTTGGCCTGGTGGTCGGCGCCACCATGCAGGGTGACACCTTCCTCAGCCCGCAGACCCTGTTTATCCTGGTGCTGGGAGCGGTGGCGTTCGCCTGTAGCACGGCGGGCGGCATTTTGTTCGCCAGATTGCTCAACCTGATCCTCCCGGAAGGCAAGCGCATCAACCCCTGCATCGGCGCGGCCGGGGTGTCGGCGGTGCCAATGTCGGCCCGGGTGGTGCAGAAATTCGTTTCCGAGCAGACCGACGGGGAGGTCAACCCGCTGATGGCGGCCATGGGTCCCAACGTGGCCGGCGTGATCGGATCGGCGGTGGCCGCTGGCATGTTCCTGGCGTTGCTGCGGTAATCCAGCGGTTATGCAACGGCGTTACACTTCCTCCCATCCCCTTTCACCAGCCGAAGGAAAATCGACTCCATGGCCAGCAATCTCCCAACCAGCATCGGCGTCCTGACCAGCGGCGGCGATGCTCAGGGCATGAACGCCGCGGTACGCGCGGTGGTCCGCTCCGCGCTGCATCAGGGCGCCGCCGTCCACGCCATTTTCGAAGGCTATCAAGGCATGGTGGACGGTGGCGATCGCATCCGCTCGTTGTCGTGGGACGATGTCGGCAGCATCCTGCATCGGGGCGGTACCGTCATCGGCACCGCCCGCTGCCCGGCATTCCGTGAGAGGGAGGGTCGCCGACGCGCCGCTCGCAATCTGCTCCAGCGTGGCATCGACCGGTTGGTGATCATTGGTGGTGACGGTAGCCTGACCGGCGCCAATCTGTTTCGTCAGGAATGGCCGGAACTGTTAACGGAGCTGGTTCAAGCTGGGGAAATCGATGAAGCCACCGCCCAAGCTCACCCGGCGTTGATGATCGCTGGGCTGGTGGGCTCCATCGACAACGACATGGTCGGCACCGACATGACCATCGGCGCCGATTCCGCCCTGCACCGTATCATCGAAGCCATCGATGCGCTGACCAGCACGGCCGCCAGCCACCAGCGCAGTTTCGTGGTCGAGGTCATGGGGCGGCATTGTGGCTACCTGGCGCTGACCAGCGCCATCGCCGGCGGCACCGATTACGTGCTTATTCCCGAATATCCCCCGGCGGAGGGCTGGGAAGACCGCATGTGCGAACTGTTGCGCCATGGCCGGGCGGCAGGTCGCCGCGACAGTATCGTGGTGGTGGCCGAAGGCGCCACCGATCGGGCCGGCAATCGCATCGGCGGCGACTACATCCGTCGGATTCTGGAAGAACGGTTGGGCGAAGATACCCGCGTGACCATTCTCGGTCATGTCCAGCGCGGCGGCACGCCCAGCGCCTATGACCGCTGGATGAGCACCCTGGTCGGCCATGCCGCCGTCCAGGAACTACTGGCGGCCACGCCAGACAGCGAGCCGCAACTGATCGGCGTCCGTTATAACCGGGTTCGACGATTACCTTTGATGCAATGCGTCGAGCAGACCCGGGCAATCGCCCGGACCATTGCCGAAAAGGATTACGCCAAGGCCGTGGAGCTGCGCGGCGGCAGCTTTACCGAAATGACCAAAACCTTCAGGGCCATGGCCGAAGCGCTGCCCAGCGTGACGCCGCCGGTTCGTCCGCGCCGGATCGCCGTGCTGCACGGCGGTGGCCTGGCGCCGGGCATGAATACGGCCGCCCGCGCCGCCGTGCGTCTGGGTCGCGATCGCGGGCATGTGATGCTAGGGGTACATGGCAGCTTTGCTGGACTGGTCGATGGGCGCATTAAGGAACTCACCTGGGGTGATGTCGAAGGCTGGACCGCGCTGGGCGGCGCCGAGCTGGGCGCCAGCCGGCAAATACCGACCACCGAACAACTCTACGCCGTGGCCCGTTCGCTGGAAACACATGACATCGACGCTTTGCTGGTCATCGGCGGCTGGAAGGCCTATCAGGCATTACATCGGCTGGACAGCGAACGGGAGCGCTATCCAGCCTTCAAGATCCCAATGGTTTGCCTGCCGGCCACCATCGATAACAACCTGCCCGGCTCGGACTTGAGTATTGGCGCCGACACCGCGCTCAACGTCATCGTCGAAGCGCTCGACCGTATCAAGCAATCGGCGATGGCGGCACGGCGCTGTTTCGTGGTCGAGGTAATGGGTCGACATTGCGGTTATCTGGCGATGATGAGCGGCCTGGCGGGCGGCGCCGAACGGATTTACCTGCCTGAGGAGGGCATCACTCTCAAGGATTTACAGGCCGACGTGGAGCGCATGGTCGAGAGCTTTCGCGGCGGACGGCGGCTGTATCTGACCATTCGCAATGAACAGGCCAACGCGCTATACACCACCGACTTTCTGGCACGATTGTTCGAAGAAGAAGGTGGTCAGCTGTTCGATGTGCGCCAGGCGGTGCTAGGCCATATTCAGCAGGGAGGCAACCCCTCGCCATTTGACCGCATCCTCGCCACCCGGCTGGCGGCTCATGGCATCGATTTTCTCACCACGGAGTTGGAGCGCGGTACGGCGGTGGGCGTGTTCATGGGTTTGGCCGAAGGCAAGCTGACCGCCTTCCCGATCAAGCAGATGGCGGACATGGTCGATATCACCAATCGGCGGCCGCTGGAACAGTGGTGGCTGGATTTGCGCTCGGTCATGCAGGCCATGGCGCAACCGACGCTCGCGGATAGCAGCGGTTCGATTTAGACAGCGGAACACAACACTCCAGTCAAGGATGACTGGCATGCGCCTCATATTAATACAGTTTATTCTTGAAGCTCCCTCATCGCAAAAATATAATAATAGGAATCCGATCATCAAAATCCGAGGAACACCCCATGGCTCAAGCGCAAATCGATCACGACAAACGCGACTACCCGAGACTTCCAAAGGAGGTTCCTTTAACAATCACCAAGCTTGAATACCCATTTTCGACCGAAGTGGACGAATCAGGAGTTTTGCGAGATATAGCAAAAGGTGGGATCGGATTTACCGTTGCCAATGTTTATGAACCTGGCACCCGACTGAGCTTGAAAATCAATCTAAAAGGCTGGCGGCGCTATGTTAAGAGCGTGGCATCGATCATCGATGACTCGGCCGGAACTGTTGAAAATACTCCCTTGACTGCAATTGCGGAAGTCGTCTGGATGATTCCATCCCCCCGATGGCAATGGATATGAAATCGGCGTGAAATTTCTGGATATCTATGAGGATGAATACAAAGCCCTCAAAAAGTACCTGGAAAACATGGCGGATTACTTAGCAAGATAATCGAGATCATTTCGACTTCAATGGCTGGAGAATGCTTTCAATATTGGTCACTTCAGCCAGGTTAGCCGCTTTCGCGAACCGGTCTTCCACCAAACCGGTAATATCGCCGTTGGGCAACAATCCAAAGTGCACCATCAAATCAGCCATCTGCTGCATTTCTTCCTGCCTTGGAATAAACTGATCGTAGCGAATTCGGTTGGCGGGGGTCGATAAGGCGTATTGAACCAACTCAGCGGATTGATTCCAATATTGCGAGGCGATTCTGGCGGCCTCATCAGTATTTTGAGCGGCCCAAACTCCAGAACGAGCGGCTCCCTCGACCAGTAATTTTACAATGCCTGGTTCTTCTTGAATAAATTTTTGTTTGACCAAAGTCAAATTGCAAATAAAATTCGGCCATACCGCTTCGACATAATAAACCAAACTGGCGTCACCACTTTTCAAGGTTTTAGCCGCAAACGGTTCGCCAACATAATACGCATCCAAGGAACCGGCACTTAAAGAGGCCGCCATATCCGGCGGGTTCATTTCAACCACTTTTATTTTTCCGGTTAGCCCGAGCTTTTCCATCGATTGGCGGATGCTCAGATTGTGTCCTGAATAACGTAGGGGGACAGCAATCGTTTTGCCGATCAGATCATTTAGCGTGGTTACCTGTAAATCTTTCCTGGCGACTAGCGTGCTTTCGTGCCGGTTGCCGATATAGACCACTTTGACATCTTCTCCCTGTTGCCTGAGTACGATAGCCAAGGGTCCGATTATAAAAGCGGCTTCAATCAGGCCGTTGCGTAGCGCTTCCCCCATCTCCGCGAAAGACGAAAACTTCAACGCCTCGAACCGCACATCGCCTTGATCCCGACTGGCATAATCCAGCAATGGCGCCGCCAGATTGCTAATCACCGGCATATAGCCCAAACGCACTATTCTTTTGCTGTCACGCTCCATGTTAAACGCATAGTGCAATAAGGAAATCAGGATCAACCAACCAGCGGCGACAATGGCAATACGCCAAACCAAGGGAAAACGCCAGTGGCGAATCCATTCAGATGGCATAACTCACTCCGAGCATTAGGAACAACTCATCGCGAGCGTCGCCCAAAACCGTATTTTTCTTGGGATCACGCGGGTGTGGAAAATCGAGTTGGCGATTCAATGTGACTTGGGCGGGCCTGCCACTCATGACCACAACTCGATCACCCATTAACAAGGCATCGTCGATATCATGAGTCACGACCAAAGTGGTCTTGCGCAATAGTTCATGCATATTGACGATTTCCTCGCGAATTTTCATATGACTCAGGAAATCCAGGCCGTTAAAAGGCTCATCCATGATCAGGACATCCGGGTTCGCAGCCAGCGCTCTTGCCAATTCGGCCCGGCGCTGCATCCCTCCCGATAATTGATAGGGATAGTGCTGCTCAAAACCGGTCAGATCGACCATATCAATATTTTCCTGGATTATTTCCCCTCTTGCCCGAACATCCCCCACGTTTCGCACACCCAATTCGACGTTTTGCCAGACCGTCATCCAGGGTAGCAAGCCACTGTGCTGAAAAACAAAGATATGGTGTGGGCTGGGACCACGCACCTTTTCACCATCAATCGTAACCTCACCCGAGGCCGGCGTATCAAAGCCCGCAATAATGCGCAGCAAAGTCGATTTCCCACAGCCGGAAGGACCCAACAGGCACACCATTTCACCTTCCAGAAATTCGAGACTGATGTGATCCAAAACATGCATCATCTCGTTAGGCTGATACAAATCGTGGGGACCACGGCGTTCAAGCCGCCGGTTCTTGTATGATTTGCATACGTCTTGAATCAGGATGTGCCCCACGGTGTTGCTCGCTACTCTTGTCATCTTATTGGAGAAAAACCGGAACAATCCAGGTCATGCTGGATGTACGATCATTTTCGCTAGTAAGGCCTCTGCAACGACGGATGTAGATGCACCAATCGTCGCATCAACTCATCGAGCACGATTCCGAGTAACCCGATCATCATCATACCCACCATGACGTAATCCATCCTTAAGGCATTTCTGGAATCCAGAATCAGATACCCCAAACCAGAGCGGACCGCCAGCATTTCCGCAGCCACGACAACCAACCACCCAATCCCCATCGTGAGGCGCAAAGCTGTCAATACGTTCGGCATAATAGCGGGAAGGATAATTTTAGTGATGGTTTCCCAATGGTTAAATTTAAAATTGGCGGCAACTTGGAAAAAAAATCGGATTAAATGGCATGAGCCGCTATCGCCGTGGCCACCACAAGAGGGAAAAAAACAGGAGAGGAAGATCAGAAAAACAGCGGGCTTATCTCCGATTCCGAACCACAGCACCGCCAAGGGAATCCAGGCCAGCGGTGATATAGGCCGTAAAAACTGAATAAGTGGGTTCAGCATCAGATTGAAGATTTCCATCCGCCCCAGGAAAATGCCCAAGGGTATGGCAAAGATGACTGCTAAATAGAATCCCACTGTCACTCGAAACAGGCTGGCGATCGAGTGTCGCAAAAGAGCACCGTTAGCGATCAACTCTCCCATGCTGTACACCACTTTCGATGGACTGGGAAAAACATGGGGACTCCAACCGCTATACCGGGCTGTCAACTCCCAAATCAGGAGCATTACTGCAAGCGTGATGAAGGGCAAAACAGTACGTCGATTGTCGTAACACCATATCATCAGTTTTGGCATGCGCTCACTGATCATGAGGTGACAATAATGGGCTAGCGGCCTGTTCATACCGATAATTCCAACCTCACACCTCGGCATGAGCAGTATTTTCTATCAGCGCCGCTATGGTGGTAGACAGTTCGTTTTCGTTCACCACCCAGTCCACAACTCCTCGCTCTACGGCACATTGAATCAAATTGGGGTAAACACAAGTCTCTACTTCTTGTGCGATGGTGGTACCGGAATTTTTCTTGACTTTAGCAAAGCCTTCCGTACCATCATTGCCAATTCCAGTCAATAAAAGTCCGATGGCATGGCGTCCAAAAAATATCTGCTGTCGATGAGAATAACGCATCCAATGGTTTATCCGATGCCGTACCGATCTGCAAGCAGACCTCTCGATTGGAATTCACTTGAAAGGTAATCGTATTTTCATAGGAACTGACATAACAAACGCCTTGTTCCAAAACTGCTCCGTCACGAGCAACCTCTACTTTCCAAGGAACATACTCATCAAATTTTTTTTACGAAGGCCGGCAATATTTTTTGGAGAGATTTCCTGTACGACTACCGCCGCAATGGGTAGTTTTGGTGAAAGATTGCAAAACAGACGCAAGGATGTATTCGGTCCACCCAGTGTAGTACCTATGGCCAATAAATAATCGAGCGATTGAAATCCATAACGCTCAGCTAAATCCTCACGACTATCCCAGCGATTTAACTTGACCCGACGGACATTATGCAAATTCACCACAGCCGCCAGTTTGACCCGATCAATCAATTGTTGTTTGGCACGATGGATATCGTGGGAAATAGCTCCTGATGGCTTGGGCAGAAAGTCCACCGCACCCAATCGTAACGCCTCAAAGGTAATGTTGCCATCGCTGAATAGCGAACTCAGCACCACGACAGGAACTGGCGCTTCGATCATGATATGACGAATGGTTGTGATACCGTCCATCACCGGCATATCCATGTCAAGCGTGATCACATCAGGCCGCAATGTTTTTATTTTTTTCCAAACCCTCCAGACCGTTCCTGGCATGCCCGACGATCTTGATTCCTGGATCGGATTCGAGTAGTTCGCTAACTGCCTTGACCATGAAAGCGGCATCGTCCACCACCAGGACTTTTATTTTTTCCACCATTTTGAACTCTCCACCGATCGGGAGCAAAGCAGCTCAGAGGCAACCAGAATATCGCCCAATAACAAGGTTGGATTTGAGCAGCTTAATTCAACTTGCCTGCTGCTGGATAACCGGTTTTATCAATATTGGCTTTCCGTCTGTCCAGGTTTAATTCCTGATATCGGGCAACCTGCCGATTCATGGCAATATTTGCCAGTTCGTATACATCCAAGATCAGAGAAACCCGACCATCGCCGATAATTGTAGCACCGGACAAACCACTTTTTTTCTTGCAAATAATCAACCAGTGGTTTGATCACTACTTCTTCCTGTCCCAGCAATTCATCCACCACCAGTCCAATTTTCCGCAATCCGGCATTGACGATGACCACGAAAAACTTATCGCTTTCCTGATAGCTTGATGGGATATTGAACAAAACCGATAGACGGAATATCGGCGTGGTTCTACCACGAAGATGAATGACCTCCGTGCCCTCCACCGTCGTGATTTCCTTGGAAAAAATCCGCAGCGTTTCTTCGACATTGGCCAATGGCACGGTAAACAGATTATCGCCAACCCGCACCATCAACGCCGCGATGATCGCCAATGTCAGCGGAATCTTCAGTCGAATTCGTGTTTGAAGGCCGAGAGTGGATTCAATATCAATCATGCCATTCAATTTTTCGATATTCTTCTTCACTACATCCATGCCTACCCCACGACCGGAAGTATTGGTCACCTCCGAAGCTGTCGAGAAACCGGGTGTCATTATCAGTCGAAGCAATTCTCGACTTCCCATCCGTTCTAATTCTTCCTTGGAAAGTAATCTCTTTTCCAAAGCCTTGGACTTGATTAATTCAGGATCCATGCCTCGACCGTCATCGGTAATCTCGATGACGATATGATTGCTTTCATGATAAGCTTCAAGAAGCAGCGTACCAGTTGGTGGTTTACCCGAGCGTTTACGCTCCGCCACAGTCTCGAAACCATGATCGACCGCATTCCGGATCAGATGAATCAATGGGTCAGAGATTTCTTCGATAATCATCCGGTCCAGTTCCGTTTCCTCGCCCCGAATTTCCAGTTGCACCTGTTTGGTGGTACTCCGGGTGAGATCGTGAATCAAACGGGGATAACGATTGAAAAGTTGGGCGATTGGCAACATCCGCACTTTCATTACTCCTTCCTGGAGTTCGTTGGAAGTCCGGCTCAGGGAAACGATGGCCTCGCCCAATCGATAGGTAAAAGCCCTAAGCAGCTTCATTTCCTTTGGATCGAGTCCGGCATTGACTTTCAGATGCTGCTGAAGATTTCTCATCTCGTTAAACAACTGAAAAAAAATAGGAACGATCGACGATCAGTTCCCCCACCTGATTCATCAGCATGTCGATTTTGTGCGCATCCACTCGCACGCTTTTCTTCAATACCCGCTCACCGGTGCCCTGAGGCAAGTCTGTCTTCTGGGGCTCGTTCTCCACTTCCCCAGCCAGCCCCGCATCCGTGGCAGGCTCCACTTGCTGCTTGGCAAGCACCGGCTCGGCCTGATCCAGGCCCGTTTTCACGGAAGAGGCCAGAGTTTCAGTCAATTTCGTCGGTAATTCCTCGTCTTCCGAGCGATCTTTCGGTAAGGATTCCTCGACGATCTCCAGCGCGTCACCTCCGCCAACGCTTGAAGGCGCCACCAGCGGTTCATCTCCATGTAGTAAGCGGTCACCGTACTGAGGAAAGAGCTTGATCACTCTGGCCGTGTAGGTCTCCATGAAGTCCATGGAAACTTCCTGATCCAGCGCGACCAACTGCTGGGCCGCGAGGATTTCATCGCACCACTGCTCGTAAATCAGGGCCAGCGCTTGGTAACCCATGTAATTGGCGGAAGAACTGAGGCTATTAATGCAATTGAGACACTGCTCCAGAATCTCCAATTTATCGGTCGCGGTGGACAGCATACTGGTTTGCGTGCCCAAAAAATCCAGTTTTTCCTGCAATTGCTGCAGGAATATAGCAAACAACTCCTTGTCGTATTCTTCCTCATAGGTTTCGATCTCCCGCTCGGGCGGGAACATGGGAGATCGATCCGAGGTTTCGGCGACAGGATCCATCTCCATCGCTTCCCACGATTCCACCGTCTCTTCCGTTTCTTCTCGCCCTTCGATGATCTGTTCGAGCAAGGCAATCAGATCGTCAACCGGCGTTTCCTCCGTCTGGGAATTCGCCAGATCGGCCACCAACATGGCAACGCGGTCGCGCGCAACGATCAGGGTTTCCACAATACCTGGACTCGAAGACTTCTTTCCCTGGCGAAGCAAATCGAGCAGGTCCTCCAGTTTGTGGGAAAGCGCGGCAATCCTGGTCAGCCCCATGAATTGAGAGGCACCCTTGATCGTGTGAACTGGTCTAAAGATGGTGTTGAACAGATCCTGATTAGCCGGATCATCCGCCAATCGCAGCAGCGTCGATTCGATTTCTTCGAGATGCTCGCCAGCTTCGGCAACAAAATCATTAATCAGCGATGGATCAAGCTCGATCATGGGATGCTCTTCTATCAAAAGCGGTATTAGGATTGGAATCGGGCGATCCGGCTAATCCTCGATTCCAGTTATCTCGGTTCTTTCCAGATTTTCAATCAGCTTGAGAATTTCTTGCGATTTATGCTTGTTGATGAAGCCTATGGCGTGCAACCGTTTGACATCGTCGCGGTATTTCTCCTCTTCCAGATTGGAAAGAAACAGGATACGAGCGGCGCTATCGTGCCGCAGGATTTCCCGAGCGGCACTCAGGCCGTCCATCTCGTCCATGGTAATATCCATGGTCACCAAATCCGGTCGCAACGACTTGTAAAGCTCCAAGGCTTCGAGGCCGTTTTTGGCTTCTCCGACAATCGTATGGCCTGGCGGCTTCAACACTTTTGAAATCAATTTTCTCATCATCGAAGAATCGTCAACAACCAGAATGCGTATACCCATTGCCCTACTCCACGCCTCTCATTCCTTGCGATTATCCCGCCAAACCACTCGAACGTTGTCCGCCCATGTTCACTTCCTTGAGCCGCTTGATTTCCTCCACCAGCAGAATACGATTGAAATCGAGCAGGATAAGCAAGCGTTCGCCAATATCGCAAACCCCCCTGAACGTATTGGCTCTCCAATCCCGCCACGACGATTTCGGGGGGCGGCTCGATGGAATCCCGCTCGATCTTGAGAACCTCGGTCACGGCATCCACGACAAAACCGGTGACCCTGCCAGCGATGTCCAGAATCAATACCCAGTTTTTGCCAGATTTTTCCCGATCAGTCGGTAAACTCAGTCGTCTGCGCAAGTCGATCACCGGGATGATGTTGCCTCGCAAGTTGGTGACCCCTTCAACGAAGGCTGGCGTATTGGGCACGGCGGTGATCGGCGCGCCTCGAATGATTTCCTGAACCATCAGGATATCCACGCCGAACATTTCCTTGCCGTTCATGAAGCCCACCAACTGCATGAGGTGGTCTTTCTCCTCAGCCTCATCCATTCGCCTGGTCGTATGTACATCAGCCATTTTCGCGCTCCTTTGGGTCTGCGTTCCGGACCGGGCCAGTCGGCTGATTACTAGCCGACCATGGCTCGATCCGGCGCCGCTTTAACCGGCCTGCCAGTTCGTGGACGCCATCGGCGTGATTGGAGCCTCGCTGTTGACGATCTTGAACTGCCGCACCTGCTCGCTGAGCCGGTGGGAGCCATCCTGCAATTCCTCGCTAAGCTTGACCACGCCGCCAGCACGTTCCACTGTTTGACGCGCGCCTTCGGCGGAGGCTTGCGCGATTTCCATGACTTTCTTCGAGCGTTGCGCTTGCAGGCCCGTCAGGTTGGTCATGTGCGCAGTGCGCTCCACGATACCTTTCATTTCGTCGCCGATGGCGCTAGCACCTTGGTTGGCCTCGGTCACCAGTTGAGCGATGATCCGTGACTGTTCCAGCAGCGTCGCCAGCGCCTTCTGCGCGGCTTCGCGGCGAGAACCCTGCTCGCCGGCCATGCCAGCGATCTGTTGCGCCAAAGCGTTGAGTTCGCTCACCAAGTTGCGCACCTGCTGGGTGTTGGAGACCAATAAACCGGCGGTCTTGGCAATGCCCTCGATCGCTTGCATGTTGATCTTGCCGCTCTCGTCGATCTTCACCAGTGCCTGCTGCGCCTCGTCGCTGAGCTTGGTACCTTCGCTGACGCGGGCGGTAGAGTCCTTGATCAAGCGAGTGATTTCCTTGGCGGCCTCCGAAGCCCGTTGCGCCAGCTTGCCGACTTCATCGGCCACCACCGCGAATCCTCGGCCGTGCGCACCCGCACGAGCGGCCTCAATGGCGGCGTTCAGCGCCAACAAGTTGGTCTGTTCGGCGATTTCCGTGATCACACCGATGATCTCGGAAATCTGTTCCGAGGATTCGGCGATGGAGCGCATGCCGCTCACGGTGGAAGCCACCGACCGGCTGCCGGCCTCGGCGGCCTGCGCCACCGACCGGCCGTACTCGGTGGCCTGCGCCACCGCCTTGTTCATCTCTTCCACCGCCTGAGCGATCTGGTTGACGGATTGAGTCACATCCACCACCTTCTCACCCTGTTGCCGCGCGGTTTCCACCACCTTGGCACCGGTCTGGCCCATTTCGGCGACACGATCCATGGTGGTGTTCACTTCCTGGTTCTGCGCGGTGGCAGACGTCGCCACGTCCTGCATGGCCTTCAGCAGCGAAACGACTGTGGTGTTGGAACGGTCCGCCGCTTCCTTCTGGGCGACCGACGCCTGCGATACTTCGCCAGCAGTGGCACCCATCTCCGAAATGATCTTGGCGGCGGTTTCGGACTGTTCCGCTTCGACCCGAGCGCGTTCGCGGTTGGCGCTCGCACGCTTGGCGACTTCGCTGGTGCTGGTGTCCACGACGGTCGCCGTGCTGCTCACCACCCCGAAGGCGTTGCGAACGACCTGCATCATCTGGTTGAACGCCGCCGACATGCGGCCGATTTCGTCCTTGCTTTCCACCGGCACGGCCAGCGTGAGGTCGCGGTTGGCGGCAATCTGGGTGATGGTGCCAGCCATGCGGGTGATCGGTCGGGCGATCAGACCGGCGACGAACAGCGCCAAGAGCGCGACGGCGACAGCGACCACGACCGCCATGACGGTCATGGCGTTTCGCAGCGCCGTCACCGGCTCGAAGGCCTCGGTCAGATCCTGCTTGACGAACACGATCCATTTCGAGCCGAGCGCGTCGATCGTCGTGAAGGCACCCACCACTCGGTGACCTCGGTAATCCTGATAAAACTCATTGATTTCCGAGGTTTTTCCCGCCACGATCGCGTCCACCGAAGCGTTGACGATGAGATGCTTATTTGGATCGGCGAACGAATCCTTGACGTTACGCGCGGAATCCTGGAGCGAGTCGGAACGCGCCAGCTTGTCCGAACCGATCAGGTAGGAATCACCGGATTTACCCAGACCCGAGCGATCCGCCATCAACTTGTTGGTCTCTGCAGCAGATACATGCTCGATCATCACCATCAGCACCTCGCCCTGTGAGATGACCGGGACGGCGATGAAACCGCGAGCTTCGTTGTTCCAGGGTGCGTAGGTTTCGAAGTCGGCGAAACCAATCTGTTTGGAATCGCGTACCTTCCGGAACAGCTTGGCCAAATTGGTATCGCTGTACGACCCATTGACTAAGTTGGTCAGATAGTCGGCACGATGGGCCACTGAATAAAACACTTCACCGTCCGGCGCGACCAACAGTAAGTCTGAAATATCGAAGCGCTTGATGTAGTCCTGATAATAGCTGGTCTTGGTGTTCTCGAAGTTAGCTGGTGTAAATAATTGTTCCATCGTACCGGCAGTGATGATGCCCCATTGCAAGCCAGCAATCTGCAAAGGCGCATACAGAGTGAGCTTAAACACCTTGTCAATCTCACCACGTTTCATTTCATATCCAGACTTGCCTGCCATGATGGCGTCGACATCAGCGCCAGCTTTCGGATCGCCAATCTTACCTTTGAGGACTACACGGTCACTGCGTAGCGTCACCCTATCGCCAAACTTGCCTACCAGATAGCTTTCGAACGACTCGGTCATGCCGGTGCGATCCTGCATGATGCTGTCAATGAACTCCGTGGGAATTTCGAACGCCAACATACCTAAATATTGGCCGTTACCGTCCACGATCGGCCCGCCAATGAATGCCGTCAGTGCATTGCCTGCTCCTTCATAGGCACTGTAATCCTCGATCCCCACCCGGTCGTGGGTCTTGTTGAAGAGGCGAGCCAGGCCGGAATCCTTGAGAGAACCCGTTTTTACGTTGCCGCCCAAATCCCCCTTGCCGGCGGAAGCAAACACTGCGTTGCCAGCAGCATCGATCAGCATGACTTCGCTGCCACCGGTGAGATGCGCGATCGCAGCGACGTTCTTTTGAGCCACGGTGTTGGCCTGCTTGTACTCGGGGCTGTCTAGCCCCTTGGCGAGAGCGGCGGTCAAGCGCTTCAGGTCATCCACCGTGGATGGGTTTTGGCGGGTATCCTCCACTGCTTTATAGAAATCGGCGAAATATTGCTCGATGCTCTTTTTCTTAGCATCATGCAAGGCTTGCTGCTTGCTTAGCGCCTCCACCCAAAAGTCCTTCACGGACTGGGCCATCATGGTGGCACCGACCGTCCGATTATTAAAATAGTTTGCCGCAAGTAGCTTCCGAGCATCGCGCACGCCTTCCGTCGCCTGAACGATTTGGGCTTCCAACACCTGGCTGGCTTGATTCAGAGCGTAATAAACGGCGACACCAAAGGGTATGAGACCGGTAATGAGGAACAGCGTGATCAGCTTCACCCTGAGACTTTGGTTGTTAAACCATAACCATAATTTATTCATTATTTAACCTCCAGACGGGTTTGAACTGGGATGCCGACAAAGCCAATGGGTAGAGTGATCATGGCGGTCTCATGGTAGTAGGCCATTAACGACGGTTGCGATTTTGACATCCGAAAGCACGAAGTCGGGTTGGCACCGGGCCAGCGCGGCTTGCGCCATGCCCTTATGCAGACAGCTTTGCGGGTTTTGCACGATGGCGACCCCGTCCATGCGATGAATTTCCTCCAAACCCTCGCTGCCATCCTCCCCGGAACCGGACAGGACGACGCCCACCGCTCGCCCTTTCATCGCTTCGGCGACGGAAAACATGAGCCGATCGATGGAACCGCGCCGCGAGGCGAACGGCGCGCGGTGAACCTGCAACATCAGCCGACCACTGTGGGCAGCGACGGTGAGATACTCCACGCCGGCGCCGAGGTAGCAGACGCCACCCTCCACCGGTTCGCCATCGATCGCCCGCTTGACCCGTACGCCACTGTGATCGTCCAGGTAGCGGGCGAAGGCATCGACGTGCCGCGGCGCGGCGTAGAGGACGGCCACATAAGCGACCGCCGAATCCGGGCGGAATTGCGGAATGATTTTCAACAAAGCGCCGTAGCCACCTTCGGCCGCCCCGAGTGCCACCACACAGTCGCAAGACTGCAATTCGGAAGGTGCGATGGCATGGTTACGTGGAACGGCGCGAATGTAGCGCACCGCATCAAGCGCCACGGCTGCGGCATGATTGACTTTGACGATGATGTCCTGAGCTTGCGCTTCCAATTCGCCACCATCCAGTCGAGTCGGTTTCGTGATGAAATCAACCGCTCCATAACGCAGGGTGTCGAATGTGGTCTTCTCCCCTTCCCGAGTCAGGGTACTCAGCATCACGGTGGGTGTTGGACTGCGAATCATCAAATGCTTGAGCGTGGTCAATCCATCCATGCCCGGCATGTTGATATCCAACGTAATCACGTCGGGGAACAAGTCGGGAAACGCTGGCCAGCGCTTCGAGGCCGTCGGCAGCCTCTCCAACAACATGAATTTTATCATCTGACTCGAAAAGATCGGTAATGAGCCTGCGCATGATCTTTGAGTCATCAACCACCAGCAGTTTACAGGGATCGTTCATAAAGAGACCTACTGGTTCGACAAATACTTGTTAATTTTTTCCAACAATTGATCAGGAGTAAAGGGTTTGGTCAAATACTCATCCGAGCCACCCATTTTTCCTCGCAATTTGTCGAGCAGACCATCTCTGGAGGTCAACATAATGACAGGCAGGTTTTTAAATTTATCGTGTTTTCTGACCATGGAAAGAACTTTATAACCATCTATACCCGGCATGATAATATCGAGCAACATCAGGTCCGGTTTTTCATCGTTCAACCGGGCAAAGGCAGCCAAACCGTTTTCCGCTTCCACAACAACGTATCCATTATCAAGCAGGGTCTTCCCGATCAATTTTCGAGTAACGGCACTATCTTCCACTATCAGAATTTTCTTGGCCGGTGCCGTGGTAATGCCACCGAAGTGTCTGGTTATTGGATCGTCTGTCGTCCGAGAAAGCGTGGGTTGCGCGGAAACGGCCGGTTGCGCCGGTTGCGAAAGAGTGGGTTGAGCAGGGGTTTCAATAGCAACACTTAATAAGCGAATTATTTCGGACGTACTCGGCAAAGGCCCTATGCTCGACTCGGCATAGGATAGGAAAATACGCTTGCTCGCAAAAGAATAGGTACCGCCCGTTATATTTCTAATAAATGGTATGGTGCTGGCCCCATGTTTAGCCCTGTAAGTTATGCCAATAATAACTCCATTTTTAATGACAAACCTGGCTGCTTGATTCTCTTCGGTGGTGATAAATAAAGTACCGCTCTGCTTTTCCTCGCATAGCCGTTGTAATTCCCAGACAAGCTTACAAAAGAAGGTTGGTTGATTCTCTTGCTGCACAGGAATTCCTTTCGAGTATTGAAGAGCGTACATGAACGCCTCATAGTTCTTATTGCGAGACTACGATTGCCTTTAAATTTTGTCAATTGTATAATTATAATACATAACAATGAGTTATTTGTTGGCTTAAGCCACCATAAATATTAATAAAAACATCATTTTTTTGTATAAATAATAATACATATATAACCTATATATTACTTTAGCCGAATTTTGACTAATCAGCACAAACCAACTCGCCCTAGCGCCTTCACAGGCAAGTCCGTCTTGGTCAAAATCGTGTATTAGCAAAAAATAGGACCATATTAACAAGTATTATTAATTACATGTTTTATATATATTTTATTTAAACGTCATAAACTCAAATCGCGCCAAAAATGACCAAATGTGACAAAAAAAAAGTCACTATTGAAGCAAAAAAATCTGCTTAGTAAAACAACCAGGACAGAAGGCTAAAATTTGATCGGTCAAGGAGAAGCTCCCTTCGACCGCATGCTGGCGACCCGGCTGGCGGGGCGCTGCGCTGCATCCATCGATTTCCTGAGCTGAGACCTGGAGCGGGGTTTGGCGACCGGGATCCACATCTGTCTGGTCGATGGCAAGGTGATGTGGTCTCTCCGCTCAAGCACATGCTTGATGTGGTCGATCTAAAGCACCGCCGACCACCGAAACAGCGGGGGCTGGATTTGCGCTCGATCATGCAGATCATGGCGCAACCGATGGCTTAACCGGCGATGACCGGCCAGTTTCCGGGCAGACCCGGATTTGCGCTCTTTAGCGCCGGCCCTCGCCGCCGGCCCGTCGCAGGATCGCATCCAATGCGCGGGTCGGTAGCAAACGTCGCAGCACGGCGAAGAAGTAAGTCGGCACGGTCACCGGGTAGCGCGCTTTCGGCTGTGGGCTTTCCAGCGCGTGAATCACCCGCTTCAGCACCGCTTCCGGCGACAGGGTGAACGGCACCGCTGGTCCTTGCTTGCGCAAGCGTGTTTCCATTGCCGCGTATTTTTCCCGGTGCGGACTGTCCTCGGCACGGATGTGCTGTCGATAAGCCGCATGGGCGTTGTCGCGGAACCGACTGAGAATCGGCCCCGGTTCGATCAGACAAACGTGAATGCCGGTACCGGTCAGTTCCAGCCGCAAGGTATCGGCCAAGCCTTCCAGCGCGAACTTGCTGGCGACATATGCGCCCCGATAGGGAAACGCCACCAACCCCAGCACCGAACTATTAAATAGAATCCGTCCCCCGCCCTGCCGGCGCATGACCGGGATGAGCCGATTGGTGAGTTCCAAGGTACCGAATAGATTGGTCTCGAACTGCTCCCGCAGCGCCTCGCGGCTCAAATCTTCGACCGCGCCCGGCTGACCGTAGGCACCATTGTTGAACAGGGCGTCCAATCGGCCGCCGGTGCGCTCCAGCACCGCCGTCACCGCCGCGTGGATGGACACCGAATCGCGCAAATCCAATACTAGACTCTCCAAGTCATCGGCTTGCAGGCGAGTCACGTCAGCCGGCTGACGCGCCGAGGCGAACACCCGCCAGCCCCGCGCCCGCAAACCCTGGGCAACCTGGAATCCAATGCCGGAAGAACAACCCGTGATCAAAATACTTCCACTGCTCATCGCCACCTCGCGTGATGGAACCGCAAACCCACGGCTCTCATCGTTGGTTCGTTACCGCCGCCCGCGCCGCTCGTCATGGCCCGCCAATCCCTACATTGCAATAAAACTGACATATAAATGAAATATAAAGGCCGTCTTGCGGTAGTAATGTTGTTTTAGGGTTTCCAACCGATCCTCAGGATGAGGTCACCCCTAGCAAATTACCCACCCTAAATCAGGTACCCGGAGGCTATTCGTGCGCAAACAAAATATCATCCTCGCCATGGCCGCGACTTGCGCGCTGGCTGGCGTGGCCCACGCTCAGTCCGCCCGCGACTATATCAGCATCGTCGGTTCGTCCACGGTCTATCCGTTTTCGACCACGGTCGCCGAGCATTTCGGCAAGGCCAACAGCAAATTCAAGACCCCCAAGGTCGAAAGCACCGGCACCGGTGGCGGACTCAAACTGTTCTGCGGCGGCGTCGGCGTGCAATACCCTGACATGACCAATGCTTCCCGCAAGATCAAATCGTCCGAAGTGGAGAATTGCGCCAAGAACGGCGTCAAGGAAATCGTCGAAGTGAAGATCGGCTACGATGGCATCGTGGTCGCGTCCTCCAAAAAGACCAAGCCGATGTCGCTGACCCGCAAGGACCTGTGGCTGGCGCTGGCCAAGGAAATTCCGGAGCCGGGCACCGGCAAGCTGGTGGCCAATCCCTTGAAGACCTGGAAGGACGTCAACCCGGAACTGCCGGCCCAGAAGATCGAAGTGCTGGGTCCACCCCCGACTTCCGGCACCCGCGACGCCTTCGTCGAACTGGTGATGGACGAGGGCTGCAAGGATTTCCCCGCCATTAAGGATCTGGCAAAGAGCGACGACAAGAAAGCCAAGGCGGCCTGCGGCGCCATTCGCGAGGACGGCGCGTACATCGAGGCCGGTGAGAACGATAACCTGATCGTCAACAAGCTGGTGTCCAACCTCAACGCCCTGGGCATCTTCGGTTTCAGCTTCCTGGACGAGAACCTGGACAAGATTCAGGGCGAAACCATCGACGGCGTCCCCCCGAACTTCGAGAACATCGCCTCCGGCAAGTACCCGGTCTCGCGGCCGTTGTTCTTCTACGTCAAGAAGGCCCACGTCGCGGTCATTCCCGGCATGAAGGAATACATCGCCGAATTCACCAGTGAGAAAGCCGCCGGCAATGAAGGCTATCTCGCCGACAAGGGCTTGATTCCCCTGCCGCCGGCCGAGCGCAAGCAGGTCGCCGCCGACGCCAACAGCCTCAAGACCATGACCCCGTAACGGTCCTTTCCGCAACGCCGCCCGTCGCCGCGGATCTTTTCCGCGACGACGGCGGCGTTTTCGCATCCCGGTGACCGCCCCATGCTGTCCTATCTCCTGCTTATCCTGTTGCTGCTCAGCAGCGCCGCTTACTATCTGGGGCGCAACCGCGCCTTCAGGGTCGCCGCGACCATATTCGCAACCTGCATTCCCTGCCCAGTTTCTACGGTTCCTACACCGCCCTGTGGTGCGGTCTCCCGGCACTGATCGTGGTCACGGTCTGGGCGGTGCTGCAACCGGGCATCATCCTCGAACTGGTCGTGGCCGGACTGCCGCCGGAACTGCGCGAATTACCGCCGGATCGGCTCGGTCTGGTCCTCAACGACATCAAGAATCTGGTCAGTGGCAACATCGTGTCCGGCACGCCCGACCCCACCATCCTGGCCGCCGCCGAGCATTACCGAAACCTGCAACTGACCGGCCATGTTTGCTTGTGGATCGTCGCCTTGCTCCTGGCCACCGTTGGCATCGTTCACAGTTGGCGCGCAATCTCGCCAAAGCTGCGTGCCCGCAACCGGGTCGAACGAGTGGTCACGCTGTTGCTCATCGTCAGTTCGACCGTCGCCATCTTCACCACGATCGGCATCGTGCTATCGGTGCTGTTCGAATCCATTCGATTCTTCCACAAGGTGCCGCTGACCGACTTCCTGCTCGGCTTGCAGTGGAGCCCGCAGACCGCCATCCGCGCCGATCAGATCGGCTCTTCCGGCGCCTTCGGCATGGTGCCGCTGTTCGCCGGCACGCTGTTGATTTCCGGCATCGCCATGCTGGTCGCCGTGCCGATCGGGCTGATGTCGGCGCTGTACCTGTCCGAATACGCCAGCCCGAAGTTTCGCGCCACCGCCAAGCCGTTGCTGGAAATCCTGGCCGGCATCCCCACCGTGGTCTATGGTTTCTTCGCCGCCCTGACCGTGGCGCCGCTGATCCGCGATACCGGCACCGCGCTGGGCTTGCAGGTCGCCTCGGAAAGCGCGCTGGCCGCCGGGCTGGTGATGGGCATCATGATCATCCCTTTCGTGTCCTCGCTGTCGGATGATGTGATCAACGCCGTGCCGCAATCGATGCGCGACGGTTCCTACGCATTGGGCGCGACCAAATCGGAGACCATCAAGCGAGTCCTGCTGCCGGCCGCCCTGCCCGGCATCGTCGGCAGCATCCTGCTGGCGGTCTCGCGCGCCATCGGCGAAACCATGATCGTGGTCATGGCCGCCGGCCTGTCGGCCAATCTGACCGCCAACCCGCTGCAGGCGGTCACCACCGTCACCGTGCAGATCGTGACCCTGCTGACCGGCGATCAGGAATTCGACAGCGCCAAAACCCTGGCGGCCTTCGCCCTGGGGCTGATGCTGTTCGTCGTCACGCTGATCCTCAACATCATCGCCCTGCGCGTGGTGCGCAAATACCGAGAACAGTATGAATAAGTCAGACGATTCCGCCGCCACGCCGCCACGCCGCGACATCAAGGCCCTGGTCAACGCCGGACTCAAGCGCCGCCACGCCGCCGAACGGCGCTTTCGCTGGTACGGGCTGACCGCCATCAGCCTGGGGCTAGCCTTCGTGGTGCTGATGTTCGCCAACATCATCGGCAAGGGCTACCCGGCGTTCTGGCAGACTTACATCGAGCTGCCGATCACCTTCGATGCGGCGGTGATCGACCCCGCCGGTACCCGCGATCCGGAAACGCTGGCCAACGCCGACTACGCCGCGCTGATTCGCGCCAGCCTGCGCGGGCTGTTCCCGCAGGTCGAGGGCCGGCGCGACCTGCGGGCGCTGTATGGGCTGATCAGTTCCAACGCGCCGCATCGACTGCGCGGCGAAATACTGGCCGATCCCGCCCTGATCGGCACCACGCAAGTGATCCAGGTACTGGCCAGCGCCGAGGTCGACACCCTGGTCAAGGGCAACATCAATCGTGCCCTCGACGAATCGCTGCGGCCGATCTCCGATCAGGAAATCGCCTGGATCGACCAGCTCACCGCCGACGGCCGGCTGACAAAGCGCTTCAATACCATTCTGTTCAGCAACGGCGATTCACGCGAACCGGAACAGGCCGGCATCCGTGGCGCGCTGATGGGTTCCTTCTACACCCTGCTGATCACCTTCCTGCTGTCTTTTCCCATCGGCGTGGCGTCGGCGGTGTATCTGGAGGAATTCGCCCCCAAGAACCGCTGGACCGATCTGATCGAGGTCAACATCAACAATCTGGCGGCGGTGCCGTCGATCGTGTTCGGCCTGTTGGGGCTGGCGGTATTCATCAACTTCTTCGGTCTGCCGCGCTCCGCGCCGCTGGTCGGCGGCCTGGTATTGAGTCTGATGACCTTGCCGGTCATCATCATCGCCGGCCGTGCCGCCCTGACCTCGGTACCGCCCTCCATCCGCGAGGCGGCGCTGGGCATGGGTGCGTCCAAATTACAGATGGTGAGCCACCATGTACTGCCGCTGGCGATGCCCGGCATGTTGACCGGTTCCATCATCGGCATGGCCCGCGCCCTGGGCGAATCGGCGCCGCTGCTGATGATCGGCATGGTCGCCTTCATCGTCGACGTGCCGCGCGGCTTCACCGATCCCGCGACCGTGCTGCCGGTACAGATTTACCTTTGGGCCGATCTGCCGGAACGCGCCTTCGTGGAACGAACCTCGGCCGCCATCATGGTCTTGCTGGGATTCATGATTCTCATGAACGGACTGGCCATCGTCCTGCGCAAACGCTTCGAACGACGCTGGTAAGCGCCGCCAAAACCCAAGGATTCATTGCAATGAACACAACGACGATCGAAACCAAGACCGCCCTGGATGGCGCAGTGAATCCCGATGTCCGGGAGGCTCCGCTGTCCAGCGCCCAGATCACCGACTACGATCACCGGCAGACCGTCGGCAGGATCACGGCGGATAACCCGAAAATGGCCTGCCGCGAAGTCAACGTCTATTACAGCGAGAAACACGCGCTGCGGCAGGTCAGCCTCGACATCGGCGCCAACGAAGTCATCGCCTTCATCGGCCCGTCCGGCTGCGGCAAATCCACCTTCCTGCGTTGCCTGAACCGGATGAACGACACCATCGTTTCCTGTCGGATCACCGGGCATATCCAGCTCGACCAGGACAACATCTACGACAAGAGCATCGACGTGGTGCAACTGCGGGCTCGGGTCGGCATGGTGTTTCAGAAGCCCAACCCCTTTCCCAAGTCGATCTACGAGAATGTCGCCTACGGGCCACGCATCCATGGCATGATCAACGGCAAGGCGGAACTCGACGAGCTGGTCTACGCCAGCCTGGAACGGGCCGGACTGATCAAGGAAGTCGAAAAGCGGATGGACGAGCCGGGCACCAGCCTGTCCGGCGGCCAACAACAGCGGCTTTGCATCGCCCGCGCCATCGCCGTCAATCCCGAGGTCATCCTGATGGACGAGCCCTGTTCGGCGCTCGACCCCATCGCCACCGCCAAGATCGAGGAACTGATCGACGAACTCCGAGAGAACTACACCATCGTCATCGTGACCCACTCGATGCAGCAAGCAGCCCGCGTCTCCCAACGCACCGCCTATTTTCACCTGGGCGATCTGATCGAAGTTGGTGAAACCGACCAGATTTTCACCAATCCCCGGCACAAACTGACCGAAGACTACATTACCGGCCGCTTCGGTTGATACCCGCTCTCCATCGGGAGTACCCCAAAATGCCCATCAGTCATGATGCCCATACCGTCAAGCAGTTCGACGCACAGCTCGCCAACCTGCGCAACCTGGTGCTGGAAATGGGCGGGCTGGTCGAGGACCAGATCAAGAATGCCGTCAAGTCCCTGGATGACGAGGATCTGACCCTGGCCCGCGAGGTGATCGCCCGCGACCAGATCATCAACGGCCTGCAAGTCAAGATCGACGAAGACACCATCACCCTGATCGCCACGCGCCAGCCGGTCGGCAGTGACCTGCGGCTGATCATGTCGCTGTCCAAGGCCGTTACCGACCTGGAGCGGATCGGCGACGAAGCGGAAAAAATCGCCCGGATGACCATCAAGACCTACGATGTCGTCAGCAGCCCGCCCAGCGCCAAACTGTTGCGCGACGTGACGCCGATGGCCAAGCTGGCGACCGACATGCTGCACGGCTGCCTCGACGCCTTGGCCCGTGTGGATGTGGAGATGGCGGTGAACGTCGCCCGAGGCGACGATAATCTGGATCAGGAGTTCCAGTCGGCGCTGCGGCGACTGATCACCTACATGATGGAAGACCCGCGCACTATCGGTCATGCCATCAGCGTGTTGTTCATCATCAAGGCGCTGGAACGAATCGGCGATCATGCCAAGAACATCGCCGAGTACATCATTTATCTGGTCAAGGGCAAGGACGTGCGCCACGTCAGCATGGACACCCTGGAAAAGGACGCCTTGGCGGAGTGATACGAGCCGGCCCGCTGTCCACGGGCCAGCCGAGCACCCATCCCGCCACCTTGACGCCTGGTGACGGTCAGCGAGCGTGGCCGGGTTGCTTGAGCCAGAGCGCGTGTTTCCGGCGCATGTCTTCCAACACTTCCAGATCGATCCGGTCATCGTCGCGGATGCGCTCGTCGTAGTTCTCCCACCCCATGAAATCGCGCAGGATGCGGAGCAGTTCCTCGTCGTAGACGCCGGTGACCGCGCCTTTGTAAAAGCCGCGAGCATGCAGGATCTGTTGCAGTTCGTTGGCGATGGCGGTATCGATCCTGACCAGTTTGTCGGGATCGCTGCGCAAGTAGGTCAGCCGGTGGATGGCGTACAGGCGTTCGAGTTCGGTGATCGGGGTTGGATGGTCGCAGACCGAAATTTCCACGTAGCGATCGTCGAAACCGCCATAGCCGCCACCGGCCCGTTTTACCAGCAAGGCCGCCGATTGCTGGCCGCGCCGGTCGCCGCCGGCGGCCTGACCGGCCTGTAGCGCCGCCAGCAAGCGTTCGGCCAGCGGCCCGCGCGTCTCCTCGAACGCCCGCACCATGCCTTCCACCACACCCAGCCCAGCCAAGGTATTGCCTTGGGCCGAGCAATATTCGCCATGGTAATCACCGGCCCAGTCGAAACAGCGCGCGCCGGTGAAACTGGCGGTGCGCCCTTGCGCGTCGATGATCCCCACCTGCCGATAATCGCGCTGAGGATCGCCACCGATCAGGATTTCCAACGCCTGTTCGGGTGAAGCCCCGTTTTCCAACAACGCGAACCCGCGTGGGCCGAAACTGGTGTTGCAATAGGACTGGGTCGCCACCGCGCCTACCCCGGCCTTGGCGAACGGGATGGAAATGCCGACATTGGGGAACTTGGATTGCACGGCCACGCCCAGATCGCCGTTGGCCGGGTCGAAGGCGACGATGGAAAAAGTCATGGAGTTCTCCTCGCGGTTCAGGTGAGCCGTTCGATCAGCGCGGCATGTTGGGGATACTGATGGATGAGTGTAGCGCGGTTGGCCAGTTCGAAATCGGCGAAATCGAAACCGGGAGCCACGGTACAGCCCAGCAAACTGAAGCCGGCGGGATCGTCGACGGTCGCCCCGAACCAGCAGCCAGCGCGGACGACGATTTGCAGATGCTGGCCGGCGGCGGGATCGGCGCCCAGCTTCGTCGCGACGTAACCTTCCCGCCGGCCCAGGCGATGGAGGGTCAGCGCCGAACCCAGATGGAAATGCCAGAGTTCGTCCGACTTCAATCGATGCAGGCGGGAATGCTGGCCACCCTTCAGCAGGTAGAAAATCGCGGTCGCCACCGGGCGCGGCCCGGTCCGGTCCGGGAGATCCAAAGTGAGTTCGGCGGTGTGGCCGCGACGGAAATAGCCTCCCTCGGGATGCGGGGCCAGCCGCAGATGGGCGATCCAATCGTCGGCGGTCATGACACGCCGCCGCAGACCGGGCAAGCCGGATCGCGACGTACCTTCAGCGTCCGCCATTCCATCCGCTTGGCATCCAACAGCAACAGCCGACCGGCGAGCGTCTTCCCGAAATCGGTCAACACCTTGATCGCTTCCAGCGCCTGAATGCTGCCGACGATCCCGACCACCGGCGCCAGCACCCCGGTCTGGGCGCAGGTTTCGGGGGCCGTATCGGCATCGCGGTACAAGCAGCGATAGCAGGCACCCTCCTCGCCCGGCCGCCAGACCAGCACCTGTCCTTCCAGCCGGATCGCCGCGCCGGTGACCAGCGGCACGCCGGCCCGCACGCAAGCGGCATTGATCGCCAAGCGAGCCGGCAAGTTGTCGCAGGCATCCACCACCACGTCGGTCCGACGGACCTGCTCCCGCAATTCGGTCTCGTCCAAGGCTTGCGGAAGCGTCGCCACCGCAACCGAGGGATTGAGCGCCAACAGGGTATCGCGAGCCGATTCGACCTTGAGCCGGCCGATGTCGGCGGTACGGTGGACGATCTGCCGTTGCAAGTTGGACAGATCCACCCGGTCGAAATCGACCAGCGTCAATCGCCCCACCCCGGCGGCGGCTAGATACATCGCCACCGGTGAACCCAATCCGCCCAGACCGACGATCAGCGCGCGGGAGCGGCGCAAGCGCTCTTGCCCGTCGATGTCGAACTCCGGCAGCAGGATTTGCCGGCTGTAGCGCAATAATTCGTCGTCGGTCATATTGCCCTCAGGCCGGCTTGTCAACGAGGATCTTAAGACGAGACCGCCGCTTTGATGGTTTCTTTCGCCCACTCGTTCAGGCTCTTACCCTCGGCCTGCGCCCGCGCGACCGCCCTGGCGTGCAGTTCGGGGTCGAGCCGCAATATGAAGCGCCCCGAATAAGTCTTGCGCGGCTCGACTCCGTCCTCGGCGCACATGTCCAGAAACACCTTGAGAGAAGTGGCGCCTTCCTTGCGCAAATCCGCCACGTTGTCGGCATAGAAATCCGCTCCACCACTGAGACCGACGAACTCGCCACGAAACAGGCCGAGTTCCGGGTCGAAACTGACGACGGCCTGGTAGCCATCGATATCCAGCAAGTTGATCATGGCACTACCCCGTGCTGTTCCAGCCACTTGCGAATGCTCTCCACTGCCCCCCTTGTCGGTATGGGGGGATGGGTGCGGCCGGTGAAACACCCGCCGCTCACCAAACAATCGCACGCCAATACGGGACCCTTCTCGTTCGCTGACCTCCGCCCCCAACTCGCGGAATAGCGCCTCAATGTCCCGCCACGCGATGTTGGCGCTGATCGGACGTGCAAACAACGACTCAAGCGTACGCTGGCATTGGCGTTTCATGCTCGGAATGATACCAAATCATGGTATCTTCCCTTGTCTCTTTTCCATCGACATCCAGGATCATCCCGGTCTTGATCACCCTACGCCAACTCTCTCTGCAACGCGGCGGCAAGCCGCTGTTCGACAACGTGTCGCTGACCGTGCATCCCGGCTGGAAGGTCGGGCTGACCGGCGCCAACGGCAGCGGCAAATCCACTCTGTTCGCCCTGCTGCGCGACGAACTGCACCCCGACACTGGCGATCTCGACATACCATCGCGCTGGACGCCGGCTCACGTCGCCCAGGAAACCCCGGCCCTGCCGACGCCGGCGCTGGAATTCGTGCTGGACGGCGATGCCGAGTTGCGCCAGATCGAACGCGATCTGCTCGCCGCCGAGGCCGCTCACGACGGCACGCGGCAGGCGGAGTTACATGCGCATTTCGACACCATCGACGGTTACAGCGCCCGCGCCCGCGCCGGCAAGCTGATGGCCGGTTTGGGTTTCGCCGCCGATCAACTGGAACGGCCGGTCGCCGAATTCTCCGGCGGCTGGCGGGTACGGCTGAATCTGGCCCAAGCGCTGATGTGCCGTTCCGACCTGCTGCTGCTGGACGAGCCGACCAACCACCTCGATCTCGACGCCGTGCTGTGGTTGGAACAATGGCTGCGCACCTATCCGGGCACCTTGTTGCTGATCTCTCACGACCGCGACGTGCTGGACAACGTGGTCGATCACATCGTCCACATCGACCAGCGACGTATCACGCTTTACACCGGCAACTACGCCGCCTTCGAGGACCAGCGCGCGGCGCGGCTGGCCTTGCAACAGGCGGCCTATGAGAAACAACAGCGGGAAATCGCCCACCTGGAAAGCTTCATCACCCGCTTTCGCGCCAAGGCCACCAAGGCCAGACAAGCCCAGAGCCGCATCAAGGCGCTGGAGAGGATGGAGCGCATCGCCGCCGCTCATGTGGATTCGCCGTTCACCTTCGGTTTCGCCGAACCGGAACGCTTGCCCAATCCGTTGCTGGTGGTCGAGAAAGTGGCCGCTGGCTACGGCGAGCGCAAGATACTGGACAAGGTGAATCTGGTCATCGGTTCCGGGGCACGGTTGGGCCTGCTCGGCCCGAACGGCGCCGGCAAATCGACTTTGATCAAGCTGCTGGCCGGGGTATTGCCACCGCTAGCCGGGCGGATAACCGTTGGTCAGGGTCTGGCCGTCGGCTATTTCGCCCAACACCAGTTGGAGCAACTGCGGCCGGATTGGAGCGCGCTGCGGCATCTGCAAAAGCTGGACGAACGCGCCAGCGAGCAGGCATTGCGCAATTTCATCGGCGGCTTCGGCTTTAACGGCGACCGGGCGCTGGAACCGGTGGCACCCTTCTCCGGCGGGGAAAAGGCGCGGCTGGCGCTGGCGTTGCTGATCTGGCAACGGCCTAATCTATTGCTGCTGGATGAGCCGACCAATCATCTCGATCTCGACATGCGCCATGCCCTGACCTTGGCCTTGCAGGACTATCAGGGCGCGCTGATCGTGGTTTCGCACGACCGGCATTTGTTGCGCACCGTCACCGACGAGTTTCTGCTGGTGGCGGAAGGCCGGGCGCAACCCTTCGACGGCGATCTGGATGATTACCGCAACTGGCTGAACGAACAGCAGCGGGCCGCCAACCGAGACGCCGCGCCACGCACCACCGGCAACGGCGGCAACGCCGTCGAACGTCGCGAACAGAAGCGGCAGGAGGCGGAACGCCGCCAGCAGGCGGCGGTCAAGCGCAAACCACTGGAGCAGCGCATCAAAAAACTGGAGCAACGGCTGGAAAAGTTACACGGCGAACAATCCCGCTTGCATGATGAACTATTGGAACCGGCGCTGTATGAGGATGCCAACAAAAACCGGCTGAAGGAATTACTGTTGCGCAAGGCGCAGGTAGACAAGGAACTGGAGGAAATCGAAGGCGAATGGCTGGAGGCACAGGAGGCGTTGGAGGCACTGGCGAGTGAAGAATGATCGACAATTGTGCTCGCTCATTCAGGCACTTACACTGCACACATTAGGAGGTACATATGCGTACCAATATCGTACTCAATGATGATCTCATCAATGAAGCCATGCGGCTGGCCAAAGTCAAAACCAAGCGGGAAGCAGTAGACATCGCCTTACGGCGGTTCGTGGCGAGCCAGAAACAGCGGCGGATTCTCGAACTGGTTGGTCAGGAACTCATCGATCCCGATTACGACCATAAAGCGGCTCGTGCCGGCGATGATTTTGGTTGATACCTCGGCGTGGATCGGTCTGCTACGGAATGTTGACCGGCCAGCGGTCCATCACTTGAAACGGATATTGGATTCGGAAACGACCGTCGCCCTGACACCGCTGATTCTTCAGGAAATCCTGCAAGGCGCGGGTTCCGATGCTCATTTCGCCACCCTGCAACGGTATTTTGCCGACCTTCCTTTACTCGCATCCAACAACTTGACCGCAACGCATATCGCCGCCGCCCATCTGTATTGTCGTTGCCGCTGGGCGGGCGTAACCCCACGTAGTTCAAACGATTGCCTGATCGCGTGCCAAGCCATCGAGCATGACGTGGTGTTGTTGCACGATGACCGCGATTTCGAAGCGATTGCCCGAGTGGAGCCGCGCCTTCAATTGTTCGCCAGTTGAAAGCAATGACCGGAGAAAGAAACATTGGAGGCGCTGGCGGGTGAAAAATAAACCGAATGCAGGAAAGTCGCCTTTTTTCCAAAACGATTACGATTCACCCTGGAAAACCTTGTTGGAACGCTACTTCAAGGCGTTCCTGGAATGGTTTTTCCCATCGATTGCCGCCGATATCGACTGGACGCGCGGCCATGAATTTCTCGACAAGGAATTGCAACGAATCGCCCGGCGTGCGAAGGAAAAGCGCCGCTATGCCGACAAGTTGGCGAAGGTCTGGCGGCGGGACGGCACGGAAACCTGGGTGCTGATTCATATCGAAATTCAGGCAGGTTACGAGGCGGAATTTGCCGAACGGATGTTCGTTTACTACTACCGCCTGTTCGACCGCTACCGCCTGCCGTTGGCCAGTCTGGCGGTGTTGGCCGATGATCGGCCTCAATGGCGACCTGATCGTTATCAGCGCGACCTGTGGGGATGCGAAGTCAAGATGCAATTCCCGACGGTCAAACTACTCGATTACCAGTCGCGCATGGCGGAATTGGAAACCGCCGCCAATCCGTTTGCGCTGGCGACGGCGGCGCATCTGTTGGCGCAGGCGACCCGCCACGATGAACAGCAGCGTTTTTCCAGCAAGCTGGCGCTGACCCGGCGTTTGTATCAGCGCGGTTGGAATAAGCAGGAAGTCGTTGATCTTTATGAGTTCATGGATTGGTTGTTGGTCTTGCCGGAAACCTTGGAAGCGGCGTATCTTGATGAAGTTCAGGAATTGGAGGAGGACGCGAAAATGCGTTACATCAGCAGCGCCGAGCGGCTCGGCATGAAACGCGGGCATGAATTGGGCTTGCAACAAGGTTTGCAACAGGGCAGGACACTCTTGCTGCGACAACTGCGGAAGCGTTTCGGCGCGTTGCCGGACTGGGTGGAAACGCGACTACGGGAAGGAACGTCGGCCCAGTTGGAGCAATGGGCCGAACAAGTGCTGGACGCCGCAACGCTGGAGGCGGTTTTCAGGGAATAGCGCCGCGCTGGGCTTCGCGTTGTCCGCTGGCGGTCGCCATGTCCGGGATTGGGCCAAACACTTCCGCTGGATAGGTTCGCCATTCGCCGTCGATCAGTCCGCCGTAACCGAGATAACGCCAAGCGTCCGGGCTGGCGGCGATGAAACGGCCCCGATCGAGATCGGCGCTGGCGGATTCCCCTTCGGGCAGGTGACACAGTAGCGCCCGGCAATTTTTTTGTCGCCACGTCCCACAGCCGCACCGTCCCGTCGTCCTCCCCCGTCGCCAAGTAGCGCCC
>NZ_SPMZ01000005.1 GCF_012939995.1 Candidatus Competibacter phosphatis | reverse complement strand
GTGGGCGCGCGACCGGGCGACCTTCGGGCGAAGACAAGCGGCATTGGCCGATCGAGGCCAAGGAGAGCATGCGCTGGCTGGAAGGCTTTGCGCGCTGCGCCGAACTGGCGGAGACCCTGCCCGACACCCGCCTGATCTACGTCGCCGACCGGGAATGCGACATTCACGAGTTCATGGTCCGGGCGCAGCGAGAACCGGGCATCGACTGGCTGATTCGGGCCACCCACGACCGCTGCCTGGCCGAGGGCGACAAGCTGTGGAGCCGGCTGGCTCAAGCGCCGCTGTTGGGCGAGGTCGCGTTCACCCTCCCGGCCCGGCCGAACCGACCGAGCCGGCCGGTGGTGCTGACGGTGCGGGCCGAACGGGTCACCTTGTCGCCTAAGGGGGCCGAATCGGTGACGGTCACCGCGCTGCGGGCGCGAGAAGCCTCCACGCCCGACGGGGTCGAACCGCTCGACTGGCGCCTGCTGACCAACCGCCCGGCCACCACCTTGGCCCAGGCGGCCGAGTTGCTCAAATGGTACGGAAGCCGTTGGAGCATCGAGGTTTTTTTTAGAATCTTCAAAACCGGTTGCCGGGTGGAAGCCTTGCAGCTCAGCACCGTGGAACGCTTGGAACCGGCCTTGGCCTTGTACCTGATCATCGCTTGGCGGATTCAGTACCTGACCGCGCTGGGGCGGGCCGCCACCGACCTGCCGTGCGATGTAGTCCTGGATTCGGCCGAATGGCGGGCGGTTTACATCGCGATTCACCGCCACCCTCCACCAGCTCTCCCGCCGTCGCTGCCGGCCATGCTCGGCTGGATCGCCCGCCTGGGCGGTCATTTGGGGCGCAAATGCGATGGACCACCCGCTCCCCAAGCCCTCTAGATCGGCTTGCAGCGGGCGCGCGATCTCGCCTGGGGGATGGAATTGGCTTCCGATCTCCATGCCCAATCAACCGGTTAGAGATGTGTGGAATCGACAGCATCTATAAGGTATATGAGCTACCAATCATGATCGAGCGGCGCTATGATGTCGTTTATCAATCGAAACAATCTTACTACGATATTCTGAAAGAAGCGGGACTGAGTTGGCATCGAACTCAGGCGACGAACCCGAAAAAAGAAAAGGGTCTGGTGTTGCTGAAACAAGAGGAGATTAAAAAAACTGGAGGCTCGGCAGGCAGAAATAGCAGAAGGTCAAGTCATTGTTTATGCTCAAGATGAGTGTCATTTGTTGTGGGGCGATACGACAGGGTACGTGTGGGGTCGGCGAAACGAAAAAACGGGAGTCCCGATTCAAAACATCAAACAAAGACAAACCTATTATGGCGCGTTGAATCTTTATCATCGTGATTTTGTCCTGATGCCTCACGATGGTGGGAATAGTAAAAATACTGTTGCTTTTATCAAGCACTTGCAAAATCTCAATCCGGATAAAAAGCTCATTCTGATTTGGGATGGAGCTAGTTACCATCGTAGCGAAGAAGTTCGCACGTATTTAAATCAAGTCAATGAAGATTTGGAAGAGAAAAACTGGAAAATTACTTGTCTATTATTTGCACCGAACGCTCCCGAACAAAACCCAGTTGAAGATGTGTGGTTGAGAGGGAAAAATTTCTTGCGAAAGCATTTTTACAAGAATAAAACATTTCGACAAGTAAAGAGATGTTTCTCTGATTTTATCAATCAGCAGACTTTTGATTTCAATAAGATTGATTGGTATTTTAAAAAATTCCACAATCTGTATAGGAAAACTATATAAGGAAATGGTATAATCTACCATTTTCGACATGCGTAATGCGCTGTCGACGGATGCACTCGCAACACCCACTGCGCTGAGTTTCTTCAGCTTCGCATCGGGCCACGCCAACCTTTTCGAGAGCCCGCTTGCAAGCCAGGAGTCCTCGCACATAGACACAGCCAACAAAAAACCGGCGGGGATCACACCGCCGGTCTTGTTAGGTGACTGGCAAGGAAGAGAGATTACCTCTTGCCGTGTTCGAGACTCACTGTGTCGTAGTAGTTGCCGGCTGTGGCGGCTTTACCGTGACCTGGAGCGTTTCGCTGCTAATCTCGGGGCCAACGGTAGAGAAGAAGAAGTCCACGCTGCCATCCGTGGGCAAATCGTTGACTTGCAACACCAGATTGGCATACCCGCCCGCACCGCTGGCCAGCGTGGATGGAGTCACCGACGCCGTGGGTGTGTGCAAGTTGGCAACCGCGCGTGCTTGGGCGGCGGCAATCTTCGCATTATCCAACGTAGTCGCCAGTCCCTTTTGCGTAGCGCATTTTTCCGGGTCTCTCTCAACCACGGCTTCCGGGTTCGCTGGATCCGCGATTAAATCGCAGACCCCTGGGTTAGCGGCGACGAACACATCATAAGCAGTTTGCGCGCTTACCAGGGCTTCCTCCGCCGCGATCGCCGCCGTTTCAGCCGGATCACTAATGACGATCTCCACCGCGATCGGCACACCAGGAAGCGGGGTGCGAACCAATGTACCTCCAGAAGTGATACCGCCATCCAACAATTGCAACGTAACCGGCAAACTGACTGCCGTCCCTGAAGCCACTTCCTGAGTGACCGTAATCAATCCCGGCCAAGGAACCAAGTCAATTGGCGCTATGGTAGCTACTTGCTGTGCCAGTTGCAGCGGTTGAGTTATAGTCAAAATGCTGTTATCCGACGTACCCAGATACCAATGCGTCATGACCGCACCCACCTTGCCGCCATTTCCTTCAGCCACCAGCATGAACCGCCGCCCTACCTGGCTCGCCGGATAATTCATGATGGTATTCGCCACACCACTGGAATCGGTCGTCACGATCACTTCCGTCAATCCGAACACCGGGCTATTGATCATGTTGAAGTTCATGACGTTACCCTTATGCGGCGCGCAACCAACCGTGTACCAAACGTTGGCGCCTACATTCTGCTGGGTCTGATTGAACGGAGTGTTGACGACCAGCATGTTCCCTGCCCGCCCGGTGATAATCCGGCTACCCACATGGTATTCCGCGCGCCCTTCCGAAGGTGAGGCGTTGATCGTGCTCGAATTCGGATTGATGATTTCGGGATCCTGCAACACTAGGAGACAAAGCGGATCGGCCACAGCGTATGAGACGCCATTCGGGACCACAAAGGGATTCAGCGTATCGCCAGCGACTCGCGACACCGTACGGTTGGGCGCGAAGAATTCCCAGCTCCCCTCCTGTGGATCGCCGTTGTACCCAGTGATGGCGAACTGACCGTGTCCTTGATCGGGATAGCGGTTCACCAGCATGTCCAACGGCGAATCGATCAGCCGGAAAGTGATCGGCGTGCCTGCGGGCGGCGGGTTGCCGTAGGGATCGCTGGCAATCACCGACACGAAACGCGTGAACATGCCATTCCACAAGGTATCCTTGGCCCCTTCGGCGGTAAATGGGTCTGCCAGCGTCGTGGGATCGACCAATTGGGCAGCCAAATTGTTTTTCCGTCCCAACACCGCATCCGTAAGCGGCCCGCTGAACGTCAGCGAAGACAGTTCGCCCGTCCCAATCGATACCGAGGCATAATTGGTGATCGGTATCTGAATACCGTTATCCACATTGTTATCCGCTCGATCCGCCGTCGCGGAAATCAGAACCGTGCCGGGCAGCGTACCGCTGTGTAAAGTCACAGTCGCCGCACCTCCGATGGGATCGGTCAGAATAGAGGTTCCTTCTTGCGCATTGCCCGCAGCATCGGTCGCGCTCAACCACTCACCACCGTTCGGCCGGTTCGGCAGCAGTTCGATTCGCAGCATGTGACCTTCGCCAGGATTGATCGACTGGCCGAAGTCATCCAGCACAAAGACTTGGAATAGCTTGAAATTCCGCTGCGCAACGGTGGTGGTGCCATCGGGATTGGTGCGGATATAGACGGGGCTGGTATCCATGACGAAATTGACCATGGCCGGCGAGCCACCACCAACGCCACCGGTACCGCCACCCGTCACATTGATGGTCAGATTGGCGCTGATCGCCTGCCCGGTATTCGGATCGGTGGCGGAAGCCGCCAGCACCACCGTCCCCGGCGTGCTATTGGCATGAAAGTGAGCCGTAACGACGCCATCGGTGTCTTCAAATGTCAGCCGGCGAAACGCCAAGGGATTGCCATTGTCATCTTCGTGCTCCGCGTTACCATCCAGGTAAAACAGCGCTCCACTGGAAAGACCCGAGACGATACTGATCGCAACGTTTGGCGCCGGAAACAGATTGCCATTCTTTTTAACAATGACGGTGATCGTATTGGTATATGGACCGCTCGGATTAACTCCCGCATTGGTGATGTTCAATGGCAGCGTGGTCTTATCGGCGGTCATCTCGACGGTAATCGGTTCTTGTCCGAAAAACCCGCCGGTAAACCCGCCGCCGCCACTACCATCAAAGCGGATGGCATCGCTACTGCCACCCCAGATGACCAACACGACGGCCAGCAACAATAACTCCGCAAAACCCGTTAACCGACTCAATAGTCGCATGGCTTATCTCCCCGCGATGAAATCATGTTGTTCTTTAAAGCGTTAACGTTCGGCCAGTGCACCGTTCTTCAAGATCTGCGGTGTCACGAAGATCAGCAATTCGCGCTTGGTATTGCTCTTGCCCGTCGTTCGGAACAGGTACCCCAACAAAGGAATATCTCCCAACAGAGGCACCTTGCTGACATCATCACGCTTGGTTTGCTCGAAAACACCGCCCAACACCACGGTTTCACCGTTGTTCACCATGACTTCCGTTTCGACTTCACGCTTATCGATGCTGACCTGCGCCCCGGTCGCAGTTGCCACGGTGGCACCCTGCTCATCCTTGGAAACCTTGAGATTCATACGGACACGATCATCCGGCGTGATTTGCGGCGTCACCTCCAATTTCAGGAAGGCATCCTTGAATTCGACATTGGTTCCTTGTTGGCTGACCGTCGAGTAAGGAATTTGCCGGCCTTGCAGAACCGTCGCCTTCTTCAGATCGGCGGTCACCACCCGGGGATTTGAAATGATTTCACCCTTGCCTTCGACCTGCAGCGCCGACAGTTCCAGGTCCACCAGATAATCCGCCCCCAGAATCGACATTGCCAACCTCGGCCCCGCTACCGGGAAATTCACCCCCAAGCGCTGATCGAGATCCGGTACCGTCACTGGGAAAGGCTGGCCAGTGCTGATCAAATTATTCACCGCACTGTCGACCATGGTACTAGTGCCCTGCAGGCTGCCGCTCAGCGTATTCACGCTGCTACCACCTTGATTGACACCGGTCACGCCAAAGCGAACACCCAGATCACGGCTGAAATCATCGCTGGCGATCACCACCCGCGAGTCGATCATCACCTGTCGGGTCGGTATATCAAGCTTAGTGACTAGATCGCGGATCTCTCCCAGCTTGTCGGGCACATCCTTGACGATCAGGGAATTGGTGCGCTCGTCGAACACCACATCCCCGCGCGGCGACAACATGGTTTGTCCCTTTTCACCGGCCTGCTTGAGCAAGGCCGCCAACCCCGCCGCCTTGGCATAATTCACCTGAATGATTTCGGTCCGCAACGGGATCAACTCCTGCACCGTCTTGTGCGATTCCAGATCCAGTTTCTCGCGGGCCGCGATTTCCTCGGTTGGGGCGATGAAGACCACATTGCCGTTCTGACGCATGGACAGACCCTTGGTGCGAAGGATGATATCCAGCGCCTGATCCCAGGGTACGTTCTGCAAACGCAACGTCAGGTTACCCTTCACGCTGTCGCTGACCACGATGTTCAGTCCGGTAAAATCCGCCAGAATCTGCAGGATCGCCCGCACCTCGATATCCTGGAAGTTCAGTGACAGCAAGTCACCCTTGTACTTCTTCTTGGATGGATCAAGCGCTGCTTCCTTCTCTTCTTCTTCCGCAGATTTCTGCGGCGGGCGCACCTCGATCACATATAAATCGTTGGCCTGATAGGCCAAGTATTCGAACGGTGGACTGGGCAGAATGCTCAAGCGGGCGTTGTTACCCCGGTTCAGCGCCTCCACGGTGGTGACCGGGGTGGCGAAATCGGTGACGTCCAGACGTCGCTGCTGGCCTTTTTTCAAGGTCGCCCCTTGGAAATCGGCGATGATCTGATTACCTTCCTGCCGCACATCCACCGGTATGCCCGGATTCGACAGCTTGACCGTAATCACGCCCTGCCCACCCGGGCCACGTCGGAAGCTGACATCGCTGACATTGCGCGACGCCGCAGCCGGGGCTTCGCTGCGTCGCGATGAGGATGAGGCGGCGGCGGCCACCGATGCCGTCACGGTAGGCGCCGGGGTCTTTGCGGCGCTCGCTCCCGCATTCTCCAAGGTCAACAACACGATGTTACCCTGCATTTGAACCTTATAGGGCACTAGCCGTGCCAGATTCAGCGAGGCACGGGTCCGATCGGACCCCTCCAGCACGCTGATCCGATCGGCAACACCAACATTGATGGATTGCTGCCGTGTGTTCAGGCCGTTGCGAGTATTCAAAAAATCCAACACGATGCGCGCGGGCTCGTTGATGGTAAACGTGCTCGGCGGCTGCGCGGGCGCTTCCGAAAGCCGGAAGCGAAGCTGTAAACGGTTACCGGCCAGCGGACTGATATCCACCGCCTGCAACACCGGTTCTCGTTCGGGAGCCGCCGCCAACGCTTCGGTCCACCCCCCCCCACAGCATTCCTCCAATCCAAAAAGCCGTAACCGCCAACATTGGCGACAGCCATCCCCCGCCCGGTCGCCGGTCATGTTGGCCTTCGCTCGTGGACCTGCTCGTCATGACACTTCCCCCTCGATCATTGGGTAAGCGACAGAAACGCATCCCGTTCCTGCCAGCGCCCGGGTCCATCCGGAACGATCTCCCGCAAATCTAACCGCTGCTCCGTGATATCGACAATCTTGCCGTGGTTGGTCCCCAGGTAATTATTGTTCTGTACCCGGTGCACGACACCATCGGGCGCCAGAATCAGCGCCCATAACTGGTTGTTACCCCCCCATGCGAAAAGTACCCATCATCTTGAGCGAGCCTAATGAGTACTTTTCCAGTTCTTCACGTACCCGATTGGGATCGGGTCGTACGCCAGTGTAGCTACCGCTTTGCTGGGCCGCCAACGCCTGCGTCAGCTCAAGTTCTTCCTCTTGGGCAAACGGCGCCACGATGAATGGATCCTTGACGCCCTGCGCGGTGTAGGCAAATGGCGTATAAGGCTTGATCTCCGGTGGAGGATCGGGCTTCTTTACCGGTGTAGTGCGCTTGGTAGTCTCAACAAACTGCTGCAAGTCGGTCATATCGCGCTGTGCACACCCCGCCACGACCAACGCCACGATCAGCAATGAAATAGCGCGGATAGCTGTGGCGAAACTCGGAAAAAAGCACGCGTTCATTTTTTGCCGATCCTCTTACCTTTTTGCTGACCCGCGCCTTTTTGCTGACCCGAGGCTGGCGCATCGGCTTCATCCATATAGCGATACGTCTGCAAGGTAGCCTGGATGCTGAGGGATTCTGCATCACCCGCTTTCTTGCCGCCCTTTGCCGCCTTATCGTTGGTGCTGGTCAGCGTCGCATTTTCCAGGGTCACGATCCGGGACAGCGCCGCAACCCCACTGACGAATGCGCCGAACTGATGATAAGTCCCCTGCGCCTTGATGGTGATCGGCTTAGCCGCATAAAAATCCCGAGGTTGTTCGGTCTCGGGCTTGAATAGCTCGAAGTCCAGACCGTTTTTCTTGCCGGTACTGGACACATCCTCCAGCAGATCAGGCATCTCCGTACCGGTCGGCAACTGCCGTAGCATCACTTCCAGTTCAGCCTCCATCTGCTTGAGCTGTGCCCGAAACGATTCCAGATTAGCCGCGACTCGCTGCTTTTCAATAAACTCCTGCCGCAATTGCTGCTCCTCGCGGGTCACCCGATCCAGCTCTTCCAAACGGTCACTGGTAAAGAAGTAATACCCCGCTCCCAGCACGGCGGCGATGACCAAGACGACCAGCACGATCTTACCGACCCAGGGCCAATCACCAGCTTCCCGTAGATCGAAGTCGTTGAGGTTGATCTCCGACAGATTCATGTCTTACCCCCCCGCATCCGCCTTCTCCGCATCCAGTTTCAGCGGAACGACCAGTTCGAACACTCGCGCTTGCACATTATTCAAATCCTTGGTCTGAATAACTTGCAAGACTGGTTCGCCAAACAGCTTGGCATCCCGAATGTCGCGCATGAACTCGGAAATGATCAGGTCGGAGCGAGCGATGCCGTTGAGAGTCACCTGATTGCTGGTGGTCTTGAAAGCAGTCAGGTAAATATCCTGAGGAACCAGTCGGACCAACTCATCCAGCATCCGCACCATGCCGGGACGGCTGGCTTGCAATTTCTGGATGACGTTAAGGCGCTCCACAAGCCGGTTTCGGGTTTGTTGTAGTGCCTGGATCTCCTCGGCGGCTTTCTTGAGTCGGGCCAGCTCGCCGCGCAGATAACCGTTGCGCTCTTGCTGGTACTCGATGCGGTTGGCGATTTCGGTTTGCACCAGAAACACGATGCCGGCGGCAACCAACGCCGCCGTGACCAGCATCGCGACCAACTCGCGCTGTCGCTGAGCACGGCGCGCTTCACGCCAAGGCAGCAAATTGATGCGCGTCATGTCAGTCGAAACTCCTCAGGGCCAGTCCACCGGCAACCGCCAGCATGGGCGCGTCGCGCAACAAGGCGCTACTGTTCACCTTGGCGGCGCTGCCCATGTTCTTGAAGGGGTTGGCAACCACCGTGGCGATGCCCAGCACGTCCGCCAACACCCGATCCAAACCCGCGATCATGGCACCGCCTCCCACCAGGGCGATTGTATCTACATTATAGCGGCCCGAAGCATATTGGTCGGAGGAAAAAAAAGAACTGCAAGCCATGCCCGATCTGCTCGGCCAACATGTGCTTGAAAGGTTCATGAACGGCTGTGGCAAAATCCTCGGCCACCGGATCGGCGGAGCGTTTGGCCTGTTCGGCCTGCTCCCGAGACAAGCCATAGGTTTCAGCGATCCGAAGGGTGAGTTGATCGCAACCGAAACCCTGTTCGCGGGTAAAGATAACGCGATCCTGCTGCAGGATGTACAAATTAGTGATGGTGGCACCGATATCGATCAACGCGACCAGACCTTCTCGCGGTTTGTCCAGGTTGAGCGGCCCGCCGCCGCCAGTCTTGGGCAAACCCTCCATCAGCAGACGGAACGAGTTTTCCAAGGCATAGGCCTCGATATCCACGATCACCGGAACCAAACCCGCACTTTTGAGAGCGGCTTCCCGAGTATCCACATTCTCCTTGCGAGTGGCCACCAGCATGACATCCTGCATTTCGCTGCTGGCTTGGGACGGACCCTTCACCTCGAAATCCAGATAGATTTCCTCGATGGGGTACGGGATATACTGAGCCGCCTCGATCGAAATGTTCACTTCGACATCGCTTTCCTTGAATTCCGCCGGCATCGGTATGGTGCGCGTAATTACGCTGGAGGTAGGCACGGCGACGGCCGCGTGGCGCAAGCGGGTACCCGATCTGCGGCAAGCCCGCTTGATCGCCTCCCCCATCGCATCAGGATCGGCGGGGTTACGGTCCTCCATCATCCCCTCGCCCAGCGGTTCGACGGCGAAAGCCTCAACCCGGAATCGCGGTCCGGAACGGCTCAACTCGACCAACTTGATTGACGAGGAGCTGATGTCGATGCCCAGAATAGATTCTTTACGCTTGAACAGAGCCAAGTTACGCTTCCTCAACTGATCTGATTGAACGAATCAAACCTGTACCTTGGAAATATAGCAAACAAACTCGTCCGAAGCGCCGGGGAATGCCACAACCCGCCGCCATCGCCCCACCGGAGTTTGCCCATGGCCCGACGACGCCGCGACACCCCGCGACTCAAGATCCTCATGGCGCAGGAAAGCGCTCGAATCATGGTTGAAGAAGGAGTCCAGGATTTCCGCAGCGCCAAGCGCAAGGCCGCCATTCGCCTGGCGGTAACCGACAAGGCCGCTCTGCCGGATAACGCCGAGATCGAGCAGGCATTGCTCGATTACCAACGGCTGTTCCATGCCGACCGTCAAGCGCTGCGCCTGCGTGGCCTGCGCGAAACCGCCGTGGAAATCATGCTGTTTCTGGCGCGTTTCCGACCTCGGTTGGTTGGCCCGGTGCTAAGCGGCGCCGCCGGTCCGCATGCCGATATTGGTCTGCATCTGTTTGCCGATACGCCCATGGATGTCCTGCTGTTCTTGATGGAGCACCGCATTCCCTTCGATACCACGGAACGCCGTCTCAAACTGGGCAATGGCGATCCAATCTGCCTACCCGCCTTCCGGTTCGACGCCGACGGCAACCGTATCGACCTGACCGTTTTCGCGCCGTTGGCCGAACGGGAGGCGCCGCGCAGCCCAATCGATGGCCGCCCGATGCGGCGGGCGAGCCTAGCCGAGGTTCAGGCCCTGCTGGCCGAAGACCGGCAGGGGACACCACTCGCCGCACCCGAGCGCTGACATCAATCCGTCGCCCTGGCTAGGCCTTGTTGGCGGTGGCGTTTGGATGGGTGTCAACAAAGTGCTTGAGCACCAACTTCAACTGCAAGACCTTTTCAACGTGCCCGCGCCGGTTCGCATCCTCGATATCTTCTAAAATGATACGCTTGATCATCGGTACACCTTCCGGCGTATGCACCAGATAGCTACCCAGCTCCAAAGCCGCCATTTCTGGCAGATGCTCGTGCTGGGCGATGGCTTCGATCTCTTCTTCGGTCAGGTCGCTCAACTCCAAACAGTCTTCATAGGTCAACATGGATGTTCCCTCCTGAATCGTTATTCGATGGATCAAAACCTGTCCAGGGCACACCACCAAGCAGGGCCAACCCTGCTTCAATGCCTGTTATTAAAGGTTAAACCCGGCGATGCGTCCACACAAGCACAAACCCCATGACCATTGTACTTATTCCATCCTTCCGACCTCGAACTTCCCATATCCTGCGAGTACCCTTGCATCAATCAAGGTTTATCCTTATTTACGTCCGCTTGCCACTTTAGCTAAGGTCTTCAAGGTCAAGCGTTCAAATTCAAAGCGTCCTGATTCAACCTGGTTAGCCGCGAAGACGGCGGAGAGGCATCCAAACCACCACAGGATCGAGGGTCGGGCCACCACCGTCCGACCAAAGCGCCATGGCGCGTGCTCCGAACCAGCACACTCGATAAGCCCATAACCATTCTCTCCCAAGTCTTCGCGGCCGACCGCCTCTTCCACCTCGACAACGCCCAACCGATCGCCGGAGTTCCACCGGTCAATCAAGATTGGACATGGATTCGAACAGCCGGAGCGCTGTATCATTGCAACCTGACCCATGTTGCAAGCGACCGCCATTCCGAAAGCCTCATGAACGACCATCCTTCCGCCGCGCCCGGCGAGCCGCCATCCCCATGTATCGGAGTCTGCGTTATCAACCCTCAGACCCAACTATGTGACGGCTGCTACCGTACCTTGGAGGAAATTGCCGCATGGTGGGACTGCACCCCCGCGCAGAAGCATGCTGTGCTGGCGCGGTTGGAACAGCGAATGGCGCGAATCGTGGATGGTACGTTCTTCGACTGACGGCACTCGCCGCCCAACGCTTTGCCTCCTGTAAGGATTTCTCATGCCGCTGCCCGCTCCCACTCCCCGCCAGCTACTGCACAAGCGCGTCGTTCAATGCTGGGGCTACCGGCGCGAGGATGGCTTATGGGATATCGAAGGACGGCTGGTCGACACCAAAACCTACCCCTTTCCCAACGAAGATCGCGGCGGAGCGATTCAGGCCGGTGAACCGTTACACGATCTGTGGATCCGCCTGACCATCGACAGCCAGTGTCTGATCCAGGCGGTCGAGGCTTGCACCGATGGAGCGCCGTTCGCCCTGTGTCCGGCGATCACCGGCCGCTACCAAGAGCTGGTCGGTGTACGGATCGGGCCGGGCTGGTCGCAGAAGCTGAAGGAATTGTTCGGCGGCACGAGCGGCTGCACACACATGACCGAGCTGCTGGGCCCCGTGGCCACTACGTTCTTTCAAACCCTCTACGGGCAGCGTTACGACGAGGAAGATACCAAGCCCGCCGCCGTCCGCAGGCCGCCGCCGGTCCTGAATACATGTCATGCGCTAGCCAGCGACAGCCTGGTGGTCAAAAATCGCTGGCCGCAAGCCTATACCGGCTCGGACCGGGAAACGAACGATCACAACCGTCCATTGCTGGAAGGCTGCATCACTTAAACCGCCACCCGGCTGATGGCGGTTTTGCCTCAAACCCCTTCCGGTTTCGGATCGCGCGCCAGCAGATTTTCCACCGCCCGGCGCGGGCTCTGGCCATGATATAGCACCGCATCCACCTGTTCGGTAATGGGTAGCTCCACACCGTGCCGCCGCGCCAGCCGCCGGATTTCCCGCACGGTCGCCGCGCCCTCCACCACCTGACCAATAGCCGCGCTGGCCGCCTCGGCGCTGTCACCGCGACCGATCGCCAAACCGAAGCGCCGGTTGCGCGACTGGTCGTCGGTACAGGTCAGCACCAAATCACCGATACCAGCCAAGCCCATGAAGGTTTCGCGCTGACCACCCACGGCCACGCCCAACCGCACCATCTCCGCCAACCCGCGGGTGATCAGCGCCGCCCGTGCATTGGCCCCAAAACCCAGACCGTCAGCAATGCCGGCGGCGATGGCCAGCACGTTCTTGACCGCGCCACCCAGTTCGACGCCGATCACATCGCTGCTGGTGTAAGCGCGCAGGTTGGAACCGTGCAGTACGGTCGCCACCCGACGAGCATGCTCCACATCCCAGGCGGCGACCGTCACGGCGGTCGGCAAACCACGGGCTACTTCCACCGCAAAGCTGGGGCCGGAAATCACCGCCGCCGACCTGTCTCGGCCAAGCGCCTCCAACGTCACTTCATGCAAAAACCGACCGCTGCCGTGCTCCAAGCCCTTGGTGGCCCAAGCGAAACCGGCGGTCGCTGGCAGCAGTGGCCGCAACCGGGCCAAGGTCGCTCCGTAGGCATGGCTCGGTACCGCCACCAGCGCCAGTTCGACGCCGGCAAGCGCTTCGATCAGATCGGCGCCCGCATTCAAGCGGACCGGGAACGGCACGCCAGGTAAGTAGCGGCGGTTCTCTCGCTCCCGACACAACGGCGCGACTTCCTCCGGATCGTGGCCCCACAAACGGACGTCATGCCCGTTGCGCGCCAGCAGCAGTGCCAGCGCGGTACCCCAACTCCCCGCCCCGAGGACAGCGACCCGCGCGGCGACAAGCATCGCTCAGGACATGGTTGGAGCGGAGGAAGACGAGGAAAAGGCAGTGGCTTGCGCCTGCTGTTGCTGCAAGCGTTGCAGATAAAGATTATCGAAGTTGATCGGATTGAGCAGCAGCGCCGGAAACCCACCCTTGCCGATCAACGAAGCCAGTTCCTCACGAGCGAAGGGAAACAGCAGATTCGGGCAGTATGCATGCAGCATGTGACCCATTTGTCCGTCATCGAAACCCCGTAACGCGAACAAGCCGCCTTGTTGCACCTCAACCAGATAAGCAGTACGGTCGCCGAGCTTGGCGGTGATGGTCACGGTCAACGACACTTCAAACAAGCCTTCGGCCAGCGGCTTGGCGCCGGTTTCTAGACGCACCTCAGTCTGCGGCTGCCATTGCTCGGTAAAAATCATCGGGGAATTAGGGGTTTCCAGCGATACATCCTTCAGATAAATTTTCTGAATTTCGAACTGCTGGGAAGCCTGTTGCTGGTCGCTCATGCACAATAGCCTTGTCTTGTCGGTGGGAAATACCTGTCATTCTACAGGGTTCGCGCCATACAACCCAACAATCCACCCGGATCCGGCGCGGTTGTGGCATACACATCGGGCACCGGTAACCTACCCACCAAGGGGTATCCCCTGGAAAGCCGACTCGCCACCGGACCGACGGACAAACCGCGTGTCCGGCTTCAGCCGCGCAACAACGGGGTCAACTCACCGCGCCGCTCCAGCTCGAACAAATCATCGCAACCACCGACATGCCGGTCGCCGATGAAGATTTGCGGCACGGTGTGGCGACCAGTGCGTTTGGTGATTTCCTCCCACAACCGCAGGTTGCGGTTCACGTCCAACAGCGTATAAACCACGCCCTTGCTGTCCAATAGCGCCCGCGCGCGCCGGCAGTACGGGCAATACTCGGAGGTGTACATCACGATGTTCGGCGTCGCCGAATCTGGCGCGAGCATCAGGATTTCTTACGACTGACCGGCAAGTTGGCCTCCTGCCAAGCCGACAATCCACCGCTCAGACTGTAGACGTCGGCAATGCCGCTCTTTTTGATCTGTGCGCAAGCCGCCTGTGAGGTGGCACCGTTGCGACAATAGACGACGATGGGCTTATCCTTGGCCTTGGTCAGTTCGCCCAATCGGTCGCGCAAGGCACCGAGCGGGATATGGCGCGCCTGCGGAATATGCCCTTCCTTGTATTCGCCGCCATCGCGAACGTCCAGAATAAGGGCTTCCTGATCGTTGATCAGGCGTAGCGCTTCGGCGGCACTGAGGCTGCTGACCCCACGCATCTTGCGCAAGACCTCACCACCGATCAGCATCCCCGCAATGGCGAACAGCGCCAAGAACAACAGCCAGTTCTGGGTGGAGAATTCGATGAAATCGCTCATCAATGATTTCCCGTGGTCTCGCTAGTTCGAGCAACCAGCCGGAGTATCGGCTTTTTTTAACACCCAGCCTCCACAGGATGTGCTCGGCTGGACAGAAGCGGGTAAAACCGCTCTGGAATAGGTTGAACCCAACGAAAGCGGTGAACCAGAGCCAGTAACCACTGTGATAGAGCGGGCTAGCTGGAGCCCCCAACAACAATGACAGCAGGATAAAGGAACCGGCCATAATTCGGATAATCCGTTCGCTATTCATAGGATCGATGACAACCTCTTGAGAATAATGGAGTCGGGTTCGTCGCCGGGTGGACAGTACCAATGCGTGTCCATCGACCCGCTCCGGCGATTCAAACCCGCGTACAGAAGACGTCCCTCATCATGCCGATCAGGCGCAAGGTACGGGCGTCTCCCACCCGATAATAAACCCGGTTGGCATCCTTGCGGCAAGTGAGGATGCCCTTGTCGCGCAGGATCGCCAGATGTTGGGAAATGTTGCTCTGGGAGGTACCCACGCGCTCGACGATTTCCTGGACACTGACTTCCCGCTCGCCCAGGGTACAAAGAATCTTCAACCGCAGCGGATGCGACATCGCCTTGAGCGAACGCGAGGCCCGTTCGATATCCTCATCGCGGGTCATCAGCAGTTCCAGCGCCATATTGCCGATCCCGCCGCCATCCCGCGCAATGCCCGCAAACCCATTTTGCACCATAAATCCGACAACGCCTTGTCCAGGAATTTGGTGTATTAGCATAGCTTGATATAGCGATACTGAGAAGCCACTTTAGGGCCAGCGACACAAATGCCGAGTGGCGAAATCGCCCGGTCCAGCGTATGATCTTCCGATAAAATTATGCAAATCGTTTCAAGGGATCGGCGCACTGCCGGCCCACGGTGCCACCGCCATCCCAGCGCAGCGTATTTCAAACGCTAGCCGACACACCATCCGATGACGACCACGACCGCCCTGAACCAAGGAGGCATTTTTTCATGTACAAAATCGTGCTCATCCGCCATGGCGAAAGCCAATGGAACAAGGAAAACCGCTTTACCGGTTGGCATGACGTCGATCTATCCGAGAAGGGCCGCGAGGAAGCCCGGAAAGGCGGGCAAACCCTGAAGAAGGAGGGCTACGTCTTCGATGTCGCTTTTACCTCGGTACTCAAGCGCGCCATTCGTACGCTCTGGACCGTGCTGGACGAAATGGACCTGATGTGGATTCCGGTCAACCGGACCTGGCGGCTCAACGAGCGCCACTACGGTAACCTGACTGGCTTGAACAAGGCGGAAACCGCCGCCCAGCACGGCGAGGAACAGGTCAAGATCTGGCGGCGCAGCTTCGATATTCCGCCTCCGCCGCTGGAAGCAACCGACCCGCGTTTCCCCAGCAACGATCCGCGCTACGCCGATCTCGATCCTCGCGTGTTGCCGGCCACCGAAAGCCTCAAGATTACCATTGAGCGGGTACTACCCTACTGGCACGACACCATCGTGCCCACCATTCGCGCCGGCAAGCGTGTGGTGATCGCCGCGCATGGCAACAGCTTGCGGGCACTGGTCAAATACCTCGACGATATGTCCGACGAGGCGATCATCGCCCTGAACATACCGACCGGCGTGCCGCTGGTTTACGAACTCGATGCCAAGCTGCGACCCACCAAGAGCTACTACCTCGCCGACCCCGAGGAGCTCAAGAAGCTGATGGATGCCGTCGCCAACCAAGGCAAAGCCAAGTAGAACTCGCCCATTTCCTCACCGCAATCACTCCCGATACCGGCCTTGATGGTCGGTGTTGGGGTTTTTCTGTCCGCGATTCATCAAGCCTCGGTACATTTTTCTAGCTTGACCCTGCATCATTTAGGCTTATTCGATTGTCTCATGGCAATCACCGATCGATTATTTATGTTCTCCCTGTGCGACGAAGAATTCTGGAGCGAAGATGAGTGCTGCAACCCGACACGGTCTGGCGCTGGCGTTAAGTTTCTTGGCGGGCGTTTCATTGACGACGGTGCATACCGTTTGGGCCGAGAAGGAAACAACGGCTGAGAGCAACCGGCTCCCTCTGGATGAGTTGCGCACCTTCACCGGCGTACTCGATGCCGTCAAACAAGATTATGTGGAGCCGGTCAAGGACAAGGATCTGCTGGAAAATGCGATTCGCGGCATGCTGAGCAACCTTGATCCCCATTCCGCCTACCTGGACGCCGAAGCATTCCAGGACTTGCAGATCGGCACGTCCGGCGAATTTGGCGGCCTGGGCATCGAAGTCGGACAGGAAGACAGTGGTTTCATCAAGATCATCGCCCCGATCGACGATACGCCCGCCCAACGGGCTGGCCTTCGCGCCGGCGACCTGATCATCCGTCTAGACGATACCTCGGTCAAGGGCATGCCGTTGGCCGATGCCATCCAGCGGATGCGAGGCAAGCCAAATAGTTCGATCACTCTGACCATCGTCAGGGAAGGCACGAAAAAACCGTTCAAGGTCAAGCTGGTCCGGGAGGTCATTCAGGTCAGGAGCGTCAAAAGCCGCTTGCTGGAACCGGATTTTGGCTATCTGCGAATCACGCAGTTCCAGTCCAAGACCGCGCAGAACCTGGAGCAAGCACTGCAAGAACTGGAACAACAGAACAAAAAAACCGCTGCGAGGACTGGTGCTGGACTTGCGCAACAACCCGGGCGGGGTGTTGAACGGCGCGGTGGATGTGGCGGACGATTTCCTTGAAGATGGCGCCATCGTCCAGACCAAGGGTCGCGGCAACGGCTCCGACCAAAGTTTCAAGGCCACGCCGGGCGATTTACTGAAAGGCGCGCCGCTGGTGGTGCTGGTCAACGGCGGTTCCGCGTCAGCCTCGGAAATCGTCGCGGGCGCGCTACAAGATCACCGCCGAGCGCTGATTCTGGGCGAGCGCACCTTCGGCAAGGGCTCGGTACAAACCATTTTGCCCCTGGGCAACGGCACGGCGGTCAAATTGACCACGGCACGCTACTACACTCCGAACGGCCGCTCCATCCAGGCCGAGGGTATCGAGCCCGACATCAAGCTCAAATCGCTGAAAGTTGCCGCTGACGACGCCGACATCAATTTCATCAAGGAATCCGATCTGTCGGGCCACCTGAACAACGACCGCCACGGCCGGGTCGACGACGACACGCAGTCGGACGACACCGGTCCCACCACCACCGGCGACGAAACAGCCGATTCCGCCCAAAACGATTACGCGCTTTACGAAGCCCTGAACCTGCTTAGAGGCATGTCCTTACTGCAAGATCACAAAAACGGCTGAATACCGACCTGCCGCCCCTGAACCCGCATCCCCTCGCAAGAAGAGTTTGCCATGGCCACCATACTTGTCCCACTCGCTCAAGGCTGCGAAGAACTGGAAGCCGTCACCATCATCGATCTACTGCGCCGCGCCGGCCTCACCGTGGTGGTCGCAGGGCTGGAAGTGGGAACGGTGACGGCTTCGCGCGGGGTCATACTGCTCCCCGAAACCACGCTGACCGAGGTTCTGGATCAGGATTTCGACATGGTGGTGCTACCGGGTGGTCTGGGCGGCGCGCAGCGGCTGGAGGCCGACCGGCGGATCGCAGCCCTACTGCGGCGGATGGCGGAACAGGGTCGCTACATCGCCGCCATCTGCGCCGCGCCACGAGTGCTGGCCGGCGCTGGTCTGCTGGATAATCGCGAAGCCACCGCCTATCCAGGCATCCTCGACGGTCAGGCAGGCATCAAGACCAGCAGCGCCGCCGTGGTGCGCGACGGTACTTTCATCACCTCGCGCGGCCCCGGCACCGCCATGGACTTCGCCTTGATCCTGATTGAAATTCTGTGTGGACGCGACCAACGCGACACTGTTGAAGCCGCATTGCAACGTTCCTGAACGTCTTCAGGTATCCGTTGGCCAGGCGCCGAGCAGCAAGCCGACACCGACACCGCCCAGCAACCAGACCAGTAATGGTGTGTGCCAAATATCGATGCTGTTTTGCGCATTGAATCCCAGTAGCACCGCCGCACAGACGATCAATGCGGCGCCCACCACGGCATGGAAATTGCGCCGGTTGGCACGGCGGAGATCGCGCCGCAAATATTCCGTTTCCTGTTTATGCAGTTGCACCGTCAGCCCGCCGGTGCTCGCATGTTGGAGCAGATAATAGACCAGATTCGGCAGATCCGGCGTCTGGTCGATCCAACGTGGTATGTGGTTTTTGATGCGTCTGATGAAGGAACGCGGACCGACCCGGTCGCGCATCCAACTTTCCAGGAACGGTTTGGCGGTCTTCCACAGGTCCAGTTCGGGATCGAGCTGCCGCCCCAAACCCTCGATATTGAGCAGGGTCTTTTGCAGCAGTATCAGTTGTGGCTGCACCTCCATGTTAAAGCGGCGGGCAGTCTGGAACAGCGTCAGTAAAAAAAACACCGAAGGAAATATCCTTGAGCGGGCGGTCGAAGATCGGCTCCGATACGGTGCGGATGGCCGACTCGAATTCATCTATCCGGGTTTCCGCCGGCACCCAGCCGGATTCGATATGCAGTTCCGCCACCCGCCGGTAATCGCGATGGAAAAACGCCAGAAAATTTTCCGCCAGGTATTGTTGGTCGGTGGGACTCAAGGTACCGATGATGCCGAAGTCCACGGCGATGTAGCTGGGATTGTCCGGATGCTCGGCGTTGACGAAGATATTGCCGGGATGCATGTCGGCGTGAAAGAAACTATCGCGGAATACCTGGGTAAAAAAAACCTCCACCCCACGTTCCGACAGTTTCTTCAAATCCACCCCGCGCCGCCGCAATTCGGCGATATCGCCCACGGGGATACCGTGGATCCGCTCCATCACCAGCACCTCGCGGCGGGTTTCCGGCCAGAACACCTCGGGTACGTACAGGACCGGCGAGTCCTGGAAATTGCGCCGCAGTTGACTGGCGTTGGCGGCCTCGCGGATCAGATCCAGCTCATCGAAAATGGTCTTTTCGTACTCGGTCACCACCTCGATCGGCCGCAGCCGACGCCCCTCTCGCCAATAGCGCTGCGCCAGGCTGGCGATGATGTACAGCAATTCCACATCGCGGCGAATGGTCTTTTCGATGCCGGGCCGCACCACCTTGACCACCACCTGCCGACCGCCGTGCAAGCGGGCGGTATGCACTTGGGCAATTGAAGCGGAAGCCAGTGGTTGAAAACTGAATTCTTCGAAAAACGTTTCCAGCGGCTGGCCGTAGGCTTTTTCGACGATGGCTCGCGCCTGCTCGCCGGGAAAAGGCGGCACTCGATCTTGCAGCTTGGCCAATTCCAGGGCGATATCATCCGGCAGCAGGTCGCGACGGGTGGACAGCATTTGCCCGAACTTGACGAAGATCGGCCCCAAATCTTCCAGCGTCAGACGGATGCGGGCGCCGCGCGGTAGATCCAGTTGCTGGCGAGGTACCCAGTTCCACGGCAACAGGTGCCGCAAAAACCCGATGGGCCGAAACAGATGGGTCGCCAGCACGATGTCGTCCAGACCGTGGCGCACCAATACCCGGTTGATGTGCAGCAAACGCAGCAGTTGCGCAGGACCGAACAGGCGAAGTTCGCGCATTGGATGGAGGAGACTAGCGCGGTTCGCCGATCATCGGCCACCGACGCAGGCGTTCGACCCGCGCGGCCAGTCGGTCGGCGTCTTCGCGCAGGAGGTCCACGGCATGCAAAAACTGCTCGATCGCCTGGCGCGGCGGCAACAGACGCAGCTCGTGTTGCACATACTCGCCGCCATCGCGCGGCAGGACATCGCCAGTTCGTCCGCTCCAGGCCCGCAGACCCTCCCACAAACCGCCGAGGCGACGAGCAACTACATCTCCGACAACCCGCGACAGATGCTCTTCCCAGTCGATGTCCAGCCGCGCCAGAATGGCTTGGAATTCCCGCCCTGCCCCGACATCGCCCTCGATGGCGATCTCGTCGCCGCTGGCGCGCTGACCGCGCCATTGTCGGAACAGCGCCGCAGGCGTGGCACGAATTCGCACGCTGGGCTCAGCCTCGGCACGACCGGTCACCTGAATGCCGTCAGGCTTGGGCAACAGATAGAAGGTCATCGCCATGCCGCTCGGTTCGATTGCAATGACATGACCGCTCAGCGCGCCCAAACGGGGGAACATCTCGGGGTCCAGGCGCAGAACCAGGTTGAGCGCGGTCTCCAAACTGGCGGCGATCACGGCGGGTGTCACACGAGGCTCCTGGATAGGATGGAGTAAGGGAAGAAATGAAGATGAATCAAAACTTATAGCCGCGATGCACCGCCACAATGCCGCCGGTCAAGTTGAAATACTGGCAGCGCTCAAAGCCCGCCGCCTCCATCAGCCGCAGCAGGGTTTCCTGATCTGGATGCAGGCGAATGGACTCGGCCAGATATCGGTAACTGGCGGCATCGCCGGCCACCAACTTGCCCAGAACGGGCAGTACCGCAAAGGAATACAAATCATAGGCCGGCTTCAGGCCCGGCGCGATCGGATGAGAAAACTCCAGGATGAGCACACGCCCACCCGGCTTGAGCGCCCGGTACATATCCGCCAGCGCCCGCTCCTTGCGAGTGACATTACGCAAACCGAAGCCGATGGTGATGCAATCAAAGGTCTGGTCGGGAAACGGCAATTGCTCGGCATCGAGCTGGGCGTAGACGATATTGCCGGCCGCGCCCTCGTCGATCAACCGCTTGCGACCCTCGTCCAACATGCGGGCATTGATGTCGGACAACACCACCAACCCTTTCGGTCCGACCAGAGGCAGCAACCGACTGGTCAGATCGCCGGTTCCACCAGCCAGATCCAGCACTCGCTCGCCCGGCCGCACGCCGCTGACGCTCATCGCGAACCGTTTCCATACGCGATGCACGCCGAGCGACATCAGATCGTTCATCAGATCGTACTTGCCGGCCACGGAATCGAACACACCCGCCACCTTGCGGGCCTTCTCGGCGGTGGCCACTTTCTGGTAGCCGAAATGCGTGGTTTCGGGGTGTTCCATGCTCGCGGGTTCCTTGGGACAAATACCGGTTCAGATCGGGCGCTGATGGCCGGCTTCGGCCAGCCGCCGCAGATAATCCTGCCAGTTGCGCTCCTGATTCGCGCCCAGATCGTACAGAATGCTCCAGGAATACAGACCGGTCGAGTGGCCATCGTCGAACACCAGCTTGACCGCGTAGTGGCCCACCGGTTCGATGGCACTGATGTTGACCGTTTCCTTGCCGGTCACCAGAGTGGCGCTGTCGGGTCCGTGGCCACGAACCTCTGCCGAGGGCGAAAACACCCGCAGGTACTCGCAGGGCAACTGGAAATGTGCGCCGTCATCGAAGGCAACCTCCAGAACGCGGGATGCCTGATGCAGTTTGATTTCGGTGGGATGCGTATTCATGGTGGTCGAGTTTCACAGAATGTAACGGGTCAGATCTTCGTGCTTGATCAGTTCGCCCAAATGGGCGTCGACATAGGCCAGATCGACGATCACCATCTGACCGGAACGATCGGGTGCCTCGAAGGAAATCGTTTCCAACAGCCGCTCCATAACGGTGTGCAGCCGACGGGCGCCGATATTTTCGGTGCGTTCGTTGACCTGGCAGGCGACTTCGGCCAGGCGGCGCACCCCATCCGCTGCAAATTGCAGCTCGACACCCTCGGTGTTCAGCAGCGCCGTGTACTGCTCGGTAAGGGAAGCATCCGGTTCGGTCAGAATCCGCACGAAATCCTCCGTGCTCAAGGCACTGAGTTCCACCCGGATCGGCAAGCGGCCCTGCAATTCGGGAATCAAATCGGACGGCTTGGCCAGATGAAACGCCCCGGAAGCGATGAAGAGAATGTGATCGGTACGCACCATGCCGTACTTGGTGGAGACGGTACAACCTTCCACCAACGGCAGCAGATCGCGCTGTACGCCCTCGCGCGAAACATCCGGGCCGCCGTACTCACCGCGCTTGGCGACCTTGTCGAGCTCGTCGATGAAGACGATACCGTTCTGCTCCACCGCCGCCAGCGCCCTGAGCTTGAGTTCATCCTCGTTGATCATCTTGGCCGCTTCCTCTTCCTGCAACAGCTTGAGGGCATCCTGCACCTTGAGCTTGCGGGTGCGAGTGCGGCCGCTGCTCAGATTCTGAAACAAGCTTTGCAACTGGCTGGTCATTTCTTCCATGCCTGGCGGCGCCATGATCTCCACGCCCACCGGCCGGGTCGCAACCTCGATTTCGATTTCGCGGTCGTCCAGATCGCCCTTGAGCAGGCGCTCGCGCATCTTTTGCCGAGTCGTGGAATGATCCGCCTGCTGCGGTTCGTTGGCGAACCCGACGCTGCGCGGCTTCGGCAACAGCGTGTCCAACACCCGTTCGTGGGCGGCTTCCTCGGCGCGGTGACGGACCTTGTGCATCTCCTCTTCGCGCACCATCTTGACCGCTCCATCCATCAGATCGCGGATGATGGACTCCACGTCCCGGCCCACGTAGCCGACCTCGGTGAACTTGGTGGCCTCGACCTTGATGAAGGGCGCGTTGGCCAGTTTGGCCAGTCGCCGGGCGATTTCGGTCTTGCCCACCCCAGTCGGGCCGATCATCAAAATATTTTTCGGGGTGATTTCGTTGCCCAGCACCGGCTCGACCCGCATCCGTCGCCAGCGATTGCGCAGGGCGATGGCCACCGCCCGCTTGGCGGCATCCTGCCCGATAATGTGTTTATCCAGTTCCTGGGCGATTTCTCGGGGGGTCATCTCCGACATGCTGGGCTACCGTTTGGAGGTGTGGGGTAAAGACAAACCGGTGGGCGCATCAATCCCAAACCGTGCATCACGCGGTCACCAATTCTTCGAGGGTCAGATTCTCGTTGGTGTATATGCAGATGCCGGCGGCGATTTTCAAGGCCTGCTCGACGATGGTCCGCGCGTCCAGTTCGGTATGCCCGAGCAAAGCTTGGGCGGCGGCCTGGGCGTAAGCGCCTCCGGAACCGATCGCCGCCAAATCGTTTTCCGGCTCGACGACGTCACCGTTACCGGAAAGAATCAGGGTAGTCTGAGGATCGGCGACGATCAGCAACGCCTCCAGACGCCGCAACAAGCGATCGGTGCGCCAGTCCTTGGCTAGTTCCACAGCGGCGCGGGTCAGATTGCCGCCATGCTTTTCCAGCTTGCCTTCGAAGCGCTCGAACAGCGTGAAGGCATCTGCGGTACCACCCGCGAACCCCGCGATCACCTTGTCCTGGTATAAACGCCGCACCTTGCGGGCGTTACCCTTCATCACGGTGTTACCCAATGTCACCTGACCGTCGCCGCCGATCACGACCCGACCGTCGCGGCGCACGGCCAACACCGTGGTGCCATGCAATGATTCCATGCCAATGCCTCTCGATTGTGTGCGAGATTGTACACGATATCCGGGATACGGCAGGGGGAAGACGCCTGCCCCGACCACCGCAAAAAAAGAAGCCCCGGTTACAAGGGGGAATGGAACCGGGGCGAATCGATATCCGGTTTAGCTAACCGGACATAGCCCGCTCAGGGAGGGAAGCGGACAGGCGTAAGGGCTTACGCTTACTTCTTGAGATAGGGACAATTCGAGAAAGTTCAATGGTGCTCAACGCGATTTCTGGTAAGTTCCCATCAATTCGGTGCTCGCCAGCACATGTCCCGCCATGGCCTGTTCCAACGCCGCCTTGGTCGGTTTGCCCAAATCCGGGAGTACCGTATCCAGGGCGTAGAGCTTGTGGAAATAACGGTGCCGGCCAATCGGCGGGCAGGGACCGCCATAACCGGTCCGACCCCAGTCGTTTACGCCTTCCCGGGTTCCCGGCGGCAAGGCGTGGGCCACCACACCTTCTGGCAATCCTGTTGCCATGGGCGGCATGTTATACAGCACCCAATGGACCCAGGTCATACGGGGCGCCGCCGGGTCGGGCGCGTCTGGATCGTCCACGATCAAGGCCAAGCTTTGGGCTCCGGCCGGCACGCCCGACCAATGAAGCTGGGGCGAGAGATCCCGATCATCGCAGGTTAAGCGGGCCGGCATCGGGCCATTGTGAACGAAGTCGGGCGAATTGAGGGTCAAGGTCATGGCCATCTCCCGTGGCGACAGAAAATTTCACCACCGTGTTGTCAACAGTTTAGACGTTCTCCAAACAAATCGTGTTCGTCGGAATCCACGATCCGCACCGAGGTAAACTCGCCGATCGGCAGTTCCTCGCCATCTTCGATATAGACAACCCCATCGATCTCCGGTGCATCGGCGCTGGAGCGGGCGATGGCCGTTCCTTCGTCGTCGATGGTATCCACCAGAACGGTCATGGTGCGATCGATCTTGCGCCGCAACCGATCGGCGCTGACCGTTGCCTGCAACTCCATCAACCGGGACAGTCGTTCCTGTTTGACCTCCTCCGGCACCGGATTCGACAACTGGTTGGCGGTGGCGCCTTCCACCGGCGAGTAGCTAAAACAGCCCACCCGATCCAGCTCCGCCTCCGCCAAAAACTCCAGCAAACGCTCGAAATCATTCTCAGTCTCACCGGGAAAACCGACGATGAAGGTGCTGCGCAGGGTCAGATCCGGACAAATGTCCCGCCAGCGGCGAATGCGCCCCAAGGTGTCGCCGGTGTTGGCCGGCCGCTTCATGGCCTTGAGCACGCGCGGACTGGCATGCTGCAACGGCACGTCCAGATAGGGCAACACCTTGCCTTCCGCCATCAGTGGCACCACTTCATCGACATGCGGATACGGGTAGACATAATGCAAGCGCACCCAAACGCCCAGTTCGCCCAGTGCCGCCGCCAAGCTGGTTAAATGGGTCTTGAGCGGCCGGCCGTTCCAAAAATCCGTGCGGTAACGGATGTCCACTCCATAGGCGCTGGTGTCCTGAGACACGATCAGCAGTTCCTTGACCCCGGCCCGAACCAGATTCTCCGCCTCCCGCAGCACCTCGCCAATCGGTCGGCTGACCAGATCGCCCCGCAGTTGGGGAATGATGCAAAAGGTGCAGCGATGGTTGCAGCCCTCGGAAATCTTCAAGTACGCGTAATGTCGAGGGGTCAGTTTGATACCCTGTGGCGGCACCAAATCCACGAACGGATCGTGCGGCCGAGGGAGATGGGTGTGGACCGCCGTCATGACGTCCTCGCAGGCGTGCGGTCCGGTCACCGCCAGCACGCTCGGATGCAGGTCGCGCACCACGTTGCCCTTCGCACCCAGACAGCCGGTCACGATCACCCGGCCGTTTTCAGCCAGCGCCTCGCCGATGGCCTCCAGCGATTCCGCTACCGCCGCGTCGATAAAACCACAGGTATTCACCACCACCAGATCCGCCGCTTGATACGTAGGTACCAGATCGTAACCCTCGGCTCGCAAACGGGTCAGGATTTGCTCGGAATCCACCAGCGCCTTGGGACAACCGAGGCTGACAAAACCGATTTGGGGAGGACGGCTCATGGGATCATGCATGCGGGTGGGTCCGAAATGGAACGGTGGCGTCGGGCCATCGGCCGGAAACCTGGGAATTTGAAGCGATGCGCTCTTGCGAGTCAAGCTGGAAAATAGCTATATTGTGAAGCTTTAATAATCCATTGGAGCATCGCTACCCGCGTGTCGGCGATGGTGCGTCTTGGATCGGCCAATAGCATCCCTAAGGTTTCAGCAGCCATGAAAAAAGATATTCATCCCCAGTACCGTGACGTGGTGTTCCAGGACATCTCTACCGACTTCGCCTTTCTCACCCGCTCCACCATCACCGCCAAGGACACCATCCAGTGGACCGACGGTAAGGAATATCCTCTGGTGAAGGTGGAAGTCTCCAGCCAATCGCACCCTTTCTATACTGGCAAGCAGAAGATCGTGGATACCGCCGGCCGGGTGGACCGCTTCCGCCGCAAGTATGGCTTGTCCTAAAGACTCTGGCTCAACCCGCGCAAGGCATCTCAAGATGCCTTTTATTTTGCCCGTCACCGGTCGCCTCTCCTGGTCGTGAGGATTTTTCGGCAAAGCAACATGGCTTGGGTTATCATTGCCATCACTTCGAAAAAAAAGTGCGTAAGACGCTGAATCACTGCCGGATTACCGCCAGGTCAACCAGAACGCGACAACGGATGGCCAGCCGGTTCCGGCCCATCAACCCACTCTGGAGGTTATGAATGGCAACGATCACCTTGAAGGATGACGCCACTGGAAAAGCAGTGCAAATGCCAGTGCTGGAGCCGACTTACGGCCATCCCGTGGTGGATATCGGTAAGCTGGCCAAAGAGTTCGGTTACTTCACTTACGACCCCGGTTTCATGTCCACCGCCAGTTGCCAGAGCGCAATCACCTACCTGGACGGCGACAAGGGCGAACTGCTGTATCGCGGCTTCCCCATCGAGCAACTGGCCGAACAGTGCAATTTTCTGGAAGTCTCCTACCTGCTGATTTACGGCGAGTTGCCCAACGCTGAAAAAAAGCAGGTTTTTGAAACGAGCATTGCCCGGCACAACCGGATTCGCGAAAACCTGCGGCGGTTCCTACACGGCTTCAACCACGACGCCCATCCGATGGCAATGATGGCGGCGGTGGTCAGTTCACTATCGGCCTTTTTCCACGACCGCCTCGACATCCGCGATTACGAGCACCGCATGGTCACCGCCCGCCGGCTGATCGCCAAGATGCCGACCATCGCCGCCGCCTGCTACAAGCACAGCATCGGCGATCCCACGATTTACCCCCGCGACGACCTGAGCTATACCGGCAACCTGCTGTACATGATGTTCAGTCTTCCCGGCAAGCGTTATGAAGTGGACCCCGTCGCCGAGCGGGCGTTGGATGTCCTGTTCACTTTGCACGCCGACCATGAGCAGAACGCTTCCACCTCGACCGTACGGCTGGCCGGCTCCTCGGGAACCAATCCCTATGCCGCCATCGCTGCTGGTATCACCTGTCTGTGGGGTCCGGCGCACGGCGGCGCCAACGAAGCCGTATTACGCATGCTGGACCAAATCGGCGACATCAAAAAACGTCGATAGCTACATCGCCAAGGTCAAGGACAAGAATTCCAATGCGCGGCTCATGGGCTTTGGTCACCGCGTCTACAAAAATTTCGACCCCCGCGCCAAGATCATCAAGGAAATCTGCCATCAGATCCTAGACTCCTATGGCCACGACCCGCGGCTGGATCTGGCGATGCGCTTGGAAGAGATCGCTCTCAACGACGACTACTTTGTCGAACGCAAGCTGTACCCGAACGTCGACTTCTATTCCGGTATCATCTACAGCGCGCTGCAAATTCCGGTTGAGATGTTCACGGTGATGTTCGCTATTGCCCGCACCGCCGGCTGGATCACTCATTGGATGGAAATGATCACCGAAAAGGATCAGAAGATCGGCCGACCGCGGCAGTTGTATGTCGGCGAAAAAACGCCGCGACGTGGTATCGCTGCAAGATCGCAAATAAGCCAGTCTCTCACGATTCGGCAACAAAAAAAGGCGATTTCCACATCGCCTTTTTTGTTGCCCAGTCCGCCCGCACTGGTTAGCCGAGAGAAATCCTCTCAGATCCGCTGCTTTTTGTTTTTCCGCGGCTTGCCATTGGATTCGGTGGGAATGGTGGCAATCTTGGTGCCCGGCTTGACCGGCTTGACCGCGACGGCGGTCGCCGGTTTTTTGCCTGGATTCCCCCGAGCCACCTTACCGGACGGTTTGGTTACCGCCGCCTTCGCGACCGATTTCTTCCGGGTAGTTTGCATCTTGGCGACGGTGGTTTTAGCGGATGCCGCCACCCCGCTCCTCGCAACCGCATGCCCTTGTTTACCTGTCAGCGCCGTACGAACCACAGCCGCCCGAGCTGCCCTCGGCGTGATCACCGGTATATGTCGGGCCATGACTGGTTCCGGCTCCACCCGCACGGGCGGCGGCGGGGCCAAGCCATATCGAGAAAATCCGTAATCGAGCAGATTACGGGCATCCTGCCACAACGTGCCCCGACTGGGGCTATTGAAAATAGCCACGATCAACGGGATGCCACCCCGATCCACTTCGCCGACAAAACAATGCCGGGCTTTGAAGGTGAAGCCGGTTTTACCGCCACGTGTGCCCTCATAAGACACCAGCAAGCGGTTGGTACTGTGTACCGGTACCATCCGCCAGTCACCGTACGGCCCGGATCCCGATTCAATGCGCAAAGCGGCGGTGCGGGTGCGCACGATGTCCGAAAACAGCGGATAGTGCATCGCCCAGCGAAAAACCAATGCCAAATCATAGGCAGTGGAGTAATGATCGTCGTCGGGTAAACCGTGCGGGTTCGTGAAATGACTGTTGCGCGCCCCAATCTGCCAGGCCTTGGCGTTCATCAACCCGGCAAACTGGTAAACCGAACCGCCCGCGGCCTCCGCCAAGGTCTCGGCGGCGTCATTGCCCGATTTCAGTAACAACCCATACATCAGATCCTGCATCGTGACCATCTCGCCAGCCCGCAGGCCAATGCGACTCGGCGCGACGCTGGCGGCTTGTGCGCTGACGGGCAATCGCGCATTTGGATCGAGCCGATCCAAGGCCACCAGCGCGGTCAACACCTTGGTGGTACTGGCTGGCGGCAGGCGCAAGTTCGGCTCCTTGGCAAATAAAATTTCACCAGTCATGGCATTCATCAGCACCGCCGAGCGTGCGGCCACTTCGAGCGTTGGCGAAAAAAATGGGGCTTGCTGCGCCGACAGCGGTCCCGCCACCACCCACAAGACCGTGCCCAGTATCCAGAGACGAAGCCGCCTAGCCCGCAACGCATCACCAGAGAATTTTAAAAACATACGGTTAACTCCATTATTTCCACTGCCATTTTGAGTTTGGGCCGGGCCGCCCAAGGTTTCCAGCGGCAAGATCTCTATCGCCAGGCTCGTGTTCAACAGCGACTTGCCTATTCTGAGCAATAATCGGGCGACCGGCTAGAGCCTGACTTGAAATCCTCGGCGCGGCCAAACGCGACCGGCAACGGCTCACGAAAACGAGTCGCTGTTACCGCCGCCCGGAAGGCTCGCTGGTTCATACCCCCGGCTGGGAGCGGGCAAACAACATATCCCAAACCTCATGACCCAAGCGCTGTCCACGCCGTTCGAATCGAGTCAAAGGTCGGTACGTCGGACGCGCGGCAAATCCGTCGCCATCCACCACATTCGCCAATTCGGGAACGACGCGCAACACGTTCAGGATCGAATGGGCGTAATCCTCGCAGTCGGTGGCCACATGCAGTTGTCCGGCCCACTTAAGCTTGGAAACCAGCATCTCAACGAATGGCGGCTGGATCAGGCGGCGCTTGTGGTGCCGTGCCTTGGGCCATGGGTCGGGGAAAAAAATCTGAATGCGCTCCAGACTTTCGTCCGGTAGCTGCCGCAAGACCTCGACAGCGTCGGAGCACATGACCCGAAGATTGCTCAGGTCCAGTGCCTCGGCACGCAGCAGTACATGCCCAATACCCGGACGATGGACCTCGATGCCCAGATAATCCATCTCGGGATGGACCATCGCCATGGCGACCAAGGATTCGCCATCGCCGAAACCGATTTCCAACACCAAACGGCGCACGACGGCCGAACAACCATTCCGGT
>NZ_SPMZ01000049.1 GCF_012939995.1 Candidatus Competibacter phosphatis | reverse complement strand
TTCTTCGTGGTTGCTCCAATCGCGTCCCCACCGATCTGCTTCACCGGAGCGTTGACGAGCGGCGGACAGGCCACCGCTTGCCTCCCCAGTGGCGTACCGCCGACTTGCCAATTTGTCAACTCGGCCTTCGTTCCAGTTGCCAGTATCGGGGTCGCGCCGCCAGCGGGAATCCAAATTCCCTACGACCTGTTCCAGTTCACGGCGACCGGCTGCGGGAACTCGATCTCGCTGTCGCTGACCTACCCGGCCGCGCTGCCGGCTAGCGCCGCCAGCTATTGGAAATTCGGCCCCACCACCGGCCAGCCAGCCCACTGGTACGCACTGCCGGCGGCGGTCAACGGCAGCACACTCACGGTTGTACTGACCGACGGCGGCGCTGGCGACAGCGACCTGCAACAAAATGGCAGTATCGTCGATCCTGGCGGTGTGGGTTTTGCGGTCGGGGCAGACGGAGCGCCCATCCCGACCCTTGACGAGTGGCGGCTGGCGTTGTTGGTGCTGCTCATGGCGACCATTCTTGGTGTGGTGGCGTCACGACCGCAGCGAACCGGATGCTTTCAGTGAGGAGTATTCCCGTTTTAAACCCGCCGTGTAGCTGCGACTGAATACCGCAGTTACACGGTGCAACCCTAAGCCGTTGCCTCAAAACCATAAGGCAAGGGTTGTAGTTGTAGGGCCGGTCCACTGGCATCGCCCAATTGCAGCACGCCATGCTCGGCGCATTCGATCAGCGCCGCCGCTAGGACCGCATAGCCTCCGTCCGGGTGTCTGGCGGCATCGACCAGTCGGCCGGCGCTCTGGCTGACATCGGTCTGGGGCGAGAACAAGGGATCGCCAGGTCGGGGTGGGTTCGGGCTATCCACCCGCGCCAGATACATCCGTCGTTTCAGCTTGCCCAGGTAGTGAGTGCGCGCGACCACTTCCTGCCCGGTGTAGCAGCCCTTCTGAAAGCTGATTCCCGCCAGCAATTGCAGGTTGAGCATCTGCGGCACGAACGCTTCCACGGTTTCCGGGTAGACCGTTGGAATACCGGCTAGAATATCCAATAAGCGCCACGGTTCTGCCCCAACCGATACGAATTCGCTGCCCAGTGCCTCCCACACGGCTTGCATTTCCTGGATCGCTCCATGCAGTTCGAAACGGGAGATTGGACCGGGCAAGCGGATCAGGGTGATGCCCGTCGATTCCGAAGCACCGGTTTGAACGACTTCATTTACGGCCGTCGGTACCTTACCCAGAATCTCAGTGAGCCGGACAGCGGCGTTCGGTCCGGCGACGCCGATTCCAACCTGCGTGTCGCTGGCATCCGTCAGCGTGGCCTTGGCTCGCAGCAGATACCTACGCAAACGCGCCAAAGTGGATTCCAACAATTCCTTGGGCAGTTCCAGATAAAGATCCCCGCCGCGCCGGAACAACCGAAAGCTGGCCAGCGCCCGGCCCTTGGGGCTGCAATATGCGCCGATCAGGCTACGCTCCAACGTGACTTGTCGAACATCGCAGGTGAGTTGCCCTTGCAGAAAACTCTCGTTGTCGGAGTCGGCGGCGGCGATCAATCCCCAGTGCGACAGATCGCAACGGAGATTGTCGTCCAGCGCTGCGCGCAATTCGGATTCCGGTCGGTCGAAGTGCGATACCCGATCCGCCGTCAGCACGGCGCCAGCCTGTTGTAGAAAAGCGCTCCACTCGACGTTCATTCAATGGAATCCTAATGTTATTAAATAGTTAATTAAAACATAATTCGCGGGTCACGGCTACCGGCACGTCGCCGGCTCGTTGCGTTCCAGGGTTGTGGCTGGCATAATAACCCGACGAAATATAGACTAAAAACGACCCCGTTGCCGCAAGAGCACAATTCCTGGAATTGCCAGGGATGCCGTTGGCGGGTGGGGCTAGGATGGTCGACCGCAAGCCATCCCTTAACCCATAGCGAGCTGTCATGAACAAGAACGATGAGCAGACGACGCTGCCCCCGCAGCCAGCCGTAATTTCCGATCGATCGCAGGATGCTGGAAAGTCCGAAAAACCCAAGGAATACGGTGGCCCCAAAGGCCTCGAACCCACGCGCTATGGCGATTGGGAAAAAGCCGGGCGCTGCATCGACTTCTAACCAACTCCGTTTCAGCGGGCGCACCGCGTCCGTGTCGCCCGATCGTGCGCTCCGCCCGCGAATTTCTCGCCATGTCTCTGGAACCCCGGCCTGGATTTGGTTGTTGTTTATTGCGCCGCACAATATAAAGTCATTTTTACCGCGCCACGATTGTTAACCGCACGTTAACGAGGAGAACTGTAATGTCAGCCAACAAACGGCCATTATCGCCGTTCATGATCGGCCCTTACTACAAACCACAAATGACTTCAATTTTGTCCATCACCCACCGCGCCACCGGTGCGTCGTTGGTGGTGGGCACCCTGCTGCTAGTGTACTGGCTGGCCGCCGCCGCGATCGGTCCCGAGGCTTACGAGCACGCTCAAGCCATACTGGGATCGATGCTGGGTCAACTGTTGCTGTTCCTGTGGACCTGGGCGTTGTTCTATCACATGGCTAACGGTATCCGCCATCTGTTCTGGGACGCTGGCTACGGTTTCGAGATGGAAGACGCCACCAAATCCGGTTGGTGGGTCATATGGTCCTCCATCATCCTGACCTTTCTGTGCTGGTTGATCGCCGCGCCCTAGAGGAGAAATATCATGAGCATTCGTACTCCGCTTGCCCACGCTCGCGGTCTGGGCACCGCCAAAGACGGCACCCATCACTGGTGGTTGCAGCGCGTCACCTCCGTCGCTCTGGTGCCGCTGGTATTGTGGTTTGCCTTTTCCCTGCTGTCGGTGTCCCACGCCGATTATGAAGGGTTTCAACACTGGTTGAGCAACCCCATCAACGCTGGTCTGATGATTGCCTTGGTCCTCACGGCGTTCTACCACGCCAATTTGGGCATGCAGGTCATCTACGAGGATTATGTCCAGCCGGAGTGGGCCAAATACACCGCGCTGCTGGTCACGCAATTCGTATTGTTCCTGCTGGGTATCATCGCCGTCGTCGCCGTGCTCAAAGTCGCACTGGCCTGATGCCCATCACCGGAGGCTGAGGTTTCATGTCCAACGCATACAAAATCGTTCATCATAGCTACGATGTGGTCGTGGTCGGCGCCGGTGGCGCCGGGTTGCGCGCCACCTTCGGCATGGCGCAGAAAGGATTGAAAACTGCCTGCCTGACCAAGGTATTCCCCACTCGCAGCCATACCGTGGCCGCCCAGGGTGGCATGTCGGCGTCGCTCGGCAACATGGGGCAGGATCTGTGGCAGTGGCACATGTACGACACCGTCAAGGGTTCCGACTGGCTCGGCGACCAGGACGCCATCGAATACATGTGCCGCGAGGCGGTCCCGGCGGTCATTGAGCTCGAACATTACGGCGTGCCGTTCTCGCGCACCGAGGAAGGCAAGATCTACCAACGCCCGTTCGGAGGCATGACCACCAACTACGGCGAAGGCACCGCCCAGCGCACCTGCGCCGCCGCCGACCGTACCGGCCACGCCATTCTGCATACCCTGTACCAGCAAGCGCTCAGGCACGATGCCGAGTTCTTCATCGAGTACTTCGCGCTCGATCTGATCATGGACGATGAAGGCGCCTGTCGCGGTGTGGTGGCCTGGGATTTATCCGATGGTTCGTTGCATGTGTTCCGTGCCCACCAGACCGTGCTGGCCACCGGCGGCTACGGCCGCGCCTACTTCTCGGCGACCTCCGCCCATACCTGCACCGGCGACGGCAACGGCATGGTGCTGCGCGCCGGACTACCGTTGCAGGACATGGAGTTCACCCAGTTCCATCCGACCGGCATCTACGGCTCCGGCTGCTTGATGACCGAAGGTTGTCGTGGCGAAGGCGGCTACCTGACCAACTCGCTGGGCGAGCGTTTCATGGAACGCTACGCGCCGAATGCCAAGGACCTGGCTTCCCGCGACGTGGTCAGCCGCTCCATGACCATCGAAATCCGCGAAGGTCGCGGCGTCGGCGAGCACAAGGACCACATTCACTTGCACTTGGAGCACTTGGGCGCCGACGTCATCAACGAGCGGTTGCCGGGCATCGCCGAGACCGCGCACATTTTCGCCGGGGTCGATGTGACCAAGGAGCCAGCACCGGTGCTGCCGACCGTGCATTACAACATGGGCGGTATCCCGACCAATTATCGCGGTGAGGTGGTCATCCTCAAGGATGGCAACCCTGATCACATCATCCCCGGCCTGATGGCCATCGGCGAGGCCGCCTGCGTGTCGGTGCATGGTGCCAATCGCCTGGGTTCCAACTCGCTGCTCGACATCGTGGTATTTGGTCGTGCCGCCGCCGACCGTTGCGCCGAACTGATCCAGCCCAACAGCCCACACAAGGGGACGCCGCAAGACGCCGTCGATCGGATCGTGGCCCGTTTCGACAGTCTGCGCCATGCCAAGGGCGAAAACCCGACCGCCAGCTTGCGGATGCGGATGCAGCGGACCATGCAGAACCACGCTGCGGTGTTCCGTACCGGCGAGTCCATGGCCGAGGGCATTGAGCTGCTGGAAGAAGTATATGCCGGCTTCGAGCACATCGGCGTGAGCGATCGCGGTTTGGTGTGGAATTCCGATCTGGTCGAAACGCTCGAACTGGACAACCTGCTGGGTTGCGCCATGGTATCCATCAAATCGGCGATCAACCGTCCAGAGAGCCGCGGCGCCCATGCCCGCGAGGACTATCCGGAGCGCGACGACGAGGGTTGGATGAAACACACGCTGGCTTGGTTGGATAAGAAAGGGGGAGTCACGATCGACTATCGGCCGGTACATACCTACACCCTGACCGATGAGGTGGAATATATTCCGCCCAAGAAGCGTACTTATTAAGGGGACGATGTCATGGCTCAATTCAAACTTCCGGCCAACTCCGTCATCGGCAAGGGTAAGACCTACTATGCCGGCGCCGGAGCCAAGAATGTCAAGCGCTTCCAAATCTATCGTTGGGACCCGGACAGCGGCGAGAATCCGCGCATGGATACCTACGAGGTCGATATGGCGACCTGCGGTCCGATGGTGCTGGACGCGTTGCTCAAGATCAAGAACGAGATGGACCCGACCCTGACTTTGCGCCGCTCCTGTCGCGAAGGGGTGTGTGGGTCCTGTGCGATGAATATCGACGGCACCAACACCTTGGCATGCACTAAGGCTATCGGGGACGTTTCCGGTGACGTGAAGGTCTATCCTCTGCCGCACATGCCCGTGATCAAGGATCTGGTGCCGGATCTGACGCATTTTTACGCCCAGTACGCCTCGATCAAGCCTTGGCTACAATCGATCACCCCGCCGCCGGAGCGGGAGCGCCTGCAATCCAAGGAAGACCGCGCCAAGCTGGACGGTCTGTACGAGTGCATTCTGTGCGCCTGTTGCTCGACCAGTTGCCCCAGCTACTGGTGGAACGGTGACCGGTATCTTGGCCCCTCGATCCTGCTGCAAGCCTACCGCTGGATCGTGGACAGCCGCGACGAGTTTACCGGTGAGCGCTTGGACAGCTTGGAAGATCCATTCCGGCTCTATCGCTGTCATACCATCATGAACTGCACCAAGACTTGCCCGAAGGGTTTGAATCCCGCCAAGGCGATCGCGGAAATCAAGAAGCTGATGGTGGAACGGCGGTAATACGCCTCCCGTTTCGGAGCTGATTCCCTTCACCCCAACCCCTCACCCGCTTGCGGGCGAGGGGTTTTCTTTACCGGAGACGCGGATCGTGGACGAACAAATCGGCAAATTGCGCTGGCGCTGTCGGCGCGGCATGAAGGAACTGGACTTGCTGACGCTGGGCTACCTGGAGCGGCACTACCCGGAGGCGCCGGCGGAAGAGCAACAGGCGTTTGCGGCGTTGCTGGAGCTTCAGGACCCACTGCTGATGAGTTACATGGTTGGACGGGAGACTCCGGCGGATGCGACGACGGCGCGGGTGGTGGGCGTCATGCGGACTCTACTGAGCGATCCGCATCCTTCATGATATGAACGCGCGCATGGCGGAAGAATGTACCGCCTCGCCGCCCTGAACATCGAGCCGCGCCCCTCGCGGATTCTGCTCATCGGCAGCGGTGTTGCTCATGGCTTGGCCGGTGTCGCCGCGATCGTGGCGAGCGTACCGTTGTGGGCCAAGGCGGGGCTGCTTGTCGGCATCGGCCTGTCGCTGGCCTGGATCGGCTATCGCTACGGCTGGCGTCGCGGCGGCGGTTTCATTAGCCGCGTCGAACTGCTGGATGGGCGCTGGCGCCTGGAGACCGGCGACGGGATTCGACACCCGGCCGGGCTGACCGGCGGCTACGCCCAACCCGGCATCGTCGTTTTGAATTTCCGCTTGGAGGGCGGCTGGCGGCGATCAGTGGCGCTGTTGCCCGATGCCGTCGACTCCGAGACATTGCGGCGATTGCGAGTCTGGTTGCGTACCCGGCGGGACGAGGATGGGTCGGAATGCCCCTAATATCACGTTTCCCAAAACGGCGGCGCTTCGGCTCCGGCGAAATTCCCCGGTACCAGCACCGTATCCCGCCCTGGCGTGGACTCGTTGGCTTTGGGGTAATCGAGGGTATAGTGCAGTCCACGGCTTTCCCTCCGCGCCAGGGCGCAGCGAATGATCAGGTCCGCGACCTGCGCCAGATTGCGCAGTTCGATCAGATTGCCGCCGATGCGGAAGTTGCCGTAATACTCGCCGATTTCCCGCAACAATAGATCCACCCGATGCTGGGCGCGCTGCAGGCGCTTGTCGGTGCGGACGATACCCACATAGTCCCACATGAACTGGCGCAATTCGGCCCAGTTGTGGCTGACCACCACTTCCTCGTCGGAATCGGTGACCCGGCTTTCGTCCCAGTCCGGCAGCGGCGGCGGTTCCGGGGCATGTTCCAGGCGCGAGCGGATATCGTCCGCCGCCGCCGCCGCGAACACCAGGCACTCCAACAATGAATTGCTGGCCATGCGGTTGGCGCCGTGCAAGCCAGTGAAGGCGACCTCGCCGATGGCGTACAACCCCTCCAGATCGGTACGGGCGGCGCGATCGGTCATGACCCCGCCGCAGGTGTAGTGCGCCGCCGGCACCACCGGGATCGGTTGCCGGGTCATGTCGAAGCCGTATTCCAGACACTTGGCGTAAATGTTGGGAAAGTGCGCGCGGATGAAATCGGCTGGCTTGTGGCTGATGTCCAGATACACGCATTCCGCGCCCAGCCGTTTCATTTCATGGTCGATGGCCCGAGCCACGATGTCGCGCGGGGCCAGTTCCAGCCTGGAGTCGAAGTGCTGCATGAAGCGACTGCCATCGGGTAGCAGCAGCGTACCCCCTTCGCCGCGCACCGCCTCGGAAATCAGGAAATTCTTGGCTTGCGGATGATACAGGCAGGTGGGGTGAAACTGGATGAACTCCATGTTGGCCACCCGGCAGCCGGCGCGCCAGGCCATGGCGATGCCGTCGCCGGTGGAGCCGTCCGGGTTGCTAGAATAGAGGTAAACCCGGCTGGCGCCGCCGGTTGCCAGTACCACGAATCGGGCGGCGCATACTTCGACCTGGCCGGTATGCCGGTTCAGCACATAAGCGCCTAGGCAGCGGTTGCCACCCAGACCCAGCTTGCGGCCGGTAATCAGATCGATGGCGCTGCATTGTTCGTTGAGGGTGATGTTGGGATGCCGACGGGCGCGCTGTTCCAGCGTGGTCTGGATGGCGCGGCCGGTGGCGTCGGCGGCATGCACGATCCGCCGATGGCTGTGGCCGCCCTCGCGATGCAGGTGATATTCCGCGCCGCCTTCGGCGTTGGATTCCCGGGTGAAGGGAGTGCCTTGCGCGCTCAGCCATTCGATCGCCGCTCGGGCATGTTCCACGGTGAAGCGGACTGTGTCGGCGTGGCACAGGTCCGCTCCGGCGATCAAGGTATCTTGCACATGCGACTCGATGGAATCGCCGGCATCCAATACCGCCGATATGCCGCCCTGCGCGTAATACGTGCTGCCCTCGTGCAACTCACCCTTGGCGAGCGTGACGATGCGGGCGGTGTCGGCCAGTCGCAGCGCCAGACTGAGGCCGGCGGCGCCGCCGCCGATAATGAGGATGTCGCTAAAAATGGGTGAAGCGGCCATGGCTTGTGAGCGGCTCCATGAATGGGGTATCGTTGCGCGAAAAAGGTGCCGTCAATAGGGTGAATGACAGCCCCGCGATTTCATCCCGCTACTACATTCACACTATAACCATATCCCGGCAGGTCTGCGAACTAACGGGACGGGCTTTTGTCTACCGTCATGCTCGCATGGAGATTGCCATTGATTCGAAAGGGGTCTGCCCGGATGGGCGAGGGTCATCTGGACCGCGATCTGGTCCAAAGAGTACAGAAAGGCGACAAAAATGCGTTCGATCTACTGGTGCGTAAGTACCAATACAAGATCATCAAGCTGATTTCCCGTTATGTACACGATCCCAGCGAAGCCCTGGATGTTTCCCAGGAGGCATTCCTCAAAGCCTACCGGGCGCTGCCCGGCTTCCGGGGCGACAGTGCGTTTTACACCTGGCTTTATCGAATCGCCATCAACACGGCCAAAAATTACCTGGTTGCCCAAGGCCGACGCCCGCCCGGTTCCGACATCGATGCTCAGGAAGCCGAGCAATACGAGGGCCAGTCCCTGCTGAAAGAATACGAGACCCCCGAACGGTTGTTGCTCAAGGATGAAATCGCGGCGACCGTGTTCAGGGCAATCGAGGATTTACCGGAGGATCTGCGCACGGCGATCACCTTGCGGGAACTCGAAGGAATGAGCTATGAGGAAATTGCCCAAACCATGGGGTGTCCGATCGGTACGGTGCGTTCCCGGATCTTCCGGGCCCGGGAATCGATCGACACCAAGTTGCGTCCACTTCTAAGCTAGTTTCGAGATAGAGTCATGGCTGATAAGACGGCTGAACAACTATCGGCACAAGCCGCAGACGATGTGAATGTCGCGGCGAGCCAACTCTCGGCGATGGTCGACGACGAGCTCGATGGCATGGAAATCGATCTCGTATTGCGCCGGTTATGTCGGGATGGCGATTTACAATCCTGCTGGTCCCGCTATCACCTGATCAGCGATGTGATGCAAAACCATTTGCCCGATGCGCTTGCCCTCGATTTCGCCGCGCGCATTCGCCAAGCGGTCGCGGCCGAACCCCTGCCATTGCCGGTCGGTAAATCGCTGCCGGCCTGGTATAAACCAGTTACGGGGTTCGGGCTGGCCGCATCGGTCGTGCTCGTTGCCCTATTCGGGCTGAAACTGACTCAGACTGTAGATACCCCGCTCGCTTCCGCCACCCAACTGGCCGCCAGCGACCCGACCGCTGCTTCCACCCTCACGCCCTTCACGGTTCGGACCGCCGCCGTCCGGCAGACGGACGCTTCCAACGAGCTGGTTGAAGCCCGGCTGGGCAGCTATCTGGTCAACCACAACGGTTATGCTTCCCTGAACAGCATGCACGGCATGCTGCCTTACGTGCGCATGGTTGGCTACCAGCAGCCCAGCCGCTAAGACGACTTTCTTCGAATGAAGCGCAAGTTATTGCACTGCGCCGCCCTGATGTTCGCGGCTGGATCGCTGTCGTCCGCCGGCTGGTCCCAACCGGCACCCGAAGAGGCGAAGCGCTGGCTGGAGCGAATGATTCAGGCGACCCAAACCTTGAATTACGAAGGGACTTTCGTCTATGTGCAGGGTCCCCATGTGGAGGCCATGCGGGTCGTTCACGGTGGTGGTCCTGAAGGCGAGCGGCAGCGGTTGTTTTCCCTGAATGGCCCACTGCGGGAAATTCTGGTGGCCAACAACAGCGTGACCTGTCTGTTGCCCAAACAGCACGAGACGTTCGGAGGCGATGGCTACGGGGGTTCCCGCTTTCCACTGTCCATACCCCGCGAGCTCGGGCGGTTGGAAAGTCATTATGAGTTTGCAACGCTGGGCGAGGATCGGATCGCGGGTCTGGAAACGCAGATGATCGCCATCAAACCGCGGGATACCTGGCGGTTCGGTTATCGGTTGTGGCTGGATCGACGCAACGGTATGTTGCTGCGCTCGGTCCTGCTGGACGAGCAGGGCTACCCGGTCGAGCAGCTCATGTTCACCGATTTCCAGATCAAGCCGCAGATCGATGAGACGGCTTTCGAATCGCCAACGCTGTCTCCAGATGCGAACCCACCCGTGGCCAATCAGGGTTCCAGCGAAGAACAACCGTCTCCCGCCGTCGAGCCGGTGACGCAATCGGCGTGGCGCGTGAACCAGTTGCCGGACGGTTTTGTCAAGGTGTTGCACAACCGTTTTATCAAAAACCCAAGCCGTCATGTCACCGAGCATATGGTGTTCGCCGATGGGCTGGCGACCATTTCGGTGTTCCTGGAGCGCTTGGACGGATCGCCGGCCCCGCTGCTGCAGGGTAGCTCGCAACTGGGGTCGATGAACGCCTTTGGTAAACTGCTGGACGGCTATCAGATTCTGGTGGTCGGCGAAGTGCCGGCGGCGACCGTGCGGCATTTCGCCGACACGATTCAATATGTTCCCGATACTTCCGAGGCTGCCAAACCATGATTGAGGAACGCGCGGTGGTGGTGGAGGCTGGCGATGGCCATGCCTGGGTCGAAATTCAACGGCGTTCGGCTTGCGGGTCATGCGCCGCCAGCGAAGGTTGCGGCACGGCGGCGTTGGGAAAGCTCTGGAGCGGCCGCCGGATCCGGGTGCGGGTGATTGCGGAAGAGCCGTTGCGGGTGGGTGACGAAGTGTGCGTCGGCCTGGCCGATGGCGTGCTGCTGCGAGGCGCGTTGCTGGCCTACTCGCTGCCGCTGTTCTTGCTCCTGGCGGGAGCGCTGTTGGGGCAAGTGGCGTTCGCCGGCGCGGGCGAGGAACCAGTGGTGCTGTCGGGCGTGCTGGGCCTGGGATTGGGGTTTCTGGCGGTGCGGGTTCTGTCGAAACATTTTCAGGACGATAGCCGTTTCCAGCCTCGGGTGTTGCGCCGGAGCGCCGGAGTGCTGGCGACGAGTGTACTTTCCCAGCCGTGATATCGCTATAATCGCTTCCCTGTTCGATAACCATACTCGCAAGCCTCCGTGCCCGAGCGGCAGCGGGGGCTTTTACGCGTCTACCCCAAACGTTCGCTGGCCGGGATGGCGCGCCAGCCGTCGGGGTGTAGTGGAATTTCATGGATCATATTCGTAATTTTTCAATCATCGCGCACATCGACCACGGTAAATCCACGTTGGCCGATCGCTTCATCCAGATTTGCGGCGGGCTGAGCGCGCGGGAAATGGCCGAGCAGGTGCTCGACTCGATGGATCTGGAGCGGGAGCGCGGCATCACCATCAAGGCGCAAAGCGTGTCGCTGCGCTACGCGGCCCGCGACGGCCAAACCTACCAGCTCAACATCATCGATACGCCGGGGCATGTGGATTTCTCCTACGAGGTATCGCGTTCGCTGGCCGCCTGCGAGGGTGCGCTGCTGGTGGTGGATGTCGCGCAGGGTGTCGAGGCGCAGAGTGTCGCCAACTGCTACACCGCCATCGAGCAGGGGCTAGAAGTCCTGCCGGTGCTCAACAAGATCGACCTGCCGGCCGCCGACCCGGAGCGGGTGACGCGCGAGATCGGTGACATCATCGGGCTGGACGCCAGCCAGGCACTGCGAGTCAGCGCCAAGACCGGACTGGCGGTGGCCGATCTGCTGGAAGCGATTATCGCGCATATCCCGCCGCCAAAGGGCGATCCAGACGGGCCGCTCAAGGCGCTGATCATCGATTCCTGGTTTGACAACTTCGTCGGCGTCATTTCGTTGGTACGGGTTGTGGATGGCCGAATCGCGCCCAAGCAGAAAATCCAGGTGATGTCCACCGGCCGGACGTTCCAGGTCGAATCGGTCGGTATTTTCACTCCCAAGCGTGGCGAGCGGCCAATCCTGAACGCGGGCGAGGTCGGCTATATCATCGCCGGCATCAAGGATATCGACGGCGCACCGGTGGGCGATACCTTGACCGGAGCGGACCGACCGGCGGCGGCGGCACTGCCGGGGTTCCAGCGAGTGCAACCCCGGGTGTTTGCCGGGCTGTTTCCGGTCGATTCGGATGACTTCGGCAACCTGCGCGAGGCGCTGCAAAAACTGCGCTTGAACGATGCCTCGCTGCATTTCGAACCGGAAACCTCGCAGGCCATGGGATTTGGTTTCCGTTGCGGGTTCCTGGGCCTGCTGCACATGGAAATCGTCCAGGAGCGCTTGGAGCGGGAATACAATCTCGATCTGGTGACCACCGCGCCGACCGTCATTTACGAGGTGCTGACCACCGGGGACGAAATCCTGAAAATCGATAACCCCGCTAAGCTACCGCCAGTCAACGAAATTGCCGAAATTCGCGAACCAATCATCGTCGCCCATATACTGACCCCGCAGGATTATCTTGGCGCCATCATCACGCTGTGCATCGAAAAGCGTGGTGTGCAACGGGATTTGCATTATGCCGGCGGCCAGGTGCAACTGAGCTTCGAATTGCCGCTGAGCGAGGTGGTGCTGGATTTTTTTCGATCGACTAAAATCGGTCAGTCGCGGTTTCGCCTCGTTCGAATACAGTTTCGACCGGTTCCAGGTCGCGCCACTGGTGAAGCTGGATGTGCTGATCAACGGCGAACGGGTGGACTCGCTGTCGGTCATCGTCCACCGCGATCAGGCTCAGTATCGGGGTCGCGAGTTGGCGGTCAAGCTGAAGGAACTGATTCCTCGCCAGATGTTCGAGGTCGTGATTCAGGCCGCCATCGGCAATCAGGTCATCGCCCGCACCACCGTCAAGGCGCTGCGCAAGAACGTGCTGGCCAAGTGCTACGGGGGTGACGTGAGCCGCAAGCGCAAGTTGCTGGAGAAGCAGAAAGCCGGCAAGAAGCGGATGAAGCAGGTCGGCAAGGTGGAAATCCCCCAGGAAGCGTTCCTGGCCGTGTTGCAGGTGGACAAAAACTCATGAGACACAGGGTCTCGTCGTATGGATTTTGATGCTTATGAACATTGATTTTGCCGCCGTGCTGGTGGCACTGACCGTATTGACCGGTGGCATCTGGCTGCTGGATACCCTGGTGTTGGCGCCGCGCCGAACCCGTGCTCCGATGGTGGGCGCGGTCGGTCAGGCGCGGTCGGTGGCGGGGAAGCTGCCATGGTATGTGGATCTGTCGAAATCGTTTTTTCCGGTCATCCTGGCGGTGCTGGTGTTGCGCTCGTTTGTCGTCGAGCCGTTCCGCATTCCTTCGGAGTCCATGCTGCCCACCTTGCTCAAGGGCGATTTCATCCTGGTCAGCAAGTTTGCGTATGGTTTGCGGTTACCGGTGCTCAACACCAAGATCATCGGCAACGGCCAACCGGAACGAGGGGATGTGGCCGTGTTCCGTTATCCGCGCGAGCCAACGGTGGCTTACATCAAGCGGGTGGTTGGCCTGCCTGGTGATGTGGTGGAATATCACGCCAAGCAATTGCGGATCAACGGTCAGCCGGTCCCTCTGACGTCGATGCCGGACAATCCCGGCGAGCCGGGTTACCGGCAATTCGAAGAGCGACTGGGTGCAGTTACCCATCGCATTCAGGTGCTGAACGACAACCGTTGGGGGTTGGTCGGATTCTGGCCTGAGATTCAGGTCCGCCGCGAGCCGGATGGCGCGGTCAGTTGGAAATACCAGGTGCCGGCTGGGCATTACTTCGTCATGGGCGACAACCGGGACAACAGCAGCGACAGCCGAGTTTGGGGGCCGTTGCCGGAAGAAAATCTAATCGGTAAGGCATTCTTCATCTGGATGAATTGGGATTGTGTAACCTTTAATGGTCAATGCGGCCGAATCGGCAGTAGGATCAAGTAGGTGAACCTGGGAGATACGAACGATGCGCGCGAAACAGTTGGCGAACGGCGGACGAGTTGGGAAACAGCGTGGTATAACCGTCATCGGTATGTTGTTGCTGATCATTGTGATCGCATTTGTTGCGTTGATCGCGATGAAGGTGGTGCCGATGTACATCCAGCTGTTCACGGTCAAGTCAACGATCGAGAGTATCCGCAAGGAACCACAGTTGGCGCAGATGAGCACGACCGACATCCAAAAACGCCATCCAGAAGCGCTTCGATATCGGTTATGTCGATAATATTACGGCCCGAGATCTGAAGATCCGCAACGATCGTGGTGGTCGGGTACTCGACCTGGTCTACCAGGACGAGCGAGATTTGTTTTATGGACTCTCTGTGGTGTTGAAGGTCAACGAAACCATTCCGCTGACTCCGAACCCGTGAACCCACCGCTGTCCCGCCTGAGCGCCGCCCTGGGTTACACTTTCCGTCAACCCGAGTTGCTGGAAGAAGCGCTGACCCACCGTAGCGCCTCGCCGCACAACAACGAGCGATTGGAATTTCTGGGCGATGCGCTGCTGAACCTGATCGTAGCCGAGTACGTATTCCAACATTACCCCAAGGCCAGCGAGGGTGAATTGAGTCGGTTGCGATCCAGCCTGGTCAAGGGTGAGACCTTGGCGGAACTGGCGCGCGGCCTGCGGGTGGGGGACTGGTTGCGCTTGGGTTTGGGCGAACTTAAAAGTGGTGGCTTTCGCCGCGAATCGATTCTGTCGGACACGCTGGAAGCGATTTTCGGCGCGGTTTATCTGGATAGCGGTCTGGACGCCTGCCGCGATTTGGTGTTGCGCCTCTATCAGGATTGCCTAACCCGGCTGGCCGACGCCAGCGATTTGAAAGATCCGAAAACCCGTCTGCAGGAATGCCTGCAAGCCCGACAGCAGCCGCTACCGATCTATAACGTGCTGGAGATTGGCGGCGAGCCGCACGCGCAAAGCTTTACAGTGGAGTGCACGGCCGCCGAGTTGCGCGCGGTCGCGGCGGGAAGCAGCCGTCGCAAGGCCGAACAGGAAGCTGCCCGCCGGCTACTGGAGCAGATGTGATGACCACTGTCCGCGCCGGTTACGCCGCTTTGCTGGGCCGGCCCAACGTCGGTAAATCCACCCTGCTGAACCGACTGATTGGCCAGAAGCTCAGCATCACCGCTCCCAAACCGCAGACTACCCGGCATGTCATTCTCGGCATCCAGACCCTGCCGGACGCCCAGATCGTTTATGTGGATACCCCAGGTCTGCATCGTCGGGGCCAACGGGCCTTGAATCGTCACCTGAATCGGGCGGCGGCCAGCGTGTTGGGCTATGTGGATGTGGTGGTATGGTTGGTCGAGGCGCTGCGCTGGACCGAAGAGGATGAAGATGTCCTGCAACGGCTGACGGATTTTACGGGACCGGTGGTGCTGGCAGTCAACAAGGTGGATCGGATCCCTGACAAGAGCCGGTTGCTGCCGTTCTTGCGGGAGTTGGCCGCGAAACGATCGTTCAGTGAAGTGGTGCCGCTAGCGGCGATCGACGGCGACAACGTGGCGGCTTTGGAACAGGTGATCGCGCGCTTGTTGCCTGTCGGTGACTTGTTGTTTCCCACGGAGCAGATCACCACTGCCAGCGAGCGCTTCCTGGCGGCCGAGTTGATTCGTGAAAAACTGACCCGGCTGCTGCGTGAGGAATTGCCCTACGCCCTGACCGTCGAGATTGAGCGTTTTGCCGACGAAGGCCGACTGGCCCGCATCCACGCAGTGGTCTGGGTGGAGCGCGAGACGCAGAAGGGGATCGTCATCGGCGAGAAGGGAGCGACGCTGCGCGAGGTTGGCCGCCAGGCTCGCGAAGACATGGAACGCCTGTTCGACCGTAAGGTGTTCCTGCAAACCTGGGTCAAGGTGCGCGAGGGCTGGTCCGACGACGAGCGGGCGCTGCGTAGTTTGGGATACGCCGACTCGCGGAATCCTTGAACCACTGCGTCGATCGCCGGGTTCTTTCGCGTCATGCGTGTGCTGCTGCAACCCGCCTTCATTCTGCATCGCCGTCCTTATCGCGATACCAGCCTGTTGCTGGAAGCGTTCAGTCACGAGCACGGTCGCTTGGGTCTGGTGGCGCGTGGCGCCGCATCCGCTCGCTCGCGGCTGAAAAGCGTGCTGCAACCGTTCGTGCCACTGCTGTTGTCCTGGAGTGGAACTAGCGATTTGGCGACCTTGACGGTGGCCGAGGCAACGGAGCGACCCGTACCGTTGCCGCCCAGCCAGGTGTTGGCTGGACTCTATGTCAATGAATTGTTGGTGCGTCTGTTGCCACGGCAGGACTCGTTGCCCGGACTGTTCGCCGCCTATCGGGCACTGCTGGCGGAACTGGCGGCGGTGGCCGATGCGGAGCCGCCGCTGCGGCGGTTCGAAAAGTGCCTGTTGGAAGAACTGGGCTACGGGCTGAGCCTGGATCGCGAAGCGGTCAGCGGGATGCCGATCGTTGCCGAGCAGCGTTACTGCTACGTGTTGGATCGAGGTCCGCTGGTCGCCGATTCGGGGGTGCCTGGCGTACCGATTTCCGGTCGGGGACTGCTGGCCTTGCGCGACGGGATGCTAGTCGACCCTGCCGTGCTGCGGGAGGTCAAGCACCTGACCCGCGCCGCCTTGGCCGAGCAGTTGCGGGGGCGGGTGCTGAAGACGCGGGAACTGTACCGAGTCAAGCGGGAGCCGTGGCCGAAGTGATGCGATTCGAGAACTCACCCAACGCCCGATGACGCGGCGACAGCCCTATGGAAGGCCGTGCAGGACCGCCTGGGTTTCCGCCGCCGACATGCGCGGCCCCAGGCTGGTCACCAGTTTGGCCGATGCCGCCGAAGCCAAGGCGCCGGCGCGTCGATGGTCCCAACCCCGCCCTCGGCCATAGAGAAAAGCGCCGGCGAACATGTCCCCGGCGCCAACCGTGTCCACGGCTTTTACTTTGACCGGGTCGATGTCGATCAGCGTTTGGCCATCCCAAACCAGCGCGCCTTTGGAACCCCGGGTGATCACAAACTCCTGACTGAGAGTCTTCAGGTAATCGATGGCGCTGTCCAAGTCCGCGGTGCCCACCACGCCCTTGGCTTCGTCCTCATTGGCGAATAGCAGATCCACGCCCGAGCCGATCATCTCCAGCAATCCCGCCTTGAAAAACCGGACCATGTTGGGGTCGGACAGGGAAATGGCGGTCTTGACTCCGGCCGCTTCGGCGACGCGCTTGGCCGCGATGCATGCCTGGCGGGCGGTTTCCGAGGTGACCAGATAGCCTTCCATGTAGAAGTATGCCGAGTCGCGCAGGGCGTCCTCAACCAACTCCTTGGTGGACAATTCACCGCTGATCCCCAGGAAAGTACAGAGGGTGCGATCGCTATCCGGGGTGACCAGTACCACGCAACGGCCGGTGTGGCCCGCCTCTTTCTCGGTATGGTGATTGGTGTCCACCCCGCCATCGAGCAGGTCCTTCATGTAGAAATGTCCGAGATCGTCCTCAGCGACCTTGCAGGAATAGAAGCTGGTCCCGCCGAACTGGCGGACCGCGATCATCGAATTGGCCGCCGACCCACCCGAACTGCGCTGGTGAGGGTGCGCAGCCAAATGATCCATCATCCGCAACTGGCATTGCTCATCCACCAAGGTCATCACGCCCTTGTCGATGCCCAGCGTTTCCAGGTCGGCAACTTCGATCTCATACTCCATGTCCACCAGCGCGTTGCCGATCCCGTACACGTCATACTTCACCATAATGCCTCTATCCTCGATGGTTAAGAGCGTTCAATGATTGGGGGTCGCGGGAGCCGCTGACCGGCGATTCGGACAGTTGTCGCCCACGGGCGGGCTCTGCCGACCCAGACCGATATTACATCACCGCTGCTATCGCCGCGCGCAGCCGCTCCACATCGGTGTCGCCATCGGTTTTCAGCGGGTTTTCGTCAATCGCCGGCGGCTCATCGTGGCGGAGCTGCCGTTCCAGCACGTCGATATCGGCCTCGGCGGCATCATCGCCGCGCGCCCGCCGGGTCACGACCCGCGCTCGCAAGGTTTCGGGATCGGCGATGCAATCGAGCAGGATGAACGGGACGCCATGCCGAGCCGCCAGATCGCGGAAGGGTTGCCGGTGCGCCCGCTTCATGAAGGTGGCGTCCACCAGGACCGGATGGCTGGCGGCGAGCAAACCGTCCGCTAGATCGTACAGGCGCTGATAGGTGCGAGCGCTGGCGTCCGGCGTGTAGAGTCCCCCACCCAGGGTGGAGCTGCTGTCATCCAGGGGGCCGAGGCCGAACAGCCGCTTGCGTTCCACATCGGAGCGGAGGCGGATGGCGCCGGGGAATATTTCCAGCAATTGTCCGGTCCGACGCGATTTGCCGGAACCGGAGACGCCATGCGTGATCAACAGAAACGGCGTCGGCTCCTGGGTCAGCGCCAGCGCCAGCCGCAAATAATCGCGGCACAGAGCGCGGGCGGTAGCGCGATCCGGTTCTGGGGTATGATGGCCTTGGCTGGCTTGGATGGCGTTGATCTTGACGCGCACCATGGCTCGGTAGACTTGGTAATAGGACAGCAGCGCCACTCCCGCGAAGTCGCCGCCGTATTCCAAGTAGGTATTGAGCAGCCGCTGGGTAAAGCCGCTAGCGCCGTGGAAGCGCAGATCCATGAGCAGAAAGGCCAGGTCGTTGATGACATCGATCCAGCGGAGATCGTCGTTGAATTCGATGCAATCGAAGATCGTGATCTGGTCGGTGTCGGTCAGCACTAGATTGCCAAGATGCAGGTCGCCGTGGCATTCGCGGATCCAGCCGCCGGCCTTGCGTTCCGCCAGTCGTGGCCACAGCCGCTGGGTGGTTGCCAGAGTCCAGCGCTCCACGGCGGCCAGGATGTCGAGGTCGGTGGGATCGGTCAGCAGCGGGCGAGCGTGGGTAAAATCGTCCAGCATCGGTCCGCGAACTCGTTCCGGGGTGCCGAACGACGCAGTGGGGTCGGCCGCGATCGTGTGATGAAAAGTCGCGAGCCGCCGGGCCAGGGCATCCATGTGCCGGTTTTCCAGCCGGCCGGCGGCCAGCATCCGGTTCAGCAGCGCTTCCTGGGGAAAGCGGCGCATGCGGACGGCGTATTCGATGATTTCCTGGGTGGCGCCAAGGACTGGTTGACTGACGCTACCGCCGATCGGCACGCAATCGAGATACAAATCCGGCGCTAGCCGGCTGTTCAGGCGTAGTTCCTGTTCACAGTAGTATTTCCTTCGGGCCAGGCTGGTAAAATCCAGAAATCCCAGATTCAGGGGTTTTTTGATCTTGTAGGCGTAGTCCCCGGCCAATAGAACATGCGAAATATGGGTCTGCAGGTGCTCGACGGTGGTTACCGGGTGTGGGTAGCGGTCCGGTTGCAGGAGCGCCGCGATCAGGGCGGCCTGGTCAAGAATTTCGTTGGCGGGTTGCACGCGCCGGACTCCAAAGCGGAAACATGAGGCCGTAGGATAAGGCAGAAATACTACATCGCGCTAAGTGGCTTGAAAGGCGCGGCGCGTCCGAACTGGAACAGGCATGGCTAAAGGTAAACCTTCTCGCACACCCAAAACGAAGACTGGACGGCGGCCCGGCAGAGCCGGCCCGAACGTACTGCGATCCTTGTCGTCGCTATTTTTTTCGCTATTGCTGGGCGGCCTGCTATTGGGGGTGCTTGGAATAAGCCTGTACATGCTGTATCTGGATGCGGTCATTCGCGCCGAATTCGACCAGAAACGCTGGGCCATGCCCGCCAAGGTTTTCGCCCGGCCGTTGGAATTGTTCGAAACCATGTCGCTCGGCGCCGATGCCTTCGCCCAGGAACTCAAGCTACTGAATTACCGCGATGTGAATTGCCCGGAAGCGCCGCCGCCGGTGCCGAGCGACAAACGCTCGCTGCGGCGCAAACCGAAGCCCGCGCCACCGGCAAGCTGCGTGCCGCCGCCTGGGAGCGGTGCGTCGCCGGACCGCGCGGGCAGCTTTGCCCGACGAGGGGAAACGTTTGAGGTCATGACCCGCGAGTTCGCGTTCTGGGACAGCACGGAGCCGTCGCGCAAGATCCGTTTGGTGTTCGCCGGCAATATCCTGGTCGAGCTGACTAGTCTGGACGGGCAGGAAACGCCGGGCCTGCTGCGCTTGGATCCGCCGGAAATCGCCGGCATCTACCCCGCGCACTATGAAGATCGCATCCTGCTCAAGGGCAAGGATTTGCCACCGGCCCTGGTGGATACCCTGCTGGCGGTCGAGGATCGCTCGTTTTTCGAGCATTCTGGCATCAATCCCAAGGGTATTTTCCGCGCCATGGTGGCCAACCTGCGCGCCGGGCGGACGGTGCAGGGTGGCAGCACCCTGACCCAACAGTTGGTCAAGAATCTGTTTCTGAGCAACGAACGAACCTTCACGCGCAAGATCAACGAAATCCTCATGGCGATTTTGATCGACGCGCGCTACGGCAAGGACGACATCCTCGAAGCCTACAGCAACGCTATCTATCTGGGGCAGGATGGTAGCCGGGCGATTCACGGTTTTGGGCTCGCCAGCCAATTCTATTTCGGCGAGCCGATGGAGGATCTGGACCTGCATCAGATCGCCCTGTTGGTGGGTCTGATCAAGGGACCCTCGTACTACGACCCGCGCCGCCATCCGGACCGCGCCAAGGAACGCCGTGCCCTGGTACTGGATATCATGGTCGAACAAAACCTGATCAGCGCCGAGGATGCCGGCGTGGCCAAGGACATGCCGTTGGAGGTGACGGACAAGGTGGCGAGTGGCATCACCGCCTATCCGGCCTTTCTGGATCTGGTGCGGCGGCAACTGCGACAGTATTACAACGCCGAGGACCTGGTGACGGAAGGGTTGCGGGTGTTTACCACGCTCGACCCGCGAGTGCAGGCGGTGGCGGAGAATACGCTGATCAATAGCTTGCCGGTGCTGGAGAAAAGCCAGCGCAAGGCCCGGCCGCTACAGGGCGCCGCCGTCGTGACCGATACCCAAACCGGCGAGGTATTGGCGATGGTGGGGGATCGCGAGCCGAAAAGGGTCGGCTTCAACCGGGCGTTCGATACCAAGCGACCAGCGGGTTCGCTGGTCAAGCCGGTGGTGTATCTGACCGCGTTGGAGCAGCCCGAGCGCTATACCCTGATGTCGTTGCTGAACGATAGTCCTTTGGTCTACACCTCGGGCGGCCAGCGCTGGACTCCGGCCAATTACGACAAGCGTTACCATGGCCGGGTCACGCTGCGGGACGCGCTGGCCCGTTCCTATAACATCCCGGTGGTACGGGTCGGTCTGGACATGGGCGTCATCAACGTGGTGAAAATGTTCCAGCGGTTGGGGTTGGAGCGCGATCTCAAGCCGTATCCGTCCTTGTTGCTGGGCGCGCTGGACGCATCGCCCTTTGAAGTCGCGCAGGTTTATGCGTCCATCGCCGGCAATGGGTTTCGCATGCCGCTGCGCGCCATTCGCGAAGTGACCGACACGACCGGCAAGTCCTTGCAGCACTACACGCTGGAGGTGGAGAAAATGGTCGAGCCGGGGCCGGTCTATCTGGTGATCAACGCCATGCAGCAGGTGGTAAAGGCAGGTACCGCCAGCGCCATGAAGAGCAAGCTGTCGCCGGATCTGAACATCGCCGGCAAGACCGGTACCACCGACGACTATCGCGATAGCTGGTTCGCCGGTTTTAGCGGTAACCGATTGACGGTGGTTTGGCTGGGACGAGACGATAACAAACCCACCGGCCTGAGCGGTTCCAGCGGCGCGTTGCGGGTTTGGATGGATTTGATGGCTGGTTTGAATCTGGAACCGCTGGACCCGCCGCTGCCGGCGGGAGTCGAGGAAATCCGGGTAGAGCCGCGCAGCGGTTTGCAGGTCGGTCAGGGTTGCCGGAGTGGCCAGCCGGTGCCATTTCTAGCCGGTTCCGGGCCGCGCGGATCGACCTCCTGTGGCGGTCAGTCCGCTGCCCGACGTTCCAAGCCCCGCGAGACGGCTCCGGATGCGTCCGAGGATGCGGGGAGCGCGGGTGGGATGAGCGATTTCTTCCGGCGGCTGATGGAATGAAACAGCCGCTGCGGCAAGCATGGGTCATGCCGACCCGTGTCCGCCGATATCGTTCCGGTCGCCGCGCATGGCGGCGAGCATGATGAACGGTTAAAGTTAGGGCAACGATGGATTCAATTGAAGTGCGGGGATGCCGATCGGGATCGCCGGACCCGCGGAGAGAATCGATGAACAAATGGCTGCAATCTCATCTTGGGGTACTGGTGCTGGCGCTGGGGGCTGCCGGTTGTGCGTCACCGCCGTACTCACAACAACCATACAGAGCACCAGTGGTGAATCGTAGCACGCGCCCGCCGCAGACCTATGCCCAGCCACAGCCGGTGCCGCCGGCGACCGCGGGACGGACGCTCGAACAGGATCCGCTGTTGCCGCGAGAATACTCCTCCAGTTATCCGGAGGCGGATGATCCTTATGCCGCGCCGCAGGGCGTGGCGCCAGCCAACCAGAACGCCTATTACGGCAGCGTTCCGGCTCAACCTTATGCACCGGAATCGGGCGGCGGCTCCTATCGGCAACCGGCCTATCCGCCGGGCGCGGCCGCATCTCCCCCGACCTACCCGGCCTACCCCGCGCCGCGAACCGACGACTACAGCAGAGGAGCGGCCCCGCTGCCGGAACCGGCCTATTCGTCTTCGCGGCAGGGTGCGGACGACCTTTACGAGACGACACCGTCATCGGGTTTGTTGCCTGAACCGCAGCCGGTCGTGCCGCGGACGCCGACGACGACCCCGGCGCGGCCGACACCGGCACCGGTACCGACGACACCACCCGCTGCGGAATCGACGGTCGCCATGGTGGCGCCGCCGGCTGCTCCGACCCAGCCCGCGCCCGCCCGCCCAGTACCGCCGGCCGATCTACCCCCGGCCGAAATTACCCGAGAGGGCAATCAAGCAGTGGTCGCGCTGCTGGACAGCGCCGACAAGTACGTTCGAAGCAACCAGTTGGATAAGGCCGGCGCCGCGCTGGAACGGGCCTTGCGCATCGAGCCGCGCAACGCCGGGATCTGGCACGATCTGGCCCAGATTCGCCTGCATCAGGGGCAATACCAGCAGGCCGAATCACTGGCGAGCAAATCCAACAACCTGGCGAGCGGCAACCGGGCGCTGCAAGCCCGCAACTGGAAATTGATGGCTGTCGCCCGCAAGGCGTCCGGTAACACCGCCGGCGCCGAGGAAGCCGAAGCGCAGGCGGCACAGTTGCGCTGAAGCCGCTCGCACGGAGAGGATGCCGTGGATGTGGCCGAACTGCTGGGTCCACATGGCCTGCTGGCCCGGCAGGTGTCGGGGTTTGCGCCGCGCCTGCCGCAGCAGCAGATGGCCGAGGCGGTTGCCGCTGCGCTGGAGGAGGGCGACACGCTGGTGGTCGAGGCCGGCACCGGCACCGGCAAAACCTATGCCTATCTGATCCCCGCGCTATTGTCCGGAGCGCGGGTCATCATTTCCACTGGCACCCGTCACCTGCAAGACCAGCTTTATCATCAAGACCTGCCGGTGGTCCGACAGGCGTTGAACGCGCCGGTGCGGACGGCCTTGCTGAAGGGGCGCGGCAACTATCTTTGCCGGTATCGCCTGCAAGCGACCGAGCAGGACGGACGTCTGAGCTCGCGCGAGCAGGTGGCCGAACTGCGCCGCATCCGTGTCTGGGCGGGGCGTACCCGTCGCGGTGACATCGCCGAAATCCCCGATGTGCCGGAAACATCCCTGATCTGGCCGCGTGTGACTTCCACCGTGGATAATTGCCTGGGGCAGGACTGTCCGCAACTGGCCGACTGCTTTCTGGCCAAGGCGCGACGCGAGGCACTGGCGGCGGACGTGCTGGTGATCAACCATCACCTGTTTTGCGCCGACATGGCGATCAAGGAAACCGGATTCGCCGAACTGCTGCCGGGGGCGGAAGCGTTTATCCTCGACGAGGCGCATCAGTTGCCCGACATCGCTACCCACTTCCTCGGCCGGTCCTTGAGTGGTCGGCAGTTGAGCGAGTTGGGTCGGGATACCGTGGTGGAACAGGCCCGGGACGCGGCGGATTTCGCCGATTTGCGGCGGCGGGCCGAGGCGCTGGAGCCGGCGATCCTGACATTGCGGCAGGCACTGGGAACAGCGGATCGCCGCGCGCTGTGGCGGGAGGTTGCCGGACTACCGGCGGTGGTGGAGGCGATCGCGCAATTGCACGAAGCGCTGGATCGTCTGCGCGAGGCGTTGAAGGAAGGTGCGCCGCGTGGCAAGGGTCTGGAGAATTGCCAGCGGCGCGGCGAGGATCTGGCGCTGCGGCTGGCGGCGCTGACTGGTGAAGAAAGCAACCTCGATAACGTGCGCTGGTTCGAGACCCGAGGGCGTGGCTTTACGCTGAGTTTGACCCCGCTCGACATCGCGCCGAAGTTTCAGGAGCGGTTGACGGCACAACCGGGCGCTTGGGTTTTCACCTCGGCGACGCTGGCGGTGGGGCAGTCGTTCGAGCACTTCGCGGCGCGGCTGGGGTTGCGGGATTATGCGGGGCTGCGCCTGGACAGTCCCTTCGATTTCGCTCACAACGCTTTGCTTTATCACCCGCCGGACTTGCCCGATCCCACCTCGCCGCGCTACACGGCGGCGCTGCTGGAGGCGGTGTTGCCGGTGCTGACGGCCAGCCGAGGGCGGGCGTTTCTGCTATTCACCAGTTTTCGGGCCTTGCGCGAGGCGGCGGCATGGTTGGTGGACCGCTTGGACTATCCACTGTTGGTGCAGGGCGAGGCACCGAAGGGAGTGTTGCTGCGTCAGTTTCGGGCTGCGGGCAACGCGGTGCTGCTGGGCACCGCCAGCTTTTGGGAAGGGGTGGACGTGCGCGGCGAGGCATTGTCCTGCGTGATCATCGACCGCTTGCCGTTCGCCGCGCCCGGCGATCCGGTGGTGCAAGCGCGCATCGAGTCCCTGCGCCAGCGCGGCGAGGACCCGTTTCGGTATTATCAGCTTCCCCATGCGGTGATTACCCTAAAGCAGGGAGTAGGCCGGCTGATTCGCGATGTGAGCGATCGCGGCGTGCTGGTGCTCTGCGACCCGCGCCTGCTGACCAAGTCCTACGGGCGCGTGTTTCTGGACAGCCTGCCGCCGATGCCAAGAACGCGGAAGCTGGAGCGGGTGCGGGCATTTTTCGCGGGTGGCGATGCTTAGAAGTCAGGATCGTCCATGGGTGACGGGTTCTTGGAACCGGTGATCTCGCGCCGCCGTTGTTCCAGCCAGAACGTCAGCGCCAGCGCGCCGCCGCCGGTGATCAGCAGGCTAAGCAGCCATCCCAAATCTTCGGCGAGGTGGGCGAAGAACAGCGTGTAGATTTGGATGATCAGGAAGGTCGCGCCGTAGCCGGTCAGCATCCGCATTGCCAGCCGCGCGCCCAGCCAGACCAACGCTACATTCAGGCCCGCCCACAGCAGGTTGAACAGCGCCAGTTCGGCGGGGCCGCCCAAATGCCAGCGATGGCTTTCCAGATCGAAATTGCCGAACAGCGACAGCAGCCACAGTGCCATTTCGGCGAAGAACAGCCCACCGGACAACCAGATCTTGAAAAATCCTCGATAGCGGGCCAGCGGTCCCCGTTCGCTCTGCTGGTGAATGACGGCGACGGCGATGATCGCCAGCGCCGCCGCCAGGAAGCGCAGCGGATAGCTCATCCCGAACCAGTAGGCACCCCAGCCGGAGGCGTAGCCGGTAAATCCGCCGAACCAACCGAAGAACACCACGGCGCTGAGTATCAGCAGCAGCGGGTTGTTGAGCGCGTAACTGAGGGCAAGTAATACCAGTAGATCGATCAGCAACAAGGCGGGCCAGTTGCCGGAACCGGTGGAAAAGATCGCGCCCAAGGTGAAGGTCAGACCGAGCAGCAGCAAACCGCCCAGCAGCTCCAGGCTGGATGCGGTTAGCACCAGGCCGGGGCGAGTGCGCTTGAGCCATTGCGCGCCGCCGAAGCTGGCGACGGTGGCCACGCCCAGCAAGACCGCCAGCTTTTCCAGGGTGAAGTCGAACAAGGTCCGGCCAAGAATGACTAGCCCCGCCATGACGCTGATCGCGCCAAAGAGCAAAAACCAGCGTCCCAGCGAACGCCAGTCCCAGCCTTCGAGCGGGTAGCGTGCGCTCAGTTGGGCGTGTTGCGCCACGTCCAGCAGCCCTTCGCGCAACAGTTCGTCCAGTTCCCGGCGAACCCGGCGGTTTCGGGATTGCGGGTTCATGAGCGCGGCTCCAGGGGAGTGATTTGGCTCCAGCGCTCGCAGGCAAAGCCGAAGGCCATCGCCAGTGTGCCACCAAGTAGGAAAAACAGGCCGAGCGAGAGCGAGTCCCAGAAGCGTTCGTAGTAACGGGTGTACAAGTCGATGGCCAAAAACACGATGCCGAAGCCGGTGAAGCGGGCATCGTGCAGGCGGGCGCCGACGATGATTTGGGCGATGCTGGCGGCGGTGAAGGTCAGCACCCAAGCCAGCGGTCCGCGCGGCAGGGTAAGGAACCACAGGGATAGGTTCAGGTACAGCAGTCCGAAGATCAGATACAGCCCACCAAAGCCGATACAGCGCCGCAGGGGACCGAGTTCCAATCGTCGTTCGTGCCAGAGACCCAGTCCAATCGCGACCAGGGCGGCGACCGCCATCAAGCGTTCATCCTGGATGTGGGCGAAATAGGCACCATGGCCGCCATAGGCATGCCAGGCGCCCAAGCCGTGGAAGAATAACAATAACCCCAGCAACAGCGGCCAGCGCAGGTGATAGCGATAAGCGGTCAGGGTGGCGAGCACGCCGGTCAGCAGCACGATGAGTGGAACGTTTCGGCCCGCGCTATCGTCACCCAGCAAGGCGATCTGGAGCAGCATGAAGACGCCGAACGCCGCCGCCAGACTGGCGGTGAGCAGCACCGAGCCGGTGAAGGGGTGGGCTTGGCGGGGATCGGTGGCGAATCGCACTCCGAAGTACCAGAGCCCGGTGCCGACCGCCGTCAGCAGCATCGCTGCCACCAGAGCCGATTCCGAGGCCATGGCGATGAAGGCGAGCACCGCCAACCCTAGTTGGAAAATGGCGAACAACCCCAGCCATTTCAATAACGCGGCCAGGAAGCGGCCCGAGGATTCGTAGCGCGGCAGCAGGGTTTCCAGCAGTGGCCGGTCGATGAGTCCCTGCTGGTGCCAGGCAGTGACTTCGCGGGTGAGCAGGTCGTGGGTGATGGGGCGCATGACGGAGATTCCAGGAAAAATGCCTACTTACAGTATATGCTTTTGGTGCTGGAATGTACTTGACACGAGCCGTTCCAGCCAATCTCGTGACAGATGAGGACCGTGATGAACCCAAACCAACGCAGTCGCCGTGCCCTGGTAAACAGCGCGAAACGTCAGCAGAAGAGATCCATGGATGTCCCTGAAAGAAAGCCAGATTGAGCAGAATCTGATCAACAGGCTCGAAGAGCTCAAATACACCTACCGCCCCGACATCCGTGACAAAACCGCCCTGGAGCAGAACTTCCGGGCCAAGTTCGAAGCGCTCAACCGCGTCCGCTTGACCGATGCCGAGTTTGCCCGGTTGCGCGATGAAATCATCAATGCCGATGTCTTCCAGGCTGCCAAGATCCTGCGCGAGCACGGCTATTTTCAGCGCGAGGATGGTGCCCCGCTGCACTACATGCTGGTCAACCTCAAGGACTGGTGCAAGAACGAGTTCGAGGTCATCAACCAGCTCCGCATCAACACCGACAACAGCCATCATCGCTATGATGTGATCTTGCTCATCAACGGCTTGCCTCTGGTGCAGATCGAGCTGAAGGCGCTGGACATCAGCCCGCGCCGGGCCATGGAGCAGATCGTCGAATACAAGAACGACCCCGGCAACGGCTACACCAACACGCTGCTCTGCTTCATGCAGCTCTTCATCGTCAGCAACCGCAACCACACCCGGTACTTCGCCAACAACCACGGCCAGCACTTCGCCTTCAACGCCGAAGAGCGCTTCCTACCCATCTACCAATGGGCCGAGGAAGACAACCGCAAAATTTCCCCCCTGGACGATTTCGCCAAGCAGTTTCTGGCGAAGTGTTCTCTAGGCCAGATGATCAGCCGTTACATGGTGCTGGTCGCCAGCGAACAAAAGCTGCTGATCATGCGCCCCTATCAGATTTATGCGGTCAAGGCCATTGTCGATTGCATCCACCAGAATCGCGGTAATGGCTATATCTGGCACACCACCGGCAGCGGCAAGACGCTGACCTCCTTCAAGGCCTCCACCCTGCTCAAGGACAACCCGGACATCGAAAAATGCTTGTTCGTGGTGGACCGCAAGGACCTCGACCGCCAGACCCGGCTAGAATTCAACAAGTTTCAGGAAGGTTGCGTTGAGGAGAACACCAACACCGAAACCTTGGTGCGCCGCCTGCTCTCGGAGGACTATGCCGACAAGGTGATTGTCACCACCATCCAGAAGCTCGGCCTGGCGCTGGATGAAACCAGTAAAAAGGCCCAGCAGCACAGGGAGAAAGGCAAGCGCACCTACAAGGAGCGGCTGGCCCCGCTACGCGACCGGCGTATCGTCATCATCTTCGACGAATGCCACCGCTCCCAGTTTGGCGAGAACCACGCAGCCATCAAGGACTTCTTCCCCAAGGCGCAACTGTTCGGCTTTACCGGTACGCCCATCTTCGAGGAGAACGCCAGCTATCAGCAAATCGACGGCACCGTGGGCTCTTACCGCACCACCCAGGACATCTTCGAAAAGCAGTTGCACGCCTACACCATCACTCACGCCATCGATGACCACAACGTGCTGCGTTTTCATATCGACTATTTCAAGCCCGAAGCCAACCACCAAGGCGAAGGCGACCAACCCACCAACGGCAAGGCCAACAAGGCCAGCGCTAAACCCAGCCAGACCCTGACCCAACAGGCTGTGGTGGACGCGATCCTGACCAAGCACGATGCCGCTACCAACCAGCGCCGCTTCAATGCCCTACTGGCCACCGCCTCCATCAACGATGCCATTGCCTACTACAACCTCTTCAAGCAAGTACAGGCCGAGCGCAAGGCCGAAGACCCGGACTTCATCCTGCTCAATATCGCCTGCGTTTTCTCGCCGCCGGCGGAGGGCAACAAGGATGTGAGGCAGCTACAGGAAGATCTGCCCCAGGAGCAGGCCGACAACCAGCAGGAGCCGGAAAAGAAGAAAGCCGCCCTGAAGGAAATAATCGCCGACTACAACGCGCAATACAGTACCAACCACAGCTTAAGCGAGTTCGACGGCTACTATCAGGACGTGCAGCAGCGCATCAAGGATCAGAAGTACCCCAACAGCGACTACCCGCGCAAAAACAAGATCGACCTCACCATCGTGGTGGACATGCTGCTCACCGGCTTCGACTCCCAGTACCTCAACACCCTGTACGTGGACAAGAACCTCAAGCATCACGGCCTGATTCAAGCCTTCTCGCGCACCAACCGCGTGCTCAACGACACCAAGCCGTGGGGCAACATCCTCGACTTTCGCGCTCAGAAAAAGGCGGTGGATGAAGCCATCGCCCTCTTCTCCGGCGAGGAGGCCAACCGCTCCCGCGAAATCTGGCTTGCGGACCCGGCTCCTAAGGTCATCGCCAAGCTCGATGCCGCTGTCCAGCAACTGGAAACCTTCATGCAGGCCCAAGGGCAGCCCTGCACGCCGGACGCGGTCAACAACCTCAAGGGCGACGCCGCCCGCGCCGGGTTCATCAACCGCTTCAAGGAGGTGCAGCGCCTCAAGACCCAGCTCGATCAGTACACCGACCTGAGCGACGAACAACAACGGCAGATTGAGCAGCGCCTGCCGGAAGACACCCTACGCGGCTTCAAGGGCATGTACCTGGTCACCGCCCAACGCCTCAAGGCGCAGCAAGGCAAGAGCGGGGAGGAGGCCAGCGCCGACCAGCAGGCCATCGAGCAGCTCGAATTCGAGTTCGTGCTGTTTTCCTCGGCGCTGATCGACTACGACTACATCATGGGCCTCATCGCCCGCTTCAGTCAGGAAAAACCCGGCAAAGAGACCATGAGCCGCGAGCAGATCATCAATCTCCTCAGTGCCAACAGCAATTTGATGGACGAGCGCGAGGAGATCATCGCCTACATCAACACCCTGGAAGCGGGCAAAGGACATGGTGGCATCGAGGACATCAGAGGCAGCTACCAGGTTTTCAAGGCACAAAAAAAGCCAGGACGAGCTCAGCGCCCTGGCCGACAGGCACAAACTGGCGCATGACGCCCTGCAAGGCTTCGTGGACGGCATCCTCGACCGCATGATCTTCGACGGCGAGCAGTTGAGTGACCTGTTCAAGCCACTGGAACTGGGCTGGAAGGCGCGGGGCAAAGCCGAGCTGGCGCTAATGGAGGAGCTGGTGCCGTTCTTGAAGAAACAGGCCGGCGGACGCGAGATTTCGGGGTTGGCGGCGTATGAGTGACAGCATGAACGATGAGGAGAAGCCGTTGGTGCCCAGGCTACGTTTCCCTGAATTTCGGGAGGCGGGGGAGTGGGAGGAACAGCCGCTGTCCATGTGCTGTCATCTTCAGGCGGGTAAATTTGTGCGTGCAAGTGATATACAAGAGACGGCATCCGCTGACATATATCCCTGTTATGGAGGTAATGGGTTGCGTGGTTATACGCAAACCTTTACGCACTCAGGCCGATACCCTTTGATTGGTCGTCAAGGAGCGCAATGTGGCAATATCAATTTAGCCAACGGAAAGTTTCATGCAACAGAACACGCGGTGGTTGTTACTGCCAATCAGGAAGTGAACACCGTCTGGCTATTTTATAATTTGTTGAAAATGAACTTAAACCAGTATGCTACAGGACAAGCACAACCTGGCCTCTCTGTGGAAAATCTGGACAAACTGATTGTTCGAATTCCTGAGGATGAAAAAGAACAACAAAAAAATCGCCGATTGCCTCTCGTCCCTCGACGCGCTGATAGCCGCCCAGTCAGACAAACTCGACGCCCTTAAGACCCACAAAAAAGGGCTGATGCAGCAGCTCTTTCCCCGCGAGGGCGAAATCGTCCCCCGCTTGCGCTTTCCCGAGTTTCGGGGGGCGGGGAGATGGGAAAATAAGCCTTTGAAGAAAGTGTTTTCAATATTTCAAGGGTTTGCATTTTCAAGTAAGGACGCGACGAAAAATAGGTATTCGATGGCTCAAAAATAGCCGATGTTGGTATTCAATACATGGATTCAAGTACACCTTCATATTTGCCTGCCAACCACAAGAATGAGCATGAGCGATTCTTGGTAAGGCTGGACGACTATGTTATCGCTTTAACTCGGCCAATTTTAGGTAAGCAACTTAAAATAGCCAAAGTGGATTCTGTTTATGATGGAGCCTTACTAAATCAACGGGTAGGCAAATTGGTAACTGACGAAAACAAAGATTTCATTTATTACTTATTACAGACTTCACAGCTTATAGGTGATATTGAGAAAAATATTGCTGGTAATGATCCGCCTAATTTATCCTCTCAACAGATTGGCGATATTTTTGTTCGAGTTCCGAAGAGTGATGAACAGCAAAAAAATCGCCGATTGCCTCTCCTCCCTCGACGCGCTAATCACCGCCCAAGCGGACAAACTCGACGCCCTCAAGGCCCACAAAAAAAGGGCTGATGCAGCAGCTCTTTCCCGGCCCGGAGGCATGACATAATGACCGATACCAAAATACTCCAGAGAGGCGTGCAAGTGCTGGCGCAATATCTTGGTGATATTGAAATGGAACGCTTCATCGCCCTCATCCAACGCGAGCCATTTGACTATACCCACTGGCGGCAACAGTGGGTTACAGAGCGCGAAGAGGAGTCCATCGAAGCCATCAGCCGGCAGGCCATGGCACTCAGGGCGCAACATCACCCATGACCCAGGACCAGCTCAACCAACTGGGCAAAACCCTCTGGGCCATCGCCGACGACCTGCGCGGCGCGATGAACGCCGACGACTTCCGCGACTACATGCTGTCGTTCCTGTTCCTGCGCTACCTCTCCGACAACTACGAGGTGGCGGCCAAGAAGGAACTGGGGCCGGACTACCCGCTACTGGCCAAGGACGACCGGCGCGCGCCGCTGGCGGTCTGGTACAAGGACAACGCCGCCGACGTAGCCGAATTCGAAAAGCAGATGCGTCGCAAGATGCACTATGTAATCCACCCGGACTATCTCTGGAGCAGCATCTACGAGCGCGCCCGCACCCAGGACAAGGAACTGCTGCAAACCCTGGAGCGGGGCTTCAAGCACATCGAAAATGAATCCTTCGCCGCCAACTTCCAGGGGCTGTTCTCCGAGATCAACCTCAACTCGGAAAAGCTGGGCCGGACGCCCGCCGACCGCAACAAGAAGCTCTGCACCATCCTTACCAAGATCGCCGAAGGGATCGCCCGGTTTTCCACCAACACCGACATCCTCGGCGATGCCTACGAGTACCTGATCGGCCAGTTCGCAGCCGGCTCCGGTAAGAAGGCCGGGGAGTTCTACACGCCGCAAACCATCTCCACCATCCTCTCGCGCATCGTCACCCTCGACAGCCAGGAGCCCGCCACCGGCAAAAAGAAGAAGCTGAACTGCGTGCTGGACTTCGCCTGTGGTTCCGGGTCGTTGTTGCTCAATGTGCGCCATCAGATGGGGCCGCACGGCATCGGCATGATCTACGGGCAGGAGAAGAACATCACCACCTACAACCTGGCGCGCATGAACATGCTGCTGCACGGGATCAAGGACAGCGAGTTCGAGATCTACCACGGCGACTCCCTGACCAACGACTGGGATCGGCTCAGCGAGATGAACCCAGCCAAGAAGCTCAAGTGCGATGCCGTGGTCGCCAATCCACCCTTCAGTTATCGTTGGGAGCCCACCGAAGCGCTGGGCGAGGATTTCCGCTTCAAGGGCCACGGCCTCGCGCCCAAATCCGCCGCCGACTTCGCCTTCTTGTTGCACGGTTTCCACTTCCTCGGCGACGAGGGCACCATGGCCATCATCCTGCCCCATGGCGTGCTGTTTCGCGGTGGCGTGGAGAGCCGCATCCGCACCAAGCTGCTCAAGGACGGCCATATCGATACCGTGATCGGCTTGCCGGCCAATCTGTTCTTCTCCGCCGCCATTCCGGTCTGCGTCCTGGTGTTGAAAAAGTGCAAAAAGCCCGATGACGTGCTCTTCATCAACGCCGCCGAGCACTACGAAAAGGGCAAGCGGCAAAACCAGCTCCTGCCCGAGCACATTGACAAAATCGTCGACACCTACCAATACCGCAAGGAAGAAGAGCGCTATGCCCGCCGGGTCGCGCTGGAGGAGATCGAAAAAAAACGACTACAACTTGAACATCTCCAGATACGTCAGCACCGCCGAATCGGAGGAGGAGATCGACCTGGCCGCTGTCCATTTGCGACTGGCCGATATAGAAAAGCGGATTGCCGAGGCCGCCGAGACGCACAACCAGTATCTGCAAGAACTCGGTTTGCCGCTGGTTTAGCAGGGGACGACAAGGTTATTGGCGAAAATTCATTTTAGTCTGTCGGCTAGGAGAAATACGAAATGTCAGAACAATACTTTGCAACAGGGCAATGCTTATGTGGAAACGTGAAATATACGATTTCATCGGCTCCGATTCGCATGGGGCAATGTCACTGCGATCATTGTCGGAGATTGAGCGGGACCGGGCATTCATCGAATGCTTTTTTCGTCAAAGATGCTGTTCACATCGAAGGTGAAACAAGTCGCTATGACTCAACAGCAGACACCGGTACGATCATTACGCGTTATTTTTGTCCAAACTGTGGTAGCCGTCTTTTTGGTACAAGCAGTGCGAATACGAACATCATCAGCGTTACGGCAGGTACACTGGACGATAGTTCATGGTTCAAACCAAATGCCATTGTCTATAATAAAAGAAAACCAGCATGGGATTTCATGGATGAAAATGTTCCTGTTTTTGAGGATATGTTGCCAGCACAAGTACAAAAATAACTTATTATATCATGGCGATATGATGTGTTATATTTCCCGATCAATAATCCAATGTAATGAAAATGAGTATAGAAAATCATTGCCGCTTGTCGGAATCGACATGATTACTATCGCTTCAATGGCTCGCTAACCACCCCACCGTGCGCTGCACCACGCCAATAATCGTCCACTACAAGCGATCAACGCCCGAATGATTCTGGAATAAACCCTATTGGCAACCATCAACCGATCCGAAGTGGCTCATGGCCCTGGGCCGACTGGTGGTTGTCGATGGCAGATGAAAAACCAAGCGCGGGGGCTTGCCGGATGGATCGTCTCCGCCTGACCATACCGCGCAACGGCTGGGACCCACATCGGTCGAGACCTTGCCGGGTTCGATGTGCATCCGTATCGCCGAAAACTGATTCGACCAACCGATCTTGGAGAACCTCACGGCATGGCCCACGGGAATGAGTTCACCCTGCTGAAGGAGCGGCGGTTCCTGCCGTTCTTCATCACCCAGTTTTTGGGCGCGTTCAACGACAATGTGTTCAAGAACGCCCTGATCATCCTGATCGCCTTCCAGGCGACCGATCCCGCCCGAGCAAACACCCTGGTCAATCTCAGCGCCGGCTTGTTCGTGTTGCCGTTCTTCCTGTTCTCGGCCACCGCCGGCCAACTAGCGGACAAGTACGAGAAATCGCACCTGATGCGTTGGATCAAGCTGCTGGAGATCGTCATCATGCTGGGCGCGGCGGTCGGTTTCATCCTGGGCGAAATGTCGGTGCTGATCGGATTGCTGTTTCTGATGGGCTGGCAATCGACCCTGTTCGGCCCGGTGAAATACAGCATCTTGCCCCAGCATCTACGGCCGGACGAACTGGTCGGCGGCAACGGTTGGGTGGAAATGGGCACCTTCCTCGCCATCCTGATCGGTACCTTGCTCGGTGGGGTGCTGATCGCCATCCCCGATCGCGGTCCCTGGTTGGTGGCCGGCGCGGTGGTTCTGCTGGCCGTGCTGGGCTTTCTGTCCAGCCTGTTCATTCCTAAGGCCACGCCGGATGCGCCCGACCTGCGCATCAACTGGAACCCGATTACCGAGACTTGGCGCAACATCGATATCACCCGCCGAAGTCGTACCGTGTTCCTGTCGGTGCTGGGGATTTCCTGGTTCTGGTTCCTGGGCGCGACCTATCTGGCGCAACTGCCCAATTACTCTCGGTTGAGTCTGGGTGGCGACGAGCATGTGGTGACGCTGCTGCTGACCACCTTCGCCCTGGGCATCGGCGTCGGTTCGCTGCTGTGCGAGCGGTTGTCGGGACGACGGGTGGAACTCGGTCTGGTGCCGTTCGGTTCGATCGGCCTGACCCTGTTCGGCGTCGATCTGTTCTTCGCGGTGACGCCGGTGGCGGCGGGCACGCCATTGATCGGCGCCATGGAGTTCTTGCGCAGCGTATCCAACTGGCGAGTGCTGATCGATATCCTGCTGATGGGGATGTTCGGCGGGTTCTACATCGTGCCGCTGTACGCGCTGGTGCAACAGCGCAGCGAACCGAGTTTTCGTTCCCGCGTCATCGCCGGCAACAACATCATCAATGCTCTGTTCATGGTGTTGTCGGCGGTGCTGGCCATCTTCTTTCTCGATGTGGCGGGGCTGAGCATCCCGCAGTTTCTACTGCTGACGGCGCTCTTCAACGCGGCGGTGGCGCTCTACATCTTTACCCTGGTACCGGAATTCCTGATGCGCTTCGTCGTGTGGATTCTGGTGAATATCGTGTATCGATTGCGCGCTCAGGGTTTGGAGCGGATTCCCGATAAAGGGCCGGCGGTGGTGGTGTGCAACCACATCAGTTACATGGATGCCTTGGTGGTGATCGGTAGTTGTCGACGACCGATTCGATTCGTGATGGACCATCAAATCTTCAAGATTCCGCTACTCAGTTTCGTGTTCCGCACCGCCGGCGCCGTACCGATCGCTCCCGCGCGGGAAGCCCCGGAAATTCTGGAGCAAGCCTACGACCGGGTCGCGCGCTATCTGGAGGCGGGCGAAGTGGTGGGGATCTTCCCGGAAGGACGATTGACGGAGGATGGCGAGATCGGTCCGTTCAAGAGCGGCATCGAGCGGATCGTCCAACGCACGCCGGCGCCGGTGGTGCCGATGGCGCTGCGCGGGCTGTGGGGCAGCTTTTTCAGCCGTCGTTACGGTAAGGCGATGCACCATTTTCCCCGACGGTTCTGGTCGCGAATCGAATTGGTGGTGGGTGAACCGGTGCCGCCCGAACAGGCGACTTCGGCGTTGCTACGCGAGCGAGTGTTGGCCTTGCGGGGCGATTGGCCATGAGGAGGGTTTATGGGGCGTAATCCTGTAGCGCGGGACGCAATCGCTGGTGATGGCTTACCGGCGTCGGCTCGATTGCGGCGGCGTCAGCGCGGCGCCGTGCCGATGTGGTTACTGATCGTGCTGGGAGTGCTGGGTGGTGTGGTGCTCTACTGGTACGTGACGCCACAAGAGGTGCCGTCTTGGGCGCGCGATTGGCTGCCCGGCCTGCCGGAATACACCGGGCCGCTCTATCGCTGGCACGACGATCAGGGGCGCGAGCAAATTACCGACAAGCCGCCCAAGGGCCGATTGTACGAGACGCTGCATTACCGCAACGATGCCAACGTAGTGCCGCCCTGGAACCAGCAGTAGTTCCATCATAGGAAACCGCCCACCGGCCTTGGGTGCCGGGGGCGGTTGGACTATGGCCTAAATCAAGAACTTGATTTAGGGCGCGTCTTTTTTCGGTTTGATGGCTTGTTGCGCCAGCTTGTTCAGTTCCTCGACGCTCATGGTCTCGTCATAGATCCCCGCGCCGACCCGGACATCCGGTTGGAAGGACACTTCGGTGCTCTGGGTATAGGAGATCTTGCGAGAAGCCTTGGCTTCGCCCGGTTTCGGCCACCAGTATTCGACCCAACCGCCACCGGCGTTGTTACCGGCTTCGCAGAGCTTTTTTGAACAGCAGGTTGCCCTTGTCATCCTCCATTTGCAGGATGGGTTTGCCGACCAGATCGGGACGCAGCGGGTGGGCAATCATCTTGTTGTCCCGGCAACTGAACACGAACACGTAGCTATCTTTCCACACCCAGTTCGCATTGTTGTTGAAGTCCGGGAAACCGGCCTGACCCTTGTCGTGCAGGTATTTCGCCGCTTCGTGCACCTTGGAGACCACTTCATCGGGAGTGGCGGCGTCAGGACCCATGGCGCCAACCCACGCTGGCGCGGCGCCCAGCATCACCGCTAGGCTGGCAAAACCGAATATTGTTTTTCGCATCTTAAAATCCTCCGGAAATTTGGGGGCTTCGGACAAAGGGGCTGGATTCAAGCGATCCAGGGTTTGCCCGCCGGCAGGAGTTCCTTGCCGTAAATCTCGTTCAGGATGACCCGCGCCATCATGTACCAGGCGGCCAGCGCGCAGACCATCAGTTCGTAGCCGGCCACCACCGTCAGGCTCGGATAGCCGAAGTGGGCCAGATCAAGCAGGATAAAGCCGATCAGCAGGGTGGTGAAGGTGAAGGCCATGGCGCCATGGATGCGCAGCGAACCGACCCACAGGATCGCGGTGAACAGCGTCCAAGCCACCAGGAACCAGCCTACATCGGTGGTGCTGGCCTTGAACAGATCGAATTTGTTGCCGAGCAACATCAGGCATAGGGCAATCCAGAACGCGCCATAGGAGGTAAAGGCGCAGTAACCAAAATTGTTACCGGTCTTCATTTCCTGAAGACCAGCAATCAGTTGCGCCGTTCCGCCAAACATCAACCCCAGCCAGACCACCGGGCCGATGCTGGGCATCCAGCCGACGTTGTGAAACTGTAAGACCAGGGTGGTCAAGCCGAAGCCCGCCAGGCCGACGACCGCTGGATTACCAAGTTTTTGTTCTGCCATACCGTTAATCTCTCTTGGTTGTAAAGAATCGGGCCGTGGAGCACACGTCTCCCATCAAGGGATGGCGGTGCCGCAAACGACCCAAACCACTATAGGAAAGATTTTTGCGATTGGGGAAGAAACGGCCCTGGATTGGGAAAAAAAAATGAACTCAGCCGGCCTCTTTGCGCGATGCTCGCTTGCGTTCGTGTTCCAGTAGCAGCTTCTTGCGCACGCGGATGGATTTCGGGGTCACCTCGACCAGTTCGTCATCGTCGATGAATTCCAGCGCTTGCTCCAGGCTCATGCGCACCGCCGGCGTGAGCAGGATATTCTCGTCCGAGCCGGCGGCGCGGATGTTGGTCAGTTGCTTGGCCTTGAGCGGGTTGACCACCAGATCGTTGTCGCGAGAATGGATGCCGACGATCATGCCTTCGTAGACTTCGTCGCCGTGGCCGACCATCATCCGCCCACGCTCCTGGAGATTGAACAGAGCGTAGGCCAGCGCCTTGCCGGTGGCGTTGGCGATCAACACGCCGCTGACACGCGCGCCGATGGCGCCTTTTTTTCTGCGGGCCATAGCGGTCGAATACGTGGTAGAGCAGGCCGGTGCCGGAAGTGGCGGTCAGGAACTCGGTCTGAAAGCCGATCAGGCCGCGCGCCGGAATCAGGTAATCCAGCCGCACCCGGCCCTTGCCGTCGGGTTGCATGTCGAGCAGCTCGCCGCGCCGCTCGCCGAGCTTTTCCATGATGGTGCCTTGGTGTTGCTCCTCGACATCCACCGTCAACTGTTCGTAGGGCTCGCAGATTTCCCCATCGATTTCATGCAGGATCACCTCCGGGCGGGAGACGGCCAGTTCGTAGCCCTCGCGGCGCATGTTCTCGATCAGGATCGACAGATGCAGCTCGCCGCGCCCGGATACCTTGAATTTGTCCGGGTCGTCGGTATCCTCGATGCGCAGGGCGACGTTGTGAATCAGCTCCCGCTGGAGTCGCTCGCGCACTTGGCGGCTGGTGACGTACTTGCCTTCGCGCCCGGCGAAGGGCGAGGTGTTGACCTGGAAGGTCATGCTCATGGTCGGTTCGTCGACCTTCAACGGCGGCAGCGGTTCGACCGTGCCGGGATCGCAGATCACGTCGGAAATGCCCAGCCCGTCGATGCCGGTGAAGGCGATGATGTCGCCGGCGGACGCCTCGGGGAATTCGATGCGCTCCAGGCCCTGAAAGCCGAGGATTTGCAGCACCCGGCCGTTGCGGCGGTTGCCGTGCCGGTCGAGGATGACCACCGGCGTGTTGGTCTTGACCTTGCCGCGACGGATGCGGCCGATGCCGATCACGCCGACGTAGCTGTTGTAATCCAGCGAGCTGACCTGCAACTGGAACGGCCCCGTCGGGTCCACCGCCGGTGGCGGAACGTGGGCGATGATGGTTTCGAACAGCGGGTCCATGTTGCCGTCGCGCACGGTTTCTTCGAGCCCGGCGTAGCCTTGCAGCGCCGAGGCGTAGATCACCGGGAAATCCAGTTGCTCGTCGGTCGCGCCCAAGCGATCGAACAGATCGAAGGTGCGGTCCAGCACCCAGTGTGGGCGGGCGCCGGGTCGATCGACTTTATTGATCACCACGATGGGCTTGAAGCCCATGGCGAAGGCTTTTTGGGTCACGAAGCGAGTCTGCGGCATCGGTCCGTCCACCGCGTCCACCAGCAGCAGCACCGAATCGACCATCGACAGCACCCGCTCGACTTCGCCGCCAAAATCGGCGTGGCCGGGCGTGTCGACGATGTTGATATGGTAGTCGCGCCAATGCAGGGCGGTGTTCTTGGCCAGGATGGTGATGCCGCGCTCCCGTTCGAGCGCGTTGGAGTCCATCACCCGTTCCGGTGGCGCGGCGCGGTCGCCGAGCGTGCCGGACTGTTGCAATAGTTTGTCCACCAGCGTGGTCTTGCCGTGGTCCACGTGGGCGATAATGGCGATGTTGCGAAGTTGTGCGATCACGATGCTATCTGTCGTCGGTTCAGTGCGGGCGGGTGGGCATTATAGCGAAGCCCATCAAACGGCGAAGCCCCGCGCGAGGCGGGGCTTCGTCTGGAGAGGAGAGTGGTGGTGAACGTTATTTTTCCGCCGCGAATTTCTTGACCATCGTGGCTTGCGGACCTTTGGGTCCGGCTTTAACTTCGAACTCGACTTTCTGGTTTTCCGCCAGCGTTCGGAATCCCTTGCCCTCGATGACCGAGTAGTGAACGAACACGTCGCTGCTACCATCCTCGGGGGCAATGAAGCCGAAACCCTTGGCTTCGTCAAACCATTTCACAGTACCGGTACTCATTGAATACAAAACCTCAAAGCCAGATATTTCTTCTTTGCCGGACCGCTTGGGGTACCGAATCCTCAGCGGTTGGAGAGGCCGGATTCAAGGGGTCCAACTCCGAGCATCGGGACTTTCGCAACCCTCGCTCGCGCGGGAAATTACGTTAAAGCCATGTATTCCGCAAGCGGATTTTATATGCGTTCGCACAAAGTCAGCGTGGAAACGTCCGCCGTTTTCAATATCCGGCGAGGCTGAACCATGTCCAATAAAACCTTGGAAATCAATGTGGAAAATGAGCTCGCCGCGCTGCGCTCCCGCTTGGCCGAGTGCCCGACCCGTGACCGTGCTCGGTTGGATCGTCGCCTGCGGGAGCTGCGTCGCCGGGTGCGCGAGGGCAAGCCGGTGGAGCGCGGTTTGGAGCAGTGGCTTACCGATCTGGAGGTCGCCGTCGCCCGCCTGCGCGAGCGCCGCGCCGCGTTGCCGACGCCGGATTTCGACGACGCACTGCCGATCAACGCCCAGCGCGAACGGATCGCCGCCGCCGTGGGCGCGCACCAGGTGGTGGTGGTTTGCGGCGAGACCGGTTCGGGCAAGACCACCCAGTTGCCGAAGATCTGTCTTTCGCTCGGATTGGGCGCGGCGGGGCTGATCGGGCACACCCAGCCGCGCCGGATCGCCGCCCGTTCGGTGGCGGGGCGGATCGCCGCCGAATTGGGTACTTCGGTGGGCGGCCAGGTCGGCTACAAGGTGCGCTTTTCCGACCGGACCGGACCGGACGCGCTGATCAAATTGATGACCGACGGCATTCTGTTGGCGGAAACGCAGAGTGACCGGCGGCTCGATCAGTATGAAGTCATCATCATCGACGAGGCTCACGAGCGCAGTCTGAACATCGATTTCCTGCTGGGCTATCTCAAGCGATTATTGCCGCGCCGACCCGATCTCAAACTCATCATCACTTCGGCGACCATCGACCCCGAACGGTTTTCCCGCCATTTCGGCGACGCGCCGATCATCGAAGTCTCCGGGCGCACTTATCCGGTGGAGCTGCGTTATCGGCCCTTGCCGGCGACCGACGAGGACGAGCGCGACCGCGATTTGCAACAGGCGATCCTGGATGCGGTGGACGAGGTCTGGCAACAGGGGCCGGGCGATATCCTGGTGTTCCTGTCCGGCGAACGGGAAATTCGCGAGACCGCCGAGAGCCTACGCAAGCACCATCCGCCGAACACCGAGATTCTGCCCTTGTATGCCCGGCTGTCCGCCGCCGAACAGAATCGGGTATTCCAGCCGCACGGCCGCCCGCGCATCGTGCTGGCCACCAACGTCGCCGAAACTTCGTTGACCGTGCCCGGCATCCGTTACGTGATCGATCCCGGCACGGCGCGTATCAGCCGTTACAGCCCGCGCAGTCGGATTCAGCGGCTGCCGGTGGAAAAAATTTCCCAGGCCAGCGCCAATCAACGTGCCGGTCGCTGCGGGCGGGTGATGGCGGGTATCTGCGTCCGGCTGTACGCGGAAGAGGATTTTCAGGCCCGTCCGCCCTTCACCGATCCGGAAATCCTACGCACCCATTTGGCGGCGGTCATTTTGCAGATGAGTGCGCTGAATCTGGGGCGACCGGAAGAGTTTCCGTTCGTGGAGCCGCCGGACTCGCGCCAGATCAGCGACGGTTTTCGGCTGCTGTTCGAATTGGGGGCGGTGGACGAGCAACGCCATATCGCCGAACTGGGCCGGCAACTGGCGAAACTGCCGATCGATCCTCGTCTGGGACGGATGCTGCTGGCGGCGCAAGGCGAGAGTTGTCTGCGCGAAGTGCTGGTGATCGTCGCGGCGCTGGCGATTCAGGACCCGCGCGAGCGGCCGCTGGAGAAGCAGCAAGCGGCGGACGAAAAACATCGCCGCTTCCGAGACGAGCAATCCGATTTTCTGTCCCTGCTCAAGTTATGGGAGTACTACCACGAGCAGGCTCGCCAGCTTTCCAGGAACCAGTTGCGCAATCTCTGTCAGGCCGAATTTCTGTCCTTTGTGCGGATGCGGGAATGGCACGACCTGCACCAGGAATTGCTGGGGCGGGTCACCGAAATGGGGATGCGGCTCAACGACGAGCCGGCACCTTATGACGGCTTGCATCGCGCCTTATTGACGGGTCTGCTCGGTCATTTGGGCTTGAAGCAGGAGGAGCATGCTTATCTCGGTGCGCGCGGCCGGAATTTTTACCTGTTCCCCGGCTCCGGCTTGTTCAAGAAGCGGCCGCGCTGGGTGATGGCGGCGGAGGTAGTGGAAACCAGCCGGCTGTTTGCCCGTACCGTGGCGCGTATCGAGCCGGAATGGGTGGAACGTTTGGCTGGGCCGTTGCTGAAACACAGCTACGCCGAGCCGCATTGGGAGAAGCGTTCCGCCCAGGTGAGCGCCACCGAGCGAGTCACGCTGTACGGCCTGCCCGTGGTCGTTGGCCGTCGGGTCAATTACGGGCCGCTCGATCCGGTGCTGGCGCGCGAGATTTTCATCCGCCATGCCCTGGTCGAGGGCGAGTTTCACTGCAAGGCGGCCTTCTTCCAACACAATCGGCAACTGCTGGCGGAATTGGAGGAATTGGAAATCCGCGCCCGTCGCGATCTGACGGCCGACGAGGAAGCGCTGTACCGCTTCTACGACGAGCGCGTTCCCGAAGGCATTTACAGCGGTCCGTCGTTCGAGACCTGGCGCAAGCGGACCGAGCGAGACCAGCCTCGGCTGCTGTTTCTCGACCGGGCGGTTTTGTTGGCGGAAGCAGGGCCGGTGGCGGACGGCGAGCGCTTTCCCGATCATCTCGATCTCGATGGGTTGAAGCTGCCGTTGACTTATCGTTTTGCGCCCGGCACGGACGACGACGGCGTGACCTTGACCGTGCCGTTGGCGGCGGTCAATCAGGTGGACCCCAAACGGCTGGATTGGCTGGTGCCGGGTCTGCGGGCCGAACGGATGGCGGCGCTGCTGAAGTCACTGCCCAAGGCGTTGCGGCGCAATTTCGTGCCGGTGCCCAACTACGCGCGGGCGCTGCTGGAGGCGATCGAGCCGGGCACGCGGTCGCTGGTCGAGGCCATGACCGAGCAATTGCATCGCATGACCGGTGTGCGGGTGCCCGAGGAGGCTTGGAATCCCGGGGCCGTTCCCGGCCATCTGCGGATGCGGTTTCGCGTGGTGGACGCCGTGGGGTTGGAACTGGCGGTCGGGCGTGATTGGGAGGCGATTCAGCGGCAATTGCGCGGCGAGGCACGCGCCGGGTTCGCGGCGCTGCCCACCCCGGAATTCGAGCGGGAGCGGCTGCGTGACTGGGATTTCGGCGAGTTGCCGGAAGAGGTGAACTTCGTCCGCAATGGCATTCGATTGCGCGGTTATCCGGCGCTGGTCGCGGAGCCGGACGGTACACTGGCGTTGCGGTTGTTGGATTCGCTGGCGCGGGCCGAGATGGCGACGCGGGGCGGTTTGCGGCGATTGATCGGTTGGCGGCTGGGGCCTGTGTGCAAGACCTTGGCGCGCGATCTACCGCAGTTTCAACGCATGACCTTGCATTTCGTTGGCTTGGGCACGCAAGAGACCTTGCGCGAGGATCTATTGAACGCCATCCTCGACCGGGCTTTTCTGAGTGATGAGCCGTTGCCACGCGACCGGGCGGCGTTCGAGGCATTGCTGGCGCGCGGCAAGACCCGGCTGAGTGCGGTGAGAGGGGAGATGGGCGAAATGGCTGCCGCGATTCTGGCCACCTATCACGAGGTCCGGCGGACGCTGAGCGACGAGCCGGTTTGGGCCGAGGCGATGGCCGATATCCGCGATCAACTGGCGCATTTGATCTATCCCGGTTTTCTCGGCCAGACCCCGCCGGAGTGGTTGCCGCATCTGCCGCGCTATCTGCGCGCCATTGCGTTGCGCCTGCAAAAGCTGCGACAAGCACCGGACAAGGATCGTCAGCGGCGCGACGACATCGTGCGCTTATGGGAGGGTTGCAAGCGGCAGTTGGAGCGGGATGCGGAACGGGAGCGGCACGATGCGGAACTGATTCGCTTCCGTTGGCTGCTGGAGGAGTTGCGGGTATCGCAGTTCGCCCAGGAGTTGAAGACGGTCGCGCCGGTGTCGGTCAAGCGGCTGGAAGAGCAGTGGGGTAGGGTGCGGCAGGGGTAAAGGTTTTTCCTCCGTATCCTTCACACTTGGACGCTATTTCGTGGATTCCTGGCTGTACCGTGTGGTGTTTGCGCGGTTACGCCGCGCGTCGTTTCAGTGGCCAGCGCACGTCGATCTCGTCCCAGGGCACGAATACTCGCCCATCTTCGTCCTTGTCGATCACCGTCCATTCCATCAATACCGTCACATCCTTATGGACGTTGCGGTAATGCCGCCCGAGGTGCTTAGCCAGCGCATAAATCGTGAGTGGACCCGTTGTCTTGAGTGCTTCGACCAGTTCCCAACGCTTGGGCGTGAAGACTTCGCCGAGTTGCGCCATTGTTTCGAAACCGATCCCGTGATAAGGCTCAATGGACTGACTAGTCAGCGCATTTTCGAGCGCGGCGCCGAACCGGTTGAGCGCGACTTGTGCCGGCTGGATTTCGATATGCAGGATGTTGAGGGTCATGGTTGCAGCTCCCGTATGTCTTTCATGAAATCGGCCAACAGGGTGGGTACATCGACGAAACGGTATGCGATTTCGGCATTGCGAAGGTGTTTGTGATCGCCCTTGCCGCGCTCGTTGTCGTAGCCCACCACCCGTTCACCGGCCACTACATACACCAGGCGGTATTTGTAGCGGTGCTCGCTCGGTGGCACGGGTTCGGGGACTTGCCAGATCACACCCTCGATACGGCCAACGCCAAATGCCTGCTTGAATGAGTAGACCGGCGTCGCTTTCATGGCGCTTATTGTGGCCCCACGGTATGGTGCGTAACAAGCCCCATATGCCGGGTGGTCAAGCGGCTGGAAGAGCAGTGGAGCAGAGCACGGTAGGGGTGAGGAATGGCGATTCCTACATGCCCCACACCTGAATTCGGTAAGGACCGTGGACTTCCTCGCGCTGGAAGATTTTTTGTTCCCACGCGATACCGGGACGGCGGTCGAAGATCAGCAGATGGCCTTCGCTTGCGCTGGTGCGATCCAGATAGTCGGCGGTTTGCGCCAGTCCTTCCCGCAGGGTGGCGTCGAGCGACTTGTGTAGCAATTTTAACTCGATCACCACGCGCTGTACCGGGCCGAGAAAGCCTTGGGTTGTGTCCAATGGCCATTGCACCAACAAGTCCGTCCGCTTCCGTCCCAAGCCATATTCCCGGTCGATTCGCCCACCACCGTTGACGATCCGTTGCAGGAAGGCTTGCAACAGCAATTGCGGTCCGGCTTCCTTGTAGTCGAACCGTTCCAGCCAACTGTCAGCGTGCTCGCGGAAAAACTGCTGGAAAGCCGCAAGCAGTTTGGGCAGATCCAGGCCACCGTCGGGGCGGATGTACCAGATGGAGTTTTGCGCGATCGTGACTTGGGTCGACCAAGTCAATTCGCGGGGGATGATTTCCTGATAAAGCGCGTTGGCAATGGCTATTTGCGGTGTCAGCGTCACCAAACCCAAGTCCTGAACGTAGAGCAGGTCGTCGGTCGGGAGGGTATCGTTCGGTATATCGCCGCCGATCAGGCGACTGATGACTCGATGGACTCGCGGTTCCCGCAGCTTATCCGCCAGTTGGTCGAGATGGGTTTCCCGACGCTGGATCAGGTTTTCCTTGGCCTGTTCGATCATCTCGACCGTGATCGCTTGAGCGCGGTCTCGGCCTGCTTTCAGCTTGAAACAGGTTTCGTAGGCCAGAGCATTGACCAGCCAGGGCTGGCCGCGCGTCAAGTCCCAGACCCGGTGCAGGACGCCGTCGGCGAATGCCTGTCCGGTTTCCGCCGTGTGTTGTTGGTAGAGCGCGTTGACTTCCTCGCGGCTGAAGTTACCCAGGCGCAGCGATTCGGCTTTGATGTTGAAGGCGGAGTCGCCGGTGATGATTTCCTGGTCGGAGCCGTGGATGCGGTAGTCGCGCATGTCGCGCACGCCGCATAGGACGATGGTTTGCGGGAATGCACGCGGGCGTTGGGTGTAACCGGCGCGGATTTGCCGCAGCAGCGAGATCAGGGCATCGCCCACCAGCGCGTCTACTTCGTCCAACAACAGCACGATGGGTAAATCGCTTTCCAGGGACCAGCGGGTCAGGATCGCGGCCAACATGCCGCCGCCGCTTTGTTCGCGCACGGCTTCCAATGCCCAGTCCTTGACTCGCCGGTCACCCAGATACACTTCGGCGGCGGTCGCCAGTTGCATGACCACGGTGCGCAGCGCGGCGTCCACGTTGCCGCGATACGCCTGCGCGCCTTCGATGTTGGCGTACAGGCAGCGATAGCGTTCTCCGCGATTGAGCAGTGCCATCAGCGCCAGCAGCACCGAGGTTTTGCCGGTTTGGCGAGGAGCGTGCAGGACGAAGTATTTCTGCTGCTCGATCAGTTGCAGCACATCGTCCAGATCGATGCGGGACAAGGGCGGGAGAGTGTAATGCCGAACCGCGTCAACCGGCCCGGCGGTGTTAAAAAAGCGCATGGCGCGGCTCCAGGGTGATGCTATGGCTTTTCTATACGGATTGTGTGAGTGATCAGGTACATCCTGTCTTGTTGGCGCAGGATGATGTGATTTCCCTTTTGTTCGTCTTTCTCTGTTTAATCTGCCGCAATACGGCTACGCCTTGCATGTCTGAGATTTGAGAAAGGGCCGTCACACGGTAACTTCGATAATGTCTTCGGAGATGCTTGGAAGAGCTGGTTCTTCATGTGCGGCAAGACTTTCCGGATAGGTTTCGATAGCCTCGCGAATATTTATAAGAGCTTTAGCCCTTGTGCCGCTTTGCGGGACGTAGCCAGGGATCAATGGAACATCTGCGATGAAGATTCCATTTTCAACTGGTTCGATGATGACATGGTATTTCAATCGCTATCAAATGGTGAATGGCTCGGTTTTTTTAATGTTCTTTGTTAGTTAAAACGTTGAATATGATTCAATGAAGGCAAACGGTTTTTCGAGGTGTGGCGCAACTTTCATTAATCCATTCCGAAACTCAGTAAAGCTAATATATTTAAAGGTAAAATATTTGTTGGGTTGTATATCAAGATTATGTGTTTTAATTTCTCTCTTTTGATAATCAATGTAGCTGGGATAGTCTACAACCATTTTATTTGTTACAAATGAAGGCCTTCCATTGATCCTTTCTTTGGATGGAATTAATGTGTTGTCTTTATAATCAAACCAATTTACCTCGTTATTTGTGATTGACTTATTGATTTCATCGCTTGGTGCCAACAAGGCAGCTTTGGCAAGCTTGCCATTTAATTCTAATAGCTGAATTAGATTCGAGTATTTAGTATATTGCTGTAGCGAAAATTTTCCATTGGTTTTCTTGGCTTGTATCTTTAGTTCAATTAAAAATATATGTTTTTGAGATTCATCGCAAAGTATTATGTCGGGATCGCCTATTACTGATCCCATATCGTGCTCCCACTCTAGGGTTACAAGCCATAAAGGAATAACTGAATTTAAGCCAAAAAGATCTGCAACAACTTGCCCCAAAGTGCTCAGGCGGCAGAGTTAATAATATTGTGTTAAACGATTCATTTATTATTTCCTCCTTTTGATTTCCAAATTTCTTGAATGTAATGGTCTCCTCTTTTTCTTACACTTGGGACCTTGAGTTCATATACTGTTTCCTTGCTATTCTTTGATATTTCTCGTATTTCAGAATCTTCTTAAATATATGTCTTTAATTAACCGTTAAAGTGTGCTCTAATCAATACCATTTCAGG
>NZ_SPMZ01000048.1 GCF_012939995.1 Candidatus Competibacter phosphatis | reverse complement strand
AATTTCTCAACCGAATGGTGGACTTCGCCGATCACATCGGCAAACCCATCCAGCTCCTGTACTACCGCCCTACCACAGCAAATACGAATCCAGGTGGAGCGTTGCTGGGGAAATTTGGAAAAAGCACTGGAACGGCACAAAACTGGCCGACGCTCAGACCATGCTGGCGTGGGCAAAGAGCAATGACTTGGAAGGGTGTTCACCCGGTTGTGGAGTTGACTCGCAAGGTCTATGAAAAAGGTATCTCCCTTTCCAAAGAGGCCATGCAAGCGGTAGAGGCTCGGTTGGAACGCCATCCCGAGTTGCCCAAATGGGATATCCTGATTCGGCCCGCTTGCATGGTATGAGAATCTTCGGAAATCACCTTAACCTCCCCACATGGACGCTCCAAGTAGCGGAGAACTTGGGACTGGCCGAGGGGTTCGAGGATGCCGTCGTAGGAGATATAGAGGATCGATGAGCGCATCAGCATTTACGGTTTCCTGACGATGCCGACGAATTTACCCTCATACCCGGTAATTGCGTAGACAAGTCGATTGGCTTCCACAAGCTCTCTGAAAGCAAAGTTGTCCTGGATATCGTCGGAAATGAACACTCCCCCCCCTGGCCTTAGCGCCTCCCACATCAGCCGATAGCCAAATTGCCGCCCGTACCAGGATTTGTCGGAATCGTAGTGGCACAGATCAATGCTACCCCCGAACCGGGCAATCGCCTTCACAAGACCATTTCGATCCGGTTCGCGCACCAATACCCACTGATTGCGCAGTCGCTCGGGGACGACGATTCCAACGAAGTCCTCATTGTTCATCTTCGGATAAGGCATATCGACACTGACGAGTCGTCCATCATCGCGGCTTTGGAGCGCGGCGAGGATAGCAAGGCTCGACCAGCCATAGGCAACTCCGGTTTCCACGACACGCAGCGCACCGCTCAGGATCGTAGCCGCATACAGCAGATGGATGTCGCCCGCCCCGCCCATGGCGACTTTCGAGCGCTCCACGCGAGATCGGGCTTCATCAAGCAAATCGGTGGCAAGATGAGGAATATCCGCTCCCGTGGTAGCAAGCCCAACAGCGATCAGCGCATCGGACACGGGTACGGCCTGCGCCGCTGCCCACTCACGCGCCGCCGACCTCAGCTCGGGATGGTCGCGGTCGAGCATGAACTTACGCTTGCCCAACTCCACCGCCTGCGCCCAGTGGCTGGGTCGAGCGAGAAACCAACGCAAGGTCTTGAGTTTTTCGACGGCGCTCAATTCATACGCTCCTTGGAAACGGGGTCTAAACCGCGATTCCACCCCGGAAACATGACATCAAGATACTCATCGGCGATTTTGTCCACTGAGAAGTCCCGCGCCCGCGCTTGAGCGTCTCACGGTCAGGATTTTCCTGGAGTGCTGCCTGCATGGCTTCGGCCAAGGCATCGGCATCGCCTACCGGCACGAGTCGGCCATATTTGCCATCGCACAAGATTTCGCGGGGGCCAGAGGGGCAGTCGGTGCTGACGACAGGAACACCTTGCTCCAGCGCTTCAACGATGACGTTGCCGAAGCCTTCGTAAGAAGAGGAGAGAACGAAAACATTGGCGGCCTGGTAATACGCACCCGGATTCAGGCTGAAACCCGGCATCAAGACTTTCCCTTCCAGATGTTTCTCGCGCACGAGTTGTTCGAGTCGCGGTCGCTGTTCCCCTTCCCCCAGAATGCACAACTGCGCGTTGAGATGAGCGGGCATTCGGGAAAAGGCTTCGATCAGCAGGGCATGGTCTTTCTGAAGTTTGAGGGTTCCGACACTCAGCAGGATTTTTGCGTTCGGCGCTAAATCTTCGGGTCTTGATACAAGGTCGTTGCCGGCATCGTTCCGGTGAGCGGCGGGATTGTAAATCACGTTGAAACGACCTTCGCTGATTCCAGAAAGCTGCGATAGGTCGTCAGCAACTCCCCTGGATACCGCGATGCGGGTGTCGGCGAACGGATAAATCAGCTTCATGCTCAGTTTGAGAGCGACTCGGTGCAGCACGCCCCATCCTGCATAGGATTTGGAGAGTGTGTTGTGATCGCTGACGACGACGCGCATGTTCTGGAGCGATAGCCGCCGCGCCAGGATAGCTGCCAGCGTCAGCGGCCACATCGCCGCGAGTAAAACGGACGGTCTATGCTGGCGGAGATAGGCGCATAGCGGCCAAAGCGCCTTGCGAAACCGTTCGACACCCAAACTGATCACTTGGGCTGGTTGCGGTACGATCTCCAAGAGTTCGCCCCGCTTTTGCAGAAGGACAAAATCAACCTCGAAACCACGCGCCAACCACTCACGCGCCATCATCACACGCATTCGCTCTGCCCCGCCACCACGGAGGTCAGGTAGGATGATGGCAATTTTTTTGTTAGTTTGTATAAATCGCCATTAATCATTTTGTTATCTCAAAATATCTTTGAATAAACTTTTCCATCCATGAAAGTTCTTGTAGCCACCACTAAAATAGAAACGGAGCAAACCGGGTAAACGGTTCCATCTTGCCTTAGTAACAATTACTGTTCTCTGTTCTAGTGCGGTAATTTTTATTTTCAAGTATAGAAACAGATTTTTTCTATATTAAAAATTTATTTTTATCATTTTTTAAAAAAATATCTTTTACCTTTTTTTAATCGTTGAATATACTCAAACAGAATCTCTGCTTCTTTTCTCCATCCACGGCGCGCATCTTTAAAACCATAACGATGATAAAAAAAGAAAAAATATCTATTAAAGAAACTCCTTTTCCAGAACTCGTTAAAGCTTGTGAAACATTATTAAGATGTCTCCTATAAAATTGTAATGGATATTTAAATACAGTTCGTGCTTGTGCTTTATCTGACAACGTATTTATCCAAATATCATGCCCTCCACTAGAGATTGGTATAGGAAGAACTACTTGTAACCAACATGTTCGAATTGCTGTGCAACATCCAGTTATGAACCATGATTCCGGAAAGCCTGCGTTAAAAGTATTTTTTAAGTTTTGTGAACTGTGTAGGGTTTAAATCAGAATCAGTAATTATTGCATCATTTATCACAACCATAATATCATCATTAATAGTAAAAAATTTGCTTAATAGTTTTTTATTTTGTTTTTTAAACCAGACATCATCCTGATCACTTAAGAAAAATTATATCACCTGTACAAAATGATAAGGCTTTTTTCAAAGTTTTTGATGTGACCAAAATTAATTTCATTGCGATAAATACGCACAGTGAAAGACACGTGTTGGCGGAATACCTCCAGGATTTCGAGCGTGGCATCAGTTGAACCATCATCGCACACCACCAGTTCATCAGGCTGGCACGTCTGTGTCACGAAACTATCTAGTTGTTCCTGTAGGTATTTCTCACCATTATAGGTCGCCATAGCGATGGAGATTTTCGTCGTCATTTTTTTATGGGCCAGTAACGTGATCAATTCGAGTTGCGATGTGGAAACGCACAGCAAGCGAGTGCGTAACGCTAAGCCAACCGGCAATTTCTTGGGCTGATTGCCAAAGGGAGACAACCCTCGTGCGATTCGGAAACTGCTCAGAAATATTCCCCTATCCATGCTTCGGCGACGTTGAAGTTCGATAACGCTAAAGCCGCACTGTTGAAGAAGTTGTTGCAGTCCATTCAAACTGAACAACACCAAATGACGGGGCGCTTCAATCCCTCGCCAATGCTGTCCGAAAATACGCGAGCCACGGCTGTCGATATTCGGCGTATCGAGGTAAAGTGTCCCACCCGGTTTCAGCAATCGGTAGGTATCCGCCAGCACCGACTTTGGGTCATGGACATGCTCGATCACATGGCTGAAGGTGATCGCATCGAACAACCCGGCCTCGCCGGCGAACGCCTCCATCGAACCGAGCCAAACTTCCAACCCCTTCTGCCGCGCGGTCGCCACCGCATCAGGATCGGGATCGACCCCCATGACCTGCCAACCGGCATCGTGCGCATTGAGCAGAAACCCCCCATTGCCACAACCCACATCCAGAACGCGCTGGCCGGCTACCGGCTTGGGCAACCAACGAAACCGCGCATCCAGCTTCTCACGTTGTCGGGGGAGCATTTTCGCCAGCCCCGGTCCCAGTCGGCTAGCCGGTTGATAGTTCGTGCCATAGCGGGCATTCAGATAACCATTGGACAGCGCCCGGCGGATGCGACGGAGCAAACTCAGGCTTGATGAATCGGCTCGACTGCCCGCTGACTGATGCGTGTAGTAATTGCCATACGCCTGACCGATGGTCGCAACCGTCGGGCGCGGGTCCAGATAGCCACTGTAGCAACTCGCACAACGCCACATCGTCCAGCACCCCGGCGCGCAGAAAAAGACCGCATCCTTCAGCGCCTCATGCAGCAGCTCGCGCTCGCCGCTCCCGCAGACCGGACACCAACCGAGGCGTTCGAGGCCCTCCTCCGGCCAAGGCCGAGTCCAGGGGGCATCCGGGGCGATGGTGACCGATTCACGGTTCATGAGGGCCTCAAGGCTTTACCCGGTAAGCGAAAGAACAGCCTGAACCGGGCCACCGTCGCCTGCCTGATCCATTCCGGGGTCTGCCGCCACGCCCAAATCCCCGTCAACACCCCATGTAAGCCGGCCAGCCCGAACCATTCCGGCTGTCCCGGCAGGGTTTGCGTGGCGATCCAGAATGCCAGCGCCAACAACAGCGCCGGAACCCACAACAAGCGCAGCGCTAGCGGCAACCAACCGGCCAGCCCAGCAAGCAGCGCGAAATCCACCAGCACCCGCAGGGAAAACGCCGCCGCCGCCCCGACCAGCTCAAAGTAATGCAAGCCCAGATACAGCAGGGCGAAATACGGCAACACCTCCGCCAAATGGCATTGCGCCACCCGGTTGGGATTCCCCTGAGCTTGCAACTGCGCAAAGGAAATCCTCGCGAAGCCGTTGGCCCAAAAACCCAGTAGGAGGATTTGACCCACCGGTGCCGACTGCTCGGCGAACGCCGGCGTGATCCACCAGGCTAGGAACGGCTCCACCAGCAGGATGCCCACCGCAATCGCCGGGGTCATCACAGCCGCCAGCACCTGCAACCCCGTATAGGCCAAACGCCGCCGCTCCTCGGGCGTGACTGCGGCGAAGCGTGGAAATAATGCGAATGTGAGCGCGCCGGAAAGCAGCGTACTGCGTTCGCCCAGATGAAAAGGCACGGTGTAGAAAGCCACCGCCTTGGCCCCAACCAACGCGCCGATGATGAAGCGGTCGAGAATGACCATCATCGGCCCTACGAAAGCGGTCACCGTCACCCACCCGCCAAAGCGCAGCAACGAACCAGCTTCAGCTTGCGCCCGCGCGAACGTCGCCGGATGGCCCTGGAAAATATGCCGTCGGCAGCGGATAAACAACACCAGCAACGTAAACAGCCGGGCACACAACGCAGCGGGCAGCAACACGGCCAAATCAACCTCCCAGAATCGGGCAACCGCCAACGGCAACAATTGAAACAGCACCGTGCTGGATACCGAGATCAGGTTCAGCTCCAGAAACCGCTCCCGACCCTGCAACGCCCCGGTCAACACCCCGGACAGCGTCGCCATCGGCACGGCCAGAATCAACCAAGGCACCGCCGCCTGCATTTCCGGCCGCAACGCCTCGTCGATCTTGAAGACCTGGCCAAAAAAAATAGGCCGCCACCGGCCAGATCAACAACCCGCCCACCACGCCCAACCCGACGTTCAAGGCCAGCGCCGTCCAAAAGGTCTGGGCGCGTTCCGCTGCCGTACCATCCCGCAACGCCGCAATCCGCTGCGCCGTCGCTCGCCCCAACCCGAGATCGAACAAGCCAAAATAACCGAGCAACAACCAAGCAATCGCCAACACCCCATAACGCGCCTCGCCGATCAACCCCAGATAGATCGGGATGGTGACTAGCGAGACTCCCAGCGGGATGATTGATCCCAGCAGGTTGTACATCGTGTTTCGGCGAATACTCAATCGGTAAACCTCGCCTCCAAGGTTAGCGTATCCACAACCCAGCCTGACAACGATCAGAACCAATAGTACAATAACCGCAACAGCAACGTCTTACCTTGCTGTAACTCTTCATGTATGGTCGATGTTGAACAACGAGCTACGACGCTTGATACCATGGACGATATAACCCTTGGTAGGCAGGAATTCGGCCAGATAAGCGCCATCCTGGCCGGTAATGCCGGCGATCAGAGCGATCTTGTTGATAATTTAGAAGGACTGTGCTTGTACAAAAAAAACTCTGAAAGCCACGCTACCGCCCTACTGTACGATCAGCAACACGAGCGGCGAACTGGCGTGAAGGTCTGTAAACATTGCACTGCACAATATTTAAAAAGGTTAATATCGTCTTGGCATTGATGCAAGCTGATTTTGCTCGCTCGATGAGGAGTTCGCCTGACCAGCGGCTTGCATTTCAGCCATGCATGCGAACAATAGTGCGGCCCGATCATCCCAACACAGGCCCGATGATGAACGCACCCATCGCTCATACCCATCCCGCCGCTGGCTGCTGGTTCGCCGTCTTCAGCAAACCACGCCGAGAAACGGAAGCGGCTGAACAACTGACACACCAGGAATTCACGGTATTCCTGCCGCAGGTCCGCGTCCAGCGCCGGCTGCGCGGCCAGTGGCGCGACGTGATCGAACCGATGTTCCCGCGCTATCTGTTTCTATGGGCCGTGCTGGGTCAGGACGATCTAAGGCCGGTGCGTTCGACCCGCGGCGTGGTCGATCTGGTCCGCTTCGGTGGCGAATTGCGGCCAGTGCCCGAACCGGTGATCGCCGAATTGCGGCGGATCTGCGAAGGCGGCGTGCTGGACTTACCATCGCCGCTGGCCCCCGGCTCCCGAGTGCGGATCCTCACCGGCCCGTTCGCCGGCCATGAGGCGGAACTGCTGCACACCGACGGCGCGCACCGGGCACGGGTACTGCTGGAACTACTCGGACAGATGAACGCGTTGGCGTTTCCGCTGGACGCGCTGGCGCCGGCCGAAAATCCTTAGCCGCCGCCACCGCTCGCCATCGGTCCGCTCAATACCACCAGAAAATCATCGACAGCGACACCAGCGCCACCACCCCGTTCAGTGGCAGGCCGATCCGCAGATAATCGGAGAAACGGTAGCCACCCGGCCCGTACACCATCAGGTTGGTCTGATAGCCGATCGGCGTGGAGAATTCGGCCGAGGCCGCCATCATGATCGCCAGCGCGAACGGCACGATGCTCACGTCCAGACTGGCCGTCACCGCCTGGGCGATCGGGAACATCAGCAGCGCCGCCGCGTTGTTGTTGATCACGGCGGTAAACAGCACCGTGGCCAGATAAACCATCACCAGATTCAGGGCCGGCGAATCCCCCGCCAACCCCAGCATCGCCGTCGCCACCCCCACGGCCAGTCCGGTGCTTTGCAGCGCCCCGCCGATGCCGAACGCCGCCGCGATCACCAGCAGCACCGACCAATCGACACTTTGCCGGGCACCGGAAACGCTGACGCAGCGAGTCAATACCATCAGCGCCGCCGCCGTCAGCGCCGCCTCGAACATGCCAACCAGATCCAGTCCGGCCGCCAACACCATCACCACCAGGATACCGAGCGCCAACAAGGCCCGCTCGTGTCGCAACGGCGTCGAATCGGGCACCGGACTGACCAGAAAAAAAATCCCGGCTGTTGCGATGCCCTTCCAGAAAACCGACCCCAGCTTCGACCAACAGGATATCGCCGGGCCGCAACACGATGTCGCCGATCTTGCCACGCAGTCGTTCACCATTGCGCGCCACCGCGATCACCACCGCCTTGTAGCGGTTGCGAAACCGGCCGTCGCGGATGCTGCGCCCGATCAATGGACAAGTATTCGAGACCACCGCCTCGACCAGCAGGCGGTCGCTGCGCCGTTCGGCCAGCTTGAACACCTGAGTCGATGCCGAAGTCAGACCACGGATGCGTTGCAGATCCACCACCGAATCGACCACACCGACGAAAACCAGCCGGTCCCCGGCCTGCAAGATTTCCCGAGGTGACACTGCCGGCAATATCGCGCCGTCCCGATCGATTTCCATCAGATAGCAATCAGGCAGATGCCGCAGGCCAGCGGCTTCAATGGTCTTACCCGCCAGCGGGCCATCCCGATCGACCAGCATCTCCAGGGTATAACGGCGCGGATCGTCGGTCGGCGACACCGCCGGTCGCCGATCCGGGAGTAACCAGCGACTGGTCAGAACGATGAACGTCACCCCGACGATGGCCGCCACCAGACCAATCGGCGTGATGTCGAACATCCCCAGGTTGATGTTGGCCCGATCGATCAACAGGCCGTTCACCACCAGATTGGTGCTGGTGCCGATTAGGGTACAGGTGCCACCTAGGATCGCCGCATAGCTCAACGGCAGCATCAGCTTGGAAACGGGCAATCGATGCTTGCGCGCCCACTCCCCCACGCCGGGAATCAGCATGGCCACCACCGGGGTATTGTTGAGGAAGGCACTCAACACCGTGACCGGCAACATCAGGCGCAACTGTGCCCGGGACAGCGACTCCGGCCGGCCCAGAATCCGCTGCACCAACCATTGTGCCCCACCGGTCTCGCGCAGCCCGGCCACCACTACATACAGGGCGCCGACCGTGATCACGCCCTGGTTGGCCAGACCCTCGAACGCTTTCGCCGCCGGCACGATCCCCACCAGCACCAGCAGCACCAATCCCCCCAGGAACAACATGTCCGGGGCGGCCCGCGTCGTCGCCAGAACCCCCAGCAGCGTCAGGATCAGGCCGGCGGTAAACCAGGCTTCCCACCCCATGAAGTGCTACCTCCGTCGCTCAGGCGCCACGCAGGATGCGCCGCTCGCTCAGATAAGCCAGCACCCGGTCCACGCACGCCTCAACCGGGATCTGCTCGGTATCGATGACCAGTTCCGGCCGCTCCGGCGCCTCGTAGGGCGAATCGATGCCGGTAAAATCCTTGATGACCCCGGCGCGGGCCTTGGCATACAAGCCCTTGGGATCGCGTTGTTCGCAGGCTTCCAGCGACGCATGAACATGCATCTCGATGAACTCGCCGTCCGGCAGCAGCGCCCGAACCATCGCCCGATCGGCGCGAAACGGCGAGATGAAGGCGGTGATCACGATCAGTCCGGCGTCGGCGAACAGCGCCGCCACCTCGCCAATCCGGCGAATGTTCTCGATTCGATCGTCCTTGGAAAAACCCAGATCCTGGTTCAGGCCGTGGCGAACGTTGTCGCCGTCCAGCAGATAGCTGTGATAACCACGTTGGTACAACCGCTGCTCCAAGGCGTTGGCCAGGGTCGATTTGCCCGAGCCCGACAGGCCGGTCAGCCAGATCACGCAGGGCCGCTGCGCTTTCTGGTTGGCTCGCTGCGCCTTGCCGATACGGTGCTCGTGCCAAACCACGTTGCGCGATTTGTCGATCAGGGCCTGAGTCACCGGGCGCACGATCATGCCCGCGCCGACCGTGGCGTTGCTGATTCGATCGATGATGATGAAACCGCCGGTGCCGGGGCTTTCCTCGTAGGCGTCGAAGGGCACCGGCTGGTTCAGACTGAAGCGACAGTAGCCGATTTCGTTCAGGCCCAATTCCTCGACGCGCTGATGCTCCAGGGTATTGACGTCGATGCGGTGGTGCAGCACGGTCGGCGTGGCCGGCAGCAGCCGGGTGGCCAACTTGATGTCGTACTGGCGACCCGGCAGCAACGGCGCGTCCGCCATCCACACCACGCGAGCGTCGAACTCCTCGGCGACCGCCGGCAGGCAGTCGGGGTGAACCAGCAGATCGCCGCGACCAACATCGATCTCGTCGGCGAGCGTCAAGGTCACCGCCTGGCCGGCGAACGCTTCGGGCAAGTTGCCGTCGGCGGTCACGATGGTCGTCACCTGGCTGCGCCGGCCCGAGGGGAGCGCCACGACTTCGTCGCCCGGTCGCACCATGCCGGCGGCGAGAGTGCCGCAGAAACCGCGAAAATCCAGATGAGGCCGGTTGATGTACTGCACCGGAAAACGGAAATCGCGCAGGTTGCGGTCGGCGGCGACCTCGATCTGCTCCAGTTCTTGCAGCAAAGTGGGTCCTTCGTACCAAGGCATGGCGGTGGATGGTTGCGCCACGTTATCGCCACGCAGCGCCGATACTGGCACGCAGCGCACGTCCTTGACCCCGAGCTTGGTCACGAACTCCAGGTAATCGTCGCAAATCCGCGCGAACACCGCCGGGTCGTAACCGACCAAATCCATCTTGTTGACCGCCAGCAGCAAATGGCGAATGCCGAGCAGGGAGACGATGAAACTGTGGCGGCGAGTCTGGGTCTGCACGCCCTTGCGGGCATCCACCAGCAGGATGGCCAATTGCGCGGTGGAAGCGCCGGTGGCCATGTTGCGGGTGTACTGCTCGTGGCCCGGCGTGTCGGCGATGATGAACTTGCGCTTGTCGGTGGAGAAATAGCGATAGGCCACATCGATGGTGATGCCCTGCTCGCGCTCCGATTGCAAGCCATCGACCAGCAGGGCCAGATCCAGCTCCTCGCCGGTGGTCCCGTACTTGGTGGTGTCGCGGCGCACGGCGGCGAGCTGATCCTCGTAGATCAACTGGGTGTCGTACAGCAAGCGACCGATCAGCGTGCTCTTGCCGTCATCGACGCTGCCACAGGTGATGAAGCGCAGCAAGTCCTTGCGTTCGTGGGTTTCCAGGTAAGCCTGGATATCGGTTTCGAGGAGAGACATCTTAAAAATACCCCTGCCGCTTCTTCTCTTCCATCGAGCCGGCGGCGTCGTGGTCGATCAGGCGGCCCTGGCGTTCGGAATGACGGGCGAGCAGCATTTCCTGGATGATTTCGGGCAGAGTGGTGGCGTGCGAGTGGATGGCGCCGGTCAGTGGGTAGCAACCCAGGGTACGGAACCGCACCCACTCCCGCTTCGGCGTCTCGCCCGGCTCCAAAGGCATCCGTTCGTCATCGACCATGATCAAGGTCCCGTCGCGCTCCACCACTGGCCGTTCGGCGGCGAGGTACAAGGGCACGATCGGAATATTTTCCAGGTGGATGTACTGCCAGACATCCAGCTCGGTCCAGTTGGAGAGCGGAAACACGCGAATGCTCTCGCCCCGGTGTACTCGGCCGTTGAACAGATTCCACAGTTCGGGACGTTGATTCTTGGGGTCCCAGCGGTGGTTGCGGTCGCGGAACGAGTACACCCGCTCCTTGGCTCGCGAGCGCTCCTCGTCGCGACGGGCACCGCCGAAGGCGGCGTCGAAACCGTAGCGGTCCAGCGCCTGTTTCAGCGCCTGGGTCTTCATCACGTCGGTATGCACCCGCGAACCGTGGGTGAATGGATTGATGCCCTGACGCACGCCCTCTTCGTTGATATGGACGATCAGTTCCAACCCCAGCCGGCGGACCTGCTCGTCGCGGAAGCGGATCATCTCCCGGAACTTCCAGGTAGTATCGACATGCAGCAACGGAAACGGCGGCTTGCCGGGGTAAAATGCCTTCAGGGCCAAATGCAGCATCACCGCGGAATCCTTGCCGATCGAGTACAGCATCACCGGTTTCTCAAACTCGGCGGCGACTTCGCGGATGATGTGAATGCTCTCGGCTTCGAGCTGCTTGAGGTGCGTCGGCTTATAAGTATCCATGGATCAGGATCGCGGGTTCTGAGGGATATCGAGGCCGCGCTGATCAACCAAGGCTGGCGCGGCGTAAAAAGCGCGCCATTTTGGGCTCTCGGAAAGCTACCGTCAACGCGGCCGGCGGTCGATCGCCATGATCCAGTCCAAGCCGATCTTGCCGAATCGCGCTGGCTTAACGGACTAAAAACGAAGCCGCCCGCATTCTACACTCTGACGACAAGAATATATTGACCCTGCGGAGAACTCATATGGCAACCATGAAAGCGGTACGCATTCATGCCTACGGTGGACCCGAAGTCCTACACCACGAAGAGAACGTCCCGCTGCCCACGCTCGAACCCAAGGATATCCTGATCCGGGTGCGGGCGGCGGCCGTCAACCCAGTAGATTGGAAGATTCGCGAGGGTTATCTGCAAGGCGCCCTGCGCCATGCCCTGCCGTTGATTCTCGGTTGGGACGTGTCCGGCGAGGTGGTCGAGGTCGACCGCGCGGTGACCGAGTTCAAGGTCGGGGACGAAGTGTACGCCCGACCCGACATCGAGCGGGACGGTGGTTATGCCGAATACATCGCCGTCAAGGCCAGCGACGCCGCCCACAAACCGACCCGTCTGGACCACCTCCACGCCGCCGCCGTACCGCTGGCCGCGCTGACCGCCTGGCAGTCGCTGGTGGACGCCGCCCAATTGCAAGCCGGACAGACCGTGCTGATCCATGCCGCCGCCGGCGGGGTGGGCAGCTTGGCGGTGCAACTGGCCAAGGCGCGCGGCGCGCGGGTCATCGCCACCGCCTCGGCGCTCAATTCCGGCATCGTGACCGAACTGGGCGCGGACCAGTTCATCGACTACACCAAAACCCATTTCGAGGACGTGGCAACGGACGTGGACGTGGTGTTCGACACCATCGGCGGCGATACGCAAAAACGGTCCTGGCAGGTACTGAAACCCGGCGGAATTCTGGTCTCGGTGGTCAGTCCGCCGCCGGAAGCGGTCGCCGCCACCCACGGAGTCCGTGGCGCCTTTGTGTTCATCCGCCCGAGCGGCGAGCAGTTGACTCAAATCGCCGACCTGATCGACGGGGGACGGATGCGGCCGGTGATCCACACCGTGCTGCCGTTGGCCGAGGTCCGTCAGGCGCATGTCATCAGCCAGACCGGTCATGCCCGGGGCAAGATCGTCCTTCAAGTCGCCGAATGAAAGTAATCGGTACTCGCGGGTTATCGGGATACGACGGTCTCCGGTTCAGCCCGCCAGCCGCAAGCCCGGCGGCAACGCCTCGCCGAACACCCGGCCGGCGTCGATCTCGTCCAGATCCACCACCTCTTCCACCATCCGCAGCCACCCGGCCGGCGCCTTGGCCGCCCGCAACCGCTGAATCACCCGCGCCCGCGTCGTGTCGTCCAGATCGCGCTGGCGATCGCCGCTCAGCCGCGCCAGCAGGGTCGCGGCGAAGGCCGCTGGCGCCACCGCCTTCCAATCCAGAGTCAGCACTCGTTCCAACCAGGCCGCCGCCGTTGCCACCGGCACCACGTCATGAGCGCTGCCATAGACCGGAACGCGGGTCGCCAGCCGGCCCACCGCCCACCACAGTTGCGGGGATTCACCCTTGCGCGCCAGCCGCGCCAGCAACAACTCGCCGAGTTCGAGCTTACGCGTCGCCGGTAAGCGTTCCAGAACGCCGGCCAACCGCGCCATGTCTTCGATCCCCGGTAGCCTGTCCTTGGCGGCCTTGCCGCCCAGCGGACGCAAATCGGCCAGCAGATCCTCGCTCAGCCGCAGTTGCGCCGCCGCGTCCAGGCCGCCGGCCACCCGCCGCCACAGCGTCCACCACTCCGCCCGCACCTGGGCATCCCGATGATGCTGCACCCCCTGCTCGTACAGCGCCCACAACCGCCCGACCCGCCACTCGTCCAGCGGATAGCCGAACCCCGGTCGCAGGCAGTAACCAGTCAGACTGAACCACAGCCGCTCGTGATCGGCCGAGCGCCGCCGTCGCCGGGCACCGGCCCACAATACCCCGAACAGCTCGCGCAGCAGCGGCGTCTCCCAAGTCTCGCGCCGGCCCAGCAAGCGCTCCAAATCGGTTCGTAAAATCTTTATTTCCTTGTATTCGACATCAGCCGCGCGGGAACCATAAAACCGTTCGATCCGCGCCGTCGCTTCGGGAAAACGGGGATGCAACCGGGCCAGCGCCGCCGTATCGCTACCCCGCAACTGAAAGGCCAACCGCCAGCGTCGCACCGGATCGTCCGCCGCAATGCAATCCACTTCCAGGGTACCAACCTCGGTTAGTTGCGCGCTCAGTTGCACCGACACTTCGTCCGCCCCGGATTCGCTTTCGATCAGCGTGACGATCGGCGGTAGAGGCAGAAACTCCCCGGCATCCAGCGCCGTCACGTCACCGGCCTGGTGGAACGCATCGCCAGTGGAAGACATCAAATGAAACTGCACCGGCGAGCCCAACCGCAAGGAAAAGGTTCGATCCAACCGGATCTCCCGTCCCTCTTCGGTCCCACGCGGCAACAGACAAACGCCCTGTTTGCGGCTACGGTCACTCTCCACCACCAGAAAATAGCCGCGCGCCGAACCGCCGCCGATTTTCAGGCCTCGACCCCGCCGAGCCAGTCCGTAGGCCACCGCCCCGCGCGCCACCGCCAGTTCGGGTTCGGGGTTGTCCAGCCGCAACAGTGGCTCACCACGCCAGCCGGCCAGCAGTTCCAACAATCGTTCCGACAGGGCCGCGCCGTGAAACACACCACCATTCAGCAACACCGCGTCCGGGGCCGGCGGTCGATCGGCCGGCGCCCGTTCGCCCAGTGCCCGCCGGGCCGCGTCGCCGTACCGCGCCAGAAACGCCGCCAGATGGCGGCTGATCGCCGGATCGGCGGCGTAGGGCAAGCCGAATTCGACCACCGCCGCCCGCCGGCCCTGAGGCCGTTCGTCCGCCGCCGTCAGCGGTAGAAATCCGTCCACCAGCAACGCTCGTACCTCGTCGCGACTCAGTTCCGCCGCGCGCGCGCCGCCGATCAGCCGGGCACCGCCGCCGAGCACGGTCACCGTCACTTGCTCCGGCGCGTCGGTCGCCAGCAGCCGTTCCTTGGCGCTCCGACATTGCTGCAACAGCTGAGACAATTCGCCGGTGCTCAGGCGCCCGCCACTCAGTCGAGCTTCGACGGTTCTGGCCAGGGTCAGATCCATGTTGTCGCCGCCCAGCATCAGATGCTCGCCTACGCCGATCCGGGTCAAACGCGGCTCTTGCTCCCCCGGCTCGATCTGGATCAAAGTCAGGTCGGTGGTGCCACCGCCTACGTCACAGACCAGCAACAAACGGGACTCGCCCAGATCCGCCGCCACGGTGTCCCGGTGGCGGTGTAGCCAGTCATGGCAGGCCGCCTGCGGTTCCTCCACCAACCGCAGTTCCGGCAAACCGGCCAGTCGCGCCGCTTCCACCGTCAGAGTTCGCGCCGCTTCGTCGAACGAGGCTGGCACGGTCAACACCAGTTCCTGCCGCTCCAGCGGCTGACGAGGAAAGTGCTGGTTCCAGGCGGCGCGGACATGGGCAAGATAGCTAGCGCTGGCGACCACCGGCGATACCTTGGCGATCTCCTCCGCCGCGCCCCAGGGCAACACCGGCGCGGTACGATCCACCCCGGCATGCGACAGCCAGCTCTTGGCGCTGGCCACCAACCGCCCCGGCACCCGTGTCCCCCGCTCCCGCGCCAGTTCGCCCAGAACTGCGTTGTCCACGCCACCGGGGTCGTCGAAGGTCCAGGGAAGTTGGCTATCCGCCGCCGCCAGTTCGCCTTCGGCCGGGTGATAGCGCACCGAAGGCAACAGCGGGCGAACCGCCACCGCGCCGGGGGCGACCAGTTGCTCGACGGAGAACAGATGGATATCCGCCGTTCCGGCAGCCTTCAGATCGGCATAGGCCACCACCGTATGGGTGGTGCCCAGATCGATGCCGACCAGATAGCGGGGGGTGCTGGAACGGGCGATGGTTCAGTGCTCCCCGCGCACGTCGAACTCGACTTTCCAGGCTTCCCCGCCTTCGCGCGGCACGGCTTCCAGCCGCAGCGTGCCGACCTCGGTTACCGCAGCGTGCAGTCGCACCGGTACCACTTCGCCGGGTTGGCGATCCTCGGCGGGCAAGGTCGCTTCGATCTCGTCCAGTTCCTCGACCTCGTCCACCGTCCACTGCTCCAGCACCGCGCCCACCTGATCGGTGCGCCGCACCGAGGACCCGAAGAACCGGAATCGCACCGGCTCGCCGACCACCAATCCTACTTCCTGCGGCGGCAGTTCGGCCTGGGTGCCCTCTTCCATGCCGAACGGCGCGATGCACAAGGCTTCGATCGGCGGTTCCATCCCCGGTACCGCCGGCATGGCACTTTCCACGCCGACGTAATAGGACTTGGCGGTACCACCGCGAATCCGTACTCCGCGCCCGCGTCGCACGTAGCCGTAATAGGCCGCGCCAAGCGCCACCGCCAAATCGAGATCGCTGCCTTCCAACAAACGCGCGGGGGGGAGCGCCCTCGGCCGCCAACCAGCCATTCAGCACGGTCAGGGTCCGCTCCAGCAAGGGTGGCGCCTTGAACACGCCACCGTTGAACAGCACCGCGGTTGGATGCAGGAAACTGGCCTGCTCCGGCAGCCGACCCTCGAAACCAGGCAGATGTCGAGTCGCCTCCACCTGCCGGCCCAGAAACGCCGCCAAATGACGGGTCATGGCCGCATCCTGCGCGTAGGGCAAGCCCAGCTTGGTCAGCGCCGCCCGCGCCCGCGCCGCCGGCCGTGCCGCCGCTTCCACGATCGGAAAGAACCCTTCCATCAAGGTGTGGGAGACCTCGTCGCGGGTCAGTTCGGTGCGCAAGGTGCCGCCGATCAGCTTGGAACCGCGGCTCGGCACCACCACCGGCACCGCCCCGACTTCGCCATGACTCAACAGGGTTTCCTTGGCCGACCGGCAACCGTGGGTCAAACCCTGCAACTGCCAGGGATCGAGTTGGATACCCTGCTCCGCCAGCTTGGCTCGGACCGCGTGTGCCAAGGCCAAATCCATGTTGTCGCCGCCCAGCAGAATATGCTCGCCGACCGCCACCCGCACCAGTTCCAGGGAACCGTCGCGTTCGGTCACGGCAATCAGCGAAAAGTCGGCGGTACCGCCGCCCAGGTCGATCACCAGGATGATATCGCCAAGCTGGACCTGCTTGCGCCACCCTTCCCGAGTGGCCAACACCCAGTGGTACAAGGCCGCTTGCGGTTCTTCCAGCAACACCAGATGCCGCAAGCCGACCGCCTCCGCCGCTTCGGCGGTCAATTCGCGGGCGGCGGGATCGAAGGAGGCCGGCACGGTCAGCACCACGTCTTGCTCGATCAGTGGCGCATCGGGATGCTGATGGTCCCAAGCGGCGCGCAAGTGTTCCAGATAGCGGATCGAGGCTTGCAACGGCGAAATCTGTCCCACTTCCTCCGGCGCTTCCACCGGCAGGATGGCGGCACGCCGATCCACCCCGGGATGACACAACCAGCTTTTGGCGCTGGACACCAAGCGAATCGGCGTCCGGCTGCCCATCGCCCGCGCCAGTTCGCCGACCACGAACGGGGGTTCGCCCCAAGGCAGAACCCGATCTTCCGGCCGCAGTTCGTCGGGATGCGGCAAGTAGAGAAACGAGGGCAGCATCGGCCGCTCCTCGACCGCGCCGGGCGCGGTCAACTGCGGAATGAGTTCGATCCGTTCAACCACCTCATCGCCGTCGCTGGCGGTCAGATCCACCGCCGCCAACACACAGTGGGTGGTACCCAGATCGATGCCCACCGTGTAACGAGCCGTGCTCATAGCTCCACCTCCGCCGGCGCCAGCACCTGAACGTCATGACCCTCGGCCACCTTCGGCAACTTGATCTCGGCCACCCGCCAGCCGCGATGCATCAAGGTCCCGGTGAAGGGCGGTTGGCCGACCACGTTACCGGTCAACCGCACCGCCGTGGGATTGAAACCGGCCGGCACGGTCAACCTCGCCCCTTCCGCTTCCTCGCGCACCGGCTGAATGCGTAAATAATCGCGCACCACCTTGCAACATCCCTCATGCACCACCCGCGCCGCGCCCCCGATCTCGGTATCGGAATACGCGGTCACGTTTTCCTGCAGGAAATCCACGAACCGCCCCTCCTGCTGCAACAGCGCCAGCAATTGCAAGGCGGAATCCGGCGAAGTTTCCTTGAGCACCGGTCTGGCGGGTTCCGCCGTCGGCGCAAGCGCCGCCGTACCCCCTTCAAGCCGCAGCACGCCGACGGCAAACCCTTCGTCGATCAAAATTCGTCCGAACGCACGCAGCGCCAGGATCAGGCGATTTAAAAAGCTCAATGGCGAATCACTCATACAACGACCCCTCACGAATCAACCTCATTATTTGGGTATCCTACCATGTGCCGGTGAACCGCCGACCACAACAAAACCATCCCCCGACCAGCAAATTTCGCTTATGATGATGGGATCGATGAATAGCGTATGACTCGCCAGATTTTCCCCCGAACGGGTTGACCACCGCGTTATGCCGGCGACGCGCGGACGATACGCAAGACTATCCCAGGAGTAGCAGCATGGCCCGCATATTGATCGTCGACGACTCACCCACTCAGGCGCTGAGTCTCACCAAAATACTCAAGAAACACGGGCACGAGATTCTGACCGCCAAAAACGGCGCGGAGGGCATCGAAGTCGCCAAGGCGGAATTGCCGGATCTCGTGCTCATGGATGTGGTGATGCCCGGAGTCAACGGTTTTCAGGCAACCCGCCAGATTACCAAGAATCCCTCCACCAGCCATATCCCAGTCATCATCGTCACCACCAAGGACCAGGAAACCGACCGGATCTGGGGCGCGCGGCAAGGCGCCAAAAGCTACGTCGTCAAACCGGTGGAAGAAGCCACGCTGATTGAAGCCATTACGCAGTATTTACCCAAATAACCGACCGCCCCCCAGGCGCATCCGTCACCGGCAATTTCCGGCCGTGGCATGGGATAGGGTCAGACGCATCGGTCGAGTTTCTCTTCCAACACCGCCAGTGCCGCATTGATCTCGCCCAAGCGCTGGCCATCGCCGCCCCGGTCGGGATGATGGCGCATCGCCAACCGCCGGTACCGCCGCTTGATGGCCGCCGCATCGATCGGGTCTCGCAGATCCAGCACCGCCAACGCCGCCCTTCGCCGCTCGTCCCGCCGACGCGCGGCGTGGAAATAGCGCAGTAGCTCAACGACCTCGGTGATCGTCATTGTTGCCAGCCTGGCCAAATCGGCGTAGCACGGCGCAAAGTCGGGCTCACTCGGCGCGAGCGCGGTCCCACCGCAAGGCAAGGCTTCGAACTCCAGCACGATACCCAGCGGGTCCACCCGCAAACGGCCGTGCCGCTCGCCGGCCAAGCGATCCCGCAACCGGTAGAGCGCATGAAACAGCAGATAGTGACCGCGAAACAGCTTGAGTGGTTCACGGGCGCTGAAACCCGCAAACAAGGGATCGCTGACACGCAGCTTCTTCAGCAGCTCGTGCTCGCTCAGTCCGGCGGGATGGGCGGCCAACAGGTCCAGCAAACGTGCCTCCAAGGCTGCCAGCGCGGACGGCGAAGGAAGCGCTTCATTCATTGCAGCGGGCTCGGCGCGACCTCCAGCGGATAATTCGGGTACCGCCGTCGGAACTCCGCCAGCTTGGCGTCCGCTTCCGCCGTCCGGCCTTGATGCCGCAGTTCGGCAATGGCCGCCAGCCATTCCTCTGGCGAGTATTGATCCGACCGATCTTGCGATGCAGCGCCCTGGTCGGCCCGTTGACCCGTCGGCGCGGCCCGAAGCCAATCCCGTGCTCGTTCCCGCTCCTCCCGTGCTCGTTCCCGCTCCGCTGGCGCGGGCCGGCGCGGCATCGACTCCTGTTCCAACTCGACCGGCGGCGCGGCGGCCGGCAAGGCTGGCAGCGATTGCGGCGCCACTCGAACCGCCTCGCCCAAGGGCATGGTGGGTCGTAATTCCACGGCGGGTGACGAAGGGCGATCATGGTCACTGAACTGGGCGCGGCCGGCGGCGGTGGCATCCGCCTCGGCGGCGGATTCGGCTGCGGAATGGAGCGCCGTCTTGTTCTCGGGCGACGGACCCCATTCACCGCTCTCGCGCGCCAGCCGTACGATGCCCACCGCCAGCACCACGGTCGCCGCCAACGCGGCCGGCACCGCCCACAGCCGGGTTCGTCGCCGCCGGGAGGGCGGCGGCGCCAGCGTCGAGACCGGTTGCGGCGCGGCGTTGGCGGCCGTCAGGATACGTTGGTCCAGCCAAGCCGGCGGCTCGGGGTCGCGGGTGACCCGGTACAAGGCCGACAGATTCTCGTCGTGGAATTCCGCATTGCGTGGATCGCTCATCGCGCACCTCTCAAACCCTGTCGCAGGCGGGCCATGGCATAACGCAGGCGGCTTTTGACGGTCTCCCGACCGGTGCCGGTGGCCTGGGCGATTTCCTCCAGCGACAATCCGGCTTCTTCCTTCAGCAACACGGCCTCGCGCTGGGCCTCGGGCAATTCGGCCAACAGCTCCAATAGGCGTTCGGCCTGGCGGCGGCGGTCGTCTTGCGCCTCCGGCTGCACCTCGGCCGGTGCCGGTACCTCGGCCCACTCCGGGCAATCCTCGGCGTAGGATAGCGGCAGGCCTCGACTGCTGGCGCGGTAGTGATCGATCAGGCGATTGTGGGCCAGTCGGTATAGATAAGTGGTGAATCTAGCCTGCACGGTGTAGCCGGTCCGGGCGGCGATCAGCTTCAGCCACACGTCCTGAAACAGTTCCTCGGCCAACGCCGGCTGGCCGCATTGGCGCAATAGATAGCGATACAGTGCCCCTTTGTGGCGAGCGTACAGCGCCGCGAAGGCATCGGCATTGCCATCCCGGTAGCGCAGCATGAGGGTTTCGTCGGCATCGTCTTCGGTCCGCATGGAAACAAGGTATCAGGGAACGAGGATCAGATTCCAGATTCTAGGAAAATCCGTCCCTTGTCCCCTGATACCCAATCAGCGGATCGCTTGGCCCTGCTCCCCACCTTGACCGGGATCGAGCGACCGCGCCAGCCCGACCAAAGTTAGGAACTCGCCCCGATAACCATGGGGATCGCCGCTCCGCGCGGTACGGGCCAGCGCCAGCACCTCGTCGTAGCCAAAATCGTGGGTATGGCGCCCGCCGCGCAGCACCTGGCCAAAACCGGCCACCGCCGCCGCGAAGCGGAATCGCTCGCTGGTTTCCCGCCAGTCCCCGACCGCTTGCCCGCGACGGATCGGCTGTTCCAGCAACTGGCTGACCTCGCCGTCCAGCTGCTTGTAGCGCAAGCGCAGGAAGGCGATCTCGTCGCCGCGCGGCGTGGCGGCGTCGGTCGCCGGCTGGCCGTAGCGCAGCGGCTCGGTCAAACTACCGCCACTGCCCTTCAGGGCGATTTCGTACAACGCGGTGACTGTGTGCCCGGCGCCGATATCGCCGGCATCCACCGCATCGTTGTTGAAATCCTCACGGCGCAGGATTCGATTCTCGTAGCCGATCAGGCGGTATTCCTCGACTAGCGCCGGGTTGAACTCGATCTGGATCTTCATGTCCTTGGCAATGGTCAGCAACGTGGCGCTCATCTGCTCGACCAGCACCTTGTTGGCTTCTTGGAGGGTGTCGATGTAGGCGTGATTGCCGTTGCCGGCATCGGCCAGTTGCTCCATCAACCGATCGTTGTAGTTGCCGGCGCCGAAACCGAGCGTGGTGAGCGCGATGCCGCTCTTGCGCTGAGTTTCAACCAGATCCTTCAATGCCTGGAAATTGACCGTGCCGACGTTGAAATCGCCGTCGGTGGCCAAAATCACCCGGTTGACGCCGCCCTCGACGAAGCCCTGCCGGGCCAGGTTGTAGGCCAGTTGAATACCCGCGCCGCCGTTGGTGGAACCACCGGCGCTGAGCTGATCCAGAGCCGCTTCGATCTTCGCCCGCTGACTGCCGGACGTGGGTTCCAGCACCATGCCGGCCGCGCCGGCGTAAACCGCGATCGCCACCTTGTCCTCCGGCCGTAGTTGCCGGACCAGCAGTTTCAGTGCCGGCTTGAGCAGGCCGATTTTGTCCGCCGAATCCATCGAGCCGGACACGTCGACCAGGAATACCAGGTTGGCGGGCGGCAACTGGGTTCTCGGCAATTCGTAGCCCTTGATGCCGACCGCCAGCAGCAAGGTTTTGGGATTCCAGGGCGTCGGGGCCAGTTCGGTGTTGACCCGGAACGGTGGCTGACGATCGTCCGGCAGCGGATAGTCGTAATCGAAGTAGTTGATCAGTTCCTCGACCCGCACCGCGTCGCGCGGCGGCAGTCGGCCGGCGTTGAGAAAGCGGCGAACGTTGGCGTAGGCGCCGGTATCGACGTCGATGCTGAAGGTGGACACCGGCTGCTCGGCGGCGCGCTTGACCGGATTGTCCTCGACCTGGGCGTAATTCTCACGGTCGGTTGGTTCGCTGGGCGCGCGCAACTCATCCGTGTCCCGCCGGCTGGACATGCGGGCCGGCGCGAGCGCGGTGGAATCCTGGGCCGCCTGCCTTGCGGCTGATAATCGTGCGCTGGGCTCGACCATTGCCAGCACCGGGCTGGTCGGCACTGACGTTGTGGAAACCGGCTGATCGGCTTTCCCAACGACTGACCTGGTCGTGGCTCGCTCCGTGGCGGAGCGAGCCACGACCAAGTGTGACTGGCCAGCAGCCTGTCGCTTGGATTCGGCCACATCTTGTGGCGGCGCGGTGGGCGAGCAGGCGACGAGCAGGACAGCGATCAGCAAGGCATGGAGCGATAGAGACCGAATCATGGCGTTTCCTTCGAAGGTTGTGATTTCATTGCTATAAACGCCCACGGCGACACAATGGGGTTAAAATCGGATTTCCCTCGCTCGAAAGCCCGCCCCCAGCTTGCCGTTTGCACCGACCTGTCCCATTATTTTTCCATTCCGCTTCGGAATGTCCGCAAGGTACCGCGACCCCCCATGGAAATGCCCCAGATTTCCGGCTATCAATTCGAAAAAATCATCGGCAAGGGCGCCATGTCCACCGTCTATCTGGCGCTCCAGGAATCCTTGGGCCGCCGCGTGGCCATCAAGGTGCTGTCCCCCCGGTCTGGCCGGCGACCCCATCTTCAGCAAACGCTTCATCAAGGAAGCCCGCATCATCGGCAAGCTTGGCCACCCGCATATCGTCACCATTTTCGACGCCGGCAATCTGGACGATGTGTACTACATCGCGATGGAATACCTGGAGGGCGGCACGCTCAAGGAGCGGATCAAGGCAGGGCTGACGCCAGACCAGGCGGTAACGATCCTATGCCAGATCGCCCGCGCGCTCGGCCGGGCACACCAGCAGCATTGCATTCATCGCGACATCAAGCCGGCCAATATTTTGTTCCGCAATTCGGACACGGCACTGCTATCGGATTTCGGCATCGCCAAGAATACGCTAGACAAGACTCAGTTGACCGCCGCCGGCTGGCGGCTCGGCACACCTAATTACATGAGCCCGGAACAGGCGTTGGCCAAGCCGACGGACGCGCGCAGCGATCTGTACAGCCTGGGGGTGGTGTTCTACGAGATGCTGACCGGCACCCGGCCGTTTCAGGGGGCCGACGCTTTCGATATCGCGCTGAAGCACCTCAAGGAACCGGTACCGACCCTGCCGGAACCGCTCGGCCGCTTTCAGCCGGCGATCGATCGGCTCTTGGCCAAGGAACCCGAGGAGCGATTCGCCAGCGCCGAGGAATTGGTGGAGGCGGTCCAGGACGCGATGGCTGGGAAGACGGCGGCGATTTCACGCCCACCCAAGCGCAAGGCGGCGGTCAAGCCCATTCGCGACGTAACCAGCGTTCAGGTTCCGGCCAGCGCCGCGCCGCCATGGCGGCGGGCATTGCCGTGGATTCTGGCCGGATTGCTGGCCGGACTGGCGGCGTCGCTGGTCTACTGGTTCTGGCCCGCGCTTTCGACCGCGCTTTCCTCGATCATGGGGCCGTCCGACTAGCAGCGCGGCCGGCTCAGTAGCTCATGCAGGCGGCGTTGAGGATGCCGATGGCAACCGATAGCGCACCGAGAAATACGCCGGTGGCAATCCGGCCGGCGGGAATATCGCGGCCGAGCTCGGGCAACAGCAGAAACCGCGCCGCCAGATAGACCAGCACCTGCACGACCAGCGCGATCAGCCCCCAGACCGCCATGTCGGGCAGGCCGACGCTGTGAGTGATGGCGCTGGCCAGCGGCAGCACGAAGCCGAGCACGGCGCCGCCGAGACTGGCCGCCGCCGCCGCGTTACCTTCGCGGATCAGGGCAATTTCGCGGTAAGGGGTGATGAAAACGTACACTGTCAGAAACAATGCCAGCAGGCCGATGGCGGTGGCGAAGTAGGACAGGAACGCGGGCAAACCGGACAGGGATTGGGTCAGCATGACGATTCTTCCTTCCATTTGAGTCGGGCATCGGAGAAGGATAGCCCAAACCGATGGCCCCCCAAACCGCGCGGCGTTCTCGCGGCGGAAGACCCGACCCCGACATCATTGGCGACGCGGGCTTGGCCGATCTTCACAAAACGCCATGACCGACCCGTTATACCCGGCGGACCAGCACCGCCATCGATTCGACATGCGCGGTGTGAGGAAACATATCCAGCACCCCAACGCTCTCCAGCCGATAAGTGAAACGGTGGACCAACTCACCGACATCCCGCGCCAGCGTGGCTGGATGACAGGACACATAGACCACTCGTTCCGCACCCAGCGCGGCCACCCACGGCATCATCTCCAACGCGCCGGAACGAGGCGGATCGAGCAAAACCCGCTCGTAACCACCCCGCGCCCATCCTTGATCGCGCGGATCGCCGGTCAGATCGGCGGCGTGGAAAATAGCGTTCGCGGCATTGTTGCGCGCGGCGTTGTGTCGCGCCCACTCCACCAAGCTGGCGTCGCCTTCCACGCCGACCACCTCTCGCGCCCGGCGAGCCAACGCCAAAGTAAAATTGCCCAACCCGCAGAACAGATCCAGCACCCGATCTTCCGGCCCGACTTGCAGCAACTCGCAAGCCCGCCCAACCAGTTGCCGATTGATGGCGGCGTTGATCTGAATGAAATGCCAGGGTTGAAATTTCAGGTCCAGATCGAAATCCGGCAAGCGATAACCAAGCTCCGGCTGCTCCGGCCACAATGCCCGCACGCTGTCCGGCCCACCCGGTTGTAGGTAAAGCGCAAAACCGTGCCGCTCGCCGAACGCCTGGAGTTGTGCCCGATCCTCGGCGCTCGGCGGCGCCAACACCCGGAAATTCAGCCCCATCGTTTCGTCCCCGCCGGCAATCTCGATCTGGGGCAAGCGATCGCGGATGGACAGGGTATCGATGAGTTGCGCCAGTGGCTCCAACAAACCGCCCAGCCGTTCGTCCAGCACCTCGCAGCGGCGCAGGTCGGCCACGAATGGACTGTGCCGCTCGCGAAAACCGATCAGGGTACGTCCCTTCTTGGCGACATGCTTGACCCCCAGCCGCGCCCGCCGCCGGTAACCCCACAGCGGTCCGATCATGGGTTCCAAAACCTGTTCCGGCCGGACCTTGCCGATGTGAGTCAAGCTGTCCAGCAACCAACGCTGCTTGACGGCGAGTTGCTCGGTTGGCTGCAAATGTTGCAGGGTGCAGCCGCCGCACACCCCGAAATGCGCGCAGCGTGGTTCGATCCGCTCCGGCGCGGCCCGCAAGACCTCGACGGTGCGGGCCTCGTCGCGGCGACTCCGGCGGGCGGTGTAGACGCAGCGGACTTCTTCGCCGGGCAACGCACCTTCGACGAACACGGCTTTGCCATCCCGTCGCGCCACACCCTGACCTTCGTGCGTCAGGTCATCGACGCGAACCACGAACGGTTCCACCGGAATCTTGGATTTCTTGGCCATGGTGCTCGAAATGAGTTGGGGTTTCCCCGCCTTGGATCAGGACAGGGAACGTAAGGCACCGGGACGATCCGACCTTTTAATCGGAAAACAGCCCGGTGGATAGGTAACGGTCGCCGCGGTCGCAGATGATGGTGACGATCACCGCATTCTCGACCTCCCGCGCCAGTCGTAGCGCCACCGCCACCGCCCCGCCCGCCGATACCCCGCAGCAGATGCCTTCCTCGCGGGCCAGCCGGCGGGTGATCTCCTCGGCTTCCGCCTGATCGACATCCAGGGTTCGATCCACCCGCGCCGGGTCAAAGACTTTCGGCAGATACTCCAACGGCCAACGACGAATGCCGGCAATGCAGGACCCCTCGGTCGGCTGCACACCGACGACCTGTATCTGGGGATTCCGTTCCTTGAGATAGCGCGACACCCCCATGATGGTACCGGTGGTACCCATGGCGCTGACGAAGTGGGTGATCCGACCACCGGTGTCGCGCCAGATTTCGGGACCGGTGGTTTCGTAGTGCGCCAGCGGGTTGTCGGGGTTGCCGAATTGGTCGAGCACCCGCCCCTGCCCTTCCCGCTCCAGTCGCGCGGCCAGATCGCGCGCACCCTCCATGCCTTCTTCCTTGCTTACCAGAATCAGTTCGGCGCCGTAGGCCCGCATCGCCGCCCGCCGCTCGGCGCTCTGATTTTCCGGCATGATCAATTTCAAGCGGTAACCCTTCACCGCCGCGATCATCGCCAACGCGATGCCGGTATTGCCGCTGGTTGCCTCGATCAGCACATCACCGGGCCGGATTTCGCCGCGCGCCTCGGCCTGCCGGATCATGCTCAGCGCTGGCCGATCCTTGACCGAACCGGCGGGATTGTTGCCTTCCAGTTTTCCCAAAACGAGACTGCTGGCGTTTCCCGGCAACCGCCGCAACCGAACCAGCGGGGTATTGCCAACCGTGGATTCGAGCGCGGGATAGCAAAACCCGGAGCTCTCTTGCATCCCGTTTAGGGAAAAGGCGTCATCAAACATTTTCCTGTCCCGTCAAATGTGATAAGGATTATAACCGCTACCATACAGGGAGACCGCGCGAACCCGGCCTCGTTTCGCCTTGCCCCCAGCCCCGGCTCGCGCCATTCACCGACCGCAAGCAAGCCAACGCCCATCATGCCTCAATCCGGTTTGACTCTCCTCCAGAGCTGGTTCCTGTTCTGTTGCCTGACGCTGGCGGTCGACTCGCTGAGCGCTCAGGAACCCGAATCGCCGCCCACCGCCAACCCTTCCCTAACCCTGACCGTCGAAGGCGTGGACGGCCCGTTGCGCGACAACGTACTGGCTTTTCTGGAACTCAACCGTTTCGCCGGCAAACCCGCGCCGGACGAAGTCCGCCTGCGCTGGCTGCACAACAACGCCGAGCGCGAAATCCGCAAGGCGCTGGAGCCGTTCGGCTATTTCGAGCCCACCATCGAGGCGTCCCTGACCCGTACCCCGGAAGGCTGGGTGGCGCGCTACCGGATCGAGCCCGGCCGGCCGCTGCGCATCGCGGAAATCGACGTCAAGGTACTGGGCGAGGGCGCGCAGGACCCCGCCTTCCAAAAACTGCTGGACAACCTGCCGCTGGCCCAGGGTCAAACCCTGGACCAGCCCAAATACGAACAGATCAAGGCCGCGATGGAGTTGCTGGCGACCGAGCACGGCTATTTCAATGCCCGCTTCACCGAGCGCTCCATCCGCGTCGACCTGCAAGCCTACAGCGCGACTATCCACCTGCACTACGATACCGGCCAGCGCTTCCGCTTTGGCAATATTGCCTTCAAGCAGGATTTTCTGTCGCCCGAATTGCTGGCCCGCTACCCCCGCTTCAAGCCCGGCGATCCCTACAACGTCAACCAACTGCTGAAGCTGCAAAGCGATCTCGGCAACAGCAATTATTTCAGTCAAGTGGAAGTCAACGCCCCGCCCGACGCCAGCACCGCCACCACGCCGGTCGATGTCACGCTGGAGCCGGGCAAGAAACGCAAATACAGCGCCGGCCTGGGTTACGGCACCGACACCGGCTTTCGGGGCAAACTGCGCGTCGAGCGGCGCTGGCTCAACCCACAAGGCCACCATTACGAAGCCGAACTGGGGTATTCGCAAATCAAGTCGCTGATCGCTTTCAAGTACATGATTCCCGGCACCGACCCAACCACCGACGAATACGCCATCACCACCGGCTATGTCCGCCAGAACGACAACGACAAAGATTACGAAACCTACAAGATCGGCGGCAGCCTGCAACAACAAGATGGCAAGTGGTTGAAAAACTACAGTTTGAACTTGCAGTACGAAGAATACACCATCGGCAACCGGCCTTCGTCCGAACAATCGCTATTACTGATTCCCAGCTTGGACTGGACCTGGGTGGACGCCGACGACCGCGCTTATCCCCACCGTGGCCTGCTGTTCGGTTTCGGGCTGCGCGGCGCATCGACGGCGCTGCTGTCGGACACCAACTTCCTGCAAGGATTGTTGCAGCTTCGCTGGATCCACGCTCTGAACGATAGCAATCGACTGCTCGTCCGAGGCAACTTCGGGGCTACGGTGGTCGATAATTTCGAGAAGCTGCCGACCTCCCTGCGCTTCTTCACCGGTGGCGACGCCAGCGTGCGCGGCTACGCCTACGAAAGCATCGGCCCCACCGACCCCGACGGCACCGTGGTCGGCGGCAAGAATCTGGCGGTGGCCAGCCTGGAATACGAGCATCGGATTTGGGGGAACTGGGGCATCGCCGCTTTCGTCGACACCGGCGATGCCTTCGACGGCGCCTCTCCCGACTTGAAAACCGGCGCCGGGCTGGGAGTGCGCTGGCTCTCGCCGGTCGGTCCGCTACGAGTGGACTTCGCCTCCGGTCTGGACCGTCCGCCGGGCAGCGCCTTCCGCTTTTCCTTCAGCATCGGACCCGATCTATGAGCGCCACCCGCCTGCTGCGCCGTACCCTGTACTGGCTGCTGGCGCTACCGCTGATCTTGCTGCTGCTGGGACTGCTGGTTGCCGGCTTCGCGGTCTCCACCGAGACCGGTTTCAACGGCTTGTTGGCGCTGGCGCAACGGGTACTGCCCGGCCAGCTCAGCTACGACCGGGCCAGCGGCCGGCTGCTGGGGCCGCTGCGGATCGAAGGACTGCGCTACCAGGACGGTCCACTGCAAGTGGCGCTAACCAACGGCGAACTCGACTGGCAGCCCGCTGATCTGTTCGACGGCGCGCTGACCATTACCCGTCTGCACGTCGATGGCCTGGACCTGGCGCTGCCGCCCGGCAAGGACACGCCGCCGTCCGACCAACCGTTGGAACTGCCCGATATCCGGTTGCCGCTGGCACTCACCGTCGCCGATCTGCAAGGCAGCGACCTCCATATCCGACCCGCTGGCGCCGAACCCATCCAGATCGACGCCGTGACCCTGAAGACCCGCACCGAGGCCGAGGCGCTGCTCGTCGAGGTGCTGGACCTGCGTTCGCCGCTGGCCGATGTCCGGCTGGATGGCCAGATCACGCCCACCGGCGACTATCCGCTGCATGTCCGGCTCGACTGGCGCGCGCCGGTCCCGAATTACGGCGATTTCCAGGGCGTAGGTGAATTGCGCGGCACGCTGCGCGAACATCTGGAACTAACCCAAAAAATCGCCGGCGCGGCGGCGCTGGAACTGCACGGCGACGTTCGCCAGGCGCTGACCAAGGAACCCGCCTGGTCGGCCACCGTCAAGCTGGAGGTGACCGACCTGAAACCCTTCGTCCCCGATCTAGCCGGCAAACCGCTGACTGCCCAGATCACCGCGAAAGGCGTGCTGGCCCGCTTCGAGGGTCAGGGCGAAATCAAGGCCACCGTGCCGGAACTCGGCCCCGCCACTCTGCGCTTTACCGCGGCCGGCGACGACAAGGCAGTGAAGCTGAGCGAATTGAAGCTGGCCGCTGTCGACCGGCCGTTGGCACTGGACGCCAAGGGCGAGCTGCAATTCGCCGAATTGCGCTTCAAGGCCAGCGGACAATGGCGTTCGCTGGCTTGGCCGTTGACCGGCCCCGCGCAAGTGGAAAGCGCCAGCGGCGAGTTCGCCGCCGAGGGCATGCCCAAGGATTACCGCTTCCAGCTCGCCGCCGAACTGCAAGGCCCGGAGATTCCCAAGGGCCGTTGGACCCTGAACGGTCAGGGTTCCGATCAGGCGGTGCGCGCGGTGCAATGGAGCGGTCAGACGCTGGAAGGCACCCTCGAAGGCACCGTCGATGCCGCCTGGGCGCCCGTCGTCAGTTGGAAAGCGACGCTGGCTGGCGCTGGCCTGAACCCCGGCGCTCAGTGGAAGGAGGTGCCCGGCAAACTGAATCTGCGGCTCAAAAGCGATGGCGGGCTGGATGACGGCAAGCTGCGCGCCAACGTGTTGCTGGAAGAACTGACCGGCACCTTGAGCGGCCAAGCGTTGCGCGGCAGTGCCGATGTCAGCGTGCTGGACCAGGATCTGACCGTCAAGACCCTGCGTTTGAATGCCGGTCCAGCCCGGCTGGAGGCGGAAGGTACGCTGGCGAAACGCTGGGATTTGCACTGGACCCTGAATGCGCCGGAACTGAAATCGCTGGTTCCCGGTGTCAGCGGCGGCGTGGCCAGCACCGGCACTCTCAGCGGCTCCCGCGACCGCCCACGGGTGGCGGCCAACTTCACGGTGCGCAACCTGCGCCAGGGCGATACCCAAATTCAGCGCTTGCAAGGCGAAGCCGACGTCGATGTCGGCGGCAGCGACCGTTCCCGGCTGAAACTGAACGGTGAAGGGCTGGTGCTGGGCGGCCAACACTGGAAATCCGTGACCCTGGACGGCGGCGGCACCCCGAACGCGCACGAACTCAAGGCCGAACTGAGCGGCGATCCGGGCCGCTTCGCGCTGGCGCTGGCCGGCACACTGCAACTACCAGCACTAACCTGGCAGGGCCGCATCACCCAACTGATGGCCAAGGACACCCTCGCCGGCACCTGGAACCTGGAAAAAGCGGTCGCCGTGCAAGCTTCGGCTGAAAAAGCCAGTCTCGACAACGCCTGTCTGGCCAGCACCCCGAGCCGGCTTTGCTTGCAAGGTCAATGGAACGGCGCGCGCGGTTTCAACGGCCGTGTGCAGATCCAAGAGCTGCGGCCGGAACGCTTCAAACAGTTCCTGCCGCCGGGCATGAACCTGACAACCCGCATCGACGCCCAGGCCGAAGTGAACGGCGGACCCAACGGCGCGCTGCAAGGCAAGCTCAATCTCGACATTACCCCCGGCGCCCTGCAAATGGTGGCGGACGGACGCACCCTGCGCTTCACCCTCAAGAGCGGCACGCTGCGCGCCCAAACCGACGGACGCGCCGCAACCGGACAGCTCAAGCTCGACTTGGCGCAGACCGGGCAGTTGCAGGCCGACGCTCAGGTACGCGATCCCTTCGGCGCCGCTCGCGTGGACGGCAAAATCGTCGCCGCCATCACCGATCTGAGCCTGATCTCGCTATTCGCGCCGCAAGCGCAGGAAGTCACCGGCCAGTTGCGGGCGGATGTCAACGTGACCGGCACGATTCCCAAACTGGCGCTGCGCGGCGCGATCCGCCTGGAAAACGCCGGCGCGGCAATTCCGGCGGCCGGCATCAAATTGGAGGATTTGCAGTTCACCGTCACCAGCAGCGGTCAGGGGCCGCTGCAACTGAGCGGCTCGCTGCGATCCAAACCCGGCCAACTGCAACTGAGCGGTGAAGTGGACCCGCTGAAACCGCAACTGCAACTGAATATCAAGGGCCAGGATTTTCAGGCTTTCGACACCTCCGATATCCGTGTCCGGCTCAGCCCGGATCTGAAGCTGGAAGTCACTCGGGAACTGGTGCGTGTCGATGGGCAGGTCATTATCCCACAAGCGTATTTGAACCCTGGCGGCGTGGGCGGCGACGGCCCAAGTCCGATCGCGTCTTCCGAAGACCTGACAATCGTCAACGACCGCGACGGCAAGACCAGAGCCCAGGCCAAGGGACCGGCTATCCATGCCCAGGTACGCGTGATCCTGGGCGATGACGTGCAAGTGGTCACGCCAGCCTTCAAGGGCAAGCTCAGAGGTAACCTACTCGTGATGCAAACGCCAGGACTGGCGCCACGCGGCAGCGGCAGCGCCGAAATCGTCGCGGGTACGTACAAGATTTACGGCACCGAGATCAATATTCAGCGAGGGCGGGTATTGTTCAGCAACAGCCCACTCGACAATCCTGGACTGGATATACGGGTAGCTCGCGAGTTCAGCAGCGGCAGCAGCGGTAACACCACGGTCGGCGCCCAAGTCCAGGGCACGCTGCAAAGGCCGCGACTGACCCTGTTCTCCGATCCGTCGATGCCCCAAAGCGACATCCTGTCCTATCTGGTTTTGGGCCGGGCGCCCCAAGGGGGTGGCGGCGAATCGGCGATGCTGTTCAAGGCCGCCAGCGCCCTGGGTTTGGGGGGCGATGCACTCGCCAAGGGGCTGGGCAACACGGTTGGGCTGGACACCGTGCAACTCGACACGGGAACCAATGAAAACAACGGAACCACTGAGGAGAGCACGTCGCTGACGCTTGGCAAGTATCTCACCCCGGATCTATATGTCGGATACGGGGTCGGTTTGGTCAATGCCGTCAACACGATCTATATCAAGTACCGGCTGACTCGGAGACTGATGTTCGAATCCAACAGCAGCGCGCTCGGCTACGGTGTCGACCTGATCTACAACATTGAGCGTTGAGTCGTGCCCCCCACCCACGAACGAGGATTTCTCAGCGCGAATAGTCCGGTTCGTGGCCGGTTTTCCATTTGATGTTGCAGCCGATGCTGGGCTGCTGCGTGGATGGGACCGGCCGACCGGCCAACAGCGCAGCAGCAGCCGCCCGTAAGTCGCTCCCGGTCACCGGGACCTTGTTGCCGGGCCGACTGCCATCGAATTGGCCGCGATACACCAGCTTGCGGCCGGCGTCGAACAGGAAGAAATCCGGTGTGCAGGCGGCGCGGTACGCCTTGGCGACCGTCTGGCTCTCATCATGGAGATAGGGGAAGGGATAGCCGAAAGTCTTGGCTTCCTCGGCTATTTTCGCCGGGCTATCGTCGGGATAATTAGCTGCGTCGTTGGCGCTGATCGCCACGATGGCCAAATCTTTCGCTGGATAGTCGTGGGCGAATTGGACCAATCCTTGGCGGATGTGCTTGACGAACGGACAATGATTGCAGATCACCATGACCAGCAAGGCCGGGGCGTCCTGAAAATCGCCGAGGGATACCGTTTTCCCGGTCATCGGCTCGGGCAGGCTGAAGTCGGGGGCCGGCGTGCCCAGAGGCAGCATGGTGGAAGCGGTTTGCGCCATGGCGCCAGATCTCCTTTACGATGGATTTAGAGAGACGCGGACCAGCAGCCAGCGCCCGGACTTTGGATCAGACCCTCCGCCACGGTGTTCGGTTGCGCCACGACCCTCCAGGCCCGCCTATTCTAAAGACGCGGTAGGCGGTATTCAGATGGCTCCCTGACCGACCTCTCGCCCGAACCAAGCGGACAACTGACGGTCAATCCCGACGAATCGGATGGTTTTCCAGCCTCCGTCGCCTCACCACTCATCAACAAACCGATCCCGTTCATTTCAGGAGAATCATTCCATGCAACGCTTCAGGCAACCGTTCTGGCTGGTCACTGTCTTCACCCTGCTGTGGAGCGCGGCCGCCAGCGCGGCGGACTATCCCGATTTCGTCACCCTGGTCGAACGCTATAGCCCGGCGGTGGTCAGCATCAACACCAAATCGGAACCCAAGGAAAAAGATCGACCCTGGCACGGCCATCCGTCAATTCCCGAAAACAGTCCATTCTTCGACTACTTCAAGAAATTCTTCGATCAGATGCCCGAGCTGAGCCCGCAGCCACGCTCTTCGGTCGGCTCCGGCTTCATCCTCTCGGCGGATGGTTACGTGATCACCAACGCCCATGTCGTCGAGGACATGGACAGCATCATCGTTGGCCTGTCCGACCGCACCGAACTGCCCGCCGAGGTGGTTGGCAAGGACACCCGCAGCGACATCGCCCTGCTCAAGGTCAAGGCCGACACCCCCCTGCCGACCGTCAAGATCGGTAACATCGGCAAGGTCAAGGTCGGGCAGTGGGTGCTGGCCATCGGTTCGCCCTTCGGCTTCGAACGCAGCGCCACTCAGGGCATCATCAGCGCCCTGGGCCGCAATCTGCCCAGCGACAATTATGTGCCCTTCATTCAGACCGACGCCGCCATCAATCCGGGCAACTCTGGCGGCCCGCTATTCAACCTCGACGGCGAAGTCATCGGCGTCAACTCGCAGATCTACAGTCGCTCCGGCGGCTATCAAGGACTCTCCTTCGCCGTGCCGATCGATGTGGCGGTGGACGTGGTGGAACAACTCAAGGCCGGCGGCAAGGTCGCTCGCGGCTGGCTGGGCGTGCTGATTCAGGAAGTCACGCCGGAGCTGGCCCAGTCCTTCGGGCTCGACAAACCGCGCGGCGCCCTGGTCGGTCAGGTGATGGACGACGGTCCGGCGCTGGCGGCCGGTGTCCAGGCCGGCGACATCATCGTCGCCTTCAACGGCCAACCGGTTCGCCATTCCAGCGAACTGCCGCTGATGGTCGGCCGCACCCGTCCCGGCAACAAGGTGCCGCTGATCGTGATTCGCAATGGCAAGGAACAGACCCTGACGGTCCAACTCCAGGAGCTGCCCGAGGAAACCAAGCTGGAACAAGCCATCGCCGAACCGCCGAACCGCAACCGGCTCGGCCTGATCGTGACCGAACTGCCCGCCGATCAGCACCAGCAGGGTGAATCGGGCGTACTGGTCAAGGATGTCAAGGAAGGCCCGGCCGCCAGCGCCGGCATCCGCCCCGGCGACATCATCACCCGCATCAACAACGCCGAAGTGGCCAATCCAACCCAGTTCGCCGAACTGGTCGGACAACTGCCGACCGGACGCCCCGTGCCGGTGCTGATCAAGCGCAACAACGGCGCGCTATTCCTGGCGCTGACCATCGCCGAAAAGGAATAAGTGCTCCACCCACCAAACAGTGAGCGTACCGCAAGGCAACATTCACAGAAACCGCGCTTCAACGCTACAATAGCCGCGCTCTTCATGCCGGAACACGCTTGCCATGCCATCGGCAAGCGTGTTCCGGCCGCTCCCATGCTGGAATCCAACCGCGCCGGTCGCCCGTACCCGCGGGCACCGGAACACATAACCAAGGAGGTTTTTCCGTGCTCGAAAACTATCGCCAACAAGCCGCCGAACGCGCTGCCATGGGCATTCCCGCGCTGCCGCTGGACCCGCGGCAGACCGCCGATCTGGTCGAACTACTCAAAAACCCGCCGCAGGGCGAGGAAAACTTCCTGCTCGAACTGATCACCCACCGGGTACCGGCCGGCGTCGACCAGGCTGCCTACGTCAAGGCTGCCTTTCTGGCCGCCGTCGCCAAGGGCGAAGCCCAATCGCCGCTGATCTCCCAAGTCCGCGCCACCGAACTGCTGGGCACCATGCTGGGCGGCTACAACATCCAGCCGTTGATCGACCTGCTGGACAGCGCCGAGTGCGCCCCGGCCGCCGCTCAAGCCTTGTCACACACCCTGCTGATGTTCGACTATCGACATGGCGTCAAGGACAAGGCCGATGCCGGTAACCCTTTAGCTAAACAGATCATGCAGTCCTGGGCCGAGGCCGAATGGTTCACCAGCCGCCCCAAGGTGCCGGAGAAAGTCACCGTCACGGTGTTCAAGGTACCCGGAGAGACCAACACCGACGATCTCTCCCCCGCCCCCGACGCCTGGAGCCGTCCCGATATCCCACTGCACGGCCTGGCAATGCTGAAGATGGCGCGGCCCGGCATCGAACCCGACGAGCCCGGCAAGATCGGCCCGCTGAAACTGATCGAATCACTCAAGGAAAAAGGCCACCCGGTCGCCTATGTCGGCGACGTGGTCGGCACCGGCTCCAGCCGCAAATCCGCCACCAATTCGGTGCTGTGGTGGACCGGCGAGGATATCCCCTACGTCCCCAACAAGCGCTTCGGCGGCTACTGCCTGGGCGGCAAGATCGCGCCGATTTTCTTCAACACTCAGGAAGACGCCGGCGCGCTGCCGATCACCGATTGCGACGTCACCAAGATGAACATGGGCGATGTCATCGACATCTACCCCTACGAAGGCGTGGTCAAGAACCATGACAGCGGCGCCGAACTCAGCCGCTTCAGCTTCAAATCCGACGTGCTGCTGGACGAAGTACAGGCCGGCGGGCGCATCAACCTGATCATCGGCCGCGGCCTGACCGACTGGGCGCGCGAAGTCATGGGTCTGGCGCCATCCACCGTGTTCCGCCGCCCGGTGGCGCCGCAGAGTTCCAGCAAGGGCTTCACCTTGGCGCAGAAGATGGTCGGCAAGGCTTGCGGCGTTGACGGCATCCGCCCCGGCACCTATTGCGAGCCCAAGATGACCACGGTTGGTTCTCAAGATACCACCGGCCCGATGACCCGCGACGAATTGAAGGATCTGGCCTGCCTGGGTTTCTCCGCCGATCTGGTCATGCAGTCGTTCTGCCACACCGCCGCCTATCCCAAGCCGGTGGACGTGCAGACCCACCACACCCTGCCCGACTTCATCTCCAGCCGCGCCGGCGTGGCGCTGCGACCGGGCGACGGCATCATCCACTCCTGGCTGAACCGGATGCTGCTGCCCGACACCGTCGGCACCGGCGGCGATTCGCACACCCGTTTCCCGATCGGCATCAGCTTCCCGGCTGGCTCCGGTCTGGTGGCGTTCGCCGCCGCCACCGGCTCCATGCCGCTGGACATGCCGGAATCGGTGCTGGTGCGTTTCAAGGGAACCATGCAACCCGGCATCACCCTGCGCGATCTGGTCAACGCCATTCCCTACGCGGCCATTCAAGCGGGCCTGCTGACGGTGGCGAAGGAAGGTAAGAAAAACATCTTCTCCGGCCGTATCCTGGAAATCGAGGGCCTGCCCGATCTGAAGGTGGAGCAAGCGTTCGAACTGTCCGATGCCTCCGCCGAACGCTCCGCCGCCGGTTGCACCGTGCGGCTGAACAAGGAGCCGATCATCGAATATCTGAACAGCAACATCACGCTGCTCAAATGGATGATCGCCAATGGTTATCAAGACGCCAAAACCCTGGAGCGCCGGATCAAGGGCATGGAGGAGTGGCTGGCCAACCCGACCCTGATGGAACCGGACGCCGACGCCGAATACGCTGCGGTGATCGACATCAACTTGGCCGACATCAAGGAGCCGTTACTGGCCTGCCCCAACGACCCCGACGACGTCAAGACCCTGGCCGACGTGGCCGGTGCCAAGATCGACGAGGTCTTCATCGGTTCCTGCATGACCAACATCGGTCATTACCGCGCTGCCGGCAAGGTACTCGCGGGCAAATCTGGCATCCCGACCCGCTTGTGGATCTCGCCGCCGACTAAGATGGACGCCCATCAACTGAGCGAGGAAGGCTACTACGCCACCTTCGGCACGGCTGGTGCGCGCATGGAAATGCCCGGCTGCTCGCTGTGCATGGGCAATCAGGCTCGGGTGGCGGACGGCGCGACGGTGGTGTCCACCTCGACCCGCAACTTCCCCAACCGTCTCGGTAAAGGCGCCAATGTCTATCTGAGTTCGGCGGAATTGGCGGCGGTCTGCGCGCTGCTGGGCAAGATCCCGACCTTTGAGGAGTACATGAGCTACATGGGCGAGATCGGTGCCAAGGGCGCCGAAATCTACCGTTATCTGAACTTCGATCAGGTGCCGGAATATCGCGAAGTGGCGGACAAGGTGAAGCTGGCGGCGTAAGCACTTACGGACCACTAGTTTCTGATCAATACCAATCCCCGTAAGGTCTGCTTACGGGGATTTTTTTAGAACGTGTTCACGATCTTCTGAGCAGCAACGCCAGGAATGCCAAGTGGACGAACTGCAGGCTGGTATTGAGCCAGCGCTCGCAGTTCTTCGATAGCCTGCGATTCTTGTCCAGCCAAGCAAAGCTGCGTTCCACCACCCAACGCTTGGGCATGACTTTGAAGGTGTGCAGCTCGCTGCGTTTGGCAATCTGCACAGTGACCTGCTCGCCCAGCACCTCGCGCACGCCCCGCGCAAAGGGCTCGCCCGTGTAGTCGCTGTCGGTCAGCACGCTTTGCACTTGGTTCAGCGCTGCCTTGCAGCGCTTGAAGGCCTGCAAGGCTCCCTTGCGGTCCGTGACCTCTGCCGTGGTCACCGCCACCGCATGCGGCAACCCCTGGGTATCCACCGCGATGTGGCGCTTGATGCCCGAGATCTTCTTGCCAGCGTCATAGCCCTTCAGGCCCGCTGTGTCCGTGTTCTTCACACTCTGTGCGTCCACGATCAAGAGCGTGCTGGAGGCGTTACGCCCCGGTCTCTCGCGGACCGCGCCAACCTGATTTTTTTTAACGTCAGTTCTGGATAAGGATGGGGAGATGGCCCCCGGTGTGGAACCTGTTAAGGTTCCTGGTGACCACACCGACTACACCGAGGGTCATCCCGATGAGTTTAGAAGACTTATTCTGTGACGTTGATGAGTTCTGCCCAGTCTTCCTGCCCGCTTGGCATCGTCAACTCCTGACGGAAGGTACCCGCCAACGACGGCGTGCCAGTCGTTTGACCCTCAGTGAAATCATGACGATCTTGATTTATTTCCATCAATCGCAGTACCGCAACTTCAAGGCCTTTTATCTGTTGCAAGTGTGTCCGCATTGCCGGGGCGAGTTTCCCAATCTATTGAGTTACAATCGGTTTGTGGCCCTGATTCCCACCGCCCTGATGCCGCTGTGCATCTATCTCCACACTCGCCGGGGCGAGGACACCGGGATCGCCTTTATCGATGCGACGTCCTTGGTGGTGTGCCACAACCGCCGCATTCATAGCCACCAGGTCTTCAAGCA
>NZ_SPMZ01000047.1 GCF_012939995.1 Candidatus Competibacter phosphatis | reverse complement strand
ATTCCAGACGTCGCCGCAGGATGTCTCGCAGCCAGCGCGACCAAACGGCCGGTCGTCCACCTGAGGATAGAGCACATGCGCGGGCATGATGGCGGCCAACCCGTAATGAATCATGCGCTCGAAGGCCAACAGATCGGCATGTTCCAGATCGGCGTAGGCGCGCGGATCCACCGGCAACTCCAGATGCGAGTCGGCGGCGATGCCGCCATGCCCTGGAAAATGCTTGCCGACCGCCTCCATGCCCGCCTTCTGCATGCCACTGACATAGGCGTGGGCCAAATCCGCCACCGCTTCGGGATCGCGGTGAAAGGCCCGGTCACCGATCACGCCGCTGATGCCGTAATCCAGATCCAGCACCGGCGCGAAACTCAAATCCACGCCCACCGCTCGTAGCTCGGCGGCCATGAGCCAGCCGGTGACCCGCGCCAGTTGTTTGGCGCGCATCCGGTCCCGGTCGTAAATCTCGCCCAACCGACGCACCGGCGGCAAGCGGGTAAAACCGTCGCGGAATCGTTGGACCCGGCCACCCTCGTGATCCACCGCCACCAGCAGTCGCGGTTGACGCAGGGCGTGAATGGCGGCGGTCAGCGCCGCCACCTGTTCCGGTGACCGATAGTTGCGGGCAAACAGAATGACGCCACCCACCCGTGGATGGCACAGCATCTCGCGCTCCTCCGCGCTCAGCTCCAGGCCGTCCAAGCCCAGCATCACCGGTCCCAATGCCATCGTCCGCACCTTTATTCGTGCCTGCCGCCGCCTAAATGGTTTTATCATAGCGATTAATCTCACCCGCGCCATCCCTTATATCCGCACCTTTCGCCATGCTCCCAAGCCTGTGGTCACCTTTCCCCCACCGATGCCGGAGGCTGCGGATTTGCCTGCTGGCCGTACTGGTCGTCGCAATCGGTGCCATCTCCCCTGTCGGCGGTATCGCCGAACCGTCGCCACCGACGTCGGTCAGCACCGCCACCCCGCCACCGTCCGACAGGGCGGCGACATTCCTGGACGAGGCATCCACCCATCGTCGGAACGACGATGCACCATCTCCGAACGCAGTACCCCGGCAATCCGGTCTGCTGGCGGCAGTGCTGCATTACGCCATCTGGATTCTGGGATCACTAGCGGCGATCGCGATCGCGACTCTACTGTGGTCCTCGCTGCTGCAACGGCAAGTGACGCAGCGAACCCGGCAATTGCAACGGGAATTGAACGAGCGCCGGCAAGCCGAAACGGCGCTACGCGAAAGCGAGGCGCGCTTCCGCGACGTGACCGAAGCCGCCAGCGATTGGATCTGGGAGATGAACGGCAACCTGCGTTTCACTTATCTCTCGGAGCGCTTTTACGCGCTGACCGGGATCGCTCCGCAGCATGTGCTGGGCCGCGCTCGCTGGGAACTGGCGCCCGGGGATCTGGCCGGCAACCCGCAGAAATGGCGGCGACATCGGCAATTGCTGGAACAGCGCCAGCCATTCCGCGACTTCGTCTACCAAACCCGACTGAGCGATGCTCACGGCGAGGGCCGCTACCTCAAAATCAGCGGCAAGCCGATTCATGACGCGGAGGGTCGATTCCGAGGCTACCGCGGCACCGGTACCGACATCACCGAACAGGTCAAGGCGGAGATGGCGCTACATGAAAGCGAGCTGCGGCTGCGACGCATCATCGATCTGGTGCCACACATGATTTTCGCCAAGGATCGCTATGGGCACTTCCTGCTGGCCAATCGCGCCACCGCCGCAGCCTACGGCATGACCATCGAAGCACTGACCAACCACTCCCATCGCCTCGTTCACGGCGCCGACGAGGAGGTGGAACGGATGTTGGCCGACGACCTGGAGGTCATCGAAAGTGGGGTTTCCAAGCTCATCGCCGAGGAAGCCTTTACCGACCACACCGGCCACACCCGCACCATGCAGACCATCAAAATCCCCTTCGTCGAGCCGGGTTTGAACGAAACCGCGGTACTGGGCGTATCGATCGATATTACCGAGCAGAAACATGCCAAGGAGGAAGTGGCCCGCATGCGGCTCTATCTCAGGAACATCATCGATTCGATGCCCTCGATCTTGATCGGCGTGGACCCCTGGGGCTACATCACCGTGCTGAATCAGCCGGCCGAGGAAATGAGCGGCCTGTCGTGGGAAACCGCGCAAGGCCGCTTTTTCGGTGACGTGTTCCCGCAATTGGAAAGCCAATTCGAACAGGTGCGGCAGGCGATCCAGCTCGGTCGACCGATCAAAACGCCGCGCATGACCTTCGATGTCGGCGGCGAACTGCACTACGCCGACGTGATGGTCTATCCTTTGATGGCGGAAAGCGCCGGTGGGGCGGTGATCCGCATGGACGACGTCACTGCCCGAGTCCGAATCGAATCCATGATGGTACAAACTGAAAAAATGTTGTCGGTCGGAGGACTAGCGGCCGGCATGGCGCATGAAATCAACAATCCACTCGGCGTGATCATGCAGGGTAGCCAAAACATTCTGCGGCGCATCGACCCGGACATGCCGCAGAACCGCGAGGCCGCCGCCGCCATCGACGCCGATTTGCACCGGATCAACCGTTATCTGGCGGAACGAGGCATCCTGCATTTCCTCGAAGGCATTCGCGAAGCCGGCGCGCGCGCCGCCAAGATCGTCGCCGACATGCTGTCGTTCAGCCGGCGCAGCGAGTCGCACTTCGCTCTGGTGGACCTGGAAGAGATGCTGGAAACCGTGCTGCGACTGGCCGCCAGCGACTACGACCTGAAAAAAAAAATACGACTTCAGGCGCATCACCATCGAACGCGATTACGACCCAGCGCTGCGCTTGATGTATTGCGACAAAACGGAAATCGAGCAAGTGATCCTGAATTTGCTCAAGAACGCCGCCCAAGCCATGGCCGACGACGGCACGCCGTCGCCGACCATCGTCTTGCGCACCCGCCGCGAACCGGACACCGTTTTGCTCGAAGTGATTGACAACGGACCCGGCATGGACCAAAAAACCCTTAACCGAATCTTCGAACCCTTCTTCACCACCAAGGAGGTGGGGGCCGGGACGGGTTTGGGATTGTCGGTGTCCTATTTCATCGTCACCGAGCAACACAACGGCCGGTTGTCGGTAACCTCCAAACCGGGCCAGGGCGCCTGTTTCAGCATTCGCCTGCCTTCGAACCGGGAGGCGCTACCATGAGCGCTTGGGTCTTGATCGTTGACGACGAGGAAATGATTCGGGAAAACCTGAAAGCCTACCTAGAAGATGAAGGCTGGCGGGTGGCGGCGTTCGAAGCCGTTGCCCCGGCTTTGCGCTGGCTGCGGGAAGGCACCCTCTGCCAAATCTGCATCATGGACATGCGCCTGCCCGACATGGACGGTAACACCGCTATCCGAGCCTTGCATCAAATGTATCCCGAGATGGAGTTCCTGATCCATACCGGCTCTTCCAGCTACAGTCTGCCCGACGACTTGCGGGCGCTGGGCCTGGACGATGACCGGGTCTACCAGAAACCGCTGAACGACATGGCGCCGCTGGCGGCGGCGGCACGGACCCTGGCGGCGGCGCGCGAGACTCGGCCATGAACGAAAGACCGGCGCGCATCCTGACCATCGACGACGAGCAGATGGTCCGCGAGATCCTCGCCGCCTACCTGGAAGACAGCGGGTTCGAGGTCACTCAAGCCCGCGATGGCCGGGCCGGCGTCGAGATGATTCGCGACGAGCAACCCGATCTGGTGCTGTGCGACCTGCGAATGCCGGGCATGGACGGCCTGCAGGTGCTGGCCACGGTGACCCGCGAATTCCCCGAACTACCGATCCTGGTGGTATCCGGCATGGGCGGCATGAGCGACGCCATTCAAGCGCTCAAGCTCGGTGCCTGGGACTATGTCACCAAACCCATCGAGGACATGGCGGTGCTGGAGCACGCCATCAATCACGCCCTGGAGCGCGCCCGACTACGGCGGGAAAATCGCGAGCACCGCGAGCATCTGGAAGGGGTCAACGAACAGTTGCGGCAAACCGTGCGGCAACTGCAGGAAGACGAAGCGGCGGCACGGCGCATCCAGTTCCAGTTGCTGCCGGAAAACGACAAGATCTACCGCCACTACCGCTTTAGCCGCCACCTGCTCACCTCGCAGTATCTCAGCGGCGATTTCGTGGATTATTTCGTCATCGACGGCGATCACCTGGGTTTCTACATCGCCGACGTATCCGGGCACGGGGTATCGTCGGCCTTCGTGACGGTGATGCTGAAAAGCTACATCGGCCGCTACCGGGAACTGCATCGGCAAAACCGCGACCGGGGGATTCTCAACCCGGCGGAAACGCTGAGCCGCTTGAACCGGGAAATCTTCAGTTGCCACATGGACAAGTACCTGACCATGTTCTATGGCATCATCGAGTGGTCGAACAATCTGTTGCGCTACAGCAGCGGTGGCCAGTTTCCCTTCCCGATCCTGTTCGACGGCCAGCAGGCGAGTTATGTCGGCAAGAAAAGCCTGCCGATCGGTCTGTTCGATTTTGCCCATTATCAGACCGAATCGCTGCGGTTGCCGCCGCGGTTCGCCATGGCGCTGATCTCGGATGGCATCCTCGAAACCTTGCCGCAGACCAGCCTGCGCGACAAACAGGCGTTCTTGTTGGACCTGATCGGCGGCACCGATCTCACCATCGAAAATCTAATTCAGCACCTGGGTCTGGATCAAACCGGTCCTTTGCCGGATGATGTCACCTTGTTGCTGATCACGAGGACGGAGTGAGATGGAGGCGGGCACGGCGTTCTATGTCAAACAAGGCACTGTTTACCTGATCAAATTGGTCGGCGATATCCGCTACACCATGGGCTGCGCCCTGGGAGATTTCCTGGACGAGCTGTTCGCCCGCGCCGATTTCGACGACATCGTCGTGGATCTGACCGAGACTCACTCCATCGACAGCACCAGCCTGGGGCTGTTGGCCAAGATCGCCAACTTCAGCCGGGAACACTTTTCCCGCAAGACCACCTTGCTGTCCACCAACGCCGACGTTAACCAGGTACTGGACACCATGGGGTTCTATGAGATTTTCAACATTCGCGATACCGGCGAAACCATCTCGGTGGCGCTCCAGCAACTGGCGTCCCAGACTCCCTGCAACAAGGACGATCTGACCCGCATCGTTTTCGAAGCGCACCGCACGCTCAGCGAGATCAATCCCCAGAACCAGCAGGCCTTCCAGGGCGTGCTCGACAGCATGCGCTCCAAGTTGGACTCGCCCTGAGGCCAGCATTGCCGCCGGCCACGCACCTCTCAGCCGGCAATGAATACCCGATCGCCCGCCGCTACCCGTTCGAACAGCGCCAGTAAGTCCCGACCGCGCATGCGGATGCAGCCATGCGACAGTGGCAGGCCCATGGGCGCGGTGTCCGGGCAACCGTGGATGTAGATGAAGCGACGCAAGGTATCGCATTCGCCGCCACGGTTACGACCCGACTCCAATCCGGTCAGCCACAGGATGCGGGTCAGAATCCAGTCACGCTCTGGGTGACGAACCGCCAGATCCGAATCGTAAATCTCGCCGGTCGGCCGCCGGCCGACGAAGACCGTATTCAGCGGCAGTCCGGCACCGACGCGGATGCGGATGCGATGCCAACCGCGCGGCGTGCAACCGCTGCCGCGTCGTTCGCCGGGGCCGTTGTGGGCGGTCGATACCGGGTAAACCCTCGTCGCCCCGCTCGCTTCCAGCAGCGTCAGCCGCTGCTCGGGGATGCTGATCCGAATCAGTCGCTCGGACACGACCAGGTCCGGTAGGGATGGCGGGCCAGTTGCGAATTGTAGTAACGGATGTCGTGCGAAACATCCGCGCCCAGCCAGTCGGGCTGGTCGAATGGCTCGTCGATCCGGCTCAGTTCCACCTCGGCCACGATCAGACCGGCGTTGTCGCCTTCGAACTCGTCGATCTCCCACAGGTGCCCGCCGAAACGCACGAAGTGACGGGTTTTCTCCAGCAGTGGCTGCTCGCACAAAGTGTCGAGAATTTCCTCCGCCTCCGCCAGCGGAATGAGATATTCGTACTCGCTGCGCTGAATGCCCAGCGCCCCGCTCTTGACGTTCAAATGGCCCTGATCGCCGGCGACCCGTACCCGTACCGAGCAACGGGCGTCGCTGGTCAGATAGCCCTGCCGCATCCGTACCGAGCGCTCGACCTCCCGCCGCCAGCGCTCATCGCGAACCAGGAATTTGTGTTCGATCTCCACCGCCATGATCCCTATCCCCGCCGTGTTTGGATTTCAACATGCATGGTAGGACAAGCATCGGATTTTGTGCATGCCGATTCAACCGGCGCCTGGAAATCCATTTTGCCGCCACGCCTCGTAGACCACGACGGCGACCGCGTTCGATAGATTCAGACTACGCACCCGCGCGAGCATGGGAATCCGCAGCCGGCATTCGGGCGGCAACCCGGCCAGCACCGGTTCCGGCAAACCGCGAGTTTCCGGCCCGAACAGCAGCGCGTCGCCGGCTTGGTAGCCGATGTCGCTGTAAACATGGCGGCCCTTGGTGGTGAAGGCCAGCACCCGTGCCGGCCGCAGTGCCGCCAGACAGGCGGTCAGGTCGGGATGAACGCGCACTCGCGCCCATTCGTGATAATCCAGTCCAGCTCGTCGCAACCGGCGGTCTTCCAAACGAAAGCCGAGTGGTTCGATCAGATGCAGCTGCGCGCCGGTATTGGCGCACAGCCGGATGATGTTGCCGGTGTTGGGCGGGATTTCCGGTTCGAACAGCAGCACGTCGAACATGGCGGACGAAAACGGTACTGGGTCGCTCACTCCATCCGCAGATCCTTGATCTTGCGGGTCAGGGTGTTGCGCCCCCAGCCCAGCAAGCGGGCGGCATCCTGACGGTGGCCACCGGTCTGTTCCAGCGCCACCCGGATCAATACCCGTTCGAAGTTGGGCAGGGCGCTATCCAATAATTTCTGCTCGCCGCGCGCCAGACTCTGATTGGCCCACAAACGCAACGCCGCCTCCCAATCGGGGCCGCCGCCGGCCGCCGCCGGCCCGCGCTCCCGCAGCTCCATCGGCAAATCCTCCAGATGGATTTCCCGGCCCGAAGCCATGACCGTCAGCCAACGGCACAGGTTTTCCAACTGCCGGACATTGCCCGGCCAATCCAGCTTGCTGAGATAGACCTCGGTTTCCGGCCGCAACACCTTGGACTCCACCCCCAGTTCCCGAGCGGCCTGACTCAGAAAATGCCGGGTCAGCAACGGAATATCCTCGCGGCGCTTGTTCAGGGACGGCAGTTGAATGCGAATCACGTTCAGGCGGTGGTAAAGATCTTCGCGGAACAAGCCGTCGCGGACCCGCTGCTCCAGGTTCTGATGGGTGGCGGCGATCACCCGCACGTCCACCCGGGTCGGGGTGTGGCCGCCCACCCGGTAAAACTCGCCCTCGGCCAGCACTCGCAACAACCGAGTTTGCAGCTCCGCCGGCATATCGCCGATTTCGTCCAGAAACAGGGTGCCGCCGTTAGCCTGCTCGAACCGACCCTGCCGACTGGTCTGCGCGCCGGTGAACGCGCCGCGTTCGTGACCGAACAGCTCCGATTCCAGGAGATCGCGAGGAATGGCGGCGGTGTTGATGGCGATGAACGACTTGTCGGCGCGCGGACTGTGGCGGTGCAGGGCACGGGCCACCAGTTCCTTGCCGGATCCGGATTCGCCCGTGATCAGCACGGTGATGTTGGAGCGCGACAACCGCCCGATCGCTCGGAACACCTCCTGCATCGACGGCGCCTCGCCGATGATCTCCGGCAGTTGCTCGACCTGCTCCGGCGGCTCGGCGCGCTGGCGGCGCGTCTGGCAGGCCCGGCGGATCAACGCCACGGCTTCGTCCACGTCGAACGGTTTGGGCAGATATTCGAATGCTCCGCCCTGATAGGCGGAAACCGCGCTGTCGAGATCGGAATGGGCGGTCATGATGATGACCGGTAGATCCGGTACCCGTTCGCGCAGGTGGGACAGCAGTTCCAGACCGCTCATGCCCGGCATGCGGATGTCGGCGACGATGGCATCCGGCGGCGCACTTTGCCGGAGGGCATCGATCGCTCCGATCGCGCTGTCGAAAGAAGTGACCGTCATGCCGTCACGCTGCAGTGCCTTCTCCAGCACCCAGCGAATGGCATGGTCGTCGTCGATGACCCAAATGTGTTCTTTCCTGCTCATCCGGTCTTGTCCAAGGGCAGCAACAGAGTGAAAACCGTCTCGCCGGGCCGGCTGACGCATTCGATCAAGCCGCCGTGCTGATTGACGATGTTTTGGGCGATCGACAAGCCCAGGCCGGTTCCATCTGGGCGGCCGGTGATCATCGGATAAAAGATTTGCTCCTGCTGTTCGAGCGGAATACCGGGACCGTCATCGATCACGTCCAGCCGTGCCACCAACTTGTAGCGCCGGGAACCGATGGTGTATTGACGTTGCACCCGAGTGCGCAAGGTAATGACACCTTGCCGGCCCAGGGCCTGCACCGCGTTGCGCACCACGTTGAGCACCGCCTGGATCAGCCGGTCGGCATCGCCCCACAGCGGCGGGATGCTGGGATCGTAATCGCGCTCGACGCGAATGCCGGGGTCGGCTTCCGCTTCCACCAAGGCGCAAACCCGCTCCAGAATTTCGTGAATGCTGACCTCGCCGTGGCTGGGCAACTGGTTCGGGCCGAGCATCCGGTCCACCAGGTTGCGCAGCCGATCCGCCTCACCGATGATGATGCCGGTGTACTCGCGCAGCGCCGGGTCTGGCAGTTCCCGTTCCAGCAACTGGGCCGCTCCCCGCAGCCCACCCAGCGGGTTCTTGATTTCATGGGCAAGATTGCGTACCAGCGCACGGGTGGTGTGATGCTGCGCCAAGATATTTTCCTCCCGGTTAATGCGCAGCCGCCAATCCACTTGCCGCAACTCCAACAGCAGATCGTTAGGCGGGTCGCGTTCCAACAGCGGCGCGGCGGTGCAATCCACGGTCACGACACGGCCAGGTTGCACCACCAGTTGCAGTTCCCGCTCGATATAGGGATGGCCGTTCTCCAGACACTGCCACAAGCCGGCCACAAACGCTTCCGTACCGACGATCAGCTCCGAAAGCGCCAACTTGTGCGCCTTGCGAAAACTCAGTTCGAACAAGGTTTCCGCAGTCGGGTTCATGAACAACACCCGCAACCGCCGGTCCAGCACCAACACGGCGATGCTCAAACCTTCCACAACCCGACGATGGTAATCTTTCAGCACGTTTGCCTCGTTTTCCGGCCGCCATCAGTCAATAAGCAAAAACCAAACCAATTCAATACAAGCGAAATCCATGCAGTGCATGCCACATTTGCAATCTGGTACAGCGCGGTCAACGCGCTGTTGCTGCGCGTGATCCCAAACCATCGCTCCATTATGCACCATAATAGTGCGTCGAGCCGCTTCGGCGGATTGACACAACCGACCCAAATGACAACGCCCCCCGTAAAGGGGGCGTTGCGTTTCCTCCGACCAGGCAATCAGCTGCGATCGCAGCCCGGAATGTTACAGGCTGTAGTACATATCGAATTCGACCGGGTGCGTGGTCATCCGCAGACGGGTCACTTCCGCCTGTTTCAGTTCGATATAGGCATCAATCAAGTCGCTGGTGAACACGCCACCCTTGAGCAGGAACTCGTGGTCGTCCTTGAGGGCGTTCAGTGCTTCGTCGAAGTAGAAGCAGACCTTGGGAATAGCCTTCTCTTCCTCCGGCGGCAGGTCGTAGAGATCCTTGTCCATCGGCTCGCCAGGATGGATCTTGTTCTGGATACCGTCCAGACCCGCCATCAGCATGGCGGCAAACGCCAGATACGGATTGGCGGTCGAATCGGGGAAACGCACCTCGATACGCCGTCCCTTGGGGCTCTGGACATAGGGAATGCGGATCGAAGCGGAACGGTTACGGGCCGAGTAGGCCAGCATCACCGGGGCTTCGAAACCCGGCACCAATCGCTTGTAGCTGTTGGTGGACGCGTTGGTGAAGGCGTTCAGCGCCTTGGCGTGCTTGATGATGCCGCCGATGTAATACAACGCCAATTCGGACAGCCCGGCGTACTGATCGCCGGCAAACAGATTGACACCGTCCTTGGCGATGGACTGGTGGACGTGCATGCCATTACCGTTGTCGCCGACCAGCGGCTTGGGCATGAAGGTCGCGGTCTTACCGTAGCTGGCGGCCACGTTTTGAATCACATACTTCAGGCGCTGCGTTTCGTCGCCCTTGCGCACCAACGTGTTGAACTGGACCCCGATCTCGGCCTGGCCGGCGGTGGCCACTTCGTGATGATGCACTTCGGGGACCAGCCCCATCTCTTCCATGCTCAGACACATGGCCGAGCGAATATCCTGCTGCGAATCCACCGGCGGCACCGGGAAATAGCCGCCCTTAAGTCCGGGACGATGACCGAAGTTGCCGCCCTCGTAAACCCGTTCGGAGTTCCAGCCGGCTTCGGAGGAATCGACCTTATAGAAACAGCCGCTGATGTCCGCGCCCCAGCGAATGTCGTCGAAGATGAAGAATTCGTTTTCCGGCCCGAAGAACGCCGTGTCGCCGATACCCGTCGATTTCAGGTAAGCCTCGGCGCGGCGGGCCAACGAACGCGGGTCGCGCTCGTAACCCTGCATGGTGTTGGGCTCGATCACATCGCAAGTCAGGACCAGGGTCGGCTCTTCGAAGAACGGATCGATGCAGGCGGTCACCGGATCGGGCATCAGAATCATGTCCGATTCCTGGATGCCCTTCCAACCGGCGATGGACGAACCGTCGAACATCTTGCCGTCCTCGAACACATCTTCATCCACGGCGCTGACGGGCACGGTGACATGCTGCTCCTTGCCACGGGTGTCCGTGAATCGATAATCCACGAACTTGACGCCCTTTTCCTCGATCAACTTCATCACATCAGCAGCATTCATTGTCATTGATTCCTCGGGGTTCTCGGAAAAATCCGATCGGGGTCGATCGGGTATTAAAAAAACACAATCGTCATTAGCACGAACCATGCCATGGCGGACATTTGCCAGCTTGACCACAAACTCGCTGTATTTCGAAACGCACCGACAGCGCTTGCCGCCCAATAATCATGCAATCAACTTTTTTTTTGCACCATCATTGCGCATTAACCCGCGCCAAAACCGCCGGCCCCGCCTTGGCGACTCGGGCTTGTGGTTCGGAACACGATGCCTACTCGGTCCCCGGCTGTACCGAGGTATTTGCGTGTTGAAGGAACGCGCCGGCATGAGTCGCAAAGACCTGCCGGTGCTGGAAACGGTGATCGATCACGCGATAAACCACCAGCTTGATCCCATCCTGCACCACCATCCAAACCAGGTTGTACACCCAGACCCAGCCGATCAGATCCCAGGGCAGCACCGGCACCAACCAACCGAAGCCGCACATCAGCACCGCGAAGATCTGGGTGCCGACCACCGCCCCCAGCAACTGCCAGGAAGGGTGTGGCCGTGCCCAGAATGCCTTCTTGGTGCGAGTCAGCAGCAACAGCAGATGCCCGCCGACCAGCAATTGCAGGAACATCATGGTTTGCAGGTGGGCTGCGTCCAGGTGCAGGACATCCATGCCCAGAGCCAGCAGGCCGAAGCTTTGCGCCACCGCCAGTACGCCCAGGGTGATCGACACCGCAAAGGTGCGTTCCCGATTCCAGCGCACCGGCATGGGATCGGGTTCGGTGCGGTCGTAGGCAATGGTCATGATCGGTACGTCGTCCAGCAGCGCCAGCGCCACCAGCATGATCGCGGTCAGCGGGAAAAAGCCGAACACGATGCTAGCCAGCACCACGAACACCATGATGTCGATGCTCATGGCGATGCGGTAGATGATGTAGCTCATCATCCGCTCGAAAATGCGGCGCGATTCCTCCACCGCGTGGGTGATTACCGACAAACCGGGCGCGGTCAGCACCAAGGCGGCGGCGGCTCGCGCGGCGTCGGTGGCGCCGGATACCGCAATGCCGACATCGGCCTGCTTGAGCGCCGGAGCGTCGTTAACCCCGTCGCCAGTCATCGCCACGATGTGGCTACCCTGCTGCAAGGCCTTGACGATGCCGTACTTGTGCTCGGGAAACACCTGGGCAAAGCCATCGGCTTCCTCGATCTGATGGACCGCCGTCGCTGGCAACACCCCATGCGCCACGCCCCCAGCGAACAGCGCCTCGGCCGCCCGGATGTTGGTGCCGATGCCCAACTGCCCGGAAATCTGCTTGGCGATGGCGATGTTGTCGCCGGTGACCATCTTGACCGCGATGCCGTAGCGGCCGGCTTCGGCGATGGTCGACGCAGAGTCTTCGCGGGGTGGATCGAATAGCGGCAAGATACCCAGAAACACCCATTTCCCGCCCGCGTCGGTGCGGGCCACGCCCAGGGTGCGAAAACCCTTGGCGGCGAATTCATCCACCGCCCGATCGGCCAGCGCCTGCGTCTCGCGATCCACCTGACACAGTTGCATCACCACCTGCGGCGCGCCCTTGGTGACCTTGAAGGTCTGACCGCCGCCATCTTGGACAGTGGCTTCGGTGCGTTTGCCGACCGGATCGAACGGCGCGAACTGGATCTGCCGGTAGGATTTCAGGGCGCTGGCATCCCCAAGCCCGCCGATCACCGCCAAGTCGATGGCGTCGTTGTTTTCCGCCTTGGAGGCCAACGCCCCGGCCAGAATCAGCTCTGACGCGGTGACGCCAAAGGGTTGCGCCTCACCCAGGGTCAGCCGGTTCTGGGTCAAGGTGCCGGTCTTGTCCGAGCAGAGGATATCGACGCCCGCCATTTCCTCGATGGCTTCCATGCGCGAGACGATGGCCTTGAGTTTGGAGAGTTTCAAGGCGCCCAGCGCCATGGTGACCGACAGTACCGCCGGCATCGCCACCGGAATCGACGCCACCAGCAGGATCAGCGCCAGCTTGAGCAGGTGGATGAACGAGGTGCCCCAGTACAACTCCACCGCCGACAACACCACGATCAGCGTCAGCGCGAAGAAAATCAGGAAGTTGCCGATTTGTAGGACCGATTCCTGCAAATGCGACTTGGCGCCGGCCGTTTCCACCAGCTTGGCGGTGCGGCCGAAAAAGGTGTTGGCGCCGGTGCCGGTCACCACGGCGACCATCTCGCCCTGTTTGGCAATCGAGCCGGAAAAAGCCACC
>NZ_SPMZ01000046.1 GCF_012939995.1 Candidatus Competibacter phosphatis | reverse complement strand
GTCCTTCCCGTTGCCATGCCTTGGCCTGCTCGCAGGCGGTGCGCAGTACCCATTCGCCGATCATTTCGATCAGACCGGTTTCCTCGGCCAGCGGGATGAAATCGATCGGCGGTATCAGTTCGCGCTGGGCATCGCGCCAACGTAGCAAAGCCTCGACGCCGATAATGCGCCGCCGTCGCAAGTCCAGTTGCGGCTGGTAGTGCAGTTCGAACTCCTGGCGCTCCAGGGCGTGGCGCAGGTTTCCCTCCATCCGCAATCGTTCCACGGCACGGACATGCATGTCCTGGGCATAGCATTGCACGGTACCATGGCCTTTCTCCTTGGCCCGATACAGGGCCGAATCGGCGTTCTTCAAGAGCGTTTCCGCGTCCTCGCCATCTCGGGGAAACAAACAGATGCCGATGCTGGCGGTGATGAAATACTCCCGCTCTTCCAGCAGGAAGGGCGATTCGAGGAAGGTCAGGACGCTTCGCGCGAACAGAATCACCCAATCTTCCTGCTGCAAATCTTCCAGCACCATCACGAACTCATCGCCGCCCAGGCGCGCGAGGGTGTCCGCCTTGAGTCCGCAACTCCGCAGCCGGGTCGCCACGCACTGCAGCAGTTTATCGCCCACCGTGTGACCCAGACTTTCGTTCACCTTCTTGAAGTGATCCAGGTCCACCACCACCAGCGCAAAACCTTGGGTGGTGCGCCGAGCGTGGGCGATGGCATGCTGGAGCCGATCTCGCAACAAGTTGCGGTTAGGCAGTCCGGTCAGCGAGTCGTGAGTTGCCTGATACGCCATCTGCTCGGTCAGGCGGCGCGCTTCGCTGAGGTCGCTGATGGCGAGCACCACCCCCAGCATCTGGCCTTGCTCGTCGCGAATCGGGGCGGCGGAGGCACGAATGGCGTACTCTCGCCCGGTGTGCCCGACCAGGAGGCTGTGTTCGGGTAACTTGATCGTTTGCTTTTTTTTCCAAACACCAAGCGGCGAGATCGACCCCGGCCTTGTACTCCGATTCATCGAGGATGCGGAAGATCGCGCCCAGCGGGTGGCCGAGCACCTCGTTCCGCGCGCGACCGAGCAGAATTTCGGCGGTCGGATTCAGATATTCCACCATGCCCGCAGCATCGGTGGTGATGACGGCATCGCCGATGGAGCGCAAGGCAGCCTGGGCCCGCTCCTGTTCCACGAACAGGGAACGCGCCGCCTGCCGCAGGCGCCGCCAACTCCAGAGCGGATAGCTCAGCGCCTGCGCCAACAGAACCTGCGTCGGCGGAAACCAGCGGTGCGCGACGTGCAGCAGGACCAGACTGACGATCAAGGTCAGCGCCATCGACAAGCCGATCGGCGACAGATTCCAGCGGGGCGGCCCCACCGCGCATATACCCACCGACGACAGTACGAGAGCGATGGTCAACCAGGTGGACCAGACCGGTTCCAGCGGCTGGATCGCCACACCGCGCCGCAGGGTGTCGAGCACATCGGCGTTGAATTCCACTCCGGACATCGGCTGGGTCAGGCCGGATACCGGAGTGGGGAGCATGTCGCCGAGGCCGGCGGCGGTCATGCCAACCAGCACGAATCGGTCGCGAAAAATCGCTGGATCATGGATGCCGCGCAACGTCTCGACATAGGAAACGTGCCGAAAATGACCCGGCGGGCCGGCGAACGGGATCAGGACATGGTAGTCGCGCGCCCAAGCGTACGGGGAAGAAACCTCGGCCGGCGCGGCCCGCTCGCCGGGAAGCGCCGTGCCGGCGGCGGGATCGACCGATTCCAGCAACGCCAGCGCCAGCGTCGACCAGCGCGGCGACCCCAGACCGGCCTTCAGATACACAGAGCGGGCGATGCCATCCAAGTCCAGATCCACATCGACATGCCCCAAGCCACTGGCGGCGGAGGCCAGAATCGGGATCGGCAGGGTTTCGAGCAACTGACCGTCGAGCTGGGTCTGTTCGTTCAGTACCGGCAATACCACGCGATCGCTCTCAGTCAGCGCCGCCGCCAGATCGGCGTCCGCGGCGGGGTCGCTCGCGGAGGGTTCGGCAAAGACGATATCCAGCGCGATCGCCCGCGCGCCGGCGGCGGTGAGCTTGCGGACCAGATCGGCGTGGATGCGCCGTGACCAGGGCCAACGACCTAGTTCCCGCAGGCTCTGCTCGTCGATGGCGACGATGACGATATCATCGGCCGGCGGGCGCGACTCGCTCGCCAATTGCCAGTCGTAGAGCAGCCGATCCCAGCGCCACAGCCAGTTTCCGTGCAACAGAACCACGGCAAAAACCGCCAACGCCAGCGCCAAGCCAAATCGCTCGAACCTCCGTCCGGGGCAGAATTGGAGGTTTGAGTTCATAGAGCCAGGATCAGAACGAGAACGGCTCCCAGGGTAAATGGCCAATAGTTCTTGGGCGGCAGATCGATTCTTTGCGTCGGGCCGTAGGGCGCGGCGGTGCCGTCGGGATCGATGGTGCGCATGCGCAAGTAATTGAAGCCGGACTCGGGCCAGGGAATGGCCAACTGCGGTTCATCGACTTGCCGATCGACCACGATATCCTGGAAATGGGCGTCCTTGGCTAATTGGACCTGATAGTGCTGGCCGGGCAGGGCGGCGCTCCAGCGAAACACCAGCTCGCCTTCGACGGCTTCGGGTGACCCGACCTCCGGAGTCGGCAGCAGCCGGAACCGTTGTGGGTCGCTGAACGGTCCTTGCCGATCGGCGCCATCGCGGGTCGCCACCCGCCAGTAATAAACGCCGGGTGCCAACGACCGGTCGGGAATCAGACGGGTGCCGGTATAATCCGGCAGATCGAGCAGTACGCTCGAAAACCGTTCGTCTTCGGCCAGTTGAAAATGATAGGCCGTTGCCGTCGTCGATTCGGTCCACTCGAAGGTCGGCAACTTTTCGGGCACGGTGGCCTGCTGGCCAGGTCGCGCCAGAAACGGCGGTTCGGGGCGGGCGTGCAGGCGAAACGAATGGTAGGCGTCGTATCCTTCCAGTCCTCGCGGGTCGATCCCGCGCACGCGCATCACATAATCGCCATCCGGCAGCGCGGGGCCGCGCACTTGCGGCTGCTGGGATACCCCGTCGAACAGCAGGGTTTCGAACCGGGTATCGGTCGCGATCTGGGTCCGGTAGCCAGCCGCGCCGCTCAGTTCCGGAAAGCTGAACCGCACCGGCACGCGCTCCACTTGCGGCGACAGATCGGCAAGTGTCGGCGCTTTCAGCAACGAGACCGTGGCGGCGGGTGGTCGACCGGTCTCGGCCAGCGCGCCAAAGCCTTTCGGTACCTTCCGGGACCGGCGCTCGCCCCTGAAATCCAGCGCTCCCGCCAATACCTCGACCCGAGCCACTCCGGTGGCGGCATCCATGCCGAGCCGGAAATTGGTGCCGCGTACCGCCGTGGTCGCGGCGGGCGTCGAGATTTCGTAGCGGGCCTTGGATATCCGGCGGGGCGTGACCTGGCTGTCCGCGCGCCCTTGTCGCAGGCGCAGACGCGTATCCACGATGAGAGTGTCGTCGCCATAGCTACTCAGGGCGTCCAGGGTCAACCGGCTGTCGGCTTGCAGCAAAAGCTGGGAACCGTCGCCGAACTCCAGGGTAGCGCTGCCGTCGGGACCGGTGCGAATTTCATCGCCGCTTTGCAGCGGCTGATCGACGGCGACCGCCACGGTACGGCCGGAAAAAATCAGCGTGGCTTCCACCTTGCCCCGCGCGCTCACGACCCGGGCCGCCGTGGGCTGTTTCTTGAGCCAAGCGACCGGAACGCGCAGTTTCATCCCCGGCGGCAGTCGCTCGGGATCGGCGACACCGTTGAGCGCCTGCAGCTTGGGCCAATAGTTCATGCTGCTGAGATAATCGGCGGTGATGTTCCAGATGTTATCGCCGGGGCGGACGGTATAAAGCCATTCTTGAGCTTGGGCGACGGTCGCGACCAGCAACGTCGGGCACAGGAACCCGAAAAAGGCGAGCACTCCGCCAGCTCGGCCAAAAGTCGCCAGCGAACCAAGCCGTTGCATGTTTTTTTACCTCCATCACTGGATTTTTGTTGACCGGATTCGCTTTAGCGAGTCGTCACATGGAACATGGGGACACTTGGATGAAGTATGTACCGACGGATGAATTTTTGCCGAAAGCGGCGGCATCCGTCATCGTCGACCATCGGGAAAACGACCGAGTTCCCTCGGAAAAAGCATCCGACCTCCCGGCCAGCGCCGCTCAGGGAGCCGGATTGGTATAACGCAGATGGAGAGCCTCGATCCCGGCCAATACCTCCGGCGACAGCACGGTGGCGCAGGCGGCAATATTGTCTCGGAGCTGTTCGAGCGTGGTGGCGCCAATGATGGTGCTGGCCACAAATTCCCGGCTGGCGACGAAGGCCAGCGCCATGGCCGCCGGCGTCAGACCATGGCGGCTCGCCAGATCGCCATAGGCCGCGACCGCTGGCCGCACGTTTTCCTTGGTGTAGCGTTGGCCGAAGGCGGGAAATTCGCTGATGCGGCCGGGTGCCTGGGGATCGTCCAGATACTTGCCGCTGAGATGGCCGAAAGCCAGCGGCGAGTAGGCCAGCAACCCGACCTGTTCCCGATAGCCGATTTCCACCAACCCGGATTCGTAAACCCGATTCAGCAAACTGTAGGCGTTCTGGATCGAGATCACGCGGGGCAGTCCGCGCTCTTCCGCCAATCTGAGAAACTGACAAACACCCCAGGGCGTTTCGTTGGATAGGCCGACATAGCGGATTTTCCCTTCTTGCACCAGTTCTTCCAGGGTTTCCAATTGCGCCAGGATCGGCGTGCCATCCCGCTCGTGCGACGGCTCGAACCGGTATTGACCGAACATCGGCACGTTGCGCTCCGGCCAGTGCAACTGGTACAGATCGACGTAATCGGTTTGCAACCGGCTCAAGCTGCCTTCCAGCGCCGCGCGGATGTTGGCTCGATCCAAGCTCTTGGGACCACAGCGAATCCAGCGCATCCCCCGCGACGGCCCGGCCACCTTGGTGGCAAGTACGACTTGATCGCGCGGTTGGGTCTTCAGCCAACGGCCGATGAAGGTTTCGGTGCGGCTGCAAGTTTCAGCCCGGGGCGGCACCGGATACATCTCGGCGGTATCGATGAAGTTGATGCCGTGAGATCGGGCGCAGTCGAGTTGGGCATGCGCTTCCGCTTCACTGTTTTGCTGACCGAAGGTCATGGTACCGAGACAAACTCGCGAGACTCGCAATTCGCTGGAACCCAGAGTGTGATAATCCATGGAGACAGCTCCTGTATCGGAACGAGGCATTGAGAACCTGTAATGATGTCATGGAAACCAATCATACTGACCCAAAATCGGATCATACCGAACCGGTTCACATGGGCGAAGTCTTGGGCCAAGTCAGGCGAATTTCATTAAAATATTTTTATTTATCATACTAATAGGAGTATTGGCATGAAACACGCTTTATCGTGATCGTCAACCGACAGATCAACGGTAAATACTTTATAGAGGGCACCATCACCATGAACCTGAAAACCTTTTGCCTGACCGCCGCCACCGTCGCCGCCCTGAGCCTGAACGCCACCTGGGTACATGCCGAAGAGGACGACGACAACAGCGTCAACGGCGTCGAAACCAATACGGTGAACTCGCAAGGCAACAGTTGCTATGGTCATGTGATCCAAGTGTCCGCATACACCGAGGGATCGCCCAGTTACATCTACTTGCGGAAGAGTGCCAAATCCAATGGGTATTATTACGGCACGACCGCCGATCCGATCCTGATCAACGCGGCGCTGCACGCCATGAACGGCCCGACCCAAGTGCGGATCTACAGTGAATACGGCTGCGGCGGCAACAACGGCAGCAACAACATCGGTGGGATTTATCGCATCCGCGTCAATCCCTGATCGATTTTCCCGGGGGGGCGGCGAGTTCATCGGAAACCGGTGCTCGCCGCTTTTTTTTTACATCCTGATCCTGCTGGCATCGCGCCGTTTCCACAAAGCCACCGCGAGAGGGAAATGATGAGCGTCTTCAGGAAATACCACCCAGGGTTGTTTGCCCTATTGTCGCTGTACGGGCTGCTGGCGTGCGGCGGTATCGACAACGCCGTCACCCGCACCGTCGCCGAGTCGGTGATGCTCGGACCGGCGTGGACCGTGCTGCCGGTTGCTCCCCCGCTCGAAGTACGGCGCACCGGGCAAAAGATCCTGATGCGGCTGGACGGCGTCCGCGACTGGGTGAAACCCTTCGCCGGGCCGCTGCTGCTACGCGACGGGTCGAGCATCGACATCGAAGTGGAGCTGACCGACCAGACCGGCCAACGTCATTCCCTGGTGCCCATCAGCATCGGCGCCTCGATCGGTTTCGGGCTGGCCCAACCCGAGGAGAGTGCCGGTTTCTTCAAGAACCGCCGCTTCGTCGAGTTGCGGGTGCGCGGCAGCCGACCGATATTGGCGCAACGGATCGATTGGTATTGCTGGACCGGAAAATAACCGTCGTTACGTCCCAATCCGCAAAGGAGACCCCACCATGGCACAAATCACCGAAGCGGACATGAAAGCCGCCGACATCATCGTTTCCACCGGCAGCGGCGCCGTCTCGGCGGTCATCCGCGCCGGCTCGGTCTCCAAGTACAGCCACGCCGCCTTGTACATCGGCGACGGCCAGGTCATCGAGGCGATCGGCGAGGGCGTGGTCAAACAGCCGCTCAGCGCCGCCCTGCGCGACGATACGCTGGCGGTGGTATATCGACGCAAGAATCTGAACGACGCCCAGACCAAGGTCATCGTCACCTATGCCTCCGGCCAGGTCGGCAAGAAGTACGACTACGCGGGCGTCACCGGGGCGTCCAAATACACGATCGGCGGCATGGCCTTGCACGTCCTGTCCATCCCACTGGCTGTCATTCAGGACATTGGCGAGGCGATCAACACCATTTCGCCCGAATCCTCGTTTTTCTGCTCGGAGTTGGTATTGATGGCGTTCAAGAAGGCCAACGCACCGATCACCTTCAAGTCGCCGACGGTGAGCGCGCCCAGCGACATCCCCGGTTCGCATCAGGTGGCGTATGTCGGGCATCTCAAAAGTCCCTGACCGCTACTCCACACCCAAGCCGCTGAACGGCAGGTAGTCCACCGTATCGCCGGGCGCCACTCCGGCACAATCTTCCGGTAATTCGATCAACCCGTCGGCCCAGCACAGCGACGACAGCGCCCCGGAGCTGTTGGTGTGGTAGATGCTGGCCAGGAGCGCCTGGTCGGAATCGAATCGCAACCGTGCCCGCAACCATTCGCGCCGGCCCGGCTTGCGGCGGAACTGGAAATCCGCGCGGACCCGCAACCGCGCCGCGTCGACCGGCCGCGCGCCCATCAGCTTCAACAGCAGCGGCCGGGCAAACATCAGGAAGGACACCATGACCGACACCGGATTGCCCGGCAGGCCCAGCACCAGACAGTCTTGAATCCGCCCGAAGGTCACCGGCTTGCCCGGCTTGACCGCCAACCGCCAGAACTCGACGGTCCCCAGTTCGGCGATCACGTCCTTGACCAGATCGGCCGTGCCCACCGACACCCCGCCCGAGGTCAGCAACACGTCGTGCGCCGCCGCCGCGTCCCGTAGCACCGGCAGCATCGTATCGCGCCGGTCGCGTAGGATACCCAAGTCGCTCACCGCGCAACCCAGCCGCCGCAACAGGCCGATCAAGAGATAGCGGTTCGATTCATGGATCGCGCCCGGCGGCAACTCCACGTCCGGTTCGTACAGCTCGTCGCCAGTGGACGCCACCGCCACTCGCGGCCGGCGCCGCACCGTCAGCGCGGCGATACCTTGTCCCGCCGCCAGCGACACCTCCTGCGGACGCAACCGCGACCCACCCGGTAGCAGCACCGTTCCCGATTGCACATCCTCGCCGCGACGGCGGATATTCTCGCCCGGCTTGAGCCGGGCGGCGGCTTTCGGTTCGATGACGATTTCACTTTCATCCGGCGCGATCGCGCACTGTTCCTGCATGATCACGGTATCCGGTCCGGTTGGAAGCACGGCGCCGGTGGTGATGCGCACCGCCACGCCGCGCGGAACGACGCCGGCATACGGATGCCCCGCCAACGCCTGACCGATCACCGGCAAGCGAGTCGGTCCATCGGCTTGCAGATCGGCCCGATACAACGCGAAACCGTCCATCGCCGAGTTATCGTGCGGAGGCACGTCGAGGCGAGCCGACAGGTCGGCGGCCAACACCCGGCCGTAGGCCTCCAGCAACGGCACGGTCTCGGTCTCGCGGACCGGGCGCACGGCATCCAGAGCGGCGGCGATGGCCTCGGCCAGCGTCAGCAGGCGATCGCGATCGCCACGGGTGTCGGTGGGGAACATGAAACAAGATCTCGCGGGTGGGGGCGGCGGGTGGCATTTCCCGGCTCGATATTGAGAATCCGCATGGCGGCTGGCTCCAGGACGGTGACAGGCTATCGAACACTCACTTTCAGTGGATTGACATCATGTTCGACGCATTGTCCGCCAGCGCCCTGCGACGGGAGATCATCATTTTAGTGCTGATCAAGATCATTCTGCTCGCATTCCTCAAAATCGCATTCTTCAGCACACCGCCGGCCAAGGGGCCGGAGGAACAGGCACGCCACCTGCTGGGCGTGGTCGCGCCGTCCGTTTCCACCACGCAAGGTCAAGCATCGTGATCTCCGAAACCCTGATCGAACTGTCGCGGCTGCAGTTCGCGCTGACCGCGATGTATCACTTTTTTATTCGTGCCGCTGACGCTGGGGCTGTCCTTCCTGCTGGCGATCATGGAGTCGGTCTACGTGATGACCGGCAAGACGGTGTACAAGGACATGGTGCGGTTCTGGGGCAAGCTGTTCGGCATCAATTTCGCGCTGGGCGTGGCCACCGGCATCACCATGGAGTTTCAGTTCGGCACCAACTGGGCTTACTACTCGCATTACGTCGGCGATATCTTCGGTACGCCGCTGGCCATCGAGGGTTTGATGGCTTTTTTCCTGGAATCCACCTTCATCGGCCTATTTTTCTTCGGCTGGGATCGCTTGAGCAAGGTGCAGCACCTGGTCGTCACCTGGCTGGTGGCCTTGGGTTCCAATCTGTCGGCGCTGTGGATCCTGATCGCCAACGGCTGGATGCAGAATCCAGTGGGTACGGTGTTCAATCCCGAAACCATGCGCATGGAAATGACCAGTTTCAGCGAACTGCTGTTCAATCCGGTGGCGCAGGTGAAATTCGTGCATACCGTCTCCGCCGGCTACGTGACCGGGGCGGTGTTCGTACTGGCGATCAGCGCCTGGTATTTGCTCAAGGGCCGCGATCTGAGCTTCGCTCGCCGCTCCTTCGCCATCGCCGCCGCTTTTGGTCTGGCCTCGACCTTGTCGGTCATTACCCTAGGCGACGAAAGTGGTTACGAGCTGGGCGACGTGCAGAAAGTCAAGCTGGCGGCGATTGAGGCGATGTGGGAAACCGAACCGGCACCCGCTGCCTTCACCGTGTTCGGTTTTCCGAACGACGAAACCATGACCACCGAGCGCGAGTTTCAGATTCCTTACCTGCTGGGTCTGATCGCCACCCGGTCGGTGGATACGCCGGTGCTGGGCCTGAAGGAATTGATGGCCCAGAACGAAACGCGCATTCGTCGGGGAATGGACACTTATGCCGCCCTGGAACAGTGGCGAGCCGGCGTCCGCGATGACGCGACTCGCGCCAAGCTGCTGGAAACGCGGAACGATCTCGGCTACGCCCTGCTGCTGAAGAAGTACACGCCGCGAGTGGTCGATGCCAGCGAGGCGCAAATCAAGCAGGCGGCGCGCGACACCATTCCCAGAGTGGCGCCGCTGTTCTGGGGGTTTCGCCTGATGGTGGCGTTCGGGATGTGGATGTTGTTGTTATTCGCGCTGTCGTTTTATTACTGCGCGCGCCGACAGGCGGGACGCAAGCGCTGGTTGTTATGGGCAGCGGTATTCAGCTTGCCCTTGCCTTGGCTGTCCTCAGAGCTGGGGTGGTTCGTCGCCGAATACGGCCGCCAGCCCTGGACGGTGTCCGGCATGTTGCCGACCCATCTGTCGGCGTCCACCCTGAGCGTCGGACAGGTGACCTTCAGCATGAGCGGTTTCGTGCTGCTCTACAGCGCGCTGCTGATCGTCGAGCTGTTCCTGATGATCAAGTACGCGCGTCTCGGCCCCAGCAGCTTGGGTACCGGCCGCTATCACTTCGAAAACGGTAGCAGCCTGGCGCCGGCCGCGCCTCACACCGCCGCCACCCTGCTGTAGGAGCACCGTCATGGCCGAGTTTTTCGCTTTCCTGCTGAGCTACGAAACCTTGCGGGTCATCTGGTGGTTGTTCATCGGCATCCTGCTGATCGGATTCGCCATCACTGACGGTTTCGATTTGGGAGTCGGTACCTTGTTACCGTTTCTGGGCCGCAACGACGAGGAACGGCGGGTCATCATCAACGTGGTCGGCCCGACCTGGGAAGGGAATCAAGTGTGGTTCATTCTGGGCGGCGGCGCGGTGTTCGCCGCCTGGCCACCGGTGTACGCCACCGCCTTTTCCGGCTTTTTTATCGCCTTGATCCTGACCTTGTTCGCCATGATTCTGCGGCCGGTGGGCTTCGACTATCGCAGTAAATTGCCCGATCCGCGCTGGCGCAACTTCTGGGATTGGGGACTGTTCGTGGGCGGGGCGGTGCCGGCGCTGGTGTTCGGGGTCGCGTTCGGCAATTTGCTGCGGGGCGTACCGTTCCATTTCGACGCCGACTTGCGCGCGTACTACACCGGCGGCTTCTTCGGCCTGCTCAATCCGTTCGGATTGCTGGCGGGCGTGGTGAGCTTGTCGATGCTGGTCATGCACGGCGCGGTCTATCTGCAACTGCGCACCGAGGGCGAAATCCAGCAACGAGCACGGCAAATGGTGGCCTTGGCGGTCAAGGTTTTTGTCGGCGCCTTTGCCCTGGCTGGACTGTGGTTGCTCATCGGGGTGGACGGTTATCGCCTAGACAGCTTCGCCGGCGTGGCCGCGCCGTCCAATCCCCTGGCCAAGACAGTGGTACGAGATGGCGGCGCGTGGCTGGCTCAGTATGGCCAACATCCCTGGATGTTATTGGCACCTCTCGCCGGCTTCGGCGGCGCGGCGCTGGTTTGGCTGTTCAGTCAGCGTCAACAGCCGGGGCGGGGCTTCATCGCCAGTTCGCTGGTGTTGGCTGGAGTGATCCTGACCGCCGGCTTTAGTTTGTTTCCCTTCATCATGCCGTCCAGTTCCGACCCCAACAGCAGCCTGATGGTCTGGGACGCCACCTCCAGCCATCTCACCCTCAAGTGGATGTTCGGCGTCACAGTGGTTTTCCTGCCGATCGTGCTGGCCTACACCACTTGGGTGTTCAGCAAGCTGCGCGGCACGGTGACGGTGGCGCAAGTTCGCGCCGCCGACAAGGTCATGTATTGAGCGGAGGATTTATGTGGTATTTCACCTGGATTCTGGGCGTGCTGCTGGCCTGTTCCTTCGGCATCATCAACGCCCTGTGGCTGGAACACTGCGGCTGTCTGGACGACGACCCGGCCAATGACTGAAGCGGCTCTTCACTCCTCGCCGTCGGCGATGCGACGCAGGACCTCGCGGTCGCATCCTTCGACGATGGAACCGCGATCGCGCAGCACCCCTTGCCGCCGCAGTTCGGCGATGGTGCGGCTAACGGTCTCGGTGGTCAGTCCCACCATCGCACCCATGTCCTCACGCCCGAACAGCGGCAGGGGGCTATCTTGTTCGGCGCAGGACAGGCGCAGCAGCAACCGCGCCACCCGCTGGCGGGCGGTGCCGGTGGTGAACTGGGTCAGCCAGGTGTCGGCCTCGGCCAGCGCCTGCTGCCAGCGGGCCATCAGTTCCTGGTACAACCGGGGCCGCTCGCGGCCCAGTTGTTCGATCACGCCGGTGGGAATCGCGCAGATTTCGCAATCGGTGAGGGCGATGGCGTCATGCTGATAAGGCTGGCCGACCAGCGCTTCCAGGCCGAGCGCGTCGCTATCCTTCAGCAAACGGACGATACGCTGGCTGCCGTCGGGCAGGTATTGCATCAGCTTCATCACTCCGCCGCGCAAGGTGAACAAGGTGTTACCTCGATCGTGCATGCGATACAGCGCCTGCTGCGGACTGAGGATGACATCCTTGATCGGCTGGTGGATGTGACTGAAATCCATTTCCTCCAGCCCGGCGAACAGCGCCGAAGCGCGCACGGCGCAGTGTCGGCATTTAGTTTCGCCCAGCCAGATCGCGTGCAATGAAATCGGTTTCATACAGTTGTCCGCCGCGCCTCCCGCGCCCCTTATCTGTTTGGCATCAGGCAACCGCCGCTCGCCGTCGGAACAAGGCGATTGGTGGGATGACCGGTAGTCAAAGGTTCATTTTACCGGACCGGCGCCGTCGCATCGTTGCGAGTTTTGCCGCCGGCCGAAACACTTGCCAGGAGCAATCAAGATGAAAATCGCAGTCGCCAGCCAGAACCGGCGCACGATCACGGAACACGCCGGCAAATGCCGGAAGTTCTGGATCTATGAAACCGAGCAGGACAAGATCGTTCGCAAGGAGTTACTCGAACTGCCCAGGGAACAATCCTTTCACGACAGCTCGCCCCACTCGCCGCATCCGCTGGACGGGATACAGGTGCTGATCGCCGGCAGCATGGGCCAAGGCTTGAGCCACCGGCTCGCTCATAAGGGCATCGTGGGCATAGTCACCCCGGAAACCGATCCGGATCGGGCGGTCACCGCCTATCTGGATGGTTCTCTGGCCGTGCTTCCTCCCGGCTCGCACGATCACGATCACGGTCACGGTCACGGTCACGGTCACGGTCACGGTCACGGTCACGGTGGGCAGCATCGCCATCCAGACACCGGACCGAACGGCTGACGTGGGTCACCCCGGAAATCCTCGTTTCCGCGCCGCTACCGCGCCAGCGGCGAATCCGTGCCCAGCAGATCGATGCCCGCGATGTCGGCGCGGCCTATCAGCAGCGACAGATACCGACTGATCCCTTGTCGCTGCGCGCTCTCGCGCAGATAGCCGGCAATTTGGTCGCGGGCCTTTTCGTACGCCAGCGTTTGCCCTTCGGTCTTGTGGTGCAAGCGGATCAGGTGAAAGCCGAAGCGGCTTTCCAGCGGCTGGCTGGAAATCTCGCCTTCCCGCATGTCCAGCAACGCCTGTTCGAATTCGGGCACCGTCTGCCCCGACCCGATTTGCCCAAGGCTACCGCCGTTTTGCTTGGACGGGCAATCCGACAGTGTCGTGGCCAGTTCCGCGAAATTCCCGCCGTCGTCCGCCAGTTGTCCGAGGGCGCTTTCGGCGCGGGCGCGAGCCTCGGCGCGGGCCATGGCGTCGTCGGGCGGCGCGGCGCACAGGATATGCGAGACCTCAAACAGATCGCCGGTGCGAAAACGCTGATGGTTGGCCCGGAAAAAACGCCGGCAACTGGTTTCATCCGGCTCTGGAGTCTTGACCTCGCGTTCGATCAGCGCCGCGATGCGCCCCTCTTCGTCATCGCCGACAATCTCCAGTCGGGCCGCTTCTTGTAGCAGCAATTCCTTGGCGACCAGCGCCAGCTTTGCCGAATATTCGGCGGCTTCCGGCGATGGCGCGGGATGATGCCGCATTTCGGCATGAATGGCGCTGTCGGCGATTTCGACGCCGTTGACGATAATGGGCGTGCAATTCCTGACCACCTATCGGTTCCTCCTAATGGTGTGAATGGGATGGAAAGACGGCAAAGCGCGTTGTATTGGCTAGCCATCTCGGAAGCACCTGCAAACCGTGCTTGAGCCCAGGTCAAGGCGTTGCGGGCGAGTTTTTTTTGAAGGTGCTCAATTCATCCAGCGGAGAAGGTTAACTCAAACCGATGGGTGATCAGCATGCAATTTTCCAAGTCGGGGCTTACCCAGCCGCCGATAACCCGTAAAACGGATGGAGCAAAAATACCCGTGCGGCGGGCCGAACCATGGCGGTCTTGGTCTCGAATCAACGGATACCGACAGTTGTCGCCCGGATTTTCAACCGCCGGTGTGGTTCATATGGCGCAGGATGACTGGCTGACCACCGAGTCGGAAGTCATGGCCCAGTGGCTTGATCGCCATGGCGGCGATGATGGCTTGCTTGAGTCGTTCGCGGTCGCCGGGGTGAGCGCGCAGCACATGACGCAAATCCACTGAATGCTCTTGACCGAGACAGAGCAGCAGACGACCTTCGGCGGAAACCCGCACTCTGTTACAGTCGCCACAAAAATTATGGCTGTGCGGGGAAATGAAACCGATGCGGCTGTCGATTCCCGGTATACGGTAGTAGCGTGATGGACCGCCGGTACTTTCGGTGGTCCGCGTCAGAGAGAACACCTTCGCCAAATCGGCGCGGATGGCATCGCTGGAGTAATACATTTCCGCGCGATCGTGATCGCCGATTTCACCCAGCGGCATCTCCTCGATGAAGCTGATATCCAAGCCCTGGTCGATGGCGAAGCGGACCAGATCGACCACTTCGTCGTGGTTGCGGTGTTTCAGGATGACCGCGTTCAGCTTGAGTCGCTGAAAACCGGCGGCCTGGGCGGCCCGGATGCCACGCAGCACCCCATCCAGCTCGCCGGTCCGGGTGATGCGGCGAAAGCGCTCCGGCTTCAGGCTATCCAGGCTGATGTTGAGCCGCGCCACGCCGGCCGCCTTGAGGTCCGCCGCCAATCGCTCCAGTTGCGAACCGTTGGTGGTCAGCACCAGTTCCGCCAGCCCGCGCTCGCGCAGCCGGCCCAATTCCTGAAATAGCCACAGTACGTTGCACCGTACCAGCGGTTCGCCGCCGGTGATGCGGATCTTGCGCACGCCCAGTTCGACAAAGGCCCGGCCCAGCGCCGCCAGTTCCTCCAAAGTCAGAATCCGGGCACGAGGCAGAAAGGTCATGCGTTCGCTCATGCAGTAGACGCAGCGAAAGTCGCAACGGTCGGTCACGGAAAATCGCGCGTAGTCCACCCGACGGCCAAAACCGTCCATCAACGGCGCGGAGGCGGGAACGATGGGAGCAGGTGGAACAGGCACGCTGAATACCTCGATCGGGCAAGGAAAGGACGAAATCCGCTCTACCATACCAAAACCCATTCGTCGGGATGGCCGCCGCGAAGAGATACCTCCCCGGAGGTAGATGTTTGGAAGCTGGATCGGTGGTTTGGAAAGTACGCGTTCTCTCACGTCGGCGCGGGCACCGATGGGGAAAATCGGCGTTCGTCCGACGCGATCGAGCGCGCGGCCCCCGTTTCCCTCGCGTTAATCATCGCCGTTAAGCCACCCAGGAGGCCGCTGGCGCCGTTTTCCCGGCTCAACCGCCCCCCAAGTAGGGATCGCCAGAAAAACACCTCAAAGCGCCTGCCAGCGCGTTCGATACAGGGGATGGGCGGGCGGAGTCGGATCGCTGGCCGGCTGCATGGATACCCATAGATCGCCCTGGCTCGGCCGTGACATACCCTCGGGCAGGTTCAAGGTGCGGACACCGCCATCGTCCGGCAACGCGCCCAGCATGACCGGAGGCCGGTCGCCGGCTTTCAGCCACAGGAAACAGCGCTGGTCGGGCGGCATCGCCATCGGCCGCAGGTTGCTGACGTGCAACAGTCGAGCGTCATCGGTCAGCGCCACGGTCCACAGCAGTTCTCGCTGCTTGCCACGGATGGCGGCGAAGTTCATGTCCGCTTCCCCCGGTGGCAATGCCAGCCGCGGCGCCACGGCGATGACCGCCGCCAGCACGCCAGCCGCGGCCAGACCGCGCCAGAACGTCAGGCTATCCCACCAGCGGCGGGACGGTTCGACCGGGAACAATCGCCGCTCCAAATCCTTCCAGACCGCCGGCGGCGGCGGGACGGGCACGCTGGCGGGGGCCAGCCGGTCCAAGCGCCGTTCCCACTCGGCCACGGCCCGTCGCAGCGCCGGATGCGCCGGCAGCAGCTTTTCGAAACGGCGGCGGGCCGGGCCGTGCAAGGTACCCAGGACGTATTCGGCGGCCAGATGGTCGCTCAGCGGGGGGTAGTGAACGTTCATGGTTCCCCCAGACAGGTTTTCAAGCGTTGCAGGCTGCGCCGGACCCACGCCTTGACCGTGCCCAACGGCCGTTCCAGCCGTCGGGCGATCAGATCGTGGGTCAAACCCTCATAGTAGGCCAGGACCACCGCGCGGCGCGGTTCCGGATCCAGGGTTTCCAGACAGCGAACCAGCGCCGCGTCGCCGTGTTCGGCATGTACTTGCTCCTCGGGTCCCGGTCCGTCGGCGGCGACCGACGCCCAGCCGTCGTCGTCCAGTTCCGCGCGGTGGCGATAATCGCCGCGTCGCAGTCGGTCGATGGCCAGACGGCGCACGATGGTGCCCATCCAGGTCAGCGGCTGACCGAGCAGGGGCCGATAGTCGGCGGCCCGCTGCCAGATGCGCACGAAGCCTTCCTGCAGGATATCGGCCGCCAATTCGCGGTCGTGGGTCAATTTCAGCAGCAGGCCGTGCAGCACCGGCGCCGCTTGTCGGTACAGCGCTTCGAAGGCCCGGCGGTCGTGCAGGGCACAGCGGGCCAACAAGTCGGCCAATGAGTCGTGGGAGGTCATGATGGACGCTCGGACAGGTTGGAACGAACCTGTGGCGCGCGGGGCGGCGAACACCAGGGGTCGAGCGCAAACCGCGATCATGACCGTTGCTCCATCGCCCGCCCTAGGCCGGGGTGGAACGCCGTTCCAGCCAGGCGTCCAGCGACCAGGCGCCGGGACCGCGAGCGATCAGCGTCAGCAGCAGCACCATCCACAGGTAATGTTGGAGCTGATTATAGGCCGGATCGGCCGCGCCCAGTACGAATTGGATCACCAGCGCGATTCCCAGTAGCGGCAGGGCTGCCAGTCGGGTCAGCAAACCGATCAGCACCAGCAGCGATGCTCCCAGTTCGGCGCTGGCCGCCAGCGCCGCCGCCAGGGCATGCGGCAGCAGCGGTACGTTGTATTCGTTCTCGAACAGCAACAGGGTGCTCGACCAGTCGTCGAGCTTAGCCAGGCCGGACCAGAAAAATATTCGGAACACCGCCAGACGCAGCAACAGATCGGTCAGCGGCGCCAGATGTTCCAGCAGGCGGCCCAGTGCGAAATACCCGGCCAGCGGGCGCGGGCGGGCGGTGTTCATCGTTTCGGCAAGCAGCATCGTCGTCATCTCCTCAGGTGGGATAGGTCAGCACGCCATCGGTTAGCAAGCGGGCCAGCACGGCGCTCAGATCGAAGTCCGGGTCGCGCGCCGCTGCCATTTCCGCCGCTTCGGCCAACGGGCATTCCAGGGCGAACGCGGCTAGCAACGCGGATTCCCCTGGGTCCGGTGATCGCTGGCGCACCGCGCCGCCGTGCCGCCAGACCAGAACAGCTTCGGCCCTGGCGAGATCCACCGCTTCCAGCGCCCCGCCGCCGGGCTGGTGCGCGTCCCAGATCGCATGAATC
>NZ_SPMZ01000045.1 GCF_012939995.1 Candidatus Competibacter phosphatis | reverse complement strand
CGGTCGGCGGGCATGGGCATCCTGGAGCGCTTGAACCGCACCTTCAACGCACGAATTCGTCTTTTCGTCACGAGGTCAGTACCCTGGGCTGATCTCAAGACCCTGTTACCTGGATTCCAGTATTGGTATAACGAGCGCCGGTTGCACAGCCATTTGGAGTATCGTCCGCCCGCCACCGTTTTGGCCGACGAGGTGGCCGCTATACTCTCTTAACTATCGGAAGTCTTTTTTGGGGCAGTACAAATGTCATCATACGCACTGAGCTATATGGTGCTTTATCATCCCAAACTCGTACTGCCAAGATACGGTAATTCCAGTACGCGCTACGTGGATCGCCGCGACCCAGTAAAAATCAAATCCTATTGGAAAACAGCAAGACAAAAGCAATACCAGTGCTGGTCGCGGCTGTGATCGATCCAAGATCGACACCGTCACCATCCACATCATGGAACTGGCCCGCAATAGCGACGAAACCCGGTTCGACGGTGTCAACGCACACTTTGCGGTGCTTCGCAGCGGTACCGTCCTCCACCTCCACGACGAAAGCGAATACCTCTTCGCTTCCCATGATTTCAACTGTCGTTCCATTGCGGTGGAGTTTGAAGGTAACTACCCGTACAAACAGCAGAAAAATGGTCAATATCTATGGTGGAGCGACACCTACCCCACTCCTCGTTCCAAGCAGGACGGCCCCACGGTCGATCAAATCGTCGCCGGCCGCGCCTTGGTGAAATACTTTCGAGACCGGCATAAGATTCAAAACATCTTCGCGCACCGTCAGTCCTGCGGCAAAGTCTGTCCGGGTCCCCATTTGTGGTTCAATATCGTCAAATGGGGAGTCGAAAAACTGGGATTGAACGATGGCGGTCCTGGTTACACGACCAGCAATGACCACTGTTCAGGTAGCATCATCCCCAGTCACTGGCGCGACGAGAAATGGGCAATCGACCTCAGCAAACCTTTTTCCAACTCGACTTTTAGCGGACCAAGCCCAACCCACGGCAACATCTGCATTCCTCCCTAGCGGACTGCCCCCAACAATCGTGTCCCTCGTTGTATCAAGACGCTGAGGCGGGCGATACTCGTGTCACAACTACCGAATAAAGCCCCGCAGCGTCAAGCCACGGGGCCTCGTTCATTTCGGAATCGATCAAACGCGCGACTCGGTCAGTATAGGCAAGCGATCGCCCTGACTATCCGTTCCGACGCCTCGTCCCGACTTACAGCGATTTCTTGCAGAAATACCAGTCAGTACATTCGTACTCGCCCTGACTGACCCGCGCCTGCGCTTCCTCGGCGGTGGCCGGCGGCGGTACGATGACCTTGTCGCCCGGTTGCCAACCTTCGGGGGTGGCGACCTTGTTGGCATCGGAGGTCTGCAACGCCTGGACCAGACGTAGGAACTCGGCGATGGAACGGCCGTTGCTCATCGGATAATAAACCATGGCACGCAGGACGCCGTTGGGATCGATGATGAAGGTGGCACGCACGGCGGAAGTATCGGCCGCGCCCGGATGAATCATGCCATAGGCCCGAGCCACGGCCATCGACAGATCGGCGATGATCGGGAACTTGATTTCGACACCGAACTTCTCCTGAATGTTGCGCATCCAGGCCACATGCGAGTAGTGGCTATCAATGGACAGGCCCAACAACTCGCAATTCAGTTCGGCGAACGAATCCTGAGCCTTGGCGAAGGCCATGAATTCGGTGGTGCATACCGGGGTAAAATCGGCCGGATGGGAAAACAGCACCAGCCATTTGCCCTGATAGTCGGCTAGCTTGCGAACGCCATGGGTGGTGGGCGCCTCGAACTCGGGAGCACGCTCGTTCAAACGGGGTAGACCAACGGTCTCTTTCACGGGAGTCATGGTTTCCATGGGATGTTCCTCGGTTAGCAGAATCAATGTTGCAAATCCCCTAGAGAATTCACATGGTTAGAATATTAGCGCTTACTTATTTAGTAAAATTAATTATCGCTAACAAAGCCATACAAAATAGCTATGCCAAGGTATGAACCATCACCCGCCTCGCGGAGCTCCGCCAAACCACCGGCCGAACCGGGGCGACAAATCACGATTCCAATCAGGGAAAAGTCAGCGTTCGCCGTCAGCATAAACAGCGACCCTTAAAATGCGATGACATCAGACCATGAACATGCCCTCCNGCCCCCCCATCTCCACCTTGGCACACACTGGCCCCCGATCAGGTTCTACGCGAACTGGACACCGTGCTCGGCGGCCTGAGCGAAGAGGAAGCCACCCGACGGCTGGACACATACGGTCCCAACCGGCTACGCCCCCCGCAGCGACGCGGACCGTTCATGCGCTTCCTGCTGCAATTCCACAACGTATTGATCTACCTGCTACTGGTTTCGGCCGCGATCACCGGCGCGCTAGGCCATGGCATCGACACCGCCGTGATTCTGGGCGTGGTCCTGATCAATGCCATCGTCGGCTTCGTGCAGGAAGGCAAGGCCGAATCGGCCATGGCAGCCATCCGCAAGATGCTGTCGCCGCACGCCATGGTGCTGCGCGACGAGCAACGCCGGGAAATCCCGGCCGAGGCATTGGTGCCCGGCGACTGGGTGCTGCTGCAATCGGGTGATAAGGTGCCCGCCGACCTACGGCTGGTCGAGGCCAGAAATCTGCGGATTCAGGAAGCGGTGCTGACCGGCGAGGCCGAGGCGGTGCACAAAACCACGGCTCCCGTCCCAGCCGAGGCGGCACTCGGCGATCGCCGGAGCATGGCGTATTCCGGCACCCTGGTCAGCTACGGTCAAGGCTTGGGCGTGGTGGTGGCCACCGGCGAACAGACCGAGATCGGCCGGATCAGCATCCTGCTGGAGCAGGTCGAGGCCATCGCCACGCCCCTGCTGCGGCAGGTGGCGCAATTCGGCCGCTGGCTGAGCCTCGCCATCCTGGTGGTGGCCGGCGCTACCTTCGCCATCGGGGTGCTCTGGCGCGGCCAAACCATGGACGACATGTTCATGGCGGCGGTGGCGCTGGCGGTAGCGGCGATTCCCGAGGGATTGCCGGCGATCATGACCATCATCCTGGCCATCGGCGTCCAGCGCATGGCAACGCGCAACGCCATCATTCGCCGACTGCCAGCGGTGGAAACCCTGGGGTCGGTGACCGTCATCTGTTCGGACAAGACCGGCACCTTGACCCGTAACGAAATGACCGTGCAGCGTGTCGTCACCGCCGACCGGATTTTCGAAGTCAGCGGTGTCGGCTACGCGCCGATCGGTGGGTTCAGCGTCGGTGGCGAACCGATCATGCCGGAAGAGGCCGTCGACTTGCCGGCCATCGCCCGTGCCGTGCGCCTGTGCAACGACGCCAATCTGCGCGAGCGCGATGGCGAATGGTGCATGGACGGCGACCCCACCGAGGGCGCGCTGCTGGCCCTGGCACTGAAATCCGGCCTCGACCCGGTGGCCGAGCAAGCCCGGTTCCGCCGTCTGGACAGCATTCCCTTCGAATCCGAACACCGTTTCATGGCCACTCTGCACCACGATCATCACGGCGAGCATGTGATCCACGTCAAAGGAGCACCGGAACGGGTGCTGGCGATGTGCGCGGACGAACGGCATCCCGACGGTCCATGCCCCTTGCGCCCGGCATATTGGCATGAACAACTCGAAGCCTTGGCGGCGCAAGGTCAACGCGTGTTGGCGGTCGCCTACCGGCCGGTCCCCAAGACCCAGCACGAGCTGACCTTCGCCGACGTCGAGGCTGGTCTGACGCTGCTGGGTCTGCTTGGCATCAGCGACCCACCGCGCGAGGCGGCGATCCGAGCGGTACGACTCGCTCAACAGGCCGGCATCCGGGTCAAGATGATCACCGGCGACCATGGCGCCACGGCGCAAGCCATCGCCGCCCAGCTTGGCATCGGCGACAATCGACGAGTGTTGGCCGGACCGGAGCTGGAAGCGCTGGACGACGCGGCGCTGCGGGCGGTGGTTCTGGACACCGACGTGTATGCCCGCGCCAGCCCCGAGCACAAACTGCGGCTGGTCGCGGCCCTTCAGGACAACCGCCAAGTGGTGGCGATGACCGGCGACGGGGTCAACGACGCCCCAGCGCTCAAGCGCGCCGATGTCGGGGTGGCGATGGGGATGAAAGGCACCGAAGCGGCCAAGGAAGCAGCGGAAATGGTACTGGCCGACGATAATTTCGCCTCCATCACCCATGCGGTGGAGGAAGGCCGCACGGTGTACGACAATCTGCGCAAAGCCCTGCTGTTTACCTTGCCGACCAACGGTGCCGAGGCGCTGGTGATCATCGCCGCCATCCTATTCGGCACGGCCCTGCCGCTCACCCCAGTGCAGGTATTGTGGGTGAACATGGTGACGGCGGTCACGCTATCGCTGTCGCTGGCCTTCGAACCGGCCGAGGCGAACGTCATGCGACGCCGCCCGCGCGACCCCGGTGAACCGCTGGTGAACGGTTTCATGCTATGGCGGATCGCCCTGGTGTCGGTGCTGCTGGTGATCGCCCCGCTGAGCCTGTTTCTGTGGCAGACCGCGCAAGGCGTCTCTCACGAGGCGGCGCGTACCGTGGCGGTCAACGCGCTGGTGATAGGCGAGATCTGTTACTTGTTCAACAGCCGCTTCATGTTCGATTCCTCGCTGTCGCGCCGGGGCCTGCTGGGCAGCCGCGCGGTGCTGCTCACCGTCGGCATCCTGCTGGCATTGCAACTGGCCTTCACTTATTTCCCCCCCGGTGCAACGGCTGCTGGGCACCGCGTCGATCAGCGCCGTCGACTGGGGCATCGTCACCCTGGCCGGCTTGGCGGTCTTCCTGCTGGTGGAATTGGAAAAAGTGGCCTGGCGTCGGCTGCGGCCCCTACCGCCCACCGAGGAAACGACCGGATAAAAACATGCGGAGGCGGCGCTTCGGATCAATGGCGCGAATTGGGCGGTGCCGGCGGGAAATCCCGGAAAGAAGGAACCCGATCCTCGTCCGGTTCGGGACGATTCGCCGGACCCATGATTTCCTCGGCCAAGCCGGCGAAATCGGCCGGTTCGTTCGACAGCAACTGGTCGTACAGGGTCGGGTCCCAACACTCGATCCGATGGGCGTAGGCCAGCAGGATCACGGCGTCGAGGATGCCAGCATAGTCCAGCAGCCGCCGAGGCAACAACAGGCGACCGCTGCCGTCCAGCTCCAGTTCGGTCGCGCCGCGATGGAAATACCGGACGAACTCGCGGTGCTTCTTGACGTACAAGTTGAGGCCGTCGAGTTCGGCGGTCACCCGCCGCCATTCCGGCAGCGGGTACAGCACCAAGTGTTGTTCGAAACCGCGATTGACCACCAAACGCCCCTCGGCCTCGGGCGGCAACTGTTTTCTCAGCGCGGCCGGCAACGCGATCCGCCCCTTGGAATCGAGCTTGCATTCGAATTCGCCAAGAAAGTTTGCCATGACTTCAGCTTAGCCGCGTTCGACCATCCTTGACAAATCCTTGATCACTCGAAGGGCATGATCATTATGGACAAGTCGGCACCCGTTCCGGGAACCGTGGCCGGAACGGGTGAATAGGCGCGCTGCTCAAGGCGCCTTGGGACTGACCGGCGCGGTGGGTGGCGTACCGGCGGTCTGCCCCAAACCTCGCGCCACCGTGCTGTTACCGAGAAAGCCGAAGATGGCCGCCGCCGCCGGCAGCGAAGCACCGGACTCGCTGCCCTCCACCAGCACACTCGGCACCTTGACCGCGTCGGGATTGGCGGCGATAAACGCCAGCACTTCCTTGACCATCGCCAATTGGTAGGTCAACTCCCGGCCCAGCACATTGGCCTGGACCTGTTGGCCGGTGGCGATTTCCTGCAAGCGTAGCTTCTCGCCCTCGCCGCGCAATTGCGCCGCCGTGCGATCCTGCCGGGCCACCTCGACCTGGATTTCCGCTCGTACCAATTCCGGTTGCTGTTCGGCGGTGGCACGCGCCTTTTCGGTCTTGATCCGCTCTTCCTGAGCTTGCTGTTCCTTCTGGAAGGTTGTGATCATCTGCTGAGCCAATTGCTCACGCTTGCGGGCCAGTAGCAGTTCCGGCGGGATGACCGGATCGCCGAAGCGCACCTCGCGGATCGACACGCCGGCGTTGCGCGCCTCGGGAATCAGCGCGTCCAGCACCGCCTGCTCCAACTGCGGCCGCTTGTCCTGCAAATCCAGCACCCGGCGCACGCTTTGCAGATTGCCGCCGTCCTGCCCGGCCGCAAGCGGCGACGTGGACCCGGTGACGTTACGCACGATACTGCGCACGGTCGGGGTGATGATCTTGTCCTCGACCGCCTGTAAATCGCCCACCGAGGCCACCACGAACGGCGCGTCTTCCGGCGTGACCTGGGCCAGCACCCGCAGATCCTGCGGGATTTCCCAGCCCTCGACCCGCAGCAGCACGGCGTTATCAGCAGCGCTTTGTGGCGTCACGATCTCCTCCCGCTCGGCGGTCTGCTCGATCTGTCCGTTCTGATTCAAGGTCAGGTTGATCCGCCGCCGGGCGTACCCACCCTGGTACTGCCAGGTCTGAATGCGGGTATCCACCAACGAAACCTCGTAGGCGCGTCGATTGAGATAATAGGTGCCCGGCAACAGCGGCTCGTTCCAGACCCCACGACAACCCTTGGGCACCAGCGGAATCGACAGCTTGGTGGCACGCTCGTCGCGCACTGGCTGGCACGCGTCATCCGGTTTCTGCTGCACGTTCGACTTGATCACCGCCACGAAACCGGCGGGAACCGAAGTGGCTCGAAACAGATCTTCCTTGACGTAGACATCGAACAGGTACTGATTCAGTCGATAACGACCCGGCTTCAACACCGTCAGTTGCGGCCCCTTCTGACCTCGCCCCTCGGTCAGGAAATAGTGAGCGTCGAGCATTTTCTGTTCGTCGGGCCAGGCATCGGCCAGAAACTGATCCGCCCGCAGCGGCAGGCCGTCACGAGCGACGAGGTAGCCGTAGCGACCATCTGGAATGACCGTCACCGCTTGCTGCTCAACTTCGTACAACAGGTTCAGCAGCGGTTTGAAATGGAAGCCGGGACCGAGAATCTCCGCCTGAGGACCCGCCTCGCCATCCATGGCGATGATGTGGCCGGGCGGCAATTGCTTGAGCCCGTAGATCAGTTTCAGATGACCGACCTTGTCCTGATCGACGATCACGAACGAGGTCGCCAGAATCATGAACACCACCGCGAGCGACAAGGCAAAGCGCGTGCCGGTTCTGAGCCAGCCCAGCGACAGCGTCTTGCCGCTGCGGGTAGTTCGGCTTTCCGGGATCAGACGCGGCACGAAGATCGCGCCAAGCGCGAACAGGATGATCAATAGCAACAGAGTCATCATGCATCTCTTCGATAATGGAAAGAAAAGTCAGGCATGCGGGCGGTAGGCCGGCTCTTCCCCAACGCCGCCTGTTCCTCGTCGCCGAACAGGCATAAACGGATCAAAAAGCGCAATCCTTCCGATCCTTCCAGGGAAAACATGCCGCCCCGACCCGGAGCGACATCGATAATAAGCTGGGTTTATTTGCCCTCGCCTTCCGTAAGGGTAGACCGTCTGGAGAAATACCGCATGAGGCATCCCCAACCGGCTTGCGACTCCGGCGCGGCATCGATACCGCAAGTGCTTGGCCGATGTCGGTCGCTGCTTTTCCTCGCCTTTAATCCAGAGGCAATCGCTCTATGCCGCCTTGAAGAATTGCACCCGCACATCGCGCGGCGCGGCGTGATAAGGGGCGGATGTGGCAATCATCGCCGCTCCGGCGGCGACATAATCGGCGGCGTTCTCCACACGCACCCCGCCAGCGGCGACCAGTACTGGCTGCAATCCATCGATTTCCAGTCGTGCTCGACAGGCGCTTAATCCAGCGGGCGTGAATTTCTCCAGTTGCAGAACATCGACTCCCGCGCGCGCCCAGGTCAACGCCTCATCCGCCGAAACGACCTCCACCACGATCTTCTTTTCCGGTTGGCGGTTTCGCAATCGGGCAATGGCCGCGCTGGGGGACTCGTCGAGAAACAGGCGATGTTCGGCGAACACCAGCAGGGTTTCCGACAGACCGAGCCGATGCGCGATCGCGCCGCCGGCCTGGATCGCCTTGATCGACAACGCCTTGGTCCCCGGCGCGTTCTTGCGAGTGCAGGCGACGGGGACCGGCGCGGCGGCCCGTACCAGAGCCGCCGCGCCACTGGCGATGCCGCTGGCCCACTCCATCAAGGTCTGCGCGGTCTTCCACGCCCAGTGCAACGCTTCCGCCGGCCCTTCCGCAGTCAGCAGCAGCGTATCACTCTCCACCGCGACGCCAGAGGGAATCACTAGACAGGCATTGGCCCCAGCCAGCGCGAACAGACGCACGGCCTCTTCAACACCACAGACGGTCATCGCGCCACGGGCATGAAACTCCAGGCGACCCGGTCGCCCTCGCAAACCCAGCGATTCAGTGGTCAAATCGCCAAAGGGAACATCTTCAGCCAACAAACAGCTCAAGGCTGCATCGGATAGGGCGCATGAGTACATAACAGTCAGTCATCCTTTTTGCAGGTTTCAGATTTGGCGGATCAAAGCAAGGATTTGCCTTGCGCCGACATCGATTCAACCCAGCAGAGCCACTGCCTTGATCTGCGCCCACATCGATTTACCGGGCGTCACACCCAGATGATCGAGGGAATAACGAGTAATGCGGGCAATAAGCGGTGTGCCAGCGGCATCCAGCCGAACCAGTACATGCGCCGGCGTGTCGGCGTCGGCCACCTCCACCACGGTCGCGGGTAACAGATTGACGATGCTGGTGCCTTTGGCGCGGGCGAGGGCCAAACTGACATCCCGGGCATGGACGCGGAACCGCAACCGCCGCCCCAGGGATTCCTGGCGGCGAGCGACCACCACGCTGCCTCCCGGAAAATCGAGTCGGGTCAAACGATAGGTTTCGTCATGATCCGCCACGACCGCCTCGATAACCACGCCGGCATCCTCGGTGAAAGCGGTGGGTAAATCCAGTCGCGCCATGGTCTCCCGCAAACCGCCGGCAGCCACCACGCGGCCTTCGGACAGCAGCACGACGTGATCCGCCAACCGCGCCACTTCGTCGGGCACATGGCTGACGTAGCACACCGGAATCTCCAGCTCGTCGTGCAAGCGCTCCAGATAGGGCAGGATCTCGCTTTTTCGCTTCAGATCCAACGCCGCCAGCGGTTCGTCCATCAGCAGCAGTTCCGGGCTGGTCGCCAGCGCTCGGGCGATGGCCACTCGTTGGCGCTCGCCCCCGGAAAGCCGGTCGGGCATCCGGTCGAGCAGATGTCCAATGCCCAGTAATTCCACCGCATGATCCAGTGACACCTTATGCCCACCGTTCACTCGCTTTCGCCCGTAGTCCAGATTCTTCCGCACCGACAAATGCGGAAACAGGCTGGCTTCCTGGAACACATAACCCAGCGGGCGGCGATGGGTGGGCCGGCAAATGCCGCGCGCATCGTCCTGCCAGACTTCGCCTTTGAAATTCAGCGAGCCGACACTCTGTCGCTCCAATCCAGCCAGGCAGCGCAACAAGGTGGTCTTACCCGAGCCGGAATGTCCGAACAGCGCGGTGACCCCGCGACCGGGCAGACGCAGCTCGACATCCAGGTTAAATCCTGGCCAGGCTACCTGAAAGCGGGCATGAATCGCCTTGTCAAATGTCATTTCCAAGTGCTTGTCCCCTTGCGGGAGTAAAGAGCCAACAGCACCAGAAAACTGAACAGCAACATGCCGCCGGCCAGCACATGCGCCTCGGCATATTCCAGTGCTTCGACGTGATCGTAGATTTGCACCGATACCACTCGGGTCTTTTCGGGAATGTTGCCGCCGATCATCAGCACCACCCCAAATTCCCCGACCGTGTGGGCGAAACCGAGGATCGAAGCGGTGATGAAACCTGGTTTGGCCAGCGGCAGGACCACGGTAAAAAAGGCATCCCAGGGACTGGCTCGCAGCGTGGCCGCCACCTCCAGCGGTCGCGCGCCGATCGCCTCGAACGCCTGCTGCAAGGGCTGCACCACGAAGGGCATCGAATAAAATACCGAGGCCACCACCAACCCGGCGAAGGTAAAAGGCAATACGCCCCATCCCAGAAACTGGGTGAGTTGACCGATCGGCCCGTGCGGTCCCAGGATCATCAACAAGTAGAAACCCAGGACAGTGGGTGGCAACACCAGCGGCAAGGCCACCACCGCACCGATAACGCCTTTCCATTTTGAGTGGGTCCGGGCCAGCCACCAGGCGATGGGAGTCCCTACGATCAACAGAATCACCGTGGTGATCGTGGCGAGCTTGAGGGTCAACCAGACTGCGGCAACATTAGCTTCGCTCAGCATGCGCCGATGTTCTCGGAAGCCGTGGCAGAACCCCTCTCCCCGTGGGAGAGGGGCAGGAACAAGAGCGGTTTTCGATCACGTCACAGAGCATAACCGTAAGACTTGATGATGGCTGCGGCCTTGTCCCCTTTGAGGTATTCGACCAGCGCTCGCGCCGCCGGCTGATTCCGGCCCTTGGCGAGAATCGCCGCGTCTTGGCGGATAGGGTCGTGCAAGTTGGAAGGAACGACCCAGGCAGAGCCACCGGTCATTTGGCCGTCAGCCATCACTTGCGATAGGGCGATAAAACCCAATTCGGCGTTCTCCGTCACTACGAACTGATAAGCCTGGGAAATATTCTCGCCGGTGACGAGCTTGGGTTGGATGGCATCGAGCAAACCCAGTTGGGTCAGCGTGGCCACCGCCGCCGCGCCGTAGGGCGCGGTCTTGGGATTTGCAATCGCCAGATGCTTGAAGGCGCCCTTTTTCAACACCTCACCCTGATCATCGACAAAACCCGGTTTGGCCGACCACAGCACCAGGGTCCCGATGGCGTAGGTGAAGCGGCTGCCGGACACGGTATCGCCTTCGGTCTCCAGCTTGGCCGGGGTCTTGTCATCAGCGGCGAGAAAGACCTGGAACGGCGCACCGTTTTTGATCTGCGCGTAGAGCTTGCCGGTCGCGCCAAAAACGAGCAGGGCTTTATGTCCGGTATCTTTTTCGAATTCGGCGGCAATTTTCTGCATCGGCGCGGTGAAATTGGCGGCGACCGCCACCTGCACCTCGTCGGCCTGGACCGTCAAGCTGGAAACGGCGAGAACCAGGCCCGCCAGCAAGGGAGTAAAACGCGATTTCATGCGCGAGAATCCTGAAGTGAATGCGTCAGTCGTTGACGGCGAGAATGACATGAGAAGCCTTGATCAAGGCGCAGGCGCGTTGTCCGGGCACGAAACCCAACTCGGTCAGCGCTTCCCTGGTGATGATGGCGGTGAGCACCCGCCCGCCGGGAAGCTCCAGCTTGACTTCGCTATTGACCGCGCCAGGGACCACTTCCCGCACCGTGCCGTATAGCCGGTTACGGGCGCTGATACGCAGCTTCTCGTCCGGGGATAGGAGTACGAAGCTCGACTTGATCAGCACCATCGTTTCCTTGCCCAAAGCCAGACCGAGATCCTCCACGGCCTCGTTGGTGACGATGGCGAAGATCTCCAACCCCTCGCCCATATCCACCTTCACCTCACTGTTGACCGCTCCCTTTTCCAAGTAACTGACCTGCCCGAGAAACTGGTTCCTAGCACTGGTTTTCATGTTGATTGCCTTCAATAGGTTGTTGATCTGATCGAAATTTTTCACGCCAGCCTCCATGCGGGCCAGGAATCGCCGATGCTCGGCTTCCATGAGTCGGTAGCCGGCGATCACCTGCTTCCCGTAATCGGTAAGCAGGGTTCCCCCGCCGCCCTTGCCGCCGGTCGCGCGCACCACCAGGGGCTGGTCGGCCAGATTGTTCATCGCTTCCACCGCGTCCCAGGCGGTCTTGTAGCTCATCCCCATGCGCTTGGCGGCCCGAGCGATGGAACCACACTCGTCGATATGCTCCAGCAACTCGACGCGACCCGCCCCGAGATAACCGCAGCCTTTCCGGTTCAACCAAAACTGACCTGAAAATTCAAGAACTTGTGGCTTAGGCATATCCGATCTTCTCCGTTATCGTTATATTTTAATTTATATAACGATAACGGAACGAAGCTGTCAAGCCTGGAGAACGAGACGCGATGCCGTTGGCGATTCTGGCTCGATCACGATGGGAAAAGCCAGGGAATCTTGAATAGAATGACGCTCGGATGCTGATCAACGAATTATCCGGGTTTCGCTCTTTCATGAATCATGCGGCTTAGGCATCCGTCCACTGGAATATTCCCCATGACCGCTCCCCTGCTCTCCACCCCCGCCCGCTGGCAATTCTGGATCGACCGAGGCGGCACCTTCACCGATGTGGTCGCGCGGCGTCCCGATGGCCGACTGGTGGCACACAAGCTGCTCTCGGACAATCCTGAGCATTATCCCGACGCCGCCTTGCAGGGCATCCGCGATTTATTGGGAGTTTCTGCAGACCAACCGATCCCCGCCGAACGCATCGCGGCGGTGAAAATGGGCACCACCGTCGCCACCAATGCGCTATTGGAACGCAAGGGCGACCGTACCCTGCTGCTAATCACCCAGGGTTTCCGCGACGCCCTGCGCATCGCCTATCAGAATCGGCCAAAGCTATTTGCTCGCCAAATCGTGCTGCCGGAGCTGCTGTACGAGCGGGTCGCCGAAGTGCGCGAGCGGGTATCGGCCCAGGGCGAAGTCCTCGCCCCATTCGATGCCGACGATGCCCGCCGCTCGCTGGAAACGGCTTGGCACGCCGGCATCCGCGCCGTCGCCATCGTCTTCCTACATGGCTATCGCTTCCCGGAACACGAGCGGCTGGCGGCGGCCTTGGCCAAGCAGATCGGCTTCACCCAGATTTCGACATCGCACGAGGTCAGTCCACTGATGAAGCTGGTTGGACGCGGCGACACCACGGTGGTGGACGCTACTTGTCACCGATCCTGCGCCGCTACATCGACCGGGTCGCCAGCGAACTGAGCGGCGCGCGACTATTGTTCATGCAATCCCACGGCGGTCTGGCCGACGCTCACCATTTTCGCGGCAAGGACAGCATCCTGTCCGGCCCGGCCGGCGGCATCGTCGGCGCGGCGCGCACCGCCGCCCGGGCCGGTTTCGAGCGGATCATCACCTTCGATATGGGCGGCACTTCCACCGATGTCGCCCACTACGCCGGCGAGTACGAACGCGCCTTCGAAACCCTGGTGGCCGGAGTACGGCTGCGGGCGCCGATGCTGCATATCCACACTGTGGCGGCCGGCGGCGGCTCGATCTGCCGCTTCGACGGCGGTCGGCTGCGGGTAGGACCGGAATCGGCCGGCGCCAATCCGGGACCGGCCTGCTATCGGCGCGGCGGGCCGCTGACCGTGACCGACTGCAATCTGCTGCTGGGTCGGATTCAACCAGCCTTCTTTCCCAAGATCTTCGGTCCCGATCAGAATCAACCTTGGATCGGGATACGGTCGCGCGTCAATTCGCCGCGCTGGCCGTCGAGATCGAAGCGGAAAGCGGCGCGCGCTACACCCCGACGGAACTGGCCGAGGGCTTTCTCAAGATCGCCGTCGAAAACATGGCCAACGCGATCAAGCAGATCTCGACCCAGCGTGGCTACGACGTGACCGAATACACCTTGTGCTGTTTCGGCGGCGCCGGCGGTCAGCACGCCTGCGCGGTGGCCGACGCGCTAGGGATGCCGACCATCTTCATCCATCCGCTGGCCGGGGTACTGTCGGCCTATGGCATGGGTCTGGCCGATGCCCGGCTGCTGAAGGAACGCGCGGTCGAAGCCCCATTGTCGGCCGAGTTGATGCCGGTGCTGGAACGCACCTTCGGCGAGTTGGAACAAGCAGGCCGGGCAGCCATGCAAGCCCAGGATCTTCCCACCGGCCCGATTCAAGCCCTGCGCGGCGCTCGTCTGCGCTACACCGGTAGCGATACCGCCCTACTGGTCGCCGCCGACGATCCGAGTGCGCTGACGGCGCGCTTTACCGACGCCCACCGGCGACGCTTCGGCTTCATCCTGCCCAACAAGGCGCTAATCGTGGAAGCGGCGCAGGTCGAGATCGTCGGCGGCGGTTTCGACATGCGAGAAGCGACCACGGCAACCGCGCCACGCCACGGGCCGCTGGCACCGACCGCCCAAGTCGCGCTGCATTTTGCCGGCACAGAACACGCCGCGCCATTCCACCGCCGCGCCGATCTGCGGCCCGGCGACCGCATCGTTGGCTCGGCGATTCTCGGCGAAACCGGCGCGACCACCCTGATCGAACCGGGCTGGCAGGCCGAGGTCGGCGCCCACGACGATCTGGTGCTGACCCGCCACCAGCCCCGCCCGCAACGGGTCGCGGTCGGCACCGACGTCGATCCGATCATGCTGGAGGTGTTCAACAATCTGTTCATGGCCATCGCCGAGCAGATGGGCGTAACCCTGGCTAATACCGCTCATTCGGTCAACATCAAGGAGCGGCTGGATTTCTCCTGCGCGCTGTTCGACCGGGATGGCCAGCTCATCGCCAACGCCCCGCACATCCCGGTCCATCTCGGCTCGATGGGCGAAGCGGTTCGGGCCATCATCGACGCCCACCATGGCCACTTCCAAGCCGGCGACGTGTACGCGACCAACGCGCCCTATAGCGGCGGTACCCACCTGCCGGATGTGACCGTCATCACCCCCGTCTTCGACGACGCCGGTCGGGAACTCCTGTTCTACGTCGCCTCGCGCGGTCATCACGCCGACATCGGCGGCATCACGCCCGGCTCAATGCCGCCGGACAGCGTCCGCATCGACCAGGAAGGCGTGCTGCTGGACAACGTGCCACTGGTGAGCGCGGGTCAATTTCGCGAACAAGATTTGCTGGCGCGACTCGGCGCCGGACCGTGGCCGGCGCGCAACGCCAAGCAGAATCTGGCCGACCTGCAAGCGCAGATCGCCGCCAACGAAAAGGGCGCTCGGGAACTGCGGCGGATGGTCGCGCACTTCGGTTCGGACACGGTCCACGCCTACATGCGCCACGTTCAGGACAATGCCGCCGAACAGGTGCGGCGGGCGCTGGATCGGCTGAGCGATGGCGCGTTCGCCTACGAGATGGACAATGGCGCGGAGATTCGGGTCGCCATCCGCCTGGACCGTGCCCGGCGCACCGCTCGTATCGACTTCACCGGCACCTCGCCGCAACAGCCCAACAATTTCAACGCGCCGCGCGCGGTGTGTCTGGCGGCGGTGTTGTACGTATTCCGCACCTTGGTGGACGACGACATTCCGCTCAATGCCGGCTGCTTGCGCCCTCTGGACATCGTGATTCCGCCCGGTTGTCTGCTCGATCCCCGCCCACCGGCGGCGGTGGTGGCAGGCAACGTGGAAACCTCGCAATGCGTGGTGGACGCGCTGTATGGCGCGCTGGGAGCGATGGCCGCCGCCCAGGGCACGATGAACAACTTCACTTTCGGCAACGACCAGCATCAATACTACGAAACGATCTGCGGCGGCGCTGGCGCGGGGCCGGGTTTCGATGGCGCATCGGCGGTGCATACCCACATGACCAATTCCCGGTTGACCGACCCGGAAGTGCTGGAATGGCGATTCCCGGTGCGGGTGGAAGAATTCGCCATCCGCGCCGGCAGTGGCGGCCCGGGTCGCTGGCACGGCGGCAACGGCGCGATCCGCCGCATCCGTTTTCTGGAGTCCATGACCGCCGCGATCCTGTCCGGCCACCGCCGGATCGCACCCTACGGCCTGCGGGGCGGCGCACCGGGCCACGTCGGACGCAACGCGGTGGAACGCGCGGATGGGAAGATCGAGGAATTGCCCGGCACGGCACAGGTGACGGTACGGACGGGCGATGTGTTCGCGATCGAAACGCCGGGCGGCGGCGGCTACGGCGCGGCTGACCCGAACTGAGGACCCCGGCTCACCAATATTGTTGGAAATCCGGCCCTCGTTCCGGCAGCTTGCGCGGCGAGCCGTCGTCGTTGACCGCCACGTAGACGATGACCGCCTCGGTCACCTGGTCCGCCAGCAGCTTGCCGTCGCGAGCGCGCTGGACGAACACCTCCACCTTGACGGTGATCGAGGTCGAGCCGACTTTCTGAATCCGGGTAAAACAGCTCACCAGATCGCCGACGAACACCGGCTTGTGAAATTCTATCGAGGTCACCGCCACGGTCGCCACCCGGCCGCCGGCGTATTCCATTGCCACCACGCCGCCGGCAATATCCATTTGCGCCATGATCCAGCCACCGAAGATGTTGCCGTTGGGATTGGTATGGGCCGGCATGGCCAGAATGCGGACCGTCGGCTGGCGGTCGCGAGGAAAGATATCCCGCCCTTGCTGTGTGTTTGCGGACATCGGTTCTCCTGATGGCAACGGAAATGGATAGGGTGGCCCGCGCTCGGCTGCATTTCGGTCGACCGGGACGTCATATTCGGGACGTCATATTTATGTCAAGTTCGGCTATGATACCGCGCTGCGAAACCGACCGCCCCCAATGAGGATCGAGAGTAATGGCGCGAAGCAGAACGGTGGCTGTGTACACCGGTGAAGAACTGGGCCGCTACGGGTTCGAAGACCACCCGTTCGGAGAGAACCGCATCCATGCCTTCTGGGACGAGATGCATATTCGCCACTTCGACTACCAGGTGCGCGTGTTGCATCCCGCCACCGCCACCGAGGAGCAGATCAGACTGTTCCATACATCCAAGTACGTCGAAAAGGTCAAAACCTATTCCGAGGTGGGAGAGGGCTTGCTGGATTACGGCGACACTCCGGCCTACAAAGGGGTATTCGAGGACGCCGCGGTAGTGGTCGGCACGGTGATCGACGCTACTCACAGAATCATGACCAACGAGGTCCGGCGGGCCTTCGTGCCCATCGCCGGCCTGCACCACAGCATGCCCGATACCGCTTCCGGTTTTTGCGTGTTCAACGACGCCGGCGTGGCCATCAAGATCCTGCAACAGGAATATGGCCTGGAACGCATCGCCTACGTCGATATCGACGCGCATCACGGCGACGGGGTGTTTTATCCCTTCGAGTCCGATCCGACCGTCATCTTCGCCGATATCCACGAGGATGGCCGCTACAACTTCCCGCAGAGCGGCTTTTCGCATGAAGTCGGCAAGGGTCCGGCCAAGGGACGCAAGCTCAATATCCCGTTGTTGCCGCTCTCAGCCGACGATGATTTCATGATGATGTGGGACAAGGTCGAAGGGTTTCTACGCCAGTGGGAGCCGCAGTTCGTGATCATGAACTGCGGCGCCGATGGGCTGGACGGCGATCCGCTGGCCCATCTGCACTACACCGCTCGTGCCCACAGCCGCGCCGCCCGAGGCTTGTGCCAGATCGCCGAGGAGTTCGCCGAAGGCCGCATTCTCGCCGTTGGCGGCGGCGGCTACGAGCTACGCAACGTCGCCAAGGCATGGACCGCCGTGGTGGACTCCTTCCTGGAAACCCCGATGCGCTGACCGGTTCGGTCCGCGTCCGTCATCATCCCCGCCGACGAATCTCCTGCCATCCGCCGGCTATATCGGGTATCATCGGCAGTTTTCCACAGCCCGCCCGCGCTTTCGTTCGAAGCAGCGGGCGCCCGTTTTTGCGGAGGTTGCGAATGTTCAGTCGAGAGATGCGGATCGCCGGATTTGACAATGAATTGTGGGCCTCCCTGCAAAGCGAAAAACAGCGCCAGGAAGATCACATCGAGCTGATCGCCTCGGAAAACTACGCCAGCCCGCGCGTGCTAGAGGCACAGGGTTCGGTGCTGACCAACAAGTACGCCGAAGGCTATCCGGGCAAGCGCTATTACGGCGGTTGCGAGTTCGTGGACATCGCCGAACAACTGGCGATCGACCGCGCCAAGCGACTGTTCCACGCCGATTACGCCAATGTCCAGCCCCACTCCGGCTCCCAGGCCAATGCCGCCGCCTACATGGCGCTGCTGGAGGCGGGCGATACCATCCTGGGCATGAGCCTGGCGCACGGCGGCCATCTCACCCACGGCGCCAAGGTCAATTTCTCCGGCCGGCTGTATCAGGCGGTGCAATACGGCCTGGACGAGGCCACCGGCGAGATCGATTACGATCAGGTCGAACGACTGGCGTTGGAGTGTAAGCCCAAGATGATCGTCGCCGGTTTCTCGGCCTATTCGCGGGTGGTGGACTGGTCGCGTTTTCGGGCCATTGCCGATCAGGTGGGCGCTTATTTCTTCGTGGACATGGCGCATGTCGCCGGGTTGGTCGCCGCCGGCATCTATCCCAACCCGGTTCCCATCGCCGACGTGGTCACCACCACCACCCACAAGACCCTGCGCGGCCCGCGTGGCGGTCTGATCCTGGCTCGCGCCAATCCCGAGATCGAGAAGAAATTGAATTCGCAGGTCTTCCCCGGCACTCAGGGTGGTCCGTTGATGCACGTCATCGCCGCCAAGGCGGTGGCTTTCAAGGAAGCTCTGGAGCCGGAGTTCGTCGACTATCAGAAGCAGGTCCTCGCCAATGCCCGCGTCATGGCCGGCGTCTTTATCGAGCGTGGTTACGATGTGGTCTCTGGCGGTACCGACGATCACCTGTTCCTGGTCAGCCTGATCGCCAGGGGCCTGACCGGCAAGGCCGCCGATGCCGCGCTGGGCCGGGCCTGGATCACCGTCAACAAGAACGCCGTGCCCAACGATCCACAATCGCCGTTCGTCACCAGCGGTATCCGCGTCGGTTCGCCGGCCATCACCACCCGAGGGTTCAAGGAGCGTGAATGCCGCGAGCTGACCGGCTGGATATGCGACATTCTCGACGATCTCGACAACGAGGCGACCATCGAGCGGGTGCGCGGCCAAGTCGCCGAACTGTGCGCCAAGTTCCCGGTCTACGGCTGATCGCACGCTCCACGCGAGACGGCGGCGGTGCATTGCCCGTTCTGCGGCACACCCGATACCCGGGTGATTGACTCGCGACTATCGGCGGAAGGCGACAAGGTGCGCCGCCGCCGTGAATGCGTTCGCTGCAACTCCCGCTTCACCACCCACGAGATCGCGGAGCTGCTGATGCCGTTGGTGGTCAAGCGCGATGGCCGCCGCGAACCATTTCTGGAGGAAAAACTGCGCTCCGGCCTGCTGCGAGCGCTGGAAAAGCGACCCGTCGGCACCGAACGCATCGAAGCGACCCTACTGCGCGTCAAGAACCGCGCCCGCGCCGGGGGAGAACGGGAGTTGAGCAGCCGACAGATCGGCGAATGGGTGATGGAGGAATTGCGCGGTCTGGACCCGGTGGCCTATGTCCGCTTCGCCTCGGTTTATCGCAGCTTCGAGGACGTCAACGCCTTTCGTGAGGAAATCGAGCGGCTGCAAGCCCCTTCCGGCACGGTGGATCCCGAGTGATGTCCCCCGACGATCATCGCTACATGGCACGGGCCCTAACGCTGGCCCGGCGCGGCCTGTACGGCACCGACCCCAATCCACGGGTCGGCTGCGTGCTGGTCGATAACGGCGCGATCGTCGGCGAGGGCTGGCACGAACGCGCCGGCGAGGCCCACGCCGAGGTGATCGCCCTGGAAGCGGCCGGCGACCGGGCGCGCGGCGCCACCGCCTATGTGACCCTGGAACCGTGTTGCCATCACGGCCGCACCGCACCCTGCACCGACGCGCTGCTCCACGCCGGCATCGGCCGGATGGTGGCTGCGATGCCCGATCCGAACCCGCAAGTGGCCGGCAAGGGTCTGAAGCAATTGCGGGATGCCGGCGTGGTCGTGGATTGCGGGTTGTTGGAAGCCGAGGCGCGAGCGCTGAACCCCGGCTTTATTCAGCGCATGACGCAGGGTCGCCCCTTTGTCCGCGTCAAGCTGGCGATGAGCCTGGACGGGCGCACCGCGCTGGCTTCCGGCGAAAGTCGATGGCTGACCGGCGAAGCCGCGCGTCAGGATGTGCAACGACTGCGGGCGCGCGCTTCGGCGATCCTGACCGGCATTGGAACTCTGCTGGCCGATGACCCCAACCTGAACGTCCGTTTGCCGGAAGTCGAACGCCAGCCGTTGCGAGTGATTCTCGACACCACACTGCGCACGCCGCCCACCGCCCAAACCTTGCGATTACCCGGTTCGGTGCTGATCTTCACCGCCGTCGCCGATGCGGCGTTGCATGCGCCCCTACGAGCGACCGGCGCGGAAATCGTGGTCACGCCGCGCGCCGGACAAGGTCTGAATCTGCGCGCCGTGATGGCGGAACTGACCCGCCGCGAGTGCAACGAAATCCATGTCGAATGCGGTCCAACCCTGGCCGGTGCCTTGTTGCAGGCTGGACTACTGGATGAACTGGTGGTCTACATGGCACCGGTGCTGCTGGGCGACAAGGCGCGTGGGCTGTTCCAGTTACCGGAACTGGCACGGATGAGCGAGCGGACGGCGTTGGAAGTCGTGGAAACGCGGGCGGTTGGAAAGGATTGGCGACTGACGCTACGGCTGCGATAGTGTCGGCCCGTCGCACCCTGAAATCTCTCGTAACCGAGGCTGTCCTGGCCTGAACGGGGTAACGTCATCATGTTCACCGGCATCATCACCGCAGTCGGAACCATCGCCGCCCTGCAACCCCGTGGTGGCGACATGCGCCTGCGCATCGCCACCGGCAAGCTCGACCTGAGCGACGTACAGCTCGGCGATAGCATCGCCGTCAGCGGTGTCTGTCTGACCGCCATCGAATTGCCCGGCGACGGCTTCTGGGCCGACGCCTCGCGTGAGACGCTGGAACTCACCATCCTCGGCGAAATCGCGCCCGGCATGAAGGTCAATTTGGAAAAAGCCCTGACCCCCACCACTCGGCTCGGCGGCCACTTGGTCAGCGGCCATGTAGATGGCATCGGCACGGTCAGCGAATGGCGTCCCGACGGCCGCTCCTGGCGGTTGCGCGTCCAGACCCCGGACGCGCTAGCCCGTTACATCGCCGCAAAAGGCTCCATCTGCGTGGACGGCGTCAGTCTGACCGTCAACCGGGTGGACGGCGCGGCTTTCGAATTGAACATCGTCCCGCACACACTGGCGGAAACCACGCTCGCCAACTTTCAGGTGGGACGACGGGTCAATCTGGAAGTGGACCTGATCGCCCGCTACCTGGAACGGTTGTTGTTGGGCGACCGTGCCGCCCGACCCGGCGGCGATCTGACCGAAGCGTTATTGCGCGAACACGGTTTCTGGAAATAGCCATGGCACTCAACAGCATCGACGAAATCCTCACCGATTTTCGGCAAGGCAAGATGGTCATCATCATGGACGACGAAGACCGGGAAAACGAAGGCGACCTGTTGATAGCCGCCTCCCTGGTGCGCCCGGAAGACATCAATTTCATGGCCCGCTACGGGCGCGGCCTGATCTGTCTGCCGTTGACGCGCGAACGCTGCCAACAACTGCGCCTGCCCCTGATGGTGCAGGACAATTCGTCGCCCTACTCCACCAACTTCACGGTGTCCATCGAAGCAGCGCAAGGCGTCACCACCGGCATTTCCGCCTACGACCGCGCCCATACCATCCGCACCGCTGTCCGACCCGACGCCCGGCCCGAGGATCTGGTCCAGCCCGGCCACATCTTTCCACTGATGGCGCAGCCTGGCGGGGTGCTGACTCGCGCCGGGCACACCGAAGCCGGCTGCGATCTCGCGCGATTGGCCGGCTTGGAACCGGCGGCGGTGCTCATCGAAATCCTCAACGAAGACGGCACGATGGCCCGCCGGCCCGATCTGGAAGCTTTCGCCACCCAGCACGACATGAAAATCAGCACCATCGCCGCCCTGATCCGCTACCGGATGCAGAACGAAAAAACCGTCGAGCGGGTCGCCGATACCACCTTGACCACCGAGTTCGGTCCATTCCGGGTCTTGACCTATCAGGATGCGATCAGCCGGCAGGTGCATTTCGCTCTGGTCAGGGGCGATATCGATCCCGAACAACCGGTTCTGGTCCGGGTCCATGTGCAGAATTTTCTGAGCGATCTGCTGGCGATCCGCCTGTCGGAAAATAGTTGGCCCTTGCGCGATGCCCTGCGGCGGGTGGCGGAGGAACCGGCCGGCGTGCTGGTGTTTCTAAGCCACCTCGAAGAGCCGGCGGCCCTGATCCGGCGCATGCGCGGCTACCAGTTCGGCACCAGCGAGACCGCGCATCCCTCCGATCAATCCACCGAACTGCGTACCTACGGCATCGGCGCCCAGATTCTGCTCGACATCGGCGTGCGGCGAATGCGGGTACTCAGCGCGCCCAAACGCATCAGCGGGCTATCGGGCTTTAATCTGGAAGTCGTGGAATACGTCGCCTGAACACCTTTTCCCTAGAGGCGTTTTCTCCTAGTCCCTGGTGCGTCAACCACTTGAGAGACGCCCTCATTTCCGACCCCTCGCCCACAAGGAGAGGGGAGTTTTTGTACCGCGTATCATTACGGAATCCTCGCCATGCATCCCATCAACATCATCGAAGGCGACTTCACTCCGCTCCAGGACGCCCGCTTCGCGCTGGTGGCGTCACGGTTCAACAGTTTCATCGTGCAGAGCCTGATCAACGGTGCGGTGGATACCCTATGCCGGCATGGTGTCCCGGAAACCGGCATCGACCTGATCTGGACCCCCGGTTCCTTCGAACTACCATTGGCCGCGCAAAAACTGGCCGCCAGCGAACGCTATGACGGCATCGTCGCGCTGGGCGCGGTGATTCGCGGCGGCACCCCGCATTTCGAATACGTCGCCGGCGAGTGCGTCAAGGGACTGGCCAGCGTTTCGCTGGAATACGATATTCCCCTCGGCTTCGGCGTGCTTACCGTCGATACCATCGATCAGGCGGTGGAGCGGGCGGGCACCAAGGCGGGCAACAAAGGCGCCGAGGCGGCGATGGCGATGCTGGAGATGGTCAGTCTGCTGCGACGGCTGGAAGGCTGAACCATGGGTGCTCCGGCTCGAAAAACCCAGCCCGGCAAACGCGGTTGGGCACGGCGCTGTGCCGTACAGGCGCTGTATCAGTGGCAATTGACCGCGCAGTCCCCCAGCATGATCGAAGCCCACTTTCTGGCGGAAGAGGACTTGCAAAAAGCCGACACCGCCTATTTCCGAGAACTGGTCCATCAGATTCCGGCACGGGTGACGGAAATCGATACCGCCCTGGATCCATTACTGGACCGGCCGCTGATACAGGTGGACCCCGTGGAGTGCGCCATCCTGCGGATCGGCGCTTACGAACTGATGCAACGCCCGGACATCCCCTACCGGATCGTTCTCAACGAGGCGGTCGAGCTGGCCAAGGTGTTCGGCGCCGAACAGGGGCATCGTTTCATCAACGGGGTGCTCGACAAGCTGGCGCGTGGCGCGCGGCCGGTCGAATTCGACGCACTCTCTTGAGACTACCTTCACACGATCGAGTCGAGTAGACAGCACCGCGACCATAGCCTATGTTAGTTTCGAACCCACTCGAATCCACCGCGCCATGCAACTTGAACCCATCGCCATTACCGCCGAAGTTTTTCAGGTGGGTGGATACGGTCTGACCGCACCCGAAGACGCCGCCATCTACCTGATCAACTTCGACGGTCACGCGGCGCTGGTGGACGCCGGCGGGGGTCGCGAACAAACGCGTCTGCTCAACCATCTCGCCACAGTCGGCGTGCTCCCCGCGCAAATCGAATACCTGCTGCTGACCCACTGCCATTACGACCACGCCGGCGGCGCTCACAGCCTGCGGAAACACCTGGGTTGTCCGGTGGTTGCCCACACGCTGGATGCTGTTTTTCTGGAAAGCGGCAACAACGAGATCACGGCGGCCGACTGGTATGGTACTCATATACACCCCTGCCCGGTGGACCGCCCCTTGCGTGAGCTGCGCCAGACCTTGCCACTGGGTGGGCGTACCATCACCGCCTTGCACATCCCCGGCCATTCCCCCGGCTCGCTGGCCTATCTAATCGAATCCGAGGGCAAGCGAGTCGTGTTCGCCCAGGACGTGCACGGACCGCTGGATCCGGTCCGCCTGCGCTCCAACCGTACCGATTACCTGGCCTCGCTGGAACGGCTGCTGGCGCTGAACGCGGACATTCTCTGCGAGGGGCATTACGGCATCTTTCGGAGCAAGCCGGTGGTGACCCGCTTCATCCATTCATGCCTGAACGCGGCGCTCGGACCGTAGCGAGCCGGTCGAAACCCATTATTGCGGCAACCCCAGCAATTGCAGCGTTCGCCGCAATGCCGTGCGGGTCACCTCGTCGTTCTCCGGCGCCAGCGCCGCCTGCATCATCAGTTCCCTGGTTTTCGGAGCATCCTGAGAATAGCGGTAGCTGTTGGCGAACGCCCCGATCGCCTTGTCCACCTCGCCCATTGCTCCATACACCTGACCCAGATTGAACCAGGTGGATGCCCGCTCCGGCGCCAGCGAGAGCGTATACACCAATTGGTGCTCGGCGCGTTTGAACTGGCCGAGCTTCAGTTGGACGTAGCCGAGATTGCCGCTGACCTCGACATCGGCGGGATCGGCCTGCTGGGCTTGCTGGAAAGCATCCAGGGCAGATGAAAAATCGTTGCGCCGCAATGCGTCCAGACCCTGCTTGTTCAGGGCGCGAGCCTCCTTGACGTTCTGGCGCGCTGGCCTGGGCACGCTTTCCAGTTGCCGCAGCGTCGCGCTCATTCCAGCCGTATCGTTTTTCGCCGACTGTGCCAGCATCTGCTGGACATACCCGAAAACCGCTTCGTACGGGCCAGCCCAAGCTGGCGCCATTACGCTCAACACCACCGCCACCGCCAGTATTTGCAATCGGTCACGCATCGTCTTGTTCTCTCCGCTGTCCGCCTGGGATCGGTCTACTGTATTTGCCGCGCCAAGCGTTTGAAAATCGCATGATCTCTCCGACCTCCTTCTTCTCATTGGTTTCCAAAACCTTAAGCAGACTCGGGTAACCAATCTTCATCGAGAATTTGTTCGAGACGATAAGGACACTCGACTGGGAAGAGGTGTCGCTCCAAATCGGTTTCAAGCACCGTATCGCGCACCGCTTTGCCGTATACCCTGGTCAAGGTATCGCCATCCAGCAGGCTCTTTAAGCTGGGCGACTGTTCCAACAACCGTTCGATGGCGGTACGTTGATGACTGACGGTCAACAACCAGCTTTTACCGCGACGTTCAGGTTGGTACTGGTATTTCAGCAAATGCGAAAGTAGCACCTGTAGGCGACTCAACAGCTCCCGACGTTCGCTTGCGCTCATGCCTTCCAGTTCCTCGGCGATATGCTCGGCGTCAATCTTGGCAAGCTTGCCTTCACGCAATAGCCGGGCGTTTTGCACGGCCCAGGCGTGGAAATCAGTTTCGTAGGTCACCGTCTCGCTCATGGCGATCTCCAAAAAGGGGGTACGGATACTTATCGTCGCCGTTGCAAAAACCGCGTCACCTCCAATGCGAACGATTCCGCGCGCCAGGTGTTGCCGGCAGTCACATGAGTGGCATACGGCATCACCCACAACCCACAATTGGGAATCGTGCCGAACATCTCCAGAATCTGCTCCAGCGGCGCCACCGGATCACGGTCGCCGACCACGAGCAAGGTCGGCTGCGCCATGCGCTCCAGAATCTCCAGATCGTGCGCGTGGTCGGTGGTGGCCGGTTCCAATGCCTCCGACACCCGACCGATCACCTCCTCCCAGGCATTCGGCCCACCCTGCGGTCGGTGGATGTCGCTCAGCCATTTGTGCATGCCGACCCCGCGCCAGTAGGCCGGATCGGCCATGCCGCGAGTACCGGCATGCGTATTCTCGTCCTTGCGGTAGCCCACCCGGTACAGCACCAGCTTGCTCACCCGTTCGGGATGGTGGACAGCGAGCCACAGCGCCACCGCCCCACCCAGCGAAGATCCAACCAGATGCGCCCACGGCAATGCCAGTTCATCCAGCAATTCCAGCACCGCCCGGCCCATGTCCCCGACGATCAGCCTCTCGGCGATCATCGGGGCTGCGGCCGTGACCGAGATGATCGGGCACGACCACTCGAAAATGGCGGGCGAGCAACGGGATTTGCGGCGTCCACTCCGCCCCGCTCATCCCGCCGCTGTGCAGCAGTATCAGCGGCTCGCCTTGGCCGCTTTGGGTGTAGTGCAGAGTAGCCATGCCGGCATCCTCCATTCGGTGGTCGACACGGCGATTATAGCCACCCTTGGCCACTTGCCGGATAATGGCGTGATTCGACTCAGGAGAATGGTCCATGGCGATGACATCCCGCAGCCACCGTGCGCTCGGCCCGCACGGCTTCCACCGCGTTCACTACACCGAATGGGGCGACCCCGACAACCCCAAGGTATTGATC
>NZ_SPMZ01000044.1 GCF_012939995.1 Candidatus Competibacter phosphatis | reverse complement strand
GCTCCGGCACCGGTTCGCGATCATCCACGTTACCGGGGGTAATGCGGGAAGGCCAGCAGTTCGCCCCGGTCATTGACGACGAGATGGAGCTTGAAGCCGTAAAACCAGCCCATGGAGGTTTTGCCGCGACGGGCCACCTGCTTGAAGACCTGGTGGCTATGAATGCGGCGGTTGTGGCACACCACCAAGGACGTCGCATCGATAAAGGCGATCCCGGTGTCCTCGCCCCGGCGAGTGTGGAGATAGATGCACAGCGGCATCAGGGCGGTGGGAATCAGGGCCACAAACCGATTGTAACTCAATAGATTGGGAAACTCGCCCCGGCAATGCGGACACACTTGCAACAGATAAAAGGCCTTGAAGTTGCGGTACTGCGATTGATGGAAATAAATCAAGATCGTCATGATTTCACTGAGGGTCAAACGACTGGCACGCCGTCGTTGGCGGGTACCTTCCGTCAGGAGTTGACGATGCCAAGCGGGCAGGAAGACTTGGCAGAACTCATCAACGTCACAGAATAAGTCTTCTAAACTCATCGGGATGACCCTCGGTGTAGTCGGTGTGGTCACCAGGAACCTTAACAGGTTCCACACCGGGGGCCATCTCCCCATCCTTATCCAGAACTGACGTTAAATAAATAAAGACAAGTAGTTATGAAATATCAATGGTCGATGCTATTGCAGCGGACCCAGTGCAGGTAACGATATGGCCATCAAATTCGAGCCGCTGGTCACGGAAAGTCTGGCCAAGCAGATCGCGGAAAATATTCGTGAGGCAATTGTCAAAGGCAGTCTCAAGGTGGATGAACGCTTGCCGACCGAGGAAGAATTGGCGGCCCGCTTCGAGGTGTCACGCCCGACCATCCGTGAGGCGCTCAAACGATTGGCGGCCCAGCATCTGATCCGCTCGCGCCGTGGCCCGACCGGAGGCACCTTTGTCAATCGTCCCAGTCAGGACGAGGTACGCCTCAACCTGACCAACGCCATGACCCTGTTGGTGGGGATGGGGGAGTTCAATCTGGCCGACATCGCCGAAACCCGCCAGGGGCTTGAAACTTTGTGCTGTCGCCTGGCGGCGGAGCGACGGACGGACGCTCATTTGGTCGCACTGGCGGTGGAACTGGATATTCAGCGTGATCCCGCGCTCAGCGATGTGGATTTCTGTGCATCCGATGTGCGCTTTCATCGCGTTCTGGCGGACGCCACGGATAACGCACTGCTGAAATTTATCGTGCTGACGGTGATCGACGCCCTGCAGCCGGTTGCCAATATGGTGGTGTATCAGTTCCGGGAACGGCAGCGCCTAGTCTCCCAACACGAAAGCATCCTAGCCGCGCTCCAGGCGCGCGACGCCGATTCAGCCATCACCGCGTTGAACGAGCAAATCGCCGATCTGGGCGAAAAGTACGCTCAAGCTTGTACATCGAGAGTCCGGCACAACCAATCGCGTTGACCAGCACGTAGCGGCTGGATCGCGGCACGGCCGTTGATCGTGAGTTCCAGTTCCCGTAATTCCGGGTGACCGTAGACCACCGGACTAAAACGCACCGTATCGGTGGGATAGTCGCCGGACTCGGCGATGACGACGCGCAAGCGCCCGCCCTCGATTTCCGCCGTGATGCGAGCCACGCCGTAAGCACCACTTTCATGGCGCCGTGTTTCCCAGTCGTCCAGGAAATAATCGAATCGCGCTGGCTGCTCGCGGCAAAATAGATGCAACTCAATGGCGCTCAGGTCCATGAGGCTGTTTTTTAGCGGACCGGGGTAATACGGCAGCGCGGCCCCATCGCGGGCGAACAGCGGCAGTTCGTCCAGTGCCGCCGCATAGGGTAGCGATCGGCCACCCTCCAGCCATTCCCCTCGATTAAGATCGAACCACCAGCCCGGTGGCAACACCACCGGCCGTTCCTGTGCCGTGACCCCGTGGCGAATGGATTCCAGACCCTGACCCTCGCCGTGCAAGATCGGGGCGACCAGCAGGGCGTCGCCCACCAGGTATTGGTCGTCCAGATCACTGAACTCGGGTCCGGGATAGTGATAGAGCAGTGGGCGGATGATCGGATCGCCGGCCAGCCAATGCGCGAAGAAGCATTGGTACAGATACGGCAGCAACCGGTAGCGGGTGCGGATCGCGCCGCGAATGGCCGCCAGCGGCGCCGGTCCGAACTGCCAGGGCTCCTGGCGGCGGGTAAAGTGGGCGGAGTGGTTGCGATAGAAGGGGAACAGGCAGCCGGCCTGATGCCAGCGTACCAGCAGTTCCGCCCTGACATCGTCCATGAAGCCGCCCACGTCCGGGCCGTTGAAAGCCACGCCCGATAGGCCCAGATTCAGCGAGCAGGGCAGCGACATGCGCAGGTGCCGCCAGTTGCTGGCGTTGTCGCCGGTCCACACCGCGCTATGGCGCTGGGTGCCGGCGCAGGCGCTGCGGGTCAGCAGAAACGGCCGGCCGTTGGGATCGGCTTGCTCGCAGGCCCGCCGGCTGGCCAGCGCCATGAAATGCGCGTACTGGTTGTGATAACGGTCGTGAGGAACGGCGCCATGGTCGAAGCGCATTTCCTCGGTGCGGCTGTAGCCGGTGGCGGGATCGTTCATGTCCAGCCATACGCCGTCCAGCGCGCTGTCGCGCAGGAACTCGGCCAGCCAGCCGGCCCACCAGTCGCGCGTGGTCTTCAGAGTAAAGTCGGGGAACACCGTATCGCCCGGCCAGACCTTGCCCACGTACTCCCGTCCGCTCGCCGTCCGGCAGAACGCCTCACGCGCCTGACCGCTGTCGTACACCGCGTAACCCGGCTCGCGCTTGATGCCGGGATCGACGATGGTGACGGTGTGAATACCGGCGGCTTTCAACTCGCGGTTCAGGGCGGCGGGATCGGGGAATTCGGCGCGGTTCCAGGTGAATAGCCGGAAGCCGTCCATGTAGTCGATGTCGTACCACAGCGCGCTGACCGGCAAGTCAGCGGCGGCGAATTGCGCGGCCAGTTCCCGCAGTTCTGTCGCGTTGCGATAGCTCCAGCGGCACTGATGGTAACCCAGCGCCCACAGTGGCGGTAGCGGCGCCCGGCCGGTCAAGGCTGCGTGGCGCCGTACCACCTCGGCCAGGGTCGGACCGGCGAGAAGGTAAAGATCGGTGTTGCCACCCAGCGATTGATACCAGAACTCACCCGGTCGGGACTTGCCGGCGTCCATGACCGCGCGGCCGGGATTGTCGAAGAACAGTCCCAGAAACCGCTCGCCGCTTTTCAGAATCGCCAGCGGAATGGCGACATAGGTCGGATCGTAGTCGTCGCGGGCGTAGGTATGGCGAAACACCGCCACCACGTCCACGGTCAGATATTCGGCGCTGTCGCCCAGTTTGTTGAGGTGCTTGGTGCGTTCGCCGAAGCCGTAGCAGCCATCCACGGCGCTCAGGTCGAAGTTGAGCAATAACGCCTCGCCACAACCGCCGATGCCCCCGGTGACGGTCGCCAGCGAAAATCCCGCCAATTCCAGCCGCAGGCGGGTCGCATCCAATTCGACTCGCCCCGCCGTCGCCGCGAAGACCGCCGTGTCTCTCTCCATCTGTGGCACAACCGATCGGCCTGGTCGGTGTTCCGGTAGCACGGCGTCCGAGTGCTGGCGCCCGTCGGTCACCCGCTCATTCTCGAAGCGCAGTCGCAGGCAGCCGTCGGCGATCTCGGTGCAGCGGACCCATAGCCGGACGTTTGCTCCGCTCAGTTCGACCGCGTCGGTGCCTATCGTTAGCCGGTCGGGGCCGTCGAAATTGAGCGGGTGGATTTTCTGGCCGAAGAACACGATGAAGACCCTCCAGTCGAACGTCGATGCGGCCCGCTTTTTAGGCGATTCTGACGGTGGCCTTGCGTTCCAGCTTGCCCCAGCCCACCAGCGCGCCGCGCAGGGAGGCCAGGGTGCTCTTGATGGCCACGTAGTACATCAATTGACGGTAAAAGAAGCGTTGCCAGAATAATCCCGCAAGCAACCACTTGTTTTCCCTGCGTTCCAGGGCGAATGCCAGCGCGGCCGCCAGATAATCCACCGCCACGAACAACGCGTAATAAAACAGCACACGCCATAGGCCATCGGAGGAATACTCGACGGGGTGCTGCCAGCGATTGAACGCATCCGTCGCCAACGAGCCGATCAGCAACAGATCCATGACCGGGGAAACCAGGGGAAAGAACACCTGAAAGATAATGACGTTGGGCATGGCGATGAAGCCCAAGGCGCCATGGTGCGGCCGGAACAGGGCATCGGCGTGTTTCCAGGCCGCCTGCATGGTGCCGAACATCCAACGGAACCTCTGGCGGATAAACCCGCGCACGGTATCGGGGGCTTCGGTAAGAGCCACGGCCTCGTCCTCGTACACGATGGCGTAACCCAGCTTGCGAATCGCCATGGTGAGATCGGCGTCTTCCGCCAAGGTGTCGTTGGTGAACCTGCCCGCCTGTTCCATCAGTTCACGACGCCATGCCCCCACCGCGCCGGGTACCACCGTGATGCAGTTGAGTCTATCGAAGGCGCGACGGTCCAGGTTCTGACTGGTGATGTATTCCAGAGCCTGCCAGCAGGTCAGCAGGTTGGTGCGGTTGCCCACCTTGGCGTTGCCGGCCACGGCGCCGACCCTGGGGTTGGCGAAATGTCGGATCAGTTTGGTGATGGTGTCACGGGTGAAAACGGTATCGGCATCCAGCGCCACCACGATCTCGGCCCGGGTCCGGCTCAGACCGAAGTTGAGCGCGGCCGGTTTGCCGCCGTTGGGTTTGCTGAACACCCGTACTCGGGGAAATTCGGCGAAGGTGTCGGCGGCCAAACGATAGGTGGCGTCACTGGAACCATCGTCCACCACGATGATCTCGAAACGGTCGGGATGATCGCAGGCCAGCAGCGAGGTGATGGTCTGGGTGATGACTTTTTCCTCGTTATAGGCCGGCACCACGACCGCCACCGACGGAGAATAGGCCGGATCGAAGACGAGACGCCGTTTGTGCCAGCGCTGGTAAACGGCCAGCGCGCCGATGAACAGCAAGCGCGCGATCCCCAGCACGATGCCGATCAGGAACAACCAGTGGATCGCGACGGCCCCGAGGTTGATCAGGCTGAACGCGGCCCAGTCCAACCCGGTTCGCCAGCGGCTCTCGGGTGTCACCGGTGGCATCACCTCGTCCCGGTCGCGGCCCAACAACTCGGCGATGGTGACGAATTGAAACCCTCGGGCGTGCAAGGCTTCGATGATCCTGGGAATGGCTTCCACGGTTTGTTCGCGGTCGCCACCGGAATCATGCAGCAGGATTACGTTGCCTTCGCCACGTACCGCCGCCTCCACGGTACGCCGCACGATTTCATCCACGCCAGGACGTTGCCAGTCGTCTGGATCGATCTGCATGCCCACGGTGAGGTAACCCTGATTGCCGGCCAGTTCGATAGGCCGTACCTGATCGAGGGTTTCCGGTTCGGCATCCACCGCGTATGGCGGTCGAAACAGCAAGGTCTGGCGACCCACCGCGCCGGCCAGCAGCCGCTGGGTCGCCGACAGTTCCAATTGAAACTGAGTGGGCGAAATGAACGCAATATTGGGATGGGTAAAGGTATGGCTGCCGATTTCATGCCCTTCCTCACTTCGCGGCGCAGCAGCTCGGGATGCAGTTCGCCATTGACGCCGATGATGAAAAAGGTGGCGCGCACACCCAGTTGACGCAAGGTATCGAGGATCTGGGTGGTGTAGCGAGGATCGGGACCGTCGTCGAAGGTCAATGCGACTTTTCGATCCTGGCCACCTTGCCGGGTGATCACATACGGCGAGGGAAATGCCGTAAAGCGTTCGGCCGTGATCAGATGGCGTTTCGGATCGAATTCGATGGCACGCTTGCCGGAATGAGGTTGAGCCGTGATGCGCAAGATTTCGCCGCGCCCTTCGTAATCCAATCCATAGGCGAAGTGCACCTCTTCCAATCGGGTGGCCCACCGCGCGTCCAGGGGTTCGTGCTTGCCGAATACCTGCCACAGCGACGGATCTTCCCCACCCAGACGCCAGAGGGCGACGCCGGCGGGCTGGATCGAGCGGGTGACGACCAACTGGTTGAAGGCTGTCACCGCATCCAGCAACCACACTTGATGGATATGGTCATCGTCGTCGGCGTATTCGAAGGTCGGATTCAGCGAAACCGGGTCGAGACGGATGTTGCCTTCGGATTCCTGGGCGGTGAGCACCGCTTCCTCGAAGGTCATTTCCTCGGCGTGGTGGCTACCTTTTAGCCAATCGTAGCCGTAATTGCCGATGGCCACGATCATCTTTTGGGCGGGCACATCGTGCTGGCGCTGGCGCAAGACCTTCGCGAACCAGGGCAGGCTGGCGATGGGTCCGGGCGTGCCAGTGGACCAGTGTTCGTCGTAGGCCATCAGGATCAGGTAGTCGGCGGTACGCGCCAGCGCGCGATAATCGAAAGCCGGATCGCTGGCGGGCACGTTGATCGATAGTTGCAGGTTTTTCGGCTGAAGCACCGCATATAGTTCGGCAATGAAACGGCGAAAATTGGGGTGAGCCTTGGCGGGGATGTTTTCGAAATCGACGCTGACGCCGGCGAATTCGTGGCGTTCCACATAAGCCACCAGTTGCGCGATGGCGTGGGCGCGGGCGGTTGGGTTCGCGAGCATGCGACCCAGTTTGTCACCTTCCCACTCCTTGCCATTCCAGTTGTTCACCAGCGGCATGATGCGCAGGTCGGAGCGGCGGGCGCGAATGTACTGGGTGGCCTGGTCCGCGCGGTTGGGATCGTCCTCTCGGATCGTGCCATCCTCACCGTCTAGATGCAGCCACTCGGGGATGATCATGTCCAGGCTGCCCAGGTTCTCCTTGAGCGAACTCATGCTCGCATCATCCCAGTTGACGAAGAAGCCGATGGTGAGGGGGCGATTCGGAACAGCATTCGCCTGTTGGGGTTGGAGCAGCAAATGTCGCAGGGCGCGTTCCCGTTCCCGCGCCAACTTGTCCTTGGTATCCCGCAGGGCGCGTTCGCGGCGGGTCAGCGCATGCGGCAAGGACAGGGAAGGCGGCGGTGGCGCCATGTGGGCGCCGTGGGGCACGATACTGGCGCTGGGCAGATTGAGTGCCGGGAGCATCGGACTGACCAGGATGCTCAGGATCAGCGCTCCCAACAACAAAGATAGGACCAAGCCGAACACCGTCAGCCCCAGCCGCAGACGCGGCCAGCGTTTGCGGCTGGGATCGAAAAAAACGGGCGCCAGCGGAGAATGGCCTTCCTCCATGGTCAGTGGGTCGTTCAGGGAAGACATATTTGATTGCAAACCGGCGGTGTCAATTCGTTGAAATGATCGAGTGGACTTTCGCGTTCAGGCGTATCCCCATTCGCGGTCAAAGGGAACCGAGCCGCATGTTCGTTAGCGGCCAGCCCCTCGTCAGGCATCGGGAAAAAAGGATTAAAGTGAAAATTTGGAGGGTGACCTTTGCGGCGGCGTCAATTGACTTTGGGCGGGAAGGGTCCCTGGCCACGCACCACCGACAGCGACCAGGCCGGCAATCCGACTGTCATCACCCCCGCGCCTGACCACGATGTGTGGGCGGGGGGGCGATCGCGCGTGGGATGACTCTGTGCGCCGGCGGCCCGCCACCGATACTGGGCGGCGGAAAATTGGTAGAGGTCGGCTGGGGCATGCAGAAATTCTACTCCATCACCATTGATCCCGGTGAACCGGATGCGCACGATCCATTTCCGTTTGGGATCTTTGTTGATTAGCAGCACCGACCATGATCCATCGGGACGCAGGATCGGATAGGCGCTGATCAAGGCGGCGCCATTCCCGGTGCGGTCGGGATGTCCAGAGTATACATAGTGAGGTTGATCGGCCGCTCCAACCCATTGCCTAGCGAGGAGCCAGGCGCCATGGTAGGTGGCGGTGCGCGCTCGGATCCGGCGGCGGTCGTCGCTGAGAAACAGCGTGTTGTTGCCCCAGGTTTCGCAGGTCGGTTCACGTTCCAGCGGACTGGGCTCGTAACCATAGAGATAAGTGGCCGCGCCTCCCAAGGTCAGGAATTGTCCGACGGCGTCTGCGTTGAACAAGGCTCCTGGGAGATCCACTTCGGCTTGGGTGGCGAAAACGGAATAGCCGTACTCGGTCATCAGTAGAGGGATGGATGGCGGTAATCCCTGCCGGCGCAGTTGATCCAGCGCCTCCGCCAGCAGGCTCGGCCCCTGCGGCAGATGCCGGCCGGGCGGCATACAGATCTCGTCGAATGGATACCATTCGAATGACAGAAAGGCCAGATCCCGACTGCGTCCTCGTTCTTGTAAATAAGCGAGCAACCGCGTGAGCCAAGGCCGATCCTCGATGTCATCGTGGCCCGTCCACGCCATCATGGGATCCGGCGGCAGGGACTGGAAGGATGGGCCTCCCAACTCCACTCCCGGATCTACCGCGCGTAGCGCGTCCGCGACTTGCAGGTACAAGGCGCCATAATCCTCTGGAGCTACATACTGGCCATCCGGTTCCTCGCCTATTTCGACACGACGCACCGAGTAACCCCGGCGGCGCACATAGCTGAGCAGGTTGGCACCGTTGGCGGGAGTATCGTAAAGCACGCCGACTGGCAGCAGAACCGGTAGGTCGTTGGTGAGCCCGCTGGCGAAAACCTGGTCGATGCCGGGCTGTTCGATGGTCGGATCGAAATCGGAGGCTCGGTGCCAGGGATCGGTGGAGGACACAAAGAAGAGAGTCTGGTGATCCCGCCTGGTGCCGTGGCGTATCACGTCGCGCAGAACGCCCTGTTCCAGGCGACCGAGGTACACCTCGCGGATAGCATAACCCAGGCCATCGCGGATATCGCTGGAGCCGGCTGGCGCGGTGCCCGAGGCAGCATTCATCAGGACCCGCACGAAACGAACCTTGACGGGCTTGGTCGTCAAGCGCAGGGTCACATCGCCGCCCTGAGCTTCCAGCACGACGCCCATCGTGAAATTCCGCCAGCTCCCCGGGGGGTACTCATCCGGATATTCAGGGTCCTCGCCGTCCCAGTACTGCACCCGATAACGCTTGGCGTAGGGCACACCCCAAACGATGCGAATGGCGTTCACGGCTTGGCGCTTGCCAAGATCGGCGATCAGCCACTGTGGGTGACGGGCGTCGTCCTCGCCGGTATAGCGATGATCGAGATAGGGATTGCTCTTCCAGAAAGTGGCCAGATCGCCGTCGGCGAGGTGCGAGTAGCCGTTATTCTCGGCCTGGTCGATGGTGTTGCCTCGACGCGGAAGACGGTATCCATGGGAAATCGCGATCGGATCGAGCACGCGATTGTCCGAGGTCCAATAGCCGCAGGCGTGATCCGGATCGCTCCAGCGTCCTCTGGGATTCCAATGCCAGACGGCGATGCCGAGTTCCGTGCGCAACCGGTAACTGAGCGGTTGCAGCCCCACCGAACGCATTGCGGCCAGGGTCGCGGGGCGGAAAATGGCGCTGCTGACGCCCCGGTCCTGCCCATCCACGGCCGCGCCGAGCGCTTGGGACGGAATCACGGTGTTGGTCGGCCTGGAGGCAAGATTCACGTCCACGGTGACCGTGGCTGCCGCCGCTTGGGAAATTCCCCACGGCAGGGCGACAAACAGCATGATTAGGAAGACCGGCGCCGGCAACAGCGTGACAGAAAACCAACGGTTGAGCGGTGGGCATTTCTGGCCGAGACACCGAGCCTTTATGATTCCCGGCCGAACTCCCTGGGCGTCCGTGGTGGGCACGGGGCCAACGCCACTTCAGGGCTGGGCCGGTTTGGCGTCCTTGTTCCGCGCCAGCAGTTCCGCCAGTTGCGTCGGCGGCACATAGCCGGGGATCATCGTGCCGTCCTCCAGAATCATGCTGGGCGTGCCTCGCACCCCCAGTTTCTGACCCAGTTCGTACTGCGCTTGAACGGGGTTGTCGCAGGTCTTGCGCTCGATGTTCTCGCCGCGCTTGGCCTTGGTGATCGCTTCCCGCCGGTCGGCGGCGCACCAGACCGAAACCGCCTTGTCGAAGGAGTCGGAACCGACGCCCTCGCGCGGGAACATCAGGTAGCGCATCTTGATGCCTTCCTTGTTGTAGGCGGCGATCTGGCTGTGCATCTTGCGGCAGTAGCCGCAGTCGATGTCGGTGAACACGGTCACCGTGTACTTGGCCGGTCCATCCGGGGCGAATACGACCATGTTATTCTCGCCAACCGCCTCGATGGCCTTGCCACGCAATTCGTCGCGGCGGTTCTCGGTCAAATTGTCGTGGGTGCTCAAATCGAGCAGGTCGCCTTGCAGCGCGAACCGGCCGTCTTCGCTCAGATACAGGACCTGGCCGCCGATCAGCACTTCGTACAGCCCCGGAATGGCGGTCGGGCTGACGGCGTCGGGCGCCGCCCCGCCGAGGGCCGTCTGGATGTGGCTGAGGTTCGGCCGTTTGGCGGTTTCGGCGGCGTTGGGTGACGAGGGGTCGGCGGCCAGCGCGCTGGCGGCATACAGGATGGCGGCGATCAGCAGGGGTTTACGCATGTCAATATCCACGGTAATGGCAACGGAATGAACGATTCAGAGTTTTCCAGTCGGCAGGGGTTCCACGATGACCGACCTGATCAGGAAGCGCAAGCCCGGTCCGACACGTTGCGACGACAGGATTTTTGTTTCGACCTGCCGCCGGAACTGATTGCCCAGCATCCGCCGACCCGGCGCGGCGACAGCCGGCTGCTGGCCTTGGACGGCGCGACCGGCGTGCTCGCCGACCGGATGTTTCGCGAGCTGCCGGATCTGCTGCGCCCCGGCGATCTGCTGGTGTTCAACGATACCCGGGTCATCCCGGCGCGCTTGTTCGGGCGCAAGGCCAGCGGCGGTCGTTGCGAACTGCTGGTGGAGCGAGTGCTGGATCCACGGCGGGCACTGGTCCATCTGCGCGCCAGCCGGCCACCCAAACCCGGTGGCCGGTTGCTGTTCGACGCCGGTTTCGCCGCCACCGTGCTCGACCGGCGCGGCGAGCTGTTCGAAATTGGTATCGAGGCCGACGAAGCGCTGCCGGAGTTGCTGGAACGGCATGGTCGGGTGCCACTGCCGCCTTATATCACTCATGAGCCGACCTCGGAAGATCGCGAGCGCTATCAGACCATCTACGCGCGCCGGCCCGGCGCGGTGGCCGCGCCCACCGCCGGCCTGCACTTCGAACAGAGCCTGCTCGATCGACTGGCCGAACAGGGCGTGGAACAGACATTCGTGACCTTGCATGTCGGTGCCGGCACCTTTCAGCCGCCGCGGGTCGAGCGGATCGCCGAGCACGCGATGCACGCCGAACTGATCGAAGTCGGCGCGACAACTTGCGAGCGGATTCAAGCGGCGCGCGCGCGCGGCGGACGGGTGGTCGCGGTCGGCACCACGGTGGTGCGGGCGCTGGAAACCGCCGCCGGCGATCGCGATCTACCCCGGCCCTGGCCGCGGCGACACCCGGATCTTCATCTATCCGGGCTATCGCTTTCGCTGCGTGGATGCGCTGATCACCAATTTTCATCTGCCGGAGTCCACCTTGCTGATGTTGGTGGCGGCCTTTGCCGGCCACGCCGAGATCTTGCGCGCCTATCGCCATGCGGTCGAACGAGGCTACCGTTTCTTCAGCTACGGCGACGCCATGTTCCTCACCCGCCGGCTCCGCCCCTGAACCGGTGGCGCGGGGCTTGAAATCCCTGCCACGGGACCTATAGATTTCTCGCCTTCTTGTCAGGAGAAAACTCCATGAAGCGTATCGTGCTGTTCGTTGCCACCAACCTGGGTGTCGTGCTGCTGCTGGGCGTGATTGCCCGACTGTTGGGCGTGGATCGCTTTCTTTATCAGTCCGGGCTCAACCTGACCAGCTTGCTGATCTTTGCCGCCATCTTCGGTATGGGCGGCTCCCTGATCTCGTTGTTGATGTCCAAGTGGATCGCCAAGATGTCGGTCGGTGCCCAGGTCATCGAGCAACCACGCACCCAGACCGAACAATGGTTGGTGGAAACCGTGCACCGCCAAGCGCAACAGGTCGGCATCGGCATGCCGGAAGTCGCTATTTACGATTCGCCGGAACCCAACGCCTTCGCCACCGGCGCCAACCGCAACGCGGCGCTGGTCGCGGTCAGCACCGGCCTGCTGGAACAGATGACCGCCGAGGAGGCGGAAGCGGTGCTGGGTCACGAGGTCAGCCACGTCGCCAACGGCGACATGGTGACGCTGGCGCTGATTCAGGGCGTGCTCAACACTTTCGTGATCGCGCTGTCGCGGGTGGTCGGTTATCTGGTGGATCAGGCGCTGTCTTCTCGCGACCAGGAATATCGCGGTCCCGGCATCGGCTACTGGATCACCAGCATGGTCATGGAGGTGGTGTTCGGCCTGCTGGCTTCGCTGGTGGTCATGTGGTTCAGTCGCTGGCGCGAATTCCACGCCGACGCCGGCGGCGCCGAACTGGCTGGTCGCGGCAAGATGATCGCGGCGCTGGAACGGTTGCGGCAACTGTCGGAACCGTCGCAATTGCCCTCGCAGATGGCGGCGTTCGGGATCAACGGCGGCTTGGGCGACGGCCTGCGCAAGCTGTTCATGACCCATCCGCCGCTGGAAGAACGCATCGAGGCATTGCGCCGGCGAGCCTAAGCCGAGACGCGAGCCGCGTGACAGTGGGCCATTGCGGCGGGTTGCGGCTCAGCTGGAATATTGGCGGAAATCGAAATCCAGCCGCAGGCTGGTTTCCGCAACCATGTTGCCCTGCACCAGCGTGACGCCGAACTGCCAGATGCTGGCCATCTGCGGCGCGGTGGACACGCCGGCGGCCACCACCCGGACTTTCAGTTCATGGGCCTGCTCGGCGAGTCCCGCCATCGACTGGCGGCTGTTTTCGTCCTTGGATTTGGCCAAGCGCTCGATCAGGCTGCCGTCCAGCTTGATGTAATCGGGTACCAGCTCTCGCAGCAGGCGGTCGGAATGCGGCTTGCCGCCGAAGTGGGATAGCGCCAAGCCGCAGCCCAACTCCCGCAGGCGGGCGCGCAGTTGCCGGGTTTCGTCGAAGCAGTCGTCGGCGTTGCTTTCCTTGATTTCCAGCACCAGATGGTTGCCCGGTAACCGGCTGTCCTTGCAGCGCTTGCCGAGCCAATCGAAAAATTCCGGGTCGGTCAGCGAGTTGCGGGACAAACGGATGAACAGCATCGGCGGCTTGGTCCCCGTCTTGTTCATCTCGATGAGCGCCGACAGCGCGCGGATGAGCGTCCATTTGTCCAAGGCGCCCATCAGACCGTAACGCACCGCCACCGCGCCCAGTTTGTCCAGGGGCTGCGGTTTGTCGGTTTCGTCCAGGATTTGCAGATAAACCTTGTAGCGCGCCTCGTGCGCGTTTTCGAAACTGACGATCGGCTGATAGAGCAGGCTCAGACGCCCCTTGGTCAGAGCGTTCCGAATCAGGCGGATGCTGGCTTCGTCCTGTTCGCTGATGCCGCCTTGCCGTTCTTCCTTGGGTGGTTTGTAGACTTCGATCTGATTACCGCCTTTCTGGCGGGCGGCTTCGCAGGCACGGTCGGCATGCGCCAGAATCTGGACCGCGCTCTCGTGACTCTCCTGTGCTTGGCAGACGCCGATGCAGCAGGTGGTCGTGAATAGCTTGCCGTTGATCTGAAAACTGTGTTCGCCGACCGATGCACGGATCTTCTCGGCCAATGCCGTGGCATCGGTGGACGACCGTGCCGGTACGTAAATCGTGAACACACCGCTGGCGAAATTGGCGGCAATGTCCTCGATTGCGAGCATTTCCTTGAACAGGCTGGCGGCTTCCAGCATGAATTGCTCGATGGCCTCGAACCCCATGGCGTAACGAATGGCGGCATAATCGGTGAACAGCACGTACAGTACGGTGCCGTTGTGGTCGATCTCCAGGGTTTCGAGGAAAAACCGTCGGCTATACAGACCGGTGACGTCGTCGTACTTGAGCAGATTTTCCAATTGCTGGTTGTAGGCGCTTTTCTCCGGGGTCGCGTCCCGCACGATGATTTGGGTGCAGGGCTCGTCGTTCATCCGGGTCGGCGCGCATTCCAGCAGCATGGGGAAAGTCTGGCCGTTGCTGCGGACCCCGGCCAGTTCCACCGCTTCGATGGCCTTGCCTGAACGGATGCTGCGCCGCAAAACGCTCTTCAGCGCGTCCCGGTAGGTTGGCGGCACCATGTGAACCAGTTGGATCTGGGCCAGATCCTCCTTGCTTGGGTAGCCGAACAGGCGCAGATAGGCCGGATTGGCGTAAGCGTGGACGCCTTCGTGAATGTAGGCAATGGCTTCCTGGATGTTTTCCAACAGCGCCTGGCTGCGGTTTTCACTTTCCTTGAAGCGGGTTTCGAAGGATTGCTCGCGCTTGCGGTTCTGCAGATGGCGCAATTCCTTGCGCACCACCGCCACCAGATGATCGGCGTCGTCCAGGTCGAAGAAGTCGTCGGCGCCTTCCTCCAGCAAGCGGGCGGGCTTGTGCTGTTGGCGGCATTCGTCGTCCATCACGACGATGATCGGAATATCCTGCTTGGCTTCGACCACCATCAGGCGCAGCTCGGCGATGCTGGGTAGGTTTTCGGCCAAGCGCGCCAGAATCAGGTCCAGCGGCTGGTAATCGATCGCGCCGCGAATCTCCTCGGCCTGGTCAGCGTGGATCAATTCGAGTTGGTAGCCTTCGCCGCGCAAGGTCTTGACGATATGCTCGATATCGCTTTGAACCGGATCCGCGACGAGCAGGTTGATGACGGAAGGCTCAGACACGCGTTCCAACCTCTGCTGGTGGCCAGGATGCATACTGGAAACAGGAAGGCACCAGCGATGCCGTCATACCGGGGTCTTGGCCGGTTGCCCCGGTAGTTCCCGCACCAACCGGGGCACCAGATAGCCCGGCAGTCGCTGGCGTAGTGTTTCCATGATAGCCGATGCCTCGCTTTCCTTCACCTCGAAATGGGCCGCGCCGCGCACGCGGTCGAGCAGGTGCAGGTAGTAGGGCAGCACGCCGGCGGCGAACAGCGCCTCGCTCAAGCCGGCCAGCACCGCCGCCGAATCGTTGACCCCGCGCAGCAGCACCGCCTGATTCAGCAGGGTCACGCCGGCCGCCGCCAGCCGGCGCAGCGCCGCGCGCACCGTCCCGTCGATTTCGCGCGGGTGGTTGGCGTGAACGACCAGCACCCGTTGCAAACGGGTGCGGGCCAGCACCGCCAGCAGAACGTCGTCGATCCGTTCGGGCAACACGATGGGTTGCCGGCTGTGAATGCGCAAACGCTCCAGATGAGGGATGCGGTCCAGTTCCGCCAGCAACGCGCCCAGCAGCCGGTCGGACAGCGACAGCGGATCGCCGCCGCTGAGGATCGCCTCGCGCAGACTGGGATCGTCCCGCAGATAGGCCAGCGCCGGCCGCCACCGGGCCGCGCCGGCCCCAGATTCGGTATAGGGAAATTCGCGGCGAAAGCAGTAACGGCAATGCACCGCGCAGGCACCGGTGACCAGCAGCAGCGCCCGGCCGTGGTATTTGTGCAACACGCCCGGCGCCGCCAACGCCGCTCGGTCACCGATCGGGTCGGTGTCGAAGCCTGGCGCCTCGTCCAGTTCCGCGCCCAGTGGCAGTACTTGCCGCAGCAGCGGATCGTCGGGATCGCCCTTGCGCATCCGGGTTACGAAACCGCGTGGCACCCGCAGCGGGAAACTGGCCGATGCCGCACGCGCCGCCGGCAGCAGGACGGGATCGAGATCCAGCTCCCGCAGCAGTTCGGCCGGATCGCCGATCGCTTGGGCCAACTCGCGCTGCCAGCGCGACGCCTGACGCGGGACCGGCTTTGCCGTTATCATGCTTTGTTCTTGTAACTCAATCACTCTAGCTGGAGGCGGGTTTTGCATGGCGACGTATAGTACCAATGAATTCAAGAGCGGGCTGAAGATCATGATGGACGGCGATCCCTACGCCATCGTCGAGAACGAGTTTGTCAAACCCGGCAAGGGTCAGGCGTTCAATCGGGTCAAGGTCCGCAACCTGAAGAGCGGGCGGGTGATCGAACGCACCTTCAAGTCGGGCGACAGCGTCGAAGGCGCCGACGTGACCGATGTGGATCTGCAGTATCTGTACAACGATGGCGAGTACTGGCACTTCATGGACCCGCAAAGCTACGAACAGTTGACTGCGGACGCCGCCGCCGTGGGTGATGCCGCCAAGTGGTTGAAGGAAGAAGCGGTCTGTCAGGTGACGCTGTGGAACGGCGTACCGTTGAGTGTGGCGGCGCCCAATTTCGTGGTCATGACCATTGTGGAAACCGACCCCGGTGTGCGCGGCGACACCTCGGGCGGCGGCGGCAAGCCGGCGACTCTGGATACCGGCGCGGTGGTGCGCGTCCCGCTGTTCGTGCAGAACGGCGAGGTGATCAAGGTGGATACCCGGACCGGTGAGTACGTGTCCCGGGTGAAGGAATAAGCGGCGGCGCGACCCAGCGTGGCAGCGTCCTGCTGGCGACCTGGCGTCGATCCGGCCATCCTGCGGCTGCGGGCCGAATTGCTGGCGCGCATCCGGGCCTTCTTCGCGACGCGCGGGGTGCTGGAGGTGGACACGCCGGCGCTGTCGGTGGCGGCGATCGGCGATCCGCATCTGGCCAGTTTCGCCACGGTCTATTCGGGACCGGGGTCGCGCTACGGCCGGACCCTGTACCTGCACACCTCGCCAGAATTCCCGATGAAGCGGCTGTTGGCGGCGGGTAGCGGCTGTATCTACCAGATCGCCCGGGTGTTTCGCGACGGCGAGGCGGGTCGCCTGCACAATCCCGAGTTCACCCTGCTGGAGTGGTATCGGGTCGGCTTCGATCATCGCCGGCTGATGGATGAAGTGACCGAGCTGGCGACCGAATTGCTGGGCGGGCGCGTGTCGCTGGCGGAACCGGAGCGCTTGAGCTATCGCGCGGCCTTCCAACATCATCTGGATCTGGACCCGCACCGGGCCACCGTGGCGGAACTGGCGGTTTGCGCGGAGCGGTTCGGGGTACCCATCCCGCCGGGGATGCCGGCGGATGAAACCGATCCCTGGCTGGATTTGCTGCTGACCCACCGCATCGAGCCGCGTCTGGGCGTGGGACGGCTCACCTTCTTGTACGACTATCCGGCCTCGCAGGCGGCGCTGGCGCGGTTGCGGCCGGGCGATCCGCCGGTCGGCGAACGCTTCGAGTTGTATTTGGACGGTATCGAGCTGGCCAACGGTTTTCACGAACTGGGTGACGCCGGCGAGCAGCGCCGGCGTTTCGAAGCTGAAAACGCGGCGCGACGGGCACGGGGATTGCCGGAAATGCCGCTCGACGAACATTTGTTGGCGGCACTGGCCGCCGGTCTGCCGGATTGCGCCGGCGTGGCGCTCGGCTTCGACCGGCTGGCGATGCTGGCGGCGGGCAAACAGTCGCTGGCGGAGGTGCTGACGTTTCCGTTCGAGCGGGCTTGAAGCAATAGCCTCAGGTACCCGGCGCGGAGCCCGCGCCAAGCGCTTGCCCCATCCGCACCGCCGCGCCGGGCTGAATGGCGGTTTCCCAGCGCACCGCGCCCGCGCCGAACAACAGGATCACGGTCGAGCCCATGTTGAAGCGCCCCATCTCCGCGCCCTGGTCGAGCCGCACCGCGCCCGCGCCGCTCGACGGGTAGCGCCAGTGGCGAATCGTGGTGCCCAGCGGCGGCGTGATCGCGCCGGCCCAGACCGTTTCGATCGAAGCCACGTTGATCGCCCCCACCAACACCAGCGCCATCGGTCCCGCCTCGGTATCGAACAGCGCCGCCACCCGTTCGTTGCGGGCGAACAGTTCGGGCACCATCCGCGCGGTCAGCGGCGATACGCTGAACAGCGCGCCCGGCACATGCACCATTTCCCGCAACTGGCCGGTCAGCGGCATGTGGATGCGGTGGTAGTCGCGCGGCGACAGATACAGGGTGGTAAAGGCGCCTCCCTGAAATGGTCGCGCCCGCTCCATGTCGCCGCCCAGCAGCGCCGCCAGCGAAAAGGTCCGCCCCTTGGCCTGAAGCAGGCGGTCGGCCTGGGCGATGCCGATCTGGCTGACGGCGCCGTCCACCGGACAGCACACCGTCCGATCGCCCGGCGCCAACGGTCGGACTTCCGGTTTGAGCGCGCGGGTGAAAAAGGCGTTGAAATCGGGATAAGCACGCGGATCCGGGTCCAGCGCTTCGTCCAGATTCACGCCGAACCCGCGAGCGAAACTGCGGATCAGCGCATTCTTGAACCAGGGCGCGCGAACCCGGGTGACCCGATAAGTCAGGCGGGTCAGCCAGCGCTGTGGCAATAGGTACTGTGGCCAGTGGCGAAGATGGTCGCCCAAGGTTGCGGGCGCGGCGGTGTCTGGATCGGACATGACGATGATTTCAGGGAAAAGGGTGGGGCCTGACGGTATCGGCGCGGTCTCTCAGGGCGCGGCGGCGTGGATCGCGAGGAAATCCGTCGCCATCCGCTCGGGGTCTTGCGGCGGGGTGAAAATGGCGCGGAGTCGGCCTTGCGGGTCGATCAGGCTGATGGTCGAAGTATGATCCATGGTGTAGCGCTCGGGGGCGTCCGGGTTGTCCACCCGCTGGTAGAAAGCGTGCAGCGCCTTGATCAACGGATTCAGCGCCTCGTCCGAACCGGTTGCCCCCTGAAACTTCGGGTTGAAATAGGTGACGTATTCCCGTAATCGTTCTGGTGTGTCTCGTTGCGGGTCCACCGACACGAACAGATAAGCCGTATCGCCGTCGGCGCCAGCCGTTGCCAGTCGCCGCTGCAAACGGTTCAGATCGGTCAGCGCGAGTGGACAGACATCCGGGCAGTAGCTGTAACCGAAATACAGAAACGTCCAATGGCCCAGCAGATCATTATTGGTGAACGGTCGGCCACTCTGATGGACCAACTGAAATGGAGGAAGCGCTTGAGCGTCCGGCAGATAAATCCCGGCGATGTCCGGCGGTGAGCCGAGGTGGCGGAACAGCCGTTCGCCCAGCACCCAGCCCAGCGCCAGCGCTAGACCGCCCACCAGCGCCATTCCGAGCAGCTTTCCGCGACGGGTCATGATTTTTCACCTCGATAGTTGGTGGTAACGATAGAATTCTACCAACCCCGTCCCGCTTAAATTGAGGAATATTCCGATGACGGCTCCGATCGATCCCCAAGACCCTATTCTGCAACCCATCGGCATCCCCGCGCAGCCTTTGGCCGGTAAGAAGGCGCTGGTGGTCGGCGTTGCCAACAAGGATTCCATCGCCTATGGCTGCGCCCGCGCGTTCCGGGCCTTTGGCGCCGAGGTGGCGATGACCTATCTGAACGAAAAGACCCGCGCCTACACTCAAGTGCTGGCCGACGCCTTGCAGGTTCCAGCGGAGCTTTACCTGCCCTGCGACGTGCGCGAACCCGGCCAGTTGGAGGGGGTGTTCGAGCACATCGAACGGCACTGGGGCAAGCTGAACATTCTGCTGCATTCCATCGCTTTCAGCCCGCGCGAAGACCTGCACGGTCGGGTGACCGACTGCTCGCTGCCGGGTTTTCTGTCCACCCTGGAAGTTTCGGCCTGGTCGTTCATCCGCATGATGCATCTGGCCGAGCCGCTGATGGCCAAGGAAGGCGGGGCCGCGTTCACCCTCAGCTATTTCGGTGGCGAGAAAGTCGTGCCGCACTACGGCATCATGGGTACGGCCAAGGCGGCGTTGGAAACCGCCGCTCGCTACATGGCCGCCGAGCTGGGTCCGAAAGGCATCCGGGTCAACATCATCTCGCCGGGTCCGGTGATGACCCGCGCCGCTTCCGGCATCGACCGTTTCGACGAACTGCTGGCCCGCACCAAGGAACGCGCCCCGACCCAGCAACTGGTGACCCCCGAACAGGTGGGCGTGGCCACCGCCGCGCTGGCCTGCGACTTCGCCCAGATCGTCACCGGCGAGGTGCTGTACATGGACGGCGGTTACAACATCATGGGTGGCTGAATACTTTCGCCCCTCTCTCCCGTCGGGAGAGAGGAACTTCAACTCCAAACTCGATTGCCGATGAGCGACCACGACGACCTTTCATCCCACCTGCACACGATCCGCGACCTGATCCGCTGGGGCGCCAGCCGCATGAACGAGGCCGGCCTGCACTTTGGCCATGGCACCGACAATGCCATCGACGAAGCAGCGGCGCTGGTACTGCATGCCCTGCATCTGCCACCGGATCTGCACGCCGAATATTTTCAGTCGCACCTGACACCAGCCGAAAAACAGGCGGTGCTCCTTCTGCTGAAACGGCGTGTCGCCGAGCGCAAACCCGCTGCTTATCTCACTCAGCGTGCCTGGTTCATGGGCCTGCCGTTCTACGTGGATGAGCGGGCGCTGGTGCCGCGCTCGCCGCTGGCGGAGCTGATCGAGCGGCATTTCGCGCCGTGGCTGCCGGATAGCCGCGCGGTCGGCGGTATCCTGGATCTCGGCACGGGCAGTGGCTGCATCGGCCTCGCCTGCGCCTATGCTTTCCCGGACGCCCGGGTGGATTTGGCCGACATTTCGGCCGAGGCGTTGGAAGTGGCACGGCGCAATGTGACCGAGCACGGACTGGAAGATCAGGTCGAGGTGATCCAGTCCGATCTGTTTTCGGCGCTGAAGGGCCGCCGCTACGACCTGATCATCAGCAACCCGCCCTATGTCGGCCTGGAAGAACTGGACAGCCTGCCGGCCGAATACCAGCACGAGCCGCGATTGGGTCTGGCGGCCGGCGCGGAAGGATTGGACGTGGTGATGGAGATTCTGCATCAAGCCGCCGATTATCTGAGCCGGGATGGTTTGCTGATCGTCGAGGTCGGCAACGCGCAATACGCCCTGTGCGCGGCATTACCCGACGTACCCTTCACCTGGTTGGAATTCGAACACGGCGGGCAGGGGGTGTTTCTATTGAATGCATCGCAATTGCGTCGATTATAAATATTTTGGTCAAATCTTTCGGAAATCCGCTTCATCATCCTGTTCGAGTCGCGCGGACGCCGATGACCGAGCGAAATCCTCCCACCCTTCCCTGACTCAGGGGGGTTGGGAGATTTTCCCGCACCTGCCGGCCACGACTACTCGTTTGGGAAACCTGTATCGAAAACAACACAAACAGGACGGCGCGATCCGGCATCGCCGCTTGAGGGCGTACCGTTGATTGGAGGGAGCGTGGACGACAAACGATTTGTTCAGCGCAAGAACGCAAGGACGTGGGTTTGGGCGATCATTGGTTTGAGCATCGCCGTATTGCTCGGTTGCGAGCCGCCGGAGCCGATCCGAATCGGATTCGTGGGCGGTACCTCCGGCCGGGTGGCGGATCTCGGCATCGCCGGGCGCGACGCTGTCCTGCTGGCCGTCGAACTCCGCAACCAGTCGGGCGGTGTGGCCGGGCGCAAGGTAAAACTCCTGATCAAGGACGACCAGCAGAGCCCGGAAGTGGCCCGGCGCGCGGTTCGCGACCTGATCGAGCAAGGCGTGGTCGCTATCGTCGGCCCCATGACCAGCGCCATGGCGATAGCCGTGGTGCCCATCGCGAACGAGGCCAAGGTTCTGCTGATGAGCCCCACCGCCACGACCGACGATCTCACCGGGTTGGACGACTATTTCTTCCGGTTGAATACGTCCGCCCGGGATAACGCCAGCCGGATCGCACGCTACCATGTGGGCCAGAACGCCACGCGACGCTTGGCGGCAACCTACGATTTGCGCAACAAATCCTACACGGAAAACTGGCTTGACAGTTTCCGCGCCACCTACGTCCAGGGCGGCGGCGAGGTCGTCAAGGTCATCGGTTTCGAATCGGGCGGCGAAACAACCTTCTTGCAACTGGCGCAAGACCTGCTGGCGGCGCCAGTCGATGGCGTATTGATCGTCGCCAACTCCGTGGATACGGCGCTGCTGTGCCAGCAAATCCGCAAACTGGGTAGCCGCGTTCCCATCATTTCGTCCGAGTGGGCGGCCACCGAGCGGCTGGTCGAACTAGGCGGTAAGGCGGTGGAAGGAGTGATCATGGCGCAAAACTTCGACCGCAATAGCACCGCGCCGCGCTACCGGGCCTTTTACCAAGCCTACCGCGACCGGTTTCATCGCGAGCCTGGTTTCGGTGGCGTCATCGCCTTCGATGCCGCCAACGTGGTGCTCGACGCGCTCGCCCAGCGCCGGGAGGGGCGGAGTGTCAAGGAAACCGTGCTGGCCGCACGTCGCTTCGAGGGTGTTGAGGAGCCGATGCTCTTCAATGAATTTGGCGAGGTGAAACGGCGCCTCTTCATCACGGTCGTACGCGACGGCCAATTCATGGTGGTCGAATAAAGCCATGTCCTCCACTCGCCCCCTTCACCTATGGCTGGCGCTGCGAATCGTGCTGGCGGGGTTGGTCCCACTGGTCGTGGTGGCTGCCCTCGTTGCGGGAGTGCTGTTGCCGCAACTGCGTGTGGACTTTGAAATCCGCTATCAGGCGCTGGCCCGCGCCATTGCCGGCCAAATCGAAACTCACTTGCTCGGCGCAGGGTACGAGTTGCGCGCCATCGCGGAAGATTTCCGCGATCTAAGCAACCAACCCATCTCGTTTTGGTTCAGTTCCCTGGATGTGCATGTCGGAACAGGTGGTGTGTTCGCGGCGATCTATATCATCGATTCCGACAACTTGATCTACGCCATCGGCTTGCCCGAGGCGGAGCGTGGCCAACGCAGCGATCTACTCAAACTCGATCTTTCTGGATGGACGGTCCTGCGCGATGCGCGTGAGCGGAACGAGGAAGTGTGGTCGGGAATCTTCCTGTCCACCGTGACCGGTCGGCTCGCCGTAACCTTGGCGATTCCGTTAGCCGAACAACTGCTTATCGGCGAGATCGCCATCGATCGGCTTTCGGAATTTATCGGTCGTTCGCCCGCCGAATTGGGAATGCTGACGATGGTTCTGGATCGCCAAGGTCAGGTCATCGCCCATTCCCAAGCCGCCTTGAGCGGTCAGCAGCTCAGTTTCGGTCACCTGTCCATCGTCCGCGATGCCCTGCGAGGACAGTTTGGGACCCGCGGCTTCGAGTTGGATGGCAAGGTGTTCATCGGCACTACAATCAGCATTCCCCAACTCGACTGGATCGTGCTGGTCGCGCAACCTCGTGGCGAGGCGTTTCGACCGTTGCTGTCCACCTTGTGGCTGTTGGCCGCCGGCGCGTTGGTGGCTTTGCTGTTGGCGATCCTCATTGCTTGGGTGTTGGCTCGCGGCTTTTCGCAACGCATCGGTCGCTACGCCGAACAAGCCCATGCCATCGCCGAAGGTAACTACGACCAACCGTGGCCGATTGCGCGGATTCGGGAGCTCGACCGCCTGGCGGACGATCTCGACCGGATGTCGCTTGCCATTCACCAGCGCGAGCGAGCCGTGGCGACTAGCGAGGCACGCTACCGGTCAGTGATCGGCAACGCCCCCGTGGTCATCTTCCAGTTCGACGAGCAGGGCGTCTTCTCGCTCAGCGAAGGCAAGGGGTTGGCGGGCGTCGGGCTGGCACCCGGCGAGGCGGTGGGCCAGTCCCTGTTTGAACTTTACCGCAACCACCCCCAGATCTGTGAACGCGCTCGCCGCGCCATCAGCGGAGAAGCACAGCACTTCACGTCCGAGATCAGAAACTCTATTTTCGACGTTTACTTCAATCCCGTGCGGGATGGCGATGGTCTTATCCAGGTGCTGGGCGTAGCGGTGGACATCACCGAGCGCCAGCGAGCCGAGGACTCCTTGCGTGCTTCCCATGCCCTGCTCGATGCCATCGGCCATGTTCAATCCCTTTACATCACGGGCGCCGATGCGCGCGTCATATTCGAGGCCATGCTGTCCGCGTTGCTGGCCATGACCGAAAGCGAGTACGGGTTCATCGGCGAAGTGCTGCGCGAGATCGACGGAACACCCTATCTGAAGAACCAGGCCATCACCACCAATATCGCCTGGGACGAGGCGACGCGGACCTTCCATGCCACAAACGCGCCCAAGGGCATGGAATTCCGTAACCTCGATACCCTCTTCGGCGCCGTGATCACCACCGCTCAACCGGTGCTTTCCAACGACCCGGCCAACGATCCGCGAAAGTACGGGACTCCGCCCGGTCATTTCCCTCTTAACACCTTCATGGGCCTGCCTTTCTTTCATGGCAAGAAACTTGTTGGCATGGTGGGTGTCGCCAACCGCAAGCAGGGATACGACGAGGAGATGGTGGCGCGATTGCAGCCGTTCCTGAATACTTGCTCCAGCGTGGCCCAGGCGATTCGGGAAAACCAGCACCGCCGCCGCGCGGAGGAGGCGTTGCGCGAGAGCGAAGCGCGACTCCGTACCGCCATCGAAAGCATCCCCTTCGATGTATTCCTGATCGACGCCAACGGTCGCTATGTCCTACAAAACTCGTTCTCCAAAAAATGCTGGGGGGACGTGGTTGGCAAACGCCCCGAAGACGTGACCGACGATCCGGCAATACTGGCGCGTTGGATCGATAACAATCGCAAGGCCTGGGCCGGCCAGGTCGTCGAGGAAGAGGCGTGGCTGACCATCGGCGGCCAAGAGAGATGCATCCATAACATCATCGCTCCCATCAGGGATCATGATGAGATCAGAGGCATCTTGGGGCTGAATATCGATATCACCGAACGCAAGTGGGCGGAGGAGGCCTTAAGGACCAGCGAGGAGAAATACCGGCTGCTAGTCGATCATCAGACCGATCTGGTTGTCAAGCTCGATCCCGAAAAGCGCTTCCTGTTCGTCAGCCCGTCCTACTGCCAGGTCTTTGGCAAAACCGAGGAGGAATTGCTGAACAGGACTTTCATGCCCCTGGTACACGAAGACGACCAGGAATCGACGGCCAAGGCCATGGAGGATTTGTTCCGGCCCCCCTACCGGGATTATCACGAGCAACGCGCATTGACCAAGGAGGGTTGGCGCTGGTTCGGGTGGGCCGACACGGCGGTGCGGGACGAACAAGATCGAGTCGTGGCCATCGTCAGCGTTGGACGGGACATCACCGAGCGCAAGCAGACGGAAGAAACGCTGCTGCTGACGCAATTCGCGATGGATTGCGCTTCGGACAACATCTTCTGGGTGGATGGCGAAGGCAATCTGATCTACGCCAACGACGCCGCCTGCGCCTCCGTGGGCTACATGCGGGAAGAATTGTTGAGGATGAAGATCTTTGACATTGATCCGGACTTTCCCTCCGATAAATTCGAGGACCATAAGGCCGAACTCCAACGCCGGGGAATGTTGAAATTCGAATCTCGCCACCGTGCCAAGGACGGTCGTGTTTTTCCGGTCGAGGTGACCGGCAACTATTTGGAATACAAGGGTGGTTTTCTCGCTTGCGCCTTTGACCGCGACATTACCGAACGCAAGCGGGCGGAGGAGGAATTACTGGAGAGCGAGGAACGTTTCAGGCTATTCATGCAGCATTTTCCCGGCCTCGCCTACATCAAGGATTCCCACGGCCGCACCCTCTTTGCCAATCAGAGATTCAAGACCTATCTCAATCTCGAGCCAGCCGAGATGATCGGTAAAACCAACGCCGAGCTGTTCCCCTCCGAGTTCGCGGACCAAATCACGGCCGACGATAGCCGGATACTGAAATCCGGACAATCCGAGCAGAGGGAGGAAAGTTACGGCGGATATGATTGGTCGACGCTCAAGTTTGTCCTGCCCCGACCGGGCCAACCTCCCCTGATCGGTGGATTCACATTGGACGTCACCGAGCGCAAGCGGGCCGAGGAGGCGCTGCGGAAAAGCGAGGAACGCTGGCGGCAGGCCGTCCGCGTTTCCCAACTGGGCATCTTCGATCATGATCACTTGACCGATCTCCTCTACTGGTCGCCGGAGCAACGGAAAATCCACGGTTGGGGCGCGGATGAGCCGGCAACCTTGCCGGCGTTTTTTCGATAGCGTGTATTCCGACGATCGCGCGATGATCGCGGCGGCTGTCCAGCGTGCCCATGACCCGGCCGGCGATGGCTCATTCGATGTCGAACATCGGATCGTCCGGAACGGCGAGATCCGGTGGATCGCCATCCGGTCGCAAACGTTTTTCGAAGGCGAAGGAACTGCTTGCCACAAGGTGCGCACGGTGGGCGCCGAACTCGACATTACCGAACGCAGGCGCATGGAAGAAGCGTTGCGGCAATCGCGCAATCTGTTGCAAACCGTCCTGGATACCATTCCCGCACGCGTTTTCTGGAAAGATGGCGATTTGAGGTATCTAGGTTGTAATCGAGCCTTTGCGCTCGACGCGGGCGTCGATTCGCCCGATGAGATGATCGGCCGGGATGATTACCAGATGGGGTGGCTGGAACAGGCCGATCGTTACCGAGACGACGACAAGCAGATCTTGGAATCGGGCAACCCCAGGCTCGACTATGAAGAACCCCAGACGACGCCCGACGGACGACGCATTTGGCTACAAACATCCAAGGTCCCACTTCGGGATGCGGATGGCGCTATTTTGGGAATTCTGGGGACGTATCAGGACATCACCGTGCGCAAGGAGGCCGTGGAAGAACTGCGACGGTACCGGGAGCACCTGGAGGAACGGGTTGCCGAACGCACCGCCGAGCTGCGTCAAGCCATGACCCAATTGGTGCAATCGGAGAAGCTGGCGGCGTTGGGCCACCTGGTCGCCGGGATCGCCCACGAACTCAACACCCCGCTGGGCAATGCCCGCGTCGTCGCCGGCAGCCTGGGCGAGGAGTTGCGTGTCTTCGCCACCGCCGTGGATTCCGGCGCTCTGCGCCGCTCCCAGGTGGACGCTTTCCTGAACCGAAATCGGGAAGCGGTGGATCTGTTGGAACGCAACACCGCCCGTGCCGCCGACCTGATCGGCCACTTCAAGCAGGTGGCGGTGGACCAGACCAGCATGCGCCGTCGCCGGTTCAACCTGCGCCAGACGGTCGAGGAGTTGCTGACCACCCTGTACCCCCAGTTCAAGCGCACCGCCCATCGTATCGAGGTGGACATTCCGCCCGAACTGGAGCTGGACAGCTACCCCGGTCCGCTGGAGCAGGTCATCGCCAACTTGGTTGGCAACTCGTTCACTCACGGTTTCACTGGGGTGGAAGCCGGGCTCGTCCGGATCAGCGCCACCCTGCTTGGCCCTGAGCAAGTTCAAATCGACTGTATAGACAATGGCGTAGGCATTCCGGAAACGATTCTCAAGCGTATTTTCGAACCCTTCTTCACCAGCCGGCTGGGGCAGGGTGGCAGCGGATTGGGCTTGTATATTGTCTATAATTTAACCACTGGTATACTTGGTGGGACTATTCAGGTTCATAGCGCCTCCATGAAAGGAGCCGTCTTTACCCTAACCCTACCCCGGACCGGCCCCGACAGCCCCCATTGTGGAACCGCCTGCATGATCGAAGAATTTATCTCGCTCACGAACGACCTGGAAAACCGGCAAGACGCTTCTTCGCCCACCAACACTCCACCATGGAAGCTGCTGGTCGTCGACGACGATCCGGAAGTGCACAGCGTTACCCGGTTTGTTTTTACAGAACCTGCATATTTTTGGGCGGCCCGTGTGCCTGTTGCACGCCCACGATGGCCAGCAAGCGCGAATGCAATTGCGCATGCATCCGGATATTGCCGTGGCGCTGGTGGACGTCGTGATGGAGACCGAGCAAGCCGGCCTCGAACTGGTGGGGTATCTCCGCGACGAATTGCACATGGCGGAATGCCGAATCATCCTGCGCACCGGGCAACCGGGTTACGCGCCGGAACTGACCGTCATCAACGAATACGATATCAATGACTACCGCACCAAAGCCGAATTGACCCATATCCGGTTAATTACCACGGTCAGCGCCGCCCTGCGTTCCTACGATCAATTGCATGCCCTGGCCGAGCACCGGCGCGGATTGGAACTGATCATCCACGCGGCTTCGGAACTGATGGCGCAACACGCCATCGCCAACTTCGCCGAAGGCATCCTCACCCAACTGGCCGCGCTGTTCAAGCTGCCGCTGGACGGCATCGTCTGCACCCAGAAAGGTTCGCTGTTCGGCGGCGACCCCGATCACTGCTACGTGGTGGGCGCCGCCGGTCGGCACGCTCGCTACATTGCTCAGCCGCTGGATACGCTGCCGGACTCACGGATCGTTTCGGCCATTCTGAGCAGCGTCGCCCGCCGCCAACACGTTTTTGGCCCCGATTACACCGTGCTGTACCTGAAGGTCGCCCCGCACCATGACGCCGCCATCTTTCTCGATTCCGGCCAGGCGCTCACCGCCCTGAACCGCCCGCTGCTCGAAGTGTTCGTCACCAACATCACCGCCTGCTTTCGCAACGTGCAACTGGTCGAGCGCCTGCTGTACGCCCAACAGGAAATCGAGAGACAGCAATCGTTTCTCAGAACGGTCATCGACGCCGATCCTCACTTCATCTATGTCAAGGACCGACAAGGCCAGATCATGTTGGCCAACCAAAGCTTGGCGAAATGCTTCGGTTTCACCCCCGAGCAGATGGTCGGACACGCCTTTTCCGACTTTGCGGCCGACCCCGAGTCGAAACAAGCGTTGCTTGAGGATGATGGGGCGCTTCTGGATCGAACCCAGGAGAAAATCGAACGAGAGGCGAAATTCGTCGAC
>NZ_SPMZ01000043.1 GCF_012939995.1 Candidatus Competibacter phosphatis | reverse complement strand
ATCGGCGGTTATCGGCGCTGGGGCTTACCGGACCGCGCCTGGTGCAGAGCGATGCCGGTTCGGACTTTACCTCCGGTCACTTCCAGCAGGTCTGTCAGGGCATCGGGCAGTGGGTCCGTTGTCGCGTGGCCCAGGTCGGCGGCATGGGCATCCTGGAGCGCTTGAACCGCACCTTCAAGCACGAGTTCGTCTTTCGCCACGAGGTCAATACCCTGGCTGACCTCAAGGCCCTGTTGCCAGCGTTCCAGCGCTGGTATAACGAGCAGCGGTCACACAGCCGCTTGGAGTATCGCACCCCTGCTGCCGTCTTGGCTAACGAGGTGGCCGCTATACTCTCTTAGCAACCGGAAGACTTTTTTTGGGGCAGTACAAAGGGCGAACTGGGTCAGGGCGGAAAAGGCGTCGTTTATCATCCGCCAGATGGGCGATGAAGAGGGTTTCGGGGTGGTTGAGGGTGCAACGGATCGTGTGTTCGTCTACCTTTTCAGTGCAATCAACTCGATCCGTGCAGGTCCGTCATTGACGAACATCATCCGTTGTCCACCCACGGCGTATTGCGCTTCGGCGATCCGTGAGGCTGGTTTATTGCGCGAGCCGGATGCGCCGATCAGTAGCACCTCGACCCAGCAATTTCAAGCTCCTATCAACGTATAGATCCCGAGGGGGTTGGCGGCGGGGAAGGCGGGGTCGGCGGAGGATCGGGGGTCAGCATGGCGGCGGGTGGGCGAGGTGAGTTGATGGGGTATGCGAAGGGTCTTTGCTATTTTCGCGTGGCTTGCGAATTGTGATGTTGCCAAGAATACGCCGCGCCTTGACGGGGTTACAATACGTTGACAACCTCCCGCCGCCACGCCGTGGATTTCCACCGCTCGATTCCTATCATCGTCCGAGCTTGACTGTGTTGCCATGAATGATCCCGTTCCTCCGCCTTCACCGGTTCCTCCGCCTTCACCGGTTCCCTGCTTGCTCGGTCCCAAGGACCCGCCACCGTTTACCGTGGTCAATCCAGATGGTCGGTTTCCACTGGTGCTGGTCTGCGACCACGCCAGCAACGCGGTGCCCGCCGCGCTGAAGCAGCTTGGCCTGGGACAGGGGGAACTGGCCAGGCACATCGCCTGGGATATTGGCGCGGCCGGCGTCACCCGACGACTGGCGGCGCGGTTGGACGCACCGGCGGTGTTGTGCGGCTACTCGCGGCTGGTGATCGACTGCAACCGTCCCCCCGGCGACCCCACTTCGATCGCCGAGCTCAGTGACGGTACCTTTGTGCTCGGCAACCGCGCGCTCGGCGATGCCGCCGTCGAGGCGCGGGTGAACGAGGTATTTTGGCCCTATCATCAGGCGATCACCCAGATGTTGGCGCAGCACTGGCGACACGGTCATGGCCGGGCACCGGCGCTGATCGCCATTCACAGTTTTACGCCGACGATGAACGGGTTTCGTCGTCCGTGGCATCTCGGCGTGTTGTGGAACCGCGATTCACGATTGGCTGGACCGTTGCTGGACCGATTCCGCGTCGATCCCGAACTGTGCGTTGGCGACAACGAACCCTATTCCGGGCGCGAAGTCGGTTTCACCATGGATACCCACGGCGGCGCGGCCGGGTTGCCGCATGTGGAGGTGGAGATTCGCCAGGATTTGCTAGCCGACGAGGTTGGTCGCGAGCGCTGGGCGACGGTGGTGGGCGATGTTCTGGTCGCGGTGCTGCGGGACGAAACGCTGTATGCGGTCAAGCATTACTGAGTTTCGGTACTATCGGCTCAGGTTGTAGTACAATTTTATTGACAGTCGTATAGAATTATGCCTGCTGGAGAAAGCGCCAATCATGGCTGGGACGAGGGGGACGAACAATGCTGCGGAAGTGAATCGCCCGCGAACTCGCATGGCGGTTCCGACCTCGACACCCAATCCATCGGCGGTGGTGAATCGCCTGCGAATTCGCAGGGTGGTGCTGGCGCTGCTTTACGTGGCAGTCTGGGTGGGTTTCTGGCATGTATCGACCGCGCTGAACCTTGTCAGCGGGGTCAGTCTTTGGTATCCGTCGGCCGGGTTGACCTTCGCCGTTCTGCTGGAGTATGGCGCGTGTGCGCTGCCCCTGCCGGTTGGCGCTGCCTTGCTGGCCGGTCTATCTCTCTGGTCCTGGGAACAGTGGCCTTATTATCTGCTCAGCGTGTTTGTGCCTCCGCTCGGCTACGCCGTGGCCGCCCACATCCTGCGGGGTTATCCGGATCCGCGTTCCCATGGCAGGTGGCATTTCAACGACCCGCAGCGGGTCGCGGTTTTCCTCGCCGCCGGCGTCGGTGGGTCCCTGTTCGCGGCGCTGATCGGTGCCCAGATTCTGAATTTCGCCGGCCTACTGCCATCGCGAACATCGTTATCGCAGGCGATGCTGGGTTGGTGGGTTGGCGACTTTATCGGAGTGGTTATTTTTGCGCCGCTGGCCTTGATTTTCGCCGCGCCGCTGGCCCGGCAGTTCGGTCGGGGGGAACCGCCGCGCCTGCCCAGATCCTGGGTGGCGGTCGATCCGCCTTCGACGCGCCTGGTGCTGTTGCAAGGCTTGGTGGCGATCCTGCTGTTGGGAGGCTTGTTCTGGATCCCATATCATTTCTGGCAGAACCAACCGTATCCTTTCATGACCCTGCTGTTGCTGCCGGTGCTGATCTGGACCGTGGCGACCCGTGGTATCCGCGGTACCCTGGTGGTCGTGCTGCTGTACGAATTGGGCATCGTGACGATGGTGACGTTGTTCGGCCAGGCCGAGCGGGCGCTTCAGTATCAAGTGGTGATGGTGGCCATGGTGGCGTCCGGCTTGTTGGCCGGCGCGGTTTCCCAATCCCGGTTGGCCAGTATCGTGCGCTTTCGCGATCTGGTCGAAGTATCCAATGATCTGTTGTGGGAGTTCGACGCCAGCGGCCGTTTGTACCAGTTGAGCGGGCAATTGGCCCGGATCGCCGCCGTGCGGGAGGAACAGTTGCGGAGGCACTGGAGCCAGTACGTGATCCAGCAGGAACAGGATACCGATCTGGCCACGCTGCGGGCGACGATTCAACAGCGGCGGCCGTTCCGGCACATGGTGTTGCGAGTCCGCCTGCCGGGGCGGGAGCAGTCGGCCTGGACGCACAATAGCGGTTTACCCATGTTCGACGAAGATGGCGAGTTTTTAGGCTATCGCGGTACCACCGTTGACATTACCACCCATAAGAAGGCCGAGGCACTGCTGCGAGATTACGACCAGGCGCTGGAAGCCGAAGTGGCGGAGCGTACCCGCGCCCTGACCGAATTCAGCAAGCGCAACTGGCAGATGGCCAATTTTGACAGCCTGACCTCCCTGCCCAACCGCAATCTGTTCTTCGAACATCTGCGTAAGGGTTTAAAGCAGGCGCGGCGGCGGCGGCGGTTGCTGGCGCTGTTGCTGGTCGATCTGGATGGTTTCAAGGCGGTGAACGATACTTTCGGTCACGATATGGGTGATGAATTGCTTCGGCACATCGCCGAGCGCCTGCAACGTTGCGTGCGTGCCACCGATACCGTGGCGCGCCTGGGCGGCGATGAGTTTACGGTGGTTTTGCCCGATCTCGAACACATCGACGGCGCGAGCGCCGTGGCGCGGAAGATCATCGAATGCTTGGCGGAGCCGGTGCCGCTGGGAGAGGCGATCGGTATGGTGACGGCCAGCGTCGGGATCGCCGTGTATCGGCCGGAATCGCCGGACAGTCTCGAACTGGCGATGACGCTGCTGCGGCAGGCCGACGCCGCCATGTACGCCGCCAAGCGAGCCGGCAAGAACGCTTGGCGGTTCGCCGAGGCGGTCGATTCCGATCCGCCGTGAGCGGGGCCGGAGCGCTAAGCCGCTTCCAGGTGCTCGATGCGCAGTTGCAGCCGGCGTTCGCCGCGCCACTCGTTTACGTCCAGGCGGTAGGCGGCGCGTACCCGCGCCGTGCCGGGGTTGAATCCGGCCGCCCGCCGAAAGGCGATCGCTTCCAACGCCAGCAATGTCCCCGGCGGTCGCAACCACAATTTGAGGTGCTGATCCTTCAGGATGCGATGCGAACTCACCTCGAACAGCCCGTCGAACAGCGGCTCGGGAAAGCCCTGCCCCCAAGGACCGGCTTCGCGCAGCAGTTCGGCAATCTCCAGGGAAAACTCCGCTGGCGCCAGTTCGCCATCGCTCAGCAAGCGGCCCTGCAGATCGTCGTCGCTCAGCCACTGGCGAGTTTCGGTGTCGAACGCCTGGTTGAACGTCTCGAAATGCTCGCTTGTCAGCGTCAGGCCGGCGGCCATGGCATGACCGCCAAAGTGGCCGATCAGACCGGGATGTCGGGTCGCCACCGCAGCCAGCGCATCGCGCAGATGCATCCCCGCCACCGAACGCCCCGACCCCTTGATGTTGCCGTCTCGATCCGGCGCGAAGACGATCACCGGCCGGTTCAACTGCTCTTTCAGCCGGCCAGCGATGATGCCGACCACGCCCTGATGCCATTCGGGATCGAACAGACAGAGCCCGAAAGGCAGATCCGCCATGGTCGGCGCCAGCCGGTCGATCCACGCCAACGCCTGCGCCTGCATTTCAGCGGTTAACTCGCCGCGCTGCCGGTTGATTTCATGCAGCCGGCGCGCAATGCTCCGGGCAGTGTCCAGATCGTCGCTGAGCAGACATTCGATCCCCTGACTCATGTCTTCCAAGCGGCCAGCGGCATTGAGCCGGGGACCCAGATAGAAACCGATATCGCTGGCGCTCAGCCGGTCTTGCGAGCGACCGGCGATCTCGCACAAGGCGGCGATGCCGGGGATGCAGCGATCCTGGCGAATTCGTCGCAACCCTTGCTCGACCAGGATGCGATTATGGTGATCCAGCCGCACCACGTCCGCCACCGTGCCGAATGCGACTAAGTCGAGGAACTGGGCCAGATTCGGTTCGGCCAAGCCGCGCTCGGCGAACCAGTCGACCTCTCGCAATCGCGCCCGCAGCGCCATTAGCACATAAAAAGCCACGCCCACGCCCGCGAGATGCTTACTGGGGAAGCCGTCGCCCGGCTGGTTGGGGTTGACGATCGCCTCGGCGGCCGGCAAGGTCTGGCCAGGCGCATGATGATCGGTAATTAGCACCTTCATGCCCCGTGCCTGGGCAGCCCGCACGCCTTCATGGCTGGAGATGCCGTTGTCGACGGTGATCAGCAGATCGGGCCGCTCTCCGGCGGCGACCGCCACGATTTCCGGGGTCAGGCCATAACCGTGCTCGAAGCGGTTCGGCACGCGGTAGCCGACCCAGGCGGCGCCCATGGCTCGCAGCGCCCGCAGCGTCAGCGCGCAACTGGTGGCGCCGTCGGCATCGAAATCGGCGACGATCAGGATGCGCCAGCGTTCGCGCAGGGCGGCGTAAAGCAACTCAACCGCTTTTTCCATGCCGAGGAGCGCATCGGGTGGCGTCAGTAGCCGCAATTCCCGCTGTAGTTCGTCGGCGAAACGCACCCCGCGGGCAGCGTAGATGCGTTGCAACAGAGGAGCGACGGGTAAATCGGCGGCGGGAGGCGCAGTTCGGCGGACGATGAAGGTGGACATGGCAAGTGAGTGGCGATGGAGTCGGGTAGCCCTGCATCTGCGTTGGGCCGGACGAGGGCGGTCAACGCAGGTGTTGGGCCAGCGGTCGGGCACGTTGCCAGAATCGCCAGCGCGCGGCGCCGGTGACGGTGTAACGGCGGCCGTTGCCGGGATAGAGGTGCAGCGCCGTCAGTTTGCCGGTTTGCAGCCAGCGCCGGCAGGGTGCGAACCAGTCCCGTTCCAGCGTGGCGATATGCTCGATCCAGTGCTCGGGATTGCCGTCGGCGGCGTCGTGGCGGGTCGTTTCCAGCACCGTCAGACTGTCCGTTTCGGTGGCGGCGGCTTCCCGCCAATCTTCGGCCCGTTCGGGTAGAGGGTCGATGGCCGTCCCGCTCAAGCGCGCCAGCCCGCGAACCAGCGGGTCGCGAGCGTACAGTCCGGCGGTGGGCGCGCGGGCGGCCGTTGGACAAGAACCACCGCCCCAGAACCAGAGACCGTTGATCATCGGTTGACGGCGCTGTTCCCGCGCCTGGTTCAGCGGATGACCGTGAAACAGCATCTGAATTTCGGTCAGCAGGGTGTGCCAGCGGCGGGCGTTCGGCCCGGCCGGCAACAGCGCATTGATGTTGCGGCCAGCGGCGGCGCTCAATGTTTGAGTGCGGATGCCGGGATCGGTCGGTAGCCGCAGATACCAGCGCTCGGGGCAGGGCGCTTCGAGCCGCAGACCGTCTTCGGCGAAGGTCTGGTTGAATGTCGCCACCAGCGCCGTGGCCTCGTCCGCTTCGATGGCAAGCGTTCGCGCGTCCGCCAGAAACACGCCACCGTGCATATCGGCTCGTAGATGGACCGGATCGGCGCGCAGCCACCAGTCGCCATCACCGGCTTTGCCATTGTCGGCCAAGTGGGTGAGCACCGCGACGGGTAGGTCGGCGTCGATGGGAGCGGGCAGGCCGAACAGTTCGAACAGCACTTCATCAAGGGTGGCCGGCACGGGGCCGGTATCGGCGCGAGCCAGTAGCCATTCCAGTGCCGGCGCGGTCGATCGGAACAGCGCCGGATCGGTGCCGTCGGGCTGTTGCAGCAGGCCGGGGACCAGCAAGTACAGGAGGGTGGCCACGAAGATCGTCGGTCCGGGCGCTCAGTCCGAATTGAGGTGTTCCATGCGGATGCGGACCACCGGCGCGTGGATGCTGTCCAGCGCCTCGATGGCGGCGATGGCTTCGTTCATCCTTTGCTCCCGTACCCGGTAGGTCAGCAGGATGATCGGCACGTCGCGGGCGCCGGGCGGCGGTTCTTTTTGCAGGACGGCCTCAATGCTGATATCGCGGTCGGCGAGGATGCGGGTGACGTCGGCCAGCACGCCGGAGCGATCCACGGCCTGCAAACGCAGGTAGTAGCAGGTCTCCACTTCGGTCATCGGTAGCACCGGCAGGTCCGATAGGGCATCCGGCTGGAAGGCCAGATGCGGGACGCGGTTGTCCGGGTCGACGGTCAGGGTGCGCACCACGTCGATGATGTCGGCTACTACCGCCGAGGCGGTCGGTTCGGCGCCGGCCCCGGCCCCGTAGAACAGGCTCTGACCGACGGCATCGCCCCTGACCAGTACCGCGTTCATCACCCCGCTGACGCTGGCCAGCAGTTGCCGCTGCGGGATCAGGGTCGGATGCACCCGCAGTTGCGCGCCCCGTTCGTCGCGACGGGCGATACCCAAGTGCTTGATGCGATAGCCCAGTTGTTCGGCGTAGGCGACGTCCTCGCGGGTGATGCGGCTGATGCCCTCAATGTAGACCTTGTCGAACTGCAAGGGAATGCCGAAGGCGATCGAGGCGAGAATGGTCAGCTTGTGGGCGGCGTCGATGCCCTCAACGTCGAAGGTCGGATCGGCCTCGGCATAGCCCAGTGCCTGCGCCTCGGCCAGCACGTCCGGGAAGTCGCGGCCCTTGTCGCGCATTTCGGTCAGGATGAAGTTGGCGGTGCCGTTGATGATGCCCGCCACCCATTCCAGGCGGTTGCCGGCCAGCCCCTCGCGGATGGCCTTGATGATCGGGATACCGCCGGCCACCGCCGCCTCGAAGCCGACCATCGTGCCGGCGGCCTGGGCGGCGGCGAAGATTTCGTTGCCGTGCTTGGCGATCAACGCTTTGTTGGCGGTGACCACATGCTTGCCGTTGGCCAGCGCTCGCAGCACCAGGCTACGTGCCGGCTCGTAGCCGCCCAACAGCTCGACGATGATCGAGATGTCGGGATCGTTCACCACCTCCAGCGCCTCGCCGGTCAGTTTGATGCCGGCGGTGCGGGCGGTGGTGCTGTCCAGATTGCGGGCGGCGGCGTGGGAAATCAGGATTTCGCGCCCGGCGCGACGGCTGATCTCCTCGGCGTTGCGTGCCAGCACATGAGTGACACCGCCGCCGACCGTACCCAGACCGAGCAAACCGATTTTGACTGGAGGATAGCTGCTCATGGCGCTTAGACTCCCGCCGCCCGCGCCAGCGGGGGAGCGGCGAGGTCGCGATTATCCTTGCGGAACATCTCGCGGATACCGCGCACCGCCTGCCGAGTGCGATGCTCGTTTTCGATCAGGCCGAAGCGCACATGGTCGTCGCCGTACTCGCCGAAACCGATGCCGGGGGAGACCGCCACCTTCGCCTCGGCCAGTAGCTTCTTGCAGAACTCCAGGGAGCCCAGCGCACGGTACTGCTCGGGGATTTTCGCCCAGACGAACATGGTGGCCTTGGGTTTTTCGACGGTCCAGCCGATGGCGTTCAGGCCGTCGCACAACACGTCGCGGCGCTTGCGGTACATGTCGCAAATCTCGGCGACGCACTCCTGCGGGCCTTCCAGCGCGGTGATGGCGGCCACCTGGATCGGCGTGAACATGCCGTAGTCGAGGTAGGATTTCATCCGGCCCAGCGCGGCGATCAGCGTTGGGCTACCGCACATGAAGCCGACCCGCCAGCCGGGCATGTTGTAGCTCTTGGACAGGGTGAAGGATTCGATCGCCACTTCCTTGGCATCCGGCACTTGTAGGATCGAGGGCGCGGTATAGCCATCGAACACCAGGTCGGCGTAGGCCAGATCGTGAATGACCCAGATTTTGTGTTCGCGGGCGATGGCCACCACCTTTTCGAAGAAATCCAGCTCCACGCACTGGGTGGTGGGGTTGGCCGGGAAGTTCAGCACCAGCATTCTGGGACGTGGCCACGAATCCTTGATCGCTTTTTCCAGTTCGGAAAAGAAATCCACGCCGGGAATCAGGGGCACATGGCGAATGTCGGCGCCGGCGATGACGAAGCCATAGGGGTGAATCGGATAGGCTGGGTTGGGCACCAGCACTGCGTCGCCCGGACTCATGGTCGCCAGGGCCAGGTGGGCCAGCCCTTCCTTGGAGCCGATGGTGGCGATGGCCTCGCTGTCGAAGTCGAGTTCGACGGCGTAGCGGGCCTTGTACCAGTTGCAGATGGCCCGGCGCAGGCGCGGGATGCCGCGCGACACCGAGTAGCGGTGGGTATCGGGGCGTTGGGCGGCTTCGACCAGTTTGGCGACGATGTGTTTTGGGGTCGGCTGGTCGGGGTTGCCCATGCCGAAGTCGATGATGTCCTCGCCGCGGGCGCGAGCCTTGGCCTTCAGATCGTTGACGATGTTGAAGACATAAGGTGGCAGGCGTTTGATGCGTTGGAAGTCGGCGTTCAAGAGTGTGTTCCCAAAGAGCTAAATCACGGGGGTTCCGGCGGGCGGTCCGCGCTCGGGCCGAAGGCCAACGGGAAGAGCGGCGATTGCCGGACGGACTGAAAAGTCTACCTATAAGCGAGGCAGGCTGTCGAGTTGAACCGCGTGGCGCGGGGGCGGGCGCGGGTTTCCGCCGGGACTGGTGGGGAGATCCGCTCCGATCGGTTCAATATCCCGCCGCCGATCCGCCGGCCCAGCGGGTGTCGGGAAAGCCGTACAGCCCTTCCGGCGCGCGGACGATGCTTTGAGTGTCGCCCATCGTATCCTTGACCACGACCTTGTGTCCCCATGCTTCCAGCAAGCGCACGGTATCCGGGCTGAGTCCTTCCTCGATCCGCAGTTCGTCCGGTAGCCACTGGTGATGCACGCGCGGGGCGACCGTGGCTTCGGCGATGTTCATGCCGTGGTCGATGACGTTGAGCAGGATTTGCAGCACGGTGGTGATGATGCGGCTGCCGCCGGGGCTGCCGGTGACCAGCAGCAACTGGCCATTCCTGAAGACGAGGGTCGGCGTCATGGAACTGAGCGGGCGCTTGCCGGGGCCGACCGCGTTGGCGTCGCCGCCGATCAGCCCATAAGCGTTCGGTACCCCCGGCTTGGCGGCGAAGTCGTCCATCTCATTGTTGAGCAGGATGCCGGTACCGGCGGCGACGATGCCGGAGCCATAGCCAAAATTCAGGGTATAGGTCACGGCGACGGCGTTGCCGTCCCGGTCCACCACCGAGTAGTGCGTGGTTTGCTCGCTTTCGTGGCGTTGGGGCTGACCGGGTTTGATCGCCGTCGCCGGTTTGGCTCGGTTCGGATCGATGCTCGCCGCCAGCTCCTTGGCATAAGCCTTCGAGATCAGGCCGGCGACCGGTACCTTGGTGAAATCCGGATCGCCCAGGTACTCGCTACGGTCGGCATAGGCGAGCTTCATGGCTTCGGCCATGCGGTGGATGGTGGCGGCGCTGTTGTGACCCAGCTCGCCCAGCGGCCAGGTTTCCAGGATGTTGAGGATCTGGATGAGATGCGCGCCGCCGGAACTGGGTGGCGGCATGGAAACGATCTCGTAACCGCGATAGTTGCCCCGTACCGGCGCGCGGACCAAGGCCCGATAATTCTTGAGGTCGTCCAGGGTGATCAAGCCCTGGTGGGCGGTCATGTCGGCGACCAGTTTTTGGGCGATTTCCCCTTCGTAGAAAGCCTTGGAACCCTGTTCGGCGATCAGTTTGAGCGAGGCGGCCAGATCCGGTTGTGCCAGCGTTTCGCCCGGCTGGTAAGTGGAACCATCGGCCTTGAAAAAGCTTTTCATGCTCGCCGGCCAAGACGCCATCCGCTCGCGGGTTTCCCGCAGTGACCGCGCCAGCTCCGCATCGACCGGAAAACCCCGCTCGGCCAGTTGCGCGGCCGGTTCGACCAGTTGTCGCCATGGCAGGCGACCGTGGCGTTCGTGAGCCAGCGCCAGTCCGGCCACTGTGCCCGGCACGCCGGCCGCTTGATGGCTGAAACGAATGCGCGCTTCATCCACGTTACCCTGCTCGTTCAGGTACAGGTCCCGACCGGCGGCGGCGGGCGCGGTTTCCCGGAAATCGATGGCTTCGGTTTGCCGGGTTTGCGCGTTGTAGGTCAGCATGAAGCCGCCGCCACCCAGATTGCCAGCCTGTGGCAGGGTGACCGCTAGCGCGAAGCCGACCGCCACCGCCGCATCGACCGCGTCGCCACCCTTTTTGAGGATGTCCAACCCGATTTCGCTGGCTCGCGCTTCCTGGCTGACCACCATGCCGTTCGGGGCGAAGACCGGGTGGATGCGGTCCCGGGGGGAGAAGAGCGCGGGTTCGGCCAGGGCTGCGTCCGGTAGCAGCCAACACCATCCCCATAGCAGCAGAACGGGTGCGTGGAAAAAAGGGGATGAGAGGCGCATGGCGGCGTTTTGGCAAATGGCGAAGGACACTAACCCGCGACCCGCCGGGCTCGAACGCCGGGCGGGGTTACGAAACGTCGATCAAGGCTCAGAATAGCTTGAGCACGGAGCCGATCAGGGCGATGGCCGCTCCTAGCAGGGCAACGATGCTGATCACCATGGCCACGGTGCCACGGTTCGTCGACGATCCGCCCGTTTCGGTGCTCAGGTTGGCGGTGGCTTGCCGAACCGCGCGCTCCGAGGTTTCCCGGGCGATGGTTTCGATGACCGGCTGAATGCCGCCGCGAACCATCTGGATGATCTGCTGCTTGAAGTCCTGGCTGTCTATGGCCAAGGTCAGTGTCTCCTTGCTATGCCGGTCGACCCGGGCTTCGATTTCCTTGAGCAGTTCTTCTCGGTTGATTTCCAGGCCGTGGGCGACGTTGCGCTGCGAGACGCCCTCGCTGACTTCGCGGGCGGCCTGTTCGGCCACGGCTCGGGCGCTTTCCTGCGCGGTGGTGCGCGCCGTGCGTTCGGCGGTGCCCCGGGCGATTTCGGTGGCGACCTGTTTGGCGGCCTCCTGCGAGGCGCGTACCGCCGCATGCGCCGCCCGCCGGCCCAGATCCTCGGCGACGCTACGCGCGGTCTGCACCGCGATTTCGCGGGTCAGGTTGGGGACCAGTTCCTGGATGATGTCTCGGGCCACCTTCTCCGCAGCCGCCCAGGCCACGCGTTCGGCGATTTGTTCGACTTCCGAGGAAGCCTCGGCCATTCCAGCGGGGACGCGGATCGGAGCCTCGGCGGCGGGAGTCGCTTTTTCGGGGGGGCACGGCCAACTCGGGAAGCGTCGCCGGCGCTTTTTCGACCACGCTGGGCATGGGGACGGCCGTCGCGGGTGTGCCGATTTCTTCCATGGAAATGGCCGCGGTACCCTCGCTGACTGTTTGCATGACCGCATCCAGTTGGTCCGGGGTGTAAGGTTTGGAGAGAAACCCGACCGCGCCGCTTTCCTTGGCGTCCCGCTTGTCCTCGTCGGTGGCGTTGGCGGAGCACATGACGATGGGGGACGCATCCTGATGCTGTCCGGTGATGGCGCGAGTGGTTTCGAAGCCGTCCATGCCGGGCATCATGACGTCCATGAAGATGATGTCCGGCTTCTTGGTTTCCAGGTACTTGATGCAATCTTCGCCCGATCCGACCCAGTCGACCTCGATGCCGCGCTCAAGTAACAGCTTGCGTAAGGTCAGGTGGGCGACTTTGGAGTCATCCACCACCAGCGCCTTTTTGATGTTCATGCAGGCCTCCTACGGCATGAGAATCGTCGAATAACCTTGGTATGTCCTGACTATTAGGACTGGCAAACGTGTTTTCGATCCGTTGCGGTCGTTATGCAACAGTTGAATATTGAGACTATGGTTATAGTCGGATCTTCGCGAAATGCACGGCTAATGTTTCGCGTGGGAACGACCCAACCTTGACCGATACGATACTTTAATAATTCCACTGGAGGAACCATGCCATGAAACGAACCATGCTTGCACTGATCGCCCCACCCGCGGCGGTTGCCCGTTACGGCTGCGTGAGCTGCACCGCGGCGCCGATCGGCGTGTTCTGGTTGGGGAGCCTGGCCTGCATCGGCTACGGCTTGGCCGGCGGCACGCTGGGCAGTCTGCTCGGCCCGAATTTCCTGATTGCGGCTGGCGTTCTGCTGTGGTTGATCGCCACGGCCTGGGCGCGCTTGGTGATCCGAGGCGTGGAAAGCGATCTGTTCCAGCGCGCGGACAGCACGCAGGCTCACCAAGTGGAGCCGCAAGCCGACGAGGACCCGTTTCACCAACTTCGGAGCAATTCCTAAGCGCGTCACGCGCGAGCAAGCGGCCAGGGAGGTTACGGCTTCCCTGGCTGTGCGTCAGGGTCGTTCATCCGCGGCCTCTTTCGCCTTTGGCAACAAATCCTCGCGGCTGATGCCCAGGTATAGCGCGCTGGCGCTGGCGATGTAAATGGACGAGTAGGTGCCGACCAGGATGCCGACGATCATGGCGATCGAGAAACCATGCATCACCGTGCCGCCAAGAAAGTATAGGACGATGACCGATAGCAGGGTGGCCAGGCTGGTCATGAGGGTGCGTGAGAGCGTTTCGTTGATCGAACGGTTCATGATCTCCAGCACCGAGCCCTTGCGCCGCTTGCGGAAGTTTTCGCGGATGCGGTCCAGCACCACCACGGTGTCGTTGACCGAATAGCCGATCACCGCCAGCACGGCCGCCAGCACCGTCAGGTCGAATTCGAGATGGAACAGCGAAAACCAGCCCACGGTGAAAACCACGTCATGGACAGTGGCGGCGATGGTGCCGACCGCTAACCGCCATTCGAAGCGGAACATGACGTAGACCAGAATCCCCGCCAGGGCACCCAGCGCCGCCAGCCCGCCCTGTTCGACCAGCTCTTGGCCCACCTGCGGCCCGACGAACTCGGCTCGCGCCAGCGTGGCGCCCGCGCCGCCCTCGGCATCCTGCAAGGCGCGCAGCACCTCGTTGCTCAAGGTGGCGGCGTTACGCTGGTCGTGCGGCGGGATGCGGATCAGCACATCCTTGGAAGTGCCGAAGTGCTGAGTTTGGGCGTCGCCGAAGCCGGCCTTGACCAAGGTTTCGCGGACCTTGGGAATTTCCACCGGTTGTGCATATTGCACCTCGATCACCGTGCCACCGGTGAAATCAAGCCCCAGGTTCATGCCCTGGACCAGTAACGAACCGACCGCGATCAGCAATACGATGATGGACCAAGCCATCGCCACCTTGCGCCAGCGCAAAAAATCGATATTGGTGTTGTAAAGACTGAATCGTTCCATAACCCTGTTCCGCTCCGTTTCAGATGGTCAGCTTTTGCAGCTTGCGGCCGCCGTAGATGAGATTGACCAACGCCCGCGAACCGGTGACTGCCGTGAACATCGAGGTCACGATGCCGATGCTAAGAGTGACCGCGAAGCCCTTGATCGGGCCGGTACCAAAGCCGAACAGCATGATGGCCGCGATCAGGGTGGTCAGGTTGGAGTCGATGATGGTGTCGAAGGCTCGGTCGAAGCCGGCGTGGATCGCCGCCTGCGGGCTGTTGCCGTTGCGTATTTCCTCGCGGATACGTTCGTAGATCAGCACGTTGGCGTCCACCGCCATGCCCATGGTCAGCACGATGCCAGCAATGCCGGGTAGGGTGAGGGTGGCTTGCAGCATGGACAGCGCGGCGATGAGCAACACCACGTTGGCGGCTAGCGCGGCGGTGGCGATGGCACCGAACCAGCGGTAGCGCCCGACCATGAACGCGGCGATCACCAGCAGCGAGACCATGGCGGCGCGGAAGCCTTGCGCGATGTTTTCCTTGCCGGCGCTGGGGCCGACGGTGCGCTCCTCGATGATCTCGATCGGGCTGGCCAGCGCGCCGGCTCGCAACAGCAGAGCCAGATCGCGGGCTTCGCGGGTGCTGTCCAGCCCGGTGATCTGGAAGCGCCGGCCCAACCGGTCGCGGATGGTGGCGAGATTGATGACTTCCTCGACCGTGTAGGCGGTTTTCTTCAATTCGCCGTCCACCCGCTTGGTCTCGGTTTTGTTCTCGATGAACACCACGCCCATGCGCTTGCCGATGTTGTCCTTGGTCGCGTCCTCGAAGCGCTTGGCGCCCTTGCCGTCCAGAGTGACGAACACCGCCGGCCCACCGCTTTGCTGATCCAGCCCGGAGGCGGCGTCGACGATGGAGTCGCCGGTCAGCATCACCCGTTTTTGCAGCAGCACCGGGCGACCCTCGCGATCCTTGTACAGTCGCGAGTTGAGCGGGATGCGGCCGGTGGCGGCGGCTTGGGTCCAGTCGTTTTCCTCGTCCGCCAGCCGGAATTCCAGGGTGGCGGTGGCGCCGAGGATTTCCTTGGCGCGGGCGGTGTCCTGCACGCCGGGCAGTTGCACCACGATGCGGTCGTTGCCCTGCTGTTGGATGATCGGTTCGGCCACGCCCAATTCGTTGACTCGATTGCGCAGGGTGGTGATGTTCTGCTGTAGGGCGAAATCGCGCTTTTCCCGGATTTCCGGTTCGCCGAGAGTCAGTTTCAGGCTAAGCGGGTCCGATTCGGTCTGTTGCAGACTGGGTAGTTGCTTATGCAGCACCTGGGCGGCCTTGTCGCGTTCGGCGCCATCCTTGAACTCGACGCGTATGCCGCCGTTCGCCGCCCGACCCACCGAGGTGTACAGCACCTTCGCGGCGCGTAGTTGGGCACGGACGTCCTCGACGTAGCTGTCTTCGACCTGTTTGATGGTGGCGTCCATGTCCACTTGCATCAGAAAATGCACGCCGCCGCGCAGATCCAGGCCGAGATACATCGGGTTCAAGCCCAGCGCCCGCAGAAAGCCCGGTTCCGACGAAGCCAGGTTGAGGGCGACGATGTAGTCGCGACCCAAGCGGTCCTTGAGGATGTCGGCGGCCTTGAGCTGTTCTTCCGGGTCGGTAAAGCGGACCAGCAAGCGATCGGCTTCCAACTCCAGCCGCTTATGGGGTAGCTTTTCGGTGTCGAGCAAGGCGGCGACCCGATCCTGGAACGCCGGATCGATGGCGATGTTGGCCCGGGCACCGGAGATTTGCACCGCCGGATCCTCGCCGAACAGATTGGGCAGCGCAAAAATCAGGCCCCATAGTATGACTAGGCCGATCAGCAGATATTTCCACCAGGGATATTGATTCAGGGTGTAAGGCGTGGCCATGGAACGGCGTTTCCCGCGTGGCGCCGGGCGGCGCGGTTACAGAGTGCCTTTGTAGGTGCCCTTGGGCATCAGCGAGCTGACGGATTGCTTTTGAATCCTGATCTGCACGTTTTCGGCGATTTCCACCTGCACGAAATTCTCGCCCACCTCGGTGATTCGGCCTAGCACGCCGCCGCCGGAGACGATTTCATCGCCCTTCTTGAGCGCGTCCACCATTTGCTTGTGTTCTTTGGCGCGCTTGGTCTGGGGGCGGATCAGCAGGAAGTAGAAGGCGCCGATCAGGATAATGGGAAACAACAGGTTCATCAGGCCCAGCTCGCCGCCGGAGGGAGCGCCGGTTTGGGCCATGGCGGCGGGGATCAGGACGTTCAAGATGCTTTCCACGGTAGTTCCTCTTGGTTTGCCGGTCCCGACTTGCGGTCGCGCTGGCGAGAATCGGGGCGACCGTTGGCGGTGCTGGGCAGCGGAGTTCGCACGGGGATGGGCAGGGGGTCTGATTTAAAACTCGCCATTATACACAGGCGGTGAAATTTGCCCGGGTTTTTCATGGTCGCCGCGAGCGCTTCCGGCCCTCTTGCGGCGTGACGCCCCGCCGTGTTTCACCGCCGAAGCCGTCGGTCGCCTCGCTTGCGGGCGCCGACAGCTCAGTCGCTGCTCTTCCCTCCATGGAAGAGAGCGAGGCCGGGCGGAGGATGAGGTGGGGTTAGGTAATCACCGTCGGTTCGTTGCGCCCGGTGCGCTTGCGGATGCCGGCTAGACTATCGGCGATGCCGATCAGTTCCGCCAGTGCCTGCTGGGTGTCGAGATCGTGCTTGGCCGGGTCGGCCTCGTAAGCTTCGATGTAGATCCGCAGGGTTGCGCCCTCGGTGCCGGTACCGGATAGGCGATAGACGATGCGCGAGCCGTCCTTGAAGCCGATGCGGATGCCCTGTTTCTCGCTTACGCTGTCGTCGATAGGGTCGAGATAGCGGAAATCGTCGGCATAATCCACCGTATACGAACCGAGTGGCTGACCCGGCAGAGTCGCGCAGGCGGCGCGCAATGCATCGATCAGGCCGTTGGCGGCGGTGCTGTCGACCGCTTCGTAGTCATGGCGGGTGTAATAATTGCGCCCGTAGCTGCGCCAGTGCTCGCGCACGATTTCTGCTACCGACTGCCGACGCTCGGCCAGAATGTTCAGCCAGAACAATACCGCCCACAGCCCGTCCTTCTCGCGTACGTGGTCGGAGCCGGTGCCGAAACTTTCCTCGCCGCACAAGGTGATTTTGCCGGCGTCCAGCAGGTTGCCGAAGAACTTCCAGCCGGTCGGAGTCTCGTAACAGTTCAGTCCCAATTTGGCCGCGACCCGGTCGGCCGCCTGACTGGTCGGCATTGAGCGGGCCACGCCGGTCACGCGGGAGCGGTAGCCGGGCGCCAGATCGGCGTTGGCCAGGATCACCGCCAGGCTGTCGCTGGGCGTGACGAAGAAATGCCGGCCCAGCACCATGTTGCGATCGCCGTCCCCGTCCGAGGCCGCGCCGAAGTCGGGCGCGTCTGGGCCAAATAGGTGGTCAGCCAGTTCCTTGGCGTACACCAGATTCGGATCGGGGTGACCGTGGCCGAAGTCTTCCAGCGGCACGCCGTTAACCACCGTGCCAGCCGGTGCGCCCAGACGCTGTTCGAGGATTTCACGGGCATAGGGGCCGGTCACTGCGTGCATGGCGTCGAAGCGCATCCGAAAACCGGACTGGAACAGCGCGCGGATCCGCTCGAAGTCGAACAATTGTTCCATCAGATCGGCGTAGTCGCGCACCGAATCGACGATTTCCACCTGCATGTCGCCAACCTGGGTGGTTCCGATTTGGTCCAGGTCGATGTCCGGAGTGTCCAGCACACGATAGCGGTTGATGTGCAGGGTGGCCGTGTAAATGGCCTCCGTCACTTTTTCCGCGGCCGGTCCACCATTCGGGGTGTTGAACTTGATGCCGAAATCCTCGTCCGGCCCGCCGGGATTGTGACTGGCCGAAAGGATGATGCCGCCGCAGGCGTTGTGCTTGCGGATCATGTGGGAAACCGCGGGAGTGGAGAAAATGCCGCCCTGACCCAGCAAGACCCGCCCGCAGCCGTTGGCGGCGGCGATGCGCAGGATTTTCTGAATCGCCTGCCGGTTGTAATAGCGACCGTCGCCGCCGACCACCAACGGTGCGTTCTGGTAGCCATCCTGGGTGTCGAAAATGCTCTGCACGAAATTTTCCAGATAGTGCGGTTTTTCGAACACCTTGACTTTCTTGCGTAGCCCCGAGGTACCGGGTTTTTGATCCTGGAACGGTTGGCTGGCGATGGTTTCGACGCTCATGATTCAGGACTCTCCTTGGGGTTTTTCGGGATGCGGCGCATTATGCACCCGTTGGCGACAGGATTGAATAAGGGGTGGCGGCTGGCGGGGGATCGTCTAGAGGCGGCGCAGGTCGAATGTGTAGGGCGTCAGAGCGGTGGACGGCGGTTCCAGCGGCGGCGCGGTGGGGGCGGTTTCGAGCCGTTCCGTCACGAAGCGTTCGGCCCGGCGGAATGCCGCTTCCGCCAGATCCCGGGGCAGGCCGTCGTAACCGCCGCCCTGTGGCCGCCACTCGTGCAGGGTGAGCCGCAGCGCGTCCGGTTGCCGAGGGTGGCTCAACAGCAGTTCGATCGGACCTTGCGCTTCCAGAGTGGGATGCAGGCCGGTCCAGGGTTTGAAGCGGCGGTAGCGCAGCCCGTACACGCGCGTCTCTCCGTCCATTTCGTCTTCTCGGCGTAGCGGCAGCCGGTAGCCGTTCACCGTCAGTTGCCAGTCGGCCAGATCCTGGTGCTCGGTACCGGAATCGGGATCGGCGCGCAGGCTGATTTCCAGCCGCGTGCTGCTGGCATCCACCAGCCGAGAATGGCCGTGCTCCTGGGTCAGTGCGTCGCCCAACAGTGGCCAGAATTCCAGGCCACGCCGGATGGTGAGCCGGCAGCCGCCGAACCCCACCTCGGTCAGCCAATGGTAGCCGTCATCCAACAATTCCGCGATCAACGCTTGGCCGAGACCCAGACCGGCGCTGGCCAGCTCGTCCAGTACCTCCCACAGATCGGCGCGCAGGTAGTAGGGCAGGGCGAAACGGTCGTGCAATTCCCGGCCCCAGTGGATCGGTTCGGGATAATCCGATGTCTGGGCCAGCATGGCGGCGATGGCCCGCAGCAGCGCCGCCAGGGTTGCCAGCCGCTCCGGGGTAGATGGCATGCGAAAGGCGCGAAATTCCACCAGCCCCAACTGGCCGCGGCCGGGCAGGTAAGGGTTCCACAGCTTTTCGATATTGATTTCGGCGCGGTGCGGGTTACCGGCCGGATCGGCCAGAAAGGGCGACAGGCTTTGCCAGAGCAGTTCCGGCGTTGGGTTGCGTTGACGCTTGAGCAGCGCCAACGCCAGCGCCATTTCCTCGAAGATGTCGGTGGTCCGTTCATCGGGGCGCGGCGCCTGACTGGAGCTGCCGACGAAGTCGCCGGCGAAATAGAACGACAGGGCCGGGTGGCGGTTGAAATAAGCGAGCAGCGCCGGCAGCAACTGAGGGTGGCTTAGAAAGGGACTGCGGTCTGGGTTGATGCCACCTAGGGTCAGTTGGCCGCCGCCGCCGGAGTCGGTGATCTGCCCGTTGTAGTGCAACCGGTAGGGTGCGAGGCCGGCGGCGGTGGCGGCGGCGAACCAGGCTCGGGTTTCGTCCAGGAAAGTGACGACATCGGGTGCCGGCGCCATGTTGGTTTCCACCACGGCGGGGTCTGGCGTCAGCGTGGTCCAGGCCACGCTGGCGTCCACCGGCGGGGGAAAGCCGGTGAGGATCAGTGCCGGCAGCCCGGCCGCGTTGGCCGCCGCGCCGATCGCCGCCAACAGTTGTTGGAACATTTCGCCATCGGGGCAGGCTGGTAACTCCACACAGGGCGCGGCGACCGCGTCCAGACCCTGTTCCGGGCTGGGCCAGCCGATACCGAGCAGGAAGGTTCCCTGTTCCGCCAACTCGTCGCACGGTCCTTGCGGTGGAATCGCTTGGCCGTGCGGGCTGGGGCGGGCCAGCCGTGGATCTCGCTCGGGATTGGCCAGTAGCGGCAGTCGGTCGCGGCGGAACGCGATGCGCAGCTCGGGATAGGTTTCGACCGCGAACAGTAGCGCCGGCCAACCGTATACGCCGAGCCGTTGGGTGAGTTGTTCCCAGAAGTCCTCAAGCTGGCCGGCGGGTAGGGCGATGGGCGTGCTGTCCAGCAAGGGATCGGGTGGACCGGACCAGACGGCTTGGCCGTCGCGCCGTCGGTACAATCCCAGGCTCCAGCGCGGCCGGTCTTCCTTGGAGTATTGTCGGCCCAAGGTTCGCAGGATCGCCGTTCCCGGCATTTGGCCGAGGGCTTGAGCCAGCATTTGCCGGGCGCGCGCTTCCTTGGTTGGGCCGAGGGCATTATGCAGCCACTCCGGCGCTTCAGAAGCCCGGTCGGTGAAGGTCGGTTCGGCGCCGATCCAGATCGCCAGATCGCGGCGTTTGATGAGTTCGTCGTGAGAACGAATGGCCTGATCGAAAGCCGGAACGGTCGTTTTCATGGTGCCCATGCTGTCCGGGAACAAATTGGCGCGGCATTCTACGAGATTTCAGGCGTGGAGGTAACGGTTATTGCCAATTGTCGCCGAGCGCGGGCGGTTTTGCGGTGGGGGCGGACGGTTTACGGATCGGCGGTGGCACGGCCGATGGCCCAGATTTCGATATCCGCCGCACCACTGGCTCGTAGAATGCGGGAGCATTCGGCAACGGTGCTGGCCGTGGTGACGACGTCGTCCATCAGCGCCACCCGCCGTCCCGATAAAGGCCGGTTGGCGACGAATGCCCCTCGCGGGTTATCGTGGCGACGGCCGGCATCCAGTTGGGTTTGCGGGGGGGGTGTGGCGCACGCGACTCAGACCGTCGGCCAGCAGCGGCACGCGGAAGCGTCGGGCGCTGGGTCGCGCCAGTTCCAGCGCCTGATTGAACCCGCGTTCCCGCAGGCGTAGCGGATGCAGCGGTACCGGAATGATACAATCGGGCGGCGACGCGTTCCGTTCGGCCAGCGCCGCCGCGAACAGCTCGCCCAGCAACCGGGCGTGGCTCAGCCGATGCGTGAATTTCAGCCCGAGAATTAAAAAATCCACCGGTGGTCGATAGCAAAACGGCACAAAGGCGCGATCGAAGCTGAAAGACCGTGCTCGGCAATATTCGCAGTCGCCATTGGAACCTGCCGCCAGCGGCAGGGCGCAACTCGGACAGGCCCGTGCGTTGCGCGGCAGGTCGGCGTCGCAGCCGGCGCACAGATCGCGGTCCGTCGTGCCAGTGGCCCCGCACAGCAGGCAGATGGGTGGCAGGAGTCCATGCCACGGGGCGCGCGACCAGGCGAGAGTCACAGCGTGCTGTCCAGGGCTGGCCGCGCTGCGGCAGGTTCCCGGAGCCGCTGGTTTTTCCAGTGAGGCGCGGGTTGGTTCTTCATGGCAAGGGTGTTGTGATGCATATTCTGGAACAAAGCGAAAATACGGTCATTGGCAAGGTGGCGCGCGGTTCGTCCGCCAAGCGGGCTTCCGCCCTGATGAATTACGGTAACCTGATCGCGATTCTCGTGCCGTTTCCCCTGCTGATTTTCTGGTTCGGCGCTTCGATGCTGGTGTACGCGATGAATCGCCATCATCCCAACCCGAAGGTGGGATATTACACTCAGCAGGCGGCCTATCGTTTTTATGGGGTCACCGGGTTTTTCATCGTGATCGCGACCTTCATTCCCGGCAGCGGCTGGATCTGGCATCTGATCGCCTGGATTTTGGCGGCCTTGATCTTGGTTCCCTGGTCCATTATGGATTTGCGGCGTATTCGTCGCGATGAATGGGTGGATATTCCCCTGGACGACGAAGGCCATCCACTGCTTGGCGCCCTCGTATCCCAGGGAGGTTGACGCTGGCCTTCAGTGTCGTCTCTCGATGGGATCGGCGCGGCGATGACCGCCTGGGTCTTTCTGAAGCAATCATCATGAACGATGTGATTCTTTCGCTGGAAGGCATCGGCCTGTCGAGGTTCCTGCAGGAACTCGACAACGTCATGATCGCGCTGTTGGACGAAAACTGTCGCATTTTGGCCGCTAACCGTAGCTTCCTGCGGCTGATGCCCCCATCGGCGACGGGTGATCAATCCAGGGATGCGCGCACGTTGCTCATCAGTCCCCACTTGGAGGAAGTGCAGGCACTGGTACCGTATCAGGGGCGCGCGCTGCTGTTGTATCGGGGTATGCTGCACGTCGCACGCGTGGGTCGAAAAAAACCATTTCTTGCAGGGCCATATCTACCATTGGCCGCAGGGGCGGTTGCTGGTGGCGGCCGAGTGCGATGTGGAAGGATTGGAGGCACTGGGGACAACAGTGCTGCAATTGAACACTGAACTGGCCAAGATCCAGCGCCAGTGGTCGCGCGCCAACCGGGAATCGCGGCGGAGCGAAGCGAAGCTCGGGAAGCCGGCGCATTGCGATGCGTCGACGGAGACGGACAAGCGGCGGCGCTTGGAAGAGGTGCTGGCGGTGGAAGTCGAACGTAGCCGCCGCCAGCGTCACCCACTCTGTCTGCTGATCGCGGATCTGGATCATTTCGGGCAGATCAACGAGCGCTGGGGGCACGAGGCCGGCGCTGAGGTTTTGCGCGATTTTGCGGCGTTATTGCGCGAACACAGTCGGCAAGGCGATCTGGTGGTGCAATCTGGCGGGAAGCGGTTTGTCGTGTTATTACCGAAAACCCCGTTGGAACCCGCAGTGGTCGATGCCGAGCGTATCCGTCAGCAGTTGGAATGGCGGTCGATCCTATCGCTGCACGGGCCGGTCACCGCCAGTTTCGGCGTGGCGATGCGGGCCGAGGGGGAAGGCGCCGAAGATTTGCTGCGGCGTGCCGGGCAGGCGCTGTATCGCTCGAAGCGGGAGGGCCGCAACCGGGTGACTCAATCGATCGCTTCCGGCCAGATCGCGGCGCCGCATGTGAGTAGTTGCTGAGGGCGCGGTGGTCCGTCGGGATTTCAGAGCGCTCCTTGGGATTATTGGCATGATGCATGCTTTAGATTTTTCGGCTCATATTCCAATCCGAGGAACCTCCACATGTTGCAAACCGTCGCCGCTGTTCCCACGCCCCACATGATCGAACTGCTGGAGCTCATCGCGCTCGCCGATCGCTACGACGTCGAGCCGCGCCTGAGCGAATACTTGCGGCATTGCCGTCGCTCCGGCTACGAACCGCCACTCGAACTGCTTGATTTGGCGCGCGACCATATCGAGCGCAAACGTGCGTGCTAGCATTTCGGCCAGCACGCGCAAAGCGGTCCAATCCGGTCGCGGTTGGGCTGAAATGAACCGTTCGGGGCCATGTGCCGCTCGACTGGCTTTTACCCTGACCCGAGGTTGCGTGGGAGTCGCTCACGACCGGAACAGCCGCGAATACTGGATTTCGTGCAGCGCTCCGGCCAGCGCCAGCCCCGGCGCGGCGGCGCCGATGTCTTCATCCGCCAGTTTCAGACCTTCTTCCACCGCGGCGGCGATGACCGGGCCGGCGGCGGCCAGTAGACGCTGGCAGGCGGTCTGCCCGAGTGGCAGCAAGCGGGTTGCGGCGACGACCTGGTTTTCGGTCCAGCTCCAGGCATAGCCGGTGGCGGCCTCCGGCAGCGGAATAGTCCACCTGACCGCCGCCAAGCTGAATAGGGTGGCGAAACAGACCCGAGGCGCGTTGCGCCACAGCTCCGCTTCCGCGATACCCAGGTCGCTCAGCAAGCGGGCCAGCGCCGTGCCGAGATGGCGATCTTCCCGCTGCAATTCCGCCGCCTCGCGCGAAGCGTACAGCCGGGCGTTCCAGTGCCGCGCCGCGTCTGGGTCGGCGGCGCCCCAGGCCCGGTAAAGCCGGGCAAGCACCGGCAGATCCAGACCTCGCAAGCCGTGGCCGAGCAGGCCGAGAATCCAATCGCCGGCACTGGCTTCGTCCCGCACCCAGCCGCGTTCCACCGCGTATTCCAGTCCCTGCGAATAGGCGTAAGCCCCCACCGGCAGCGAAGGGCTGCACAGTTGCAATAGGCGTGGCAGGCTGGAGAGCGTCAGTGACATAAGGGTAGGGGTGACGGGCCGATCAGCGGGGCTGGTCGAGACGGGTCGGCGCATTGCGCGCGCCCCTTGCCGAGATTTTCCGGGTCGGCTTGTCCCACGCACAGCCCGCCGCCGCCCGGTTCCCTGCGCTTCGTTTTACCCAAGGCATTGCGCGGTTGGCGCCAGTGAACATCCGTTTTAGGCATGACGGTGATGCCCGCCGCCGTAGGCGCCGGCTTCCGGCTCGAACGGCGCCTGCTCGCGGTTTACCGTCAGCCCCAATTCCCGGGCCATGTTATCCAGTACGTGATCGTGTGGATAGCGCAGCCAACCGGGACCAAGCTGCAGGGCGACGTGGCGGTTGCCGAGGTGATAGGCGGCGCGCGCCAGCAGCAAGGCATCGTCGGCGCGGGCGGTGGAAACGGCTTCCGGGGCGGCGCGTACTTCCACGACGAGGCCACTGGTGGCGCGCAGGCGGTCGCCGTGGCGCAGTACCGTGCCGCGCGGCAGGAACAGCCCGGCATCCTGGCCGTTATCGAGCCGTATTCGCAACCGGCTCTTCTGCCGTTGTTCGAACGGCAGGGTCAGCGTGGTTTGGGCATCGACCGGCTCGCGCAGGCGTTCGGTAATCTGTAGTTCCGGGTTTTCGTCGGCGTTCATTTTTTGGGTCATCGTGGTCAAGGCGAACTCGATCCATCATAATCGCGCGGTTTGCGAATTGCTCGCGTCCGGCGCGCTTGATAAAAGGATTCTCATCGATGGCTTCGTCCAGCCCCACACTGACCCTTGAGCGGCCCATTGGATTGAACATGATTCCAACACTGAAGTTTCCGATTCGTTCGCGGTGTCGCGTGGCCGCTTGGGCGATGTTCGGGTTCGTGATGCTGACGCTGCTGGCGGCGAGCACCGTCCGGGCCGGCATTTTCGAGGAGGGTGACGTGCTGATGGTGCAAGGGGCGCCGGGTGTTATTCATTATCATCATGACCCCGAACACGCCGATTTCTCCTGGCTGATCGGCGCGGAGTGGCAATCCCCTTCGCGCTGGTTGGCCGGCGCATCCTACTTTAACAACAGCTTCGACCAGAAGTGCCAGTACTTGTACTTTGGGAAATACTGGCCACTGGAGTCCATCGACCGCAATCTGTACTTTAAACTGACCGGCGGCGTGCTGCTTGGCTACAAGGAACCTTACGAGAACAAGATCCCATTCAATCACAATGGCGTGGCGCCGGGCCTGGTGCCGGCGCTCGGCTACCGGTTCGGCGATTTCAACGTGCAGGTCAATCTGCTTGGCACGGCGGCGGTGATGTTCACCGCCGGTTACGATCTGTTCAAATAACGCGAGGTGGAGTTTCGACTGGAGGCCGGCCTGCGGCACAGCGGGACTGGCCTGACGAAATTTCAATCTGGTAGCATGGAATCCTTGCCTTTACGATTTTCTGGAGCCAAGCCGTGCCGAAGCTGAAAAGAACCCCCCGGAAGAAAATTTCCGTCGACCAGTGGCATCACATGATCGCGGAAGCTGCCTATTTCCGCGCCGAACGCCGGGGTTTTCAGGGCGGTTGTCCCATGGAGGACTGGCTAGAAGCGGAACACGAAATCAGTCAGTTGTATTTCCAGCCGGAGCCGTCGCCTCGCGGAGCACTGGTGTTCCTGGATGCTGTGGCCAAGCAGCCCACCGAAGGGTCGAGCAGCTTATCGGCGAGGTTGCTCGGGATCTCACATGAGGCTGGGAATTCTCCCGCCGAGGTTTGAGCATCCTCTCGCTGTCGTGCTCCCCAATATCGCTAATCACGGCGGCAACTTCCAAAACCTCGGCGCGACCAATGCGGCTACTCCGACAAACGGAGTCAGCACTTATAGAGCCAATGGGCTGGTGTGTTTCAGGATAGCGACGCTCAGAGTTCAAGCTGGATTGGCTGGACCCGGTTGCGTGCTTTGCGCGGGTGGCGTCGCTGGTGCCACATACCACTGATCCTTGGGCACGATTTTCGGCTCCGACGGGTCACTGATGTAAGCGGGGGTCATGATCGCCACCCCATATTCGTTGAACACATCCAGAATGTTCTGGTGCAGCGTAGAATAGAGTTGGACCATGGCTTGGGGGTCTTTGGAGTAGGCATTCAACTCATAGCTGATAGCGAAATCTCCGAGGGCTGTCAGTAATACGAACGGTTTTGGTTGCTTGAGCAAGCCCAACGTGCGGTCGGCGGCCAGCCGCAGCATGGCTTCCACCTGTCGCCAAGGGGTTTCGTAACCGATGCCGACGGTGGTGTGCAGGATCAATCCCTGTTCTCGGGCGAGGGTGCTGTAGTTGACGACTTCACCGTTCAGGATCGTGGTGCTGGGAATGACGATCTCCTCGTTTTTCAGTGAGTGCAACCGAGCCACCAGCACCCGCATCTCCATCACGTCGCCGAGGATGCCGTTGATCTTGACCCGGTCGCCAATCTTGAAGGGGCGTCGATAGGCCAGGCTGTAGCCGGCGATAAAATTAGCGATCATCGACGGCGAGCCAAGAGAAATGATCAGACCGAGAAAGATCGAGATGCCTTTGAACGCGTCGGATCGCGAACCTGGTACATAAGGGTAGGCCACCACCACCGCAAAGATGATGACCAACAGGCGGGAGATCCGATAAGTGGGCCAGGCCCACTCCCGTTCAAAAGATGCCAATCGGATCGCCCCTTGATCGATGCTACTGAAGAAAGTTTCGATCATCTTCAGGATGTAGCGAATGACGAGGATCAGCATCGCGATGAAGACCAGGTCCGGCACTGCGTCGAGGATGGCCAAGGCCATCGTCCGCATCGGTCCCAGGATCAAGTCGAACAGCCGCGCCGCAAACAGCCGCGTCCAAGGATACAGGCCGAGGACGAAGTTGAGATAGAAGAAAACCAGCGCCGCCTTCAGCAACATATAAACGATTTTGATGGCACCACGCAGGGCATTTGCCAGTTGCTGTGCCTTCAGGAACCGGGCCGACTGCGCTTCCAGCGCCTTAAGATGAGTCTTCAGCCGTTGCTCGATGATGTCGTTCAAGCGATGAAAACCACGGCGGAAACCGAATAACAGCCCGACGGCGATCAGCGTGACCGTGATGGCATACAGTGAATGAATCAGTAGTACCCGTGGGCTGCGGTCGCGGCGGTAGGAGGCGATCGCTTCGGCGACTCGTGTTTGAGCTACTTCAGCCAGCACATCCCGACTGATTCCCACCAGGGCGGCGTCGGCGTCGATCAGGCTGACCAGGAAGTGGTTTCCGGCGCGGAGAGTGGTGCGGTCGTCCTTATGTTCCGCTTGTACCGCGTCGGCGGGAATGGTCGAATCCTGAGCGGCGGCCACGATTCTGCGGGCGATTTCCTTGGCGCGCTGTTGCGCTGGAAAGGCTTCGACGCCCCGAACGTTGAGAATGACCTGCCCGTCCACCAACACTTCCGCATGGTCGTATTTCTCCACGGTTGGGCGAGAAAGGAGGGCGCTGGTTTCGTCACGAGGTTGTGCGGTGGCGACGGCGGTCCAGATCCAGAATGCGAGGCTAGTGACGAGCAGCCAGCCCAAGGTAAGTCGGACTTTGACCGGTTTTGCCGAAAACCCTACCCAGGGAACACCATTCTGAGGTGAAACAATGCTGTGTGAACCGCCCATGTTGTTGATCCCTATTTTGCAACGCGGGTTGCGTGATTCATGTAATATACCTGAAATCTAATGCGTTATATTGGATTCCGTCACCTGGAGGAAAGCCTTTATTTGGACCGTCAAGAAGAGCTGGTTTTGGTGGAGCCTTTAATTGGAGAGAGCAAAATCTTGTCAGCTCTATTGCGGAAAGAATTGAATACCGAAAACAGATTGTGGCTTGATATTATTGAAGAATAAATAATGAAAGACTTAATGAGTTGATTGAAATGCTATCAAAGATGCTGATGAAGATCGATGAATTGTCGATCAATAAAATCCAATTATTATTAATTGGTTTATCGGTAATCGCTATTGATTTGGTGGGTTTTTTATGTTTTATTAGATCAAGGCAACGCAATAAATTTTGTTTATATCGCAAGCTTCCTGTTGTCAGCGACCGTTCTGTTTCTATTGAGCTTCGCTTGGTTGCCACAAGGCAGCGATTTGCAGCAGAAGCGAAGTTGGTCGATAAAGTTTGTTGTATTGACTTTAATGGTGCTTTTTTTTGCGGGGAGGAATCCTGTTCTCCTTTATAAAAAATACCTAATTTTATCTTTACAGTTGGCGATCTTTTTTCTGTGTCATAATTTCCTCTGCATTCTATTTTGCTTCCAGTGTTGGTGTTCTGTATTTAGAGTTTTTATTCTACAAACTCTGCCGGTAAGTGGCGCTATTTATTTGTGTGGGTCTTGATTTATTCAATTATTTTGCGATTTTCTTATCTTGGAGTTCCAGAATTATTTTACGAGGAGGCGTATTACTGGAATTATGCGAAGCATCTGGATATAGGATATTTGGACCATCCGCCCATGGTTGCCTGGATAATTGCGCTCTTTACTAACTTGATGGGTGATAATGAATTTGCAGTTCGATTCGGGGCTTTCATATGCTGGTTTATGACGGCTGCTTTCTTATACAAACTGACTGGCCTTGTCTATAATAAAACAAAGAATATTCAAGCGGTTCTGTTAATTGCCGTGTTGCCAGCCTATTTTGCGGTAGGTTGGGCGATGACCCCCGATGCACCATTGATTGCCAGTTGGGCAATGGCGCTTTTATTTTTTTTTATCGAGCATTGATTCATGAATCACGAATGGCCTGGGTAGGGATCGGTCTTGCGATTGGATTAGGTATGTTGTCAAAATACACGATCGCTCTATTAGGTATTGCCGCATTTGTTTTTTATACTAATCGATCGTGATGCAAGAAAAATGGCTAGTGCGGCCAGAGCTATATATAGCTATTGTTATTTCCCTGATTATTTTTTCCCCGGTCATCATCTGGAATGCCAATCACGAGTGGGCCTCGTTTTTTATATCAGAGTCGCGACAGGGTGGCTGATCGATTTGAATTCTCTTTGCCTTATCTGATGGGAACGATAGTTTTGATCATTACGCCCACGGGGTTTCTATCGCTGATTGCGATCCTGTTGTATAGAAAAACGGTTTTATCGGAAAACGGTGTTGTTGATTTTCCAGTGAATGTGCAAGCAAAGCGCAGTTACAATTTATTGATGCTCTTGACCTTATTGCCAGTTTCGGTATTTGTGTTACTCAGTTTGTTCAGGGAAACTAAGTTTCATTGGACCGCGCCATGTTGGTTGGGTATCGTACCTTATATGGCGCTTACTATAAGAAATGACTCGCAATTTGGTTTGAATAAACTTCTTGGATGGATTCAACGCGCGTGGCCAACGACGATCATCATTTGTCTTTTTGGCCTATGGCGCTTTTTTTATCTTATATGGGGCTTGGTTTTCCTGGGATTTCTTATCCGTATAACTATCATTTATTAGGATGGAATGATTTTGGGCGTGAAATTGAAGTACTAGTAAATCGGCTTGAGCATGAAACAGGTGAAAAAAATATTGGTCGTTGGTATGGATAGAAACAGAGTGGCCAGTGGTCTTGCTTTTTATCGTACTAAGGCGATTGAATCTTCCAGTAATAAATTAGAAGCTAATCCCGCGTTTGAAACTTCCAGTTGGCACTTATTTGGTGGCAACGGCTTGATGTACGAGCGCTGGTTTCCCGTGGATCAGCAAAATGATAAGACCCTGTTATTGATTGGTAGAAATAAAGCTGACTTGATTGATGGGAATGTCCTTTCCCATATCGAACAAGCACAAGAAATCAAGGAAATTAAGATTAACAAAAATGGCCAGCAGGTTGGTCTTTACTATTATCGAGTGGCGAAAGGCTATCAAAGCCAACCAGCTATAGATAAAGACCCTGCTAATAATCAACTTAGCGATTGACTAAGCATTCCGTGTCCGTCAGCAAGCAAAATATCCAACTCTTTTTCTCCAGTGATGCCATCAAATTATTGATCAGAATTCTGGTGACATTATCAATCTTCGTGCTGATTCTACGCTCGATCGATGTCCAACAAGTATGGGCGATGCTGAGACAGGTCAAATTAGATGTGCTGGCAGTAGCGATTCTGGTGCAATTCGCCAGCACCACAATATCGGCCTACCGCTGGCAACTAATCATGCGCAACCTGCGTTTTTGGCCAATCCTTTTTTGTTCTACTGGTGTAGCTATTTCAAAGCCATGTTCTTCAATCAAGGGCTACCAACCAGTATTGGGGGCGATGCGCTACGGGTGCTTGATGTCGCTAATCAGGGGTTTCGTAAAAGAGATGTATTGTATGGCGTCATTCTAGATAGGGTTTCAGGTCTGGCTGCTTTGATGCTCCTGAACTTACTGGCGTACATATTTAATCCAGAGCTATTGCCACTTCAGGTTTATCATGTGACTTTGGTCTTGGTGATCATTGGTACGGTTGCCGTTATGTTTATCGCTTCTTTAAAATATCTACGCTGGCTTGATAACTACCCTCGACTAGCCATCATAAAGGCTATTTCCGCAAGGCTGCATCAAGCGTTTTTTGTGTAATCGCATAGTATTGCTAACGTCGTCGTTGCTGATCCCATTGCTTGCAATATTGGTTTTTTTTTATTATTGGCCGAGCGTTGGGTTTACGATATGACCCAATGACCTATTTTGTCATCGTGCCGCCAGCTATTTACTTGACGATTATTCCTATTTCCATGGCTGGATGGGGAGTGCGCGAAGGGGTTTTGGTGGGGTTGTTTTCCTTGATCGGTGCCGATAAACCAACAGTTTTGGTGATGTCGATCATATATGGATTTACGCTGATCATAATTAGTTTGCCTGGATTGATCATCTACCTTAAAGGTCGTCATCGCGTAATTTAAGCGTGCCAACCAAGGGATAGATAATCTTCATGACCTGATTTTATTAGGATAATGGGTGGATATCATGAAAATCGACGTTATGCGTAAAGTCGATTATTTTGTTGGGGTTCCGCTCTGCTTTTTTGGCGACTGGATTTTTTTCGCCTCATCAGTTTATTTAGCAGGCGAAAAAAGCGAATATCCTCGAAAAGTGTTGTTTATTGAATTGTCGGAAATGGGCAGTACGATCTTGGCGGATCCTGCCATGAGAAAGATGCGAGAAAAAAGGTAACGCGGAGCTATATTTCCTGATTTTCAAGGCTAACGTCGCTAGTTTGTATCTGTTGAATACAGTTCCGAGAGCTAACATCTTCGTGATTCGAGAAGATCGATTTTTAAACCTAGTAATGGATACTTTTTCGTTTTCTGATCTGGGTGCGTCATCGCGGAATCGATACTGTTATCGACTTGGAATTGTTCTCGCGGTACACGGCATTGTTGACGGGCTTGTCCGGGGCGGCGAATCGAATCGGCTTCCATGCGTTTTACAATGAAGGGCTGTATCGAGGAGAGATGCTGACTCATCGGGTAGCCTATAATCCGCACTTACATATCGCCAAGAATTTTATAGCCTTGGTCAATACGGCTTTGGCGGGTAAGGAAGAGCTGCCTTTTTCCAAGACACTGATTACCGATGGCGAAATCGATTTAGCCAAGGCTGAGGTCAGTGAAAGTGCTTTATCAGCGATGAATGATCGGATCCGTGGCGAATATCCTGACTACGACGAAAAGCATTTCAGGATCGTGCTGATTAATCCTAATGCTAGCGATCTATTGCCACAGCGGCGTTGGATGCCCGATCACTTTGTGGCGGTGATGCGTGGGCTGCTGGCCGATGATGAAAACCTATTGGTTTTGATTACCGGTTCTCCGGCGGAACGGGACGAGGCGGAAGGGCTGAAACAACGAGTAGGGTCCGAACGTTGTGTTAATTTCGCGGGCTGCCTTTCGCTGCAAGAATTGCCGGCATTATACCAAATCGCCGAAGTCATGCTGACCAACGACTCAGGACCGGGCCATTTTTCCTCAGTGACTAACCTGCGTACCTTTGTCATCTTTGGTCCCGAGACACCGCGCCTGTACGGTTCTCTGGGCAACAGTACGCCGATTTATGCCGGTCTGGCCTGTTCGCCCTGCGTGAGCGCCGCCAATCATCGCAAGACCCCTTGTGTCGACAATGTGTGCTTGCGAGTCATTGAGCCGGAGATGGTACTGGAACGCTTGCGTGAGGCGCTGAAGGAAAACGTTTCGCGTGGTGGTGTCGTGGTGTAAAGACTCCGATGATCGAAGGCTTCGTTTGTAAAAAAATCTCTATTTGTCATATGGATATGATGCAAAGAGCACCTATTGGAAGCTGCTTGGCCATTGTTGCCCACTTTCTTTCGGCAAACTTCCACCGATGTCACTCTAGCTAATTCTCTCCTAATTCTTGATTTCTATCTTCATCTCAAGCGTATTCGCGTGATCCGAAGCAGTGATCTTCATCGGCCCTAGGATCTATCGGATAGCCTTGGCCACGCTTGTCATCATCACCATCGGTGGTGCCTATGCGGCGGAATCCTCTGAGAACGAAGAAGCTGAGTAAGCCAGTGACGTATCTCGTCAACCGCGAGAGTGATCGTGCGTGTCCTGCTGGTCGAAGATGACTTGATGATCGGCGAGGCGGTATCCGTCGCTCTCAAGGATGCCGCTTATGCCGTGGATTGGGTGAAGGATGGCGCCACGGCTGACCGTGTGCTCGAAAACGTTGAATACCAGGCCGTGTTGCTTGATCTGGGTCTACCCAAGCGCGATGGCTTGGAGGTGCTGCGCCGCCTGCGCCAAGCAGGCAACACGGTGCCGGTTATCGTCATCACCGCCCGTGATAGTGTCGACGATCGGATCAAGGGACTGGATTTCGGGGCCGATGACTACCTGGTAAAACCTTTCAATCTCAATGAAATGCTCGCCCGGTTGCGCGCGATCATCCGCCGCCAGGGTGGGCAAGCCACACCGTTGCTCACGAATGGCAAGGTGACCCTTGACCTGGCTACCCGCCAAGCACGTTGCGGCGATGTCATGGAGGTATTGAGCGCGCGTGAGTTTGCTCTATTGCAAGCACTCCTACTGAGACCCGGCACGATACTCTCTCGCGCCGAACTGGAGGAACGCCTCTATGGCTGGAACGAGGAGGTGGAGAGCAATGCGGTGGACTTCCTGATTCACGGGGTGCGCAAGAAGCTCGGTGCCCACATCATCAAGAATGTTCGCGGTGCCGGCTGGATGGTGGAGAAACCACAATGAAACGATCCTTGCAGCGGCATCTGTCGATGACGTTGGGAGGGACCATCGTGCTTGCCGGCTTGGTGGCGGCGTTGGCTTCCTTTGGTCTTGCATATTACGAAGCCAAGGAGCTTCAGGACGACATACTACGGCAGATTGCCATCCTTGATGTCAGCGATACCGGCCAATTTTCATCGCTGAAGCCACCCCGTCGAGATGCCGAGAATACGATCAGCGATCCCGAATCCCGCTTCGTCGTCATCCATCTGCCACAAGACGCGAGGCCGGCTTGGTTTACTGGCGATCTGCTGCTGGGTCTTCAGACCTTGAGCACCAGTTTCGGGGATTTTCGGGTATTGGTTCGAGATACCCCAACGGGAGAGCGCATGGTGGTGGCCCAACTCACCGCGATGCGTGACGAAATCGCGATCAACAGTGCCCTGCAGACGCTGATTCCCTTGTTGCTCCTGCTTCCATTGCTGGTTTGGCTGATCGTGCGGGTTGTCCGCGGTGAACTGGCACCCATCGCTCGAATGGCCAAAGGTTTGGACGAGCAGCCAGCGGATCGGCCTCAAGCCATCGCCGGCGATGACCTCCCGGATGAAATCACTCCCTTTGTGCATGCCATCAATCGCTTGCTGGCGCGAGTCAATCTCTTGATCGGACAGCAAAGGCGCTTTGTCGCTGACGCCGCTCATGAACTGCGAAGTCCGTTGACCGCGTTGTCCTTGCAGGCCCAGAACCTGATGCACGCCGGATCGCTGGATGCCGTGCGTGAGCGTGTGGTTCCGCTCCAGGACGGTATCGAGCGTGCGCGCCATCTGACTGAACAGTTGCTCAGTCTCGCCCGGACCCAGGCCAGCGTTGCCGAGGAATCGATGATCGACGTTTCGGAGATGGCGCGCGAACTGATCGCTGAACGCCTGCCCTTGGCCGAGGCCAAGGGTATCGATCTGGGTCTTGAGGAAACCGCGCCGTTTTTCATGCGAGGTTCCAGGGAAGCGCTGCGGTTGATTGTGAGTAATGCGCTGGAAAATGCCCTGAAGTACACGCCGAAAGGCGGTGAAGTGACGCTGCGACTTCTGTCCGACGGGAATGGCGATGTTATTGAAGTCGTGGATAACGGCCCCGGGATTCCGATCTCGGAACGCGAGCGGGTACTCGATGCTTTTTATCGGGTGCCCGGCGCCGACGGTGAAGGCAGCGGGCTCGGATTGGCGATCGCCCGGGAAGCGGCGATCCGTCTGGGAGGTATCGTCAGTCTGCATGAGCGGCGTAGCGGAACCGGCCTTGTCTTTCGCTATCGCTAGGAACGCGATCATGGATTCGCATTCTTTGAAATCTTCCGGGTTTTCCCAATGGCTGCTGTTGGGGTTGCTACTGGTTTTCACCTTGGTCTGGTTCAGTAACCTCGAATACCGAAAATTGGCCAACCCCGACGAGGGGCGTTACGCCGAAATCCCCCGCGAGATGGTTCTGTCCGGGGATTGGGTGACGCCACGCTTGAACGACCTCAAATATTTTGAGAAGCCACCCTTGCAATATTGGGCGACGGCGGCGGCGTTCCGGGTGTTCGGCGAGAGCCATTGGGCGGCACGCTGGTGGCCGGCAACCACCAGCTTCGGCTGTGTGCTGTTGATGTTCTGGGCCGGTCGCCGCTTGTTCGGCGAGGAGATCGGTCTGGCGGCGGCGGCGGCGCTGGGAGGATGTACCGGGTTCGTCATCAATGCCCATGTCAACACCCTGGATGCGGGTTTGGCCGCGTTTCTCACGGTCGGGTTACTCGGTTTTCTGCTCGCCCAGCGCCCCGGCGCGACCCCGACGGAAAACCGTAACTGGATGCTGGTCGTCTGGGCGGCGATGGCGCTGGCCATGCTGAGCAAGGGCCTGATCGGAGTCGTGTTACCTGGCGCGGTGTTGGCGATCTACCTGCTGATCGAACGTGACTGGCGGTTGCTGACTCGTCTGCACATTGGGAAGGGTTTGGTATTACTGCTGTTGATTGCCGTCCCCTGGTTCGTCGCTGTGTCGCTCGCCAACGATGAATTTGCTCGCTTCTTTTTCATCCACGAGCACTTCGCGCGCTTTCTCACCAAGGTTCATCATCGTGAGGGCGCCTGGTGGTACTTCATTCCTATCCTGCTGTTCGGGGCGATGCCATGGCTGCCGTTCATCGCGGTCCAACTCCGCGATGGCTGGCGACGCGAAGGGGAACCGGGAACGCTGCAACCACGGCGGTTGTTGCTGATCTGGGCCGCGTTCATTTTCCTGTTCTTCAGTGTGTCGGGCTCCAAATTGCCCTCCTACATTTTGCCGGTGTTTCCCGCGTTGGCACTGTTCGCGGCGATGGAGATGCAGCGGATGGTGCCAGCAACACTGAGCCACTTCGCCTGGGGATTGGCGGCGACCGGCGGCGTGCTGTTGCTGGTGGTCCTGGTTGGCGGCGGACGGATCGCCCACATGTTTTCGAAAGAATCGTCGCCGTTCGAGATCGTGCGCAATGTCGTGCCCTGGATCGGCGCTTCGATCTTCGTCTTTACCGCCGGTGCGGTGGTGGCGGCCTGGTCATTTCGCCGTCACGTCCGATCGGCTGGTATTGTCGCGTTGGCGTTGGGCAGCCTCGGTGCCGGCATCCTGGCGCTGGGTGGTTACGACGAATTGTCCCGCCTCTCCTCTTCGTATTACCTCGTTCGCGAGATCGAGGCCAGGCAGGGACCGTTTGACCGGATTCTTCCCTTCTATAGCGTTCAAATGTATGACCAGACCCTGCCGTTTTATCTGAAACGGCCGGTTACCTTGGTGCAGTACATCGACGAATTCGCTTTGGGTCTGGATGCGGAACCCGACAAGGGTATCCAACGGGTCGAGGACTGGAAAAAGCGTTGGGTGGCGCTGGATCAAGGGTACGCCATCCTCTCTTCGAGCAATTACGAGCAGATCGCCGCCGAGGGCTTGCCCATGCGAGTACTGGCCCGCGATCCGCGTCGGGTCATCGTGAGTCGCCGATGACCGCCACCAGCTTCGGGTTGATTTTGGCTGGCGTGTTGCTCAACGCCACCGCGCAACTGTTGCTCAAGGCTGGCACCAACGCGCTGGGGGTGATCACACCCACCGCCGCCAATGTATTACCGCTAGCCGGTGCGATCGCCACCAATCCGCATTTCCTCGGCGGTTTCGCCTGTTACGGGATCAGCGTTCTGATCTGGATTCTGGCGTTATCGAGGGTGCCGGTCGGCATCGCCTATCCGATGCTGTCCATCGGCTACGTCGTCAATGCGCTTGCCGCGTGGTACCTGTTCGGCGAGGCGCTCACCGGCGGACGTTGGTTGGGCATCGGTTTGGTCATCATCGGTGTTTATCTGCTTGCGAGATCCTGAATGGCATCGTTTTCCTCCGACTCACTTGCCTCCGATCTCTCTCCCTCAAGGGAAGAGAGGAGTGCGCATCCCTATCTCTCCTTTGCCCGGCCGACGCTGGACGAGGACACCATCGCCGGCGTGGTCGAAGTGCTGCGTTCCGGGTGGATCACCACCGGTCCGCAGGTCAAAAAATTTGAGGCGGCGCTGTCGGATTATCTGGGTGGGCGGCCGGCGCGCGTGCTCAACTCCGCCACCGCCGCGTTGGAAGTCGCCCTGCAACTGTGCGGCATCGGCCCCGGCGACGAAGTGATCACCCCGTCGCAAACCTTCTTCGCCGCGCCCAATATGATCGCCAAGGTCGGCGCGACTCCGGTCTTCGTGGATGTCGAATTGATCAGCCGTAACCTTGATTTCGACGCGGTCGAGCGCGCCATCACCTCACGCACCAAGGCAATCATGCCGACCCATTTCGCGGGATTGCCGGTGGATATGGATCGCCTGTACACGATGGCGGGGTGGCACGGACTGCGGGTCATTGAGGATGCGGCGCTGGCTATCGGGTCGAGCTGGCGCGGCCGGCGAATCGGTGGGTTCGGCGATCTCACGGTTTTCAGCTTCCATCCCAACAAGAATATGACCGCGATCGAGGGCGGAGCGTTGGTGTTGAACGACGAAGCAGAGGCGCGCGAGGTGGAAACGCTGCGCTTCCATGGCATCACCCGCCTGCCGGATGGCACCCGCGATGTGGCTTTTCCCGGCGGCAAGTTCAACCTGCCGGATGTCAATGCCCGGATCGGTCTCGGTCAGCTTGTCCGGTTGGAGGAGTTCAACGCCCGCCGCCGCGAACGGGTGGCCGACTATTTCCAGATGCTGCGCACCGATCCTCCCTGCCTGCTACCGCATCCCGGTCATGCGGGCGACGAAGCCGGGCACAGTTGGAATATGTTCGCGCCGTTGTTGCCGCTGGATCGGCTGTGCATTGATCGCCAGCAGTTCCGCGCGGCCCTGGAGGCGCGTGGTATCGGCACCGGTGTGTCCTACGAGGCGGCGCATCTCACCACGCTGTTCCGTCGTCGCGGCCATTGCGAGGGGGAGCTGCCGAGCACCGAGCGGATTGCCCGCGAAACGGTGACGTTGCCGTTGTTCCCGACCATGACTCGCGCCGATGTGGAGCGGGTTTGCAATGCAGTCGTCGAAGTGCTGGCGGAGGCGAGGATTTGAGATGAGCGCGCCACGGCTTTCCGTCATCATTCCAGTCTACAACGAGCAGGAGACCCTGCCGACGCTGTTCGTGCGCCTCTACCCGGCGCTGGACGCGCTGGGGGTGTCCTATGAGGTGCTATTCGTCAACGACGGTAGCCGCGACCGCTCGGCGGCGCTGCTGAAGGATCAGTTTCTGGTCCGACCGGACGTGACGCGGGTCATTCTGTTCAACGCCAACTGCGGCCAGCACATGGCGATCATGGCCGGCTTCGAATATTGCCGGGGCGAGCGAGTGGTTACCCTGGACGCCGATTTGCAAAATCCGCCGGAGGAAATCGGCAAGCTGCTGGTGGCGATGGATCGAGGCCACGACTATGTGGGTAGCATCCGGGCAAAACGCGAGGACAGTCTGTGGCGACATGTTGCCTCGCGTTTGATGAATCGGGTACGCGAGCGGATCACCAAAATTCGCATGACCGACCAAGGTTGTATGTTGCGAGCCTACAGCCGCGACATCGTCACGGCGATCGTGTCCACCCGCGAGGTGAGTACCTACATTCCGGCGCTGGCCTACACCTTCGCCGCCAATCCGACCGAGGTCACGGTGGCCCACGCCGAGCGCGCCGCTGGCGAGTCGAAGTATTCGCTGTACCGGCTGATCCGGCTGAACTTCGATTTGATGACAGGGTTTTCGCTGGTCCCGTTGCAGATGTTTTCGCTGGCCGGAGTCGCGCTGTCATTGGCGGCGGTCGCCTTCGGGGTGTATTTGGCCATTCGCCGGCTGATCATCGGCCCGGAAGCGGAGGGGGTGTTCACGCTGTTCGATATCAATTTCCTACTGATCGGTATCCTGCTGTTCGGCATCGGCTTACTGGGCGAGTACATTGGCCGGATTTACCAGCAGGTGCGCGAGCGTCCGCGCTTCACCATCCAAGGGATTCTGGAAAGGCGTGAGGAGGGAGGGTGAATCGATGACCCGTGCTGTCGTGTTCGCCTATCACAACGTCGGGGTGCGCTGCCTCAAGGTGTTGCTTGCGCACGGCGTTGACGTGGCGCTGGTCGTCACTCACGCCGACAACCCCAGCGAGCAAATTTGGTTCGATAGCGTCGCCACCACCGCAGCCGATTACGGCATTCCAGTGATCGCGCCGGAGGACCCGAACGTCCCGGAGGAATTGCGGCGGATTCGGGAATTGGCTCCTGACTTCCTGTTCTCGTTCTATTACCGTCAGATGTTGATGCCGGAACTGTTCGCCATAGCCGCGCGAGGTGCCCTGAACATGCATGGTTCGTTGCTGCCGAAGTATCGCGGTCGAGTACCGGTCAACTGGGCGATCATCCATGGCGAGACCGAAACCGGCGCGACCCTGCATTACATGGTGGAAAAGCCGGATGCCGGCGACCTCGTGGCGCAGACCGCCGTGCCCATTCTGCCCGACGACACCGCCAAGGAAGTATTCAATAAAGTCACTGTCGCCGCCGAATTGACCTTGCACCGCGTGCTGCCCGCGCTGCTTGCCGGCACGGCACCGCGCATCGCCCAGGATTTATCCAAGGGCTGCTATTTCTCCGGCCGCAAGCCCGAGGACGGGCGCATCGACTGGAACTGGCCGGCGGCGCGGATTCACAACTTGGTCCGCGCGGTCGCGCCGCCGTATCCAGGCGCGCTCACCGTCGTGGCCGGGCAGCCGGCCCGGATTCTGGGCACCCGTGTGGTCGAAGCGGTCACGCTGGCGACAGCGGCCGTGCTCGAACGGGTTGGCGACCGACTGGTTGCGCATTGTGCTGGCGGTGGCGCGTTGTTCGTTCCCGCGTTGGAGATTGCCGGTGAACCAGTGACGCCCGCGTCGCTGGTCGAACGGCTCGGTCCCGGTCCGTGGCGCTTGGGCGACTGAAATCGCCGGGCAACGCCCGCTTCAAATTCATCTTCAAGACATCGGAATCCTTTCCGCAATGAAAAGAGTGCTTGTTCTCGGCGTCAACGGGTTCATCGGTCATCATCTGTCCAAGCGCATTTTGGCCGACACCGATTGGCAAATTCACGGCATGGACATGCAGGACGATCGCGTCCTCGATCTGCTTGATCATCCGCGCTTTCGCTTTTTCGAGGGCGATATCACCATCAACCGGGAGTGGATCGAATACCACGTCAAGAAATGCGACGTGGTGCTGCCGTTG
>NZ_SPMZ01000042.1 GCF_012939995.1 Candidatus Competibacter phosphatis | reverse complement strand
ATCGGCGACGGTGTCGAAATTCTGTCGCATTGTTGGCGTCGAAGGGGCGGAAGTAGGCGCTGGGGCACAGATCGGACCTTTCGCCCGCTTGCGGCCCGAGACCCAACTGGCGGCGGGTGTGCATATCGGTAATTTCGTCGAAACCAAAAAGACCCGCATCGGTTCGGGTTCCAAGGTCAACCACCTGACCTATCTGGGCGATGCCGAGATCGGCACGCGGGTTAATGTCGGCGCGGGTACTATCACCTGCAACTACGATGGGGCCAACAAGCACAAGACTCTGATCGGCGACGATGCGTTCATCGGCTCCAACAGTTCATTGGTGGCGCCGGTACGGATCGGCCAGGGTGCCACCGTGGGCGCGGGGTCCTCGGTTAGCCGCGACGTGCCGGACGGCAGCCTGTGCCTGACGCGTGCCCCGCGCAAGGATGTGGCCCACTGGCAGCGGCCGGTCAAGCCCAAAAAAAGCTAGACCGCCCCTTTTCCTTCGATTTCGCACCTTGGACGAGCCGCCATGGTTAAGACTCGCTTCGCTCCCAGTCCCACCGGCTACTTGCACATCGGCGGCGCTCGCACCGCCTTATTTTCCTGGCTGTACGCCCGTCGGCATGGCGGACCCTTCGTGCTGCGCGTCGAGGATACCGACCTGGAACGCTCGACACCGGAGGCGGTGAACGCCATTTTGGAGGGCATGAACTGGTTAGGGCTGGATTACGATGAGGGGCCGTTCTACCAGACCCAGCGTTTCGACCGCTACCGGGAGGTGTTGCAACAGTTGCTGCGCGAAGGCAAGGCCTACTATTGCTATTGCACCCGGGAGGAATTGGAGGCACTGCGCGCCGAGCAGATGGCGCACAAGATCAAGCCACGCTACGACGGTCGTCATCGCGATTATCAGGGAGCGCCGCGCGAGGGCGTGGAACCGGTGGTGCGCTTCAAGAATCCTGTTGACGGCGAGGTGGTGGTCGAGGATCTGATCCGCGGCAATATCGTGTTCCAGAACGCCGAGCTCGACGATCTAATCATCGCCCGCGCCGATGGTACGCCCACCTACAATTTCTGCGTGGTGGTGGACGATATGGATATGGGTATCACTCATGTCATTCGCGGCGACGACCACATCAACAACTCGCCTCGGCAAATCAACATTCTCAAAGCCTTGGGTGCATTGGCCCCACGGTACGCTCACGTACCGATGATTCTCGGACCGGATGGCCAAAAGCTGTCCAAGCGTCATGGTGCCGCCAGCGTGATGGAGTACCGTGACATGGGCTATCTGCCGGAAGCGGTGCTGAACTATCTGGTGCGGCTCGGTTGGTCGCACGGCGATCAGGAAATTTTCTCGCTAGACGAGATGACAGAACTGTTCGATCTCGACGACTGTAATAAGGCGCCATCGGCGATCAATCCTTCCAAGCTGATCTGGCTCAACAAGCATTATCTGAAGACCTTGGATCCGATCCATGTCGCCCGCCATTTGAGCTGGCACCTGGGCCAGTTGGGAATCGATCCCAGTGAGGGACCACAGTTGACGGATGTGGTCCAGGCGTTCGCCGAGCGTTCCGACACTCTCCACGACATGGCGCAAGCCGCGATTTTTCTCTACCGGGAATTCGAACAGTACGACGCCAAGGCGGCGAGCAAGCACCTGACCACCGCCGCTGGGGAGCCACTACGGCGCTTGCACGAGGCGCTGACGGCGTTGTCGGAGTGGCGGGCCGGGCCGATCCACGAAGCGGTGAAGATGGTGGCTGAGGCGGGTGGGTTGGCACTGGGCAAGGTGGCGCAGCCGCTGCGAGTGGCGGTGTCGGGCACGGCGATTTCGCCGCCGATCGACATGACACTGGAGTTGTTGGGCCGGCGCCGGAGCCTGACTCGCATTGAGCGAGCACTGGCGTTTATCGAGGGTTGACAGAACAAGGGAAGTACTTTAAAGTTCGCGACCTTAGCCGATTGGGGCCATAGCTCAGCTGGGAGAGCGCCTGCATGGCATGCAGGAGGTCGGCGGTTCGATCCCGCCTGGCTCCACCATCATTATCCGTTACCTTTCATCGGCGGCATTTTCTCTCTGTCCCCATCGTCTAGAGGCCAAGGACACCGCCCTTTCACGGCGGTAACAGGGGTTCGAATCCCCTTGGGGACGCCAAATGAACCGGTTAGCCATGATTCAAGGCATGGCGTCTCGTGTGCGCGGGTCTAAAATCAATCTAATAGGCTTGCTGGTTCACCGCTGTTGTTGACTTCAAGTTGGCATGCTTGCGGCTAAGCTTAAGCTGGTCTGCGCGATTAAGGTTATGGCTTGAATGCGGCCCCATTGAGTGCGCAGTCTCGCTGCACATCCCTATTCCCCTCAGTTGTCGTGTAATCATGGAGCTTTGTCGAGTTCCATGGACACGGTCGAAGCACTATCCCGAGTCTGAACCTGTCAGCCCGACTTCTCCCTCTCGTGCGAGTCAGAAGATTTCACTTAGCAGGTCCCAATTCCTGTCCAACTCTTGGGGTCCGACTCTGATCCCAACCAAGCGTTTCGTGGCGGTCCCCGTTCGTCGCGAAAACCAAACCGCTCGTCCCGGCGCTCCATCCGGTTGACCTCAACTAGGCTTATAGTTAAACAATGCAAAAAAAGGTCATGTAGGCCATGAATAAAAAATCAGGTTTTACCCTCATTGAACTCATGATCACTATGGCTGTGGTGGCAATTGTCCTGACTCTTGGTATCCCAATGTTTCAGGATACCATTCGTAACAACCGACTGGCCACTACGGTGAATGATTTTATCAGTTCGCTTAATTTAACGCGATCAGAAGCCATCAAACGAGGTGTTCGCGTAACGCTTTGCAAAAGTTCAAATGGAACCTCCTGTAATATTGGCAGCGTTGGATATCAGCAAGGGTGGATTGTCTTTACTGATCCTAACGGTAATGCTACTGTGGATAGTGGCGAACAAATTGTTCGGGTTTATAACACCATTACAGGAATTAGCCTGACAGGAAATACCAACATCCTCAATTATATTTCTTATACCGCCGATGGCATGACTCGACTAACTACTGGTGGTCTCCAAATGGGGACATTAACAGTGTGTATAGCACCTAAGGCATTTCAAATTGTTATTAGTGGTGGGGGGGCGTGCGAGAACAGCGGAGGCAACATGCTCATGAGCCTGCAAATGATCAAGCAGCAAAGCGGTTTTACTCTTCTGGAAGTATTAGTCACCGCAATAATTCTTGCGATCGGCTTGTTAGGGTTGGCTGGATTGCAAGTTTTTGGTTTAAAAAAACAACCAAAGCGCCTATATGCGCTCTCAAGCAACTTTACTGGCCTACGATATTGCGGACAGGATGCGCGCAAACCCAGTCGGTTTTCGCGATGGTGCTTACAACAATCTAACCGCTAACGAAGAATCTAAATGTGTTTCAACTGATGGTTGTAGCATTACTGAAATGGCTGAGCACGATATGTTTGAGTGGACTAGTACACTGGGCGACCAATTACCTGGAGGGGTGGGTATAGTATGTATTGATAGCACACCTGATGACGGCACCCCTGCCCTCCCTGCTTGCAGTAATACAGGCAATACCTATGCGATCAAGGTTTGGTGGGATGACGACCGCAGCGGCGACCTAAAGCGCTTTTCAACGAGTTTCCAGCCATGAAGAAACCAATGCCATTTTATTATCGTGCGCGGGGTTTAACGCTGATTGAGATGATGCTGGCAATGGTTCTTAGTTTTATGCTTATAGCTGGTATTATACAGATTTATATCAGTAGTAAGCAAAGCTACCGTATACAGGAAGGGCAATCGAGAATCCAGGAAAATGCGCGTTATGCCATGGATCTGCTACAACGGGATTTGCGTATTTCTGGATATATGGGATGTGTGTCAAATGCCATACCCAATGTAGTCGCTAATTCACCAGGAGATGTTAATTTAAATATCCCTGTGACCGGTTATGAAAGCAATAATTCCAATTGGTCCCCTACATTACCAACTACTTTAAGCAGTATGAGTTCACCGAATCATGTAATTAAAGGAACCGATATTATCAGGATTGATTTTGGGGAGAGTTGTGGTGGCAATTTGAAGGCAGATATGGCTTCTGATTCTGCCAATATTCAAATTATGTACCCCAATTCCTGTGATTTACAGGCAGGTGATTTAATATTAATATCAGATTGTCAAAGAATTGATCTGTTTAGAGGATCAAGCGTGTCAAACGGAACTGATTCGCAAACGATTGCCCATGATAACACCGTTAATACTGGCAACCAAATAAGTAAAATTTATCGACAAGATGCTGAGGTATATAAACTGCGATCCTACACATATTTTATCCGAGCCGGGGAAAGTGGAGCTCCTGCACTATGGCGTTTGAACAATCTTGTTGCCACTGGGGGTACCAACCCTCTTGAATTAGTGGAAGGTATTGAGGACTTGCAAATTTTTGTATGGCGAAGATACTGATAGCGACCGTTCGCCAAACCGCTATTTACCTGCTGATCAGGTTAATTTTGCAAATGTTGTTAGCGCTCGTATTACCTTACAGGCGCGTTCACCTAGCGATAATCTCACCTTAACTTCGAGAACCTATTCGTTCGATAATCAAAGCGTCACGGATAGACGCATGGCGCGAACATTCACCACGACCGTCGGTGTCCGTAACCGATTGCCTTGATTGAGAGGGTAATCATGAAAAAAAATATCCATGCAAAGATTTGCCCGGCAGCGGGGTAGCGCGCTCGTGGTCGGATTGTTCATATTGCTTGTTATGACCATGATCGGTGTAACCGGGATGCAAACCACTTCCATGGAAGAGAAGATGGCAGGGAACATGCGTGATCGGAATCTGGCTTTCCAGGTGGCGGAATCTGCTTTAAGGTCGGGAGAGGAATTTTTGGGTGCGGCCTCTGTTTTGCCATCGTTCAATAATGCCAATGGTTTGTATCAGCCAGATAATTTGGTTCCGCATGGTTGGTATAAAGATGATGATACTTGGTGGCAAACCTCGGGGAATGTTAAGAGTTACAGTACTACAAATTTTTCTAGTGTTGCCGCAGGTACGGCTTACGTTCTTGAAGAACTTCCGAAGGTGCCAGAACCCACGCAGAGTTTGGAAGCAGGTGTGCCGATCAATGCAAATTATATCCGGGTCACCGCTCGTGGTGTTGGTGGTACAACCAACGCTGTAGTGATGGTGCAGTCGGTTTATAAACGTTAGTCTTCCGTTGGAGATGGCCATGAAGAATGCAATAGGGCATGTGATTAAGTCGGTTTTTCTAACGATGACTCTTTTAGCCAGTTTAGGCATTACAAATGGCTATTCGCAAGGTCTTACTATCGATCAGAACCCACTTTTTTCTGACCAATGCCGTTGATCCACGAGTCATGCTGGTAATGTCGCGCGATCATCAGCTTTATATTAAAGCGTATACCGATTACTCTGATCTTGATGAAGATGGTTCGCTGGATACTACTTATAACGACCAAGTCAATTATTCAGGCTACTTCGACAGTAATAAGTGTTATACCTATACCAATAGTCGTTTTGAACCCAGCCGTGAAGTGCCAAATGAAGGTTTACATGCTTGCGGAGGTACTGGTGAATGGAGCGGGAATTTTTTTGAACTGGGCAACCATGACGCGCATGGATTTAGTGCGTAAGGTACTGTATGGCGGGTATCGATCAACAGATTCCACTACGGAAACTGTTTTGGAGCGAGTGCTACTGCCTTACGATGTGCATTCGTTTGCCAAAGTATTTACCACCTCCACGACTGATATGCGGAAATTTACGCCTTATTCTCAGACATCCATTTCTATTTGCAATTTAACCCAAGGTGCTGGAGTTTCAAAGGATATAAATACTAGTACGTATCCACCACTCATGCGAGTTGCTAGTGGTGAATGGCCGCGTTGGGCGGCTTCAGAGGTAACTCAATGTCAATGGGGTTCTGGCACTCAGCCAGGTAATTCAAGTAATTTAGTATCGTCGGGTCATGATACAGGTCTAAATGTTCGTGTTAAGGTATGCGTTTCCGGCCTTGAAGAAGAGAATTGTGTGGCTTATGGCAGTAATAAAAAGCCGACTGGCTTACTTCAAAAATATGGAAAACCTGGTGCTATTTCAGTTCGATTCGGATTAATGACTGGCAGTTATGCGAAAAATAAATCGGGTGGTGTGTTGCGACGTAATCTGAGTCGGATTAGTGGTAACCCTACTGCAACGGCATCGTTGAATGAATTTTGATAAAGATACAGGTCGGTTTCTAAATCAAGGGGCCACTGATGCTGGAATTATTAACACTCTCAACCGTTTTCGAATTAGTGGTTATAACTTTGGTACGAAAACATATCAGAATAGTTGCGGATCGCCTGGAATTTTGAGTTTTACCGATGGCCAATGTGTCGATTGGGGTAATCCTTTAAGTGAAATCTATTTGGAAGCGCTACGTTACTTGGGTGGCAAAACATCTCCTACATCTGCTTTCAATGCCAACGATTCAACTTTTATCCCCTCATTACCGCAGGTTACTTGGTCAGATCCCATGCCTGAAGGGGAGTGGTGCGCATACAACACTGCTATCGTTATTTCGACAGGTTTGAATTCTTTTGATACCGACCAGTTGAGTAATGACCTTAGCATTAATGCTGCCACAAAAACCAATGAGGTGGGCACGCAGGAAGGAATTAGTGGAAGTTATTTGATTGGTAGCAATGGTACCATTAGCAACAATCAGTGTACTGCTAAGACTCTAAGCGGGCTGGCAAATGCTAAAGGGGTTTGTCCTGAGGTTCCGAGTTTGGAAGGAGGTTACCAAATTGCGGGGTTGGCCTATGATGCCCATGTAAATGATCTTCGTTCCGATCGAGAAGGCAAACAATTAATCGATACCTATACTATTGCTTTGGCTGAAAGTTTGCCAAGATTTGAAATCCCAGTAGGGGATGGCACAGTAACATTACTCCCCTCCTGTGAAGCGAATAGTTCTTCGACCGCAACGGCAGCTTCAACAGGTTGGCGTGTGTGCAGCATGACGGATCTCACCGTTGAACAGTTAAACTATGTAGGTAGCGGCGCTGACAGGAAACTAGTTTCAGGCAGTTTCATGGTGAACTGGGAAGATTCGACTTGGGGAAATGACTATGATATGGATGGCATTGAAAGGCTTTCTTTCTGTGTGGGATCGGCATGCAATAATCTAACGGTGACATGCCCCACTACGATTAGCGCTTATCAACCGATTGTTTGGCCTTCAGTTACAAGTGATCAGCTTGCAGTAACGAACTGTGTAATTCAAACTCAAGCAGGGCATACCTTAAGGTTTGGCTATACCGTTACAGGTAGTACAACTGATAGTGTCAAGTTGCCCGTTCTTCGCCCCGGCGGCAAGAATTTTAATGTGGGTGCGAACTTGCCTAGTGGGGTTAGTGAACCAGATACCCAAACCTATTTTGTGGGCACGTCAACTGGTAAGCTTTTAGAAAACCCTCTCTTTTACGCCGCTAAATACGGTGCATTCAAGGACGAAAACAATAACAATGAACCAGATTTGGAGAGTGAATGGAATGCCGATAACGACTCCAAGAAGATTCCCGATGGATTTAATCAAGTAAAAAATCCAGCCAAGTTGGAAGAATCCTTGAACAATATTTTGGCGGACGTGATCAAGGTAGCGAAAGAAACAGGATCATCGACAGCGGTTACCACAAACTCGACTCGTTTAGAAACCAGCTCTCTGGTTTATCAAGCGCAGTTCAACAGTGAAAATTGGACTGGTCGTATGTTTGCCTACTCGCTGTTTTTCGATGATCCGAACAATCCGGAGGGAAGTATTGGTAATCAGATTTGGGATGTGACTGATAAATTCCCCAATCCAGATGACCGTAAGATTTTCTCATATGATCCTGATTTGATGACTGCCAAAGGTATCGAATTTGCTTGGGATGAATTAAGTGATTCGCAGAAAGCACTTCTTGATAAAGAATGCTTTGATGATAATAGCTGTACGGAAAGTTTAATCCTGAATTATTTACGAGGCGACGACAGTGAAGAAGCTCCATCTGGCCCCTATCGTAGTCGTACCGTAACGGTAGAGAATGATTCTGGTGTGGGAGTAGATGAACATCTTAAATTGGGCGATATCGTTAACTCCGATCCTTGGTTTGTAGGCATTGAAAACTTTGGCTACAACATTTTACCCAATCCGGAAGGTGCTGCCTACTTGACCTATCGCAGCAGCAGCAGCTATGCCAACCGCCGTAAAATGATTTATGTCGGTGCCAACGATGGTCTTTTACACGGCTTCGATGCGACAGATTCCGCCGATGGAGGCAAGGAAATCCTTGCCTATGTACCGAATACCACGATCATCAGCCAAACTATTCAAACAGGAGAAAGTGATTTACGATCACTCACTAGACCCGATTATACCCATAAGTACTTTATCGATGGTTCGCCACGGGCCGGCGATGTTTATTTCGGAAGTGCCTGGCATACCGTCTTGGCGGGTACCTTGGGAGCTGGCGGTAAAGGCATCTTTGCCTTGGATGTAACCAATCCTGATACGTTTACCAAGAGCAATATTTTGTGGGAAATCAATACGCTTAATAGTCCAAATGCAAGCGACCTAACTGATACGAGTTCACAGGCGGGTTTTGCCAATAACCTTGGCTATACTTTCTCACAACCATCCGTGGTTCGCATGGCAAACGGTAAATGGGCTGTAATTATTGGCAATGGATATAACAGCACCAGCCAAAAGGCTGTATTATACATTATTGACGCCGAAACTGGCCATCTGATCAAATCCATTGACACCAAGGTAGGTTCTGCAACTCAGCTCAATGGGCTTTCCACTCCAATCGCGGTTGATGTCAACGATGATCGTATCGTTGATGCTGTCTATGCTGGTGATCTACAGGGCAATTTATGGAAATTCGATGTCAGCGACAGCAGTACCAGCAATTGGGGGGTGGCCTTTATGAATGGTGCCAGTCCAAAGCCACTATTTGTAGCTAAAGATGCTAATAATGTCATTCAGCCTATTACTGCCAAGCCTCAAGTGGGTAAAAATCCGGCGGGTGGTGTCTTGGTTTATTTTGGCACTGGGCGGTATTTTGTGGAAGGGGATAACGATTTTGATGATAAACTAGTCAATGCATCGCCGACTCCACCCACAGTACAAACTTTTTTATGTGGTTTGGGATAATAACACCCAAGTAACACGCAGTGATCTAGTCGCCCAAACGATTATTACGGAGCTAGTTGCTGGCGATTTTAATATTCGCATTACAACCGATAATGAAGTTGACTATACTGGCACTGCCAAAGGTTGGTACCTTGATTTGGTGAAACCGTCTGTACCCATCGGAGGTGTAGCCACCGCCCAAGGGGAGCGAGTTGTCGCGGTTCCAGTTTTGAGGCCTGGTAACCGCATTGTTTTTACTACTGTGATTCCCAGTCTTGAGCCTTGTGAATTTGGTGGGACAAGCTGGTTGATGGAACTTGAAGCGACAACAGGTAAGCGACTAGCGAAAACATTTGACCTTAATGGTGACTGGAAGGTTGATAGTCAGGATACACAAGTGGTCACTTTACCGACAGGTGGACCTAATGGGGGTCCGCTAACCGTAACGGTTGCAGCTTCGGGAAAGCAGTCGGAGGTGGGTATTATCAAAACCCCTGGTATTATCCCTTCCCCAGGTGGTGGTATTGAATATAAATATACCAGTGGGACCAAGCAATGCACTAAGGATTGTATTAAAACAGTGAAAGGCAGCCTTGAGGTCACTGCGGAAGATTACGGTGCCACTGTTGGTAGACAATCTTGGAGGCAACTACGCTGATTTTGCCAGACTTTGATCATGAATTTTGATCGCTCTCATAGTATTGGGAACGGGACTATTCATAGGCTGAGACTTAGATATGTCCAAATATCACGGTAAGGGCTTCACTCTGATTGAGTTGATGATCGTGGTGGCGGTGATTGCCATCTTGGCCGCCATCGCCTACCCCTCCTATCAGGACAGTGTTCGCAAATCACGGCGGGCCGATGCCAAGGGTGTATTGCAGGAAGCTAGCCAGTGGATGGAGCGGTTTTACACGGAAAATAACCGCTACGATCAGAATCGGGCGGGGACGGTCGTGACTGATGCCACGCAATTTCTTGGTTCCGGCTTGGTCGAATCTCCCAAGGAGGGGGGTGCGAAGTACTACGACATTACCCTTTCGGCTGTAGCCCAGAACTCGTATACCCTTCAGGCGGCTCCCAAAGGTGCGCAAAGCGGGGATCCCTGTGGAACACTAACTTTGACCGATACCGGTGTCAAGAACGTAACTGGTGGTTCCTACACCAAGGATAGGTGTTGGTGAGATTCGCAAAGGGCCGGCGCAATGTCGGCCTTTGTGATTACGGTACGTTAACCTCGTCCCCATTCACCCGGTCGCGGCCTTGGCGCTTGCTGGCGTACATCCACACGTCCGCCCGTTTCAACCATTGATCCAGTGTTTCCTCCGGCTGGTAGGTGGTCACCCCGAAACTGGCGGTGATCGACCCGCCTTCAGGGCGGGGTAGCGCGCGCAGGGCGGTGCGCAGGGTTTCGGCCAGCGCCACGGCGTCCGGTCCAGTCGTCTCCGGGGCCAGGATCAGAAACTCCTCGCCGCCCCAGCGGGCGAACACGTCGCTGCGGCGTAGCCGCCCCTGTACCTGAGCCACGATTGCTTGCAGCACCTGATCGCCTTGATCGTGGCCGCAAGTGTCGTTGATCTGCTTGAAGTGGTCGAGATCGAACAGAATCAACGCCAGCGGTCGGCCATGGCGACGGGCGCGTTCGATCTCGGTTTCCAGCACCGTCAGTAAGTAGCGTCGATTGAAAAGACCAGTCAGCAGGTCGGTGGTGGCGAGCCGTTGCAGTTCGATTTTCATCGCCCGCTGCTCGGTAACGTCACGGCCGATCCCTTGAATTTCGATCAGGGCGTTGTCGTCATTGAGGATGGCTTGGTTGTGCCACTGCATCCAGCGGATCGCGCTGTCGGCGCGCACCACCTGATGTTCCTGGGTGTCGCGGGGATGCGCGGCGTCGCAGCTTTCAATCCGTGCCAACGCCTCGGCCCGGTTGGCGTCGGGGATCAAGAGAGTGATGTTGGTGCCTAGTAAGTCTTCCGGCGAGCGGCCGAAATAGTGGCTGTAGGCAGCGTTGACAAAGGTGAGCGTGCCGTCCGGCAGGCAGCGACACACCAGGTCAGTTTGTCCTTCGACGATGGCCCGGTAGCGCGCTTCGCTGAGCTTGAGTAGTTCCTCGGCCTGTTTGCGCTCGGTGATGTCGAGCACGGTGAAGGTGACGCCCTGAGCCAAATCGGCGGCATTGAGCGGCGCGGAGCTGAGGATGACATCGATGTTGGTGCCATCCCGGCGGCGCCAGCGGACTTCGACGGCGCCGGTGCCTTGTTCGACGATCTGCCGATATTTCTCCAGCCCGACCCAGTCGAAATCTTCATCATTAAGATAGAATTGGCGCGCGCTGCGTCCAACCAGTTCCTCACGGGTATACCCGGTAAGGCGGCACAGCGTGTCGTTGACATCCTGTAGGATACGGTTGCGGACCACACCGATGCCGACCGGAGCGACGCGCAGGATGCTTTGCAGTCGGGCTTCGCTGGCCTGTAGGGCTACTTCCATCCGGTGATGTTTGGTGATATCCAGCGCCGCGACGCGGCACAATCGCTCGCTACCGGTGTTTAGGCCCACACCCGCCAACGACAGGTAACGGGGTGACAATCCTTCCAGGCATAGGCCCGCCTCGCCGAATGCCTTGGACGTTCCCGCCAGCGCCTGATTGAGAAAGGTGTTGAACGCGGGCAAGGTTGCCGTCGATACGAACAGTCCCAATCTTCGCCCGATCAGGCGCGCGCGCTCCTGGCCCAACAGCGTCGCACCGGTCAGGTTGACTTCACGAATGGTTCCGTCGTCGGTCAGGGTGAAGTAGCCAACCGGCGCGAAGTCGTAGAGATCGACGTAGCGTTCCAGGTTTTGTCCGAGCTGGTCGCGCATCCGTGCCAGATCCTCGTTTTGCATTTCCAGCTCGACTTGGTGGACCTGCAGTTCGTGAACCAGCCGCAGGTTCTCCTGCTCGGGTGGGGAAGGGGCAGCGATTTTGGTGGGTGTTTTTATGACGGGAATACCTTTTGTCACCGATCTGTTTCTATGACTTTAGTATTGCTCAGTGGTTTTGTCGGCGCTTGCTGGGCTGGACGCGACATCCGCCGCCCAGCCCCGTATAATTCCCGACCTCTTTTCTCGGCTATCCAGCGGCTCGTGCCGCCCGGACTGTGATGCTTACCGCTCCCCACCTGTTTTCCCGCCGCCGCTACTGGGCCGCCCGCTTCGGCATCGCGCCCTTCCTACCGATGTCGCGCGCCGAGATGGATGCACTCGGCTGGGATTCCTGCGACATCATCCTAATTACCGGTGACGCCTACGTGGATCATCCCAGCTTCGGCATGGCCATTGTCGGCCGCCTGCTGGAGGCGCAAGGTTTCCGGGTCGGCATCATTGCCCAACCGGATTGGACCTCGGCCGAGCCCTTCCGGGCGTTGGGTCAACCGAATCTGTTGTTCGGAGTCACTGCCGGCAACATGGATTCGATGGTCAATCGCTACACCGCCGACCGACGCTTGCGCCATAACGACGCCTACACCCCCAACGACGAAGGCGGCAAGCGCCCGGATCGGGCGGTGATCGTCTACAGCCAGCGTTGCCGCGAGGCCTATCCCGACGCGCCGGTCGTGATCGGCGGCATCGAAGCCAGCCTGCGTCGCATTGCCCATTACGACTACTGGTCGGACAAGGTGCGCCGTTCGGTGTTGTTGGATGCGAAAGCCGACCTACTGGTGTATGGCAACGCCGAGCGTGCCCTCGTCGAAATTGCCCATCGCGCCGCCGCTGGTGAGCATCCCAAAGCCATGCGTGACCTGCGCGGCACGGCCTTCATCGGCAAGGGTGTGCCCGAGGGCTGGCTGGAAATTGATTCGACCGAACTGGATCGACCCGGACCGGTGGAACCGCATCCCGACCCTTACTCCCTTCTCCCACCGGGAGAGGGGTTGGGGGTGAGGGCGCTCCCAACGGGAGCAACGCCAGGGGTGGCGCCGACTTTCCATTCCCGCCCGCCGCGCCACGACCGCGCCAAAACCGTCATCCGCCTGCCGGCCTACGAACAGGTCAAAAGTGATCCGGTGCTGTATGCGCACGCCTCGCGCCTGCTGCATCTGGAGACCAACCCCGGCAACGCCCGCGCCTTGATCCAGCGTCATGGCGACCGCGACGTGTGGCTCAACCCGCCGCCGATTCCGTTGACCACCTCGGAACTCGACGCCGTGTTCGATCTGCCTTATGCCCGCGTCCCGCACCCGAGCTACGGTGGCGCCCGCATTCCGGCCTACGAGATGATCCGGTTCTCGGTCAATATCATGCGCGGTTGTTTCGGCGGCTGTACCTTCTGCTCGATCACCGAGCACGAGGGTCGCATCATCCAGTCGCGTTCGGAAGGTTCGATCCTGCGCGAGATCGAAGAGATCCGCGACCGGACTCCGGGCTTCACCGGTGTCGTTTCCGACCTGGGCGGGCCCACCGCCAACATGTATCGGTTGGCCTGCAAGTCGGTGGACATCGAACAGCATTGCCGCCGACTGTCCTGTGTCCACCCGGACATCTGCCCCAATCTCAACACCGATCATTCCTCCCTGATCGACCTGTACCGCAAGGCGCGGGCATTGCCGGGCGTCAAGAAAGTGCTGGTCGCTTCCGGGGTGCGCTACGATCTGGCGGTGCGCGATCCGGCTTACGTGCGCGAGCTGGTCACCCATCACGTCGGCGGTTATCTCAAGATCGCCCCGGAGCACACCGAAGCTGGGCCGCTCTCGAAAATGATGAAGCCGGGCATGGGCGCCTACGACCACTTCAAGGCGCTGTTCGAGAAATTCTCGAAGGAAGCGGGCAAGGAGCAATATCTCATTCCCTACTTCATCGCCGCTCATCCGGGTACGAGCGACGAGGACATGCTCAATCTCGCCCTGTGGTTGAAGGGCAACGGCTTTCGCGCCGATCAGGTGCAGGCATTTTTGCCCTCGCCGATGGCGCTGGCCACCGCCATGTACCACTCGGGGCGCAACCCGCTGAAAGGCATCCATCGCGACCGGGGCGAGACCGTGGTTTCCCCCAAGGGACTGAAGCAGCGGCGGTTGCACAAGGCCTTTCTGCGCTACCACGATCCCGAGAACTGGCCACTGCTGCGTGAGGCGCTCAAGCGCATGGGCCGCGCCGATCTGATCGGCAACGGCAAACGCCATCTGATTCCACTTTGGCAACCGGCTGGTACGGGACTGGGCGGCGGCGAAGGCCAGCGCGCCGGCCGCAAGCATGGCCCGCAGACCTTTCTGACCCAGCACACCGGCCTGCCGCCGCGCGCCGATGGCTCCAAGCCTTTTGTCCCCCTTTTGAAAAAGGGAGGAACCCGAGGGGATTCATCCAAACCGACGCCGGATCGGCGACCGGCACGGGCCTTTACCCAAGGCAGCCCCTGCGGGGCCGGCAAGCGGCGCGGCCCGCGCTAGCGGCGGCGCGGCGGAGGTCAATTTGCCGCGATTCCCGCGCAACGTTAAGCTATAAGCAGGACGGTTCCCCCTCGGGGGATTAATAGGGAACGCGGACGCACCGGCGCAGCCGGGCGCAGCCGCGGCTGTTCCCGCAACTGTGAGCGGCAAGCCAGCGTTCAAGCAAGGCCACTGGGCAACTGGGAAGGCCGAACGCCCGGCGATGACCCGCCAGCCAGGAGACCTGCCGTCTCAGTATCGCCTGGCCGCCGAACGGGTTTTTTCGGCGGGACGGTCCACCGTTTGGCGATGCGGGAAACCGAGCGCTCGCCGTGACGGCAGACCCGGTGCCCTCGCCCGGCGAGGATGCCAATCTCTCTTTACTTTCGCCCTGGTCTCGCCAGGTGGCGATCGCGCGTTTTCCAACGGACGGCGAACCGGCACGGCCGGTTCATCACGATGACTCTCAGGGAGCGCGTTCGCCTCATGCATCATCACGACAACCACAGTAGTCGCATTACTCGCCGCCGTCTGGTTCCGCCGGCCGCAACGTTTACCCTGTTGGCCGCTACCAGCGCGATGGCTCAGCAGGAACTACCGGAGATGGTGGTCACCGCCACCCGAGTACCGATACCCGCTGAGCAGTCCGGCAGCGCCATCACCGTCATCACCGGCGAAGAACTGGAGCAGCGACAGATCCGCGTGGTCGCCGACGCTCTGCGCGACGTGCCCGGCGTTACGGTTAGCCGCAGCGGCGGCGCCGGCGGCATCACTCAGGTCTATCTGCGCGGCGCCGAGTCCAACCAAACCTTGGTGCTGATCGACGGCGTGGAAGTGAACAATCCCGACGGTGGCGCTTTCGATTTCAACAGTCTGCTCGATGTGGCGGTGGAGCGCATCGAGGTGCTGCGCGGTCCGCAAAGCGTGCTGTGGGGTAACTCCGCCATCGGCGGCGTCATCAACATCGTCACCCGCCGCGCCGAGCAGCCTGTCCAGGCCAGCGCCCGGCTCGAAGGCGGCAGCTTTTCGACCTGGCAAACCAGCGCTAGTCTGGGCGCCAGCGACGATCACTACGATGCCTTGCTCAGCGGTAGTTGGCTCAACACCGACGGTTGGTCGTCCGGCAGCGCTTGGCGCGGCAACAGCGAGGACGATGGTTTGCGCATCGGCACCGCGCTGTTCAAGGGCAGCGTCCGTCCGCACGACAATATGGAACTCAGTCTGATCGATCGCTACACCGATAGCCGCAACGACTTCGACGCCTTCCTCGGTGGCGATATTCGGCCGGTGGTGGACAGCGACGAGCGTGCCGATAATCGGCAGAACCTGTTACGTCTGCAAGGCAAGTTCAGCCTGCTCGGCGGCGCCTGGGAACACCTGCTCGGTGTCGGCCGCTACGATCTGGACGGTAAGACCACAGACGCCGGGGTCGAGACCTTCGACGGCAAGTCCCACTCCAACCAGATCGATTACCAGAGCAACTATTTCTTCACCACGCCCAACGCCGAGCACACCCTGACCTTCCTGGTCAAGGATAAGGAAGACGAAGCGGACAGCACCTATTTCGCCAGCAACTCGATCCGCAATACCGGGGTTGGCTTGCACTACAGCTTGGGATTGAGCGAGCAACTGTTCCTGACCGCCGGTTTCCGTCGCGATTTCAACGACCGCTTCGACGATGCCAATACCTATCGATTGACCGCCGCCTATCTGTGGCCGGACATCGGCGGCCGGTTGCACGCCAGCTACGGCACCGCAGTCAAGAATCCGACCCTGACCGAGTTGTTCGGCTACTCCGGCGACTTTCAGGGCAACCCTGATTTGCAGCCGGAAACGAGTCGTGGTTACGACTTTGGCTGGGAACAAGCGCTGTTCGACCAACGCTTGCGTCTGGATCTGACCGTCTTCGACAACCGCATCGACAACATCATCATCGGCGCCGGGCGCTCGGTGGTCAATCTGCCGGGCGAGAGCACCAGTCGCGGTGTCGAACTCAGCGCCAGCGCCAATCTGACCGCCGATCTCAGTGCCACCTTGGCCTACACCTACACCGATACCGAAGATCCGCAGGGTCAGGAGTTACCCCGCCGTCCGCGCAATCAGGCCAGCCTCAACCTGAACTACCGGGCTTTCGACAACCGCGCCGATTTCAACTTGGCGGTGCGTTACAGCGGTTCGGCCACCGATCTGGCTTACGACTCGGAAACTTTCGCCAGTTTCCCGGTGATGCTGGATAGTTTCACCGTGGTCAATCTGGCGGCGCGCTACCGAGTGGACGATCACTGGCAAGTGTTCGGACGGGTCGACAACCTGTTCAACGAGCAATACGAAGAGGTGTTTGGCTACGCTGGCGTCGAGCGCGGGATCTATGTCGGCGCCCGCTATCAGTTTTGAGAGAATGGCGGTGTGCGGACGCTTGATCGCGGCGGCGCTGGCGCTGGCGCTGACGCTGGCGACCTCGGCGGTTTTCGCGGCCCCGCCGCGCGCCGCTTCGCTCACCTTGTGCGCTGACCAATACCTGCTGGGATTGGCCGCCCCGGAGCAGATCGTCGCCGTCTCCGCCACCGCCACCAACCCGAATCAGTCGCTGTTCGCCGCCGAGGCTGCCCGCTATCCGATCCATCGCGGTAGCAGCGAGGAATTGATTGCCCTACGCGCCGAAGTGGTGCTGACCGACCGCTGGATGCCGCTGCAAACCGCCGCGCGGCTGGACCGGTTCGGAGTCCGGGTGATCTCGATCCCGCTGCCGAACAGTTGGGAGGAGATCGCCGACACCACTCGCGCCATCGCCGCCGTGCTCGGCCGTCCCGAACAGGGTGAGGCGCGTGTCGCCGAGATGCGGACGCAGTTGGAGCACTTGGCGCGGTGGGCGGCTCGCCGCCGCGTCGCACCACCGCTGGCGGCCTACTTTCTGCCCGACGGCGGCAGCGCCGGCGCCGGTACCTTCATCGACGCGGTACTGCAAGCCGCCGGTACGCGCAATTTGGCCACGGTGCTGGGGCTGAACGGCTGGGGCTCCTTCAATCTGGAACAATTGGCGGAAACCCAGCCGGATCTGGTGGTGCTGGGCTTTTTCGATCAGGGCGGCGACAGCCGGCGCATGGCCTTCGCCCATCACCCGGTGTTCCGCCGATTGCTGGCGGGGCGGCCGGTCATCGCCGTGCCGGATCGCTATTGGGCGTGCAGCGGCTGGTTTCTGGCCGAAGCCGCCACCTATATCGCCGAGCGTCTGCCGACGGAGCCCGCGCCATGAGTCGGGTCGTGGATGCCGATGTCCGGCGTGGCCGACGGGTGATCGTGGTGCTGGCGGTGTTGGCGACGGGTCTGGCGCTGGCCGGGTTGCTGCTGGGACCTTTGCCGCTGTCGCCATGGCAGGTGCTGACCGGACTGATCGGCGGCGACGAACGGCTGGCCCTGATCGTGTTGGAGATCCGACTGCCGCGCGTGGTGCTGGGCTGGATGGTCGGTGCGTCGCTGGGTTTGAGCGGCGCGGCGCTGCAAGGGCTGTTGCGCAATCCGCTGGCCGAACCCGGTATTCTCGGTGTGTCGGCCAGCGCCGGATTGGGCGCGGTGCTGGCGCTGTACTTTGGGTTGGCGCAGGTTTCGGCCTGGGCGCTGCCACTCTGCGCGCTGGGCGGTGCGCTGTTGGCCACCGCGAGCTTGGCGGTATTGGCGACCCGCGATCCCAACCCGCTCGGCCTGATCCTGGCCGGGCTGGCGGTGTCGAGCTTGGCGGTGGCGCTGACCTCGCTGGCCTTGAACTTAGCGCCCAACCCACTGGCGTTGAGCGAGATGGTGTTGTGGTTGCTCGGCTCGCTGCGCGATCGCGGACTGAATGATGTGGCGTTGGCGGCGCCGTTCATGGCGGCGGGTTGGGTGTTGCTGCTCAGTGCCGGGCGTGGCTTGGACGCGTTGACTCTGGGCGAGGAAGCCGCTCGTAGTCTCGGTATCGGATTGGGTGGGCTGCGTGCTCAAGTGATCGGCGGCACCGCGCTGGCGGTGGGCGCGGCCACGGCGGTGACCGGTGCCATCGGCTTCGTGGGACTGATCGCGCCGCATCTATTGCGACCCTGGCTTGGTCATCAGCCCGGTCGGCTGTTGCTGCCCAGCGCGCTGGCTGGCGCGGTGTTGTTGATGGCGGCCGATTTGCTGGTGCGACTGGTCCCGACTCGGCAGGAGTTGATGCTGGGCGTGGTCACCGCCTTGATTGGCGCGCCGTTTTTTCTGCACCTGCTGCTGCGCGGCCGGCGGACACTGTCATGACGCTGCTGGAAGCGGAACGGATCAGCGTCGATCTAGGCGGCCGAACGGTGGTGAACCAGGTCTCGCTGCGCGCCGCCGCCGGTCAACTGTTGGCGCTGATCGGTCCCAACGGCGCGGGCAAGACCACGTTGCTAGCGGCGCTGGCCGGATTGCGACGGTTTCGCGGCAGCGTGCGATTGCGGGGGCGGCCGTTGGCGACGCTGGGTCGGCGCGAACGGGCTCGCGTTCTCGCTTACCTGCCGCAGGGCCATATCGCCCACTGGCCGCTGACCGTGCGCCGGCTGGTCGAACTGGGGCGGTTGCCGCATCTGGCGCCGTGGCGCACGCCCGTCGCCGCCGACCGATTGGCGGTGGAGGAGGCGATGCAGCGCACCGACATCGCCGAGTTGGCCGAACGGCCGTTCGATACCCTGTCCGGCGGGGAGCGGGCGCGGGTGATGCTGGCGCGGGTGCTGGCGGTGGAAGCGCCGCTGGTGTTGGCCGACGAACCAGTGGCTGCCCTGGACCCTTATCACCAACTGCGGGTGATGGAGTTGTTGCGCGATTACGCCGACAGTGGCGCGGCGCTGGTGGTGGTATTGCACGATCTGACCCTGGCGGCACGATTCTGCGACGAGTTGTTGTTATTGCGCGAGGGGGCACTGGTGGCGCGCGGACCGGCGGACGAGGTCTTGTCGGCCGTGCATCTGGCCGAAGCATACCGGGTGACGGCGCTGCGCGGCGAGCACGAAGACCAGCGCTACGTGTTGCCGTGGCGACGGTTGGTGGCGGAGGAGAGCGGCGATGCATAGCTCGCTGCCCGGCCGAGCGGATTCGGCGCGACTGACGGTCGCCGTACTGCTAGCGGTGCTGCTGCATCTGGCCTTGGCTCAGGTTCCGATCGCCTGGCGTGCGCCGGTTGCGCCACTGGCCGCGCCGATTCAGATCAGCCTGTTGTCGCCACCGGCAGCGCCACCCGCCGCCGCGCCCGGTCCAGTCGCACCCGCGCCACCTGCGGTTCCGGCATCCGTCGCCGAAATCGTGCCGGTTCCCCAAGCCGCGCCGAGCAAACCGGAATCCAAGCCGGAGCCACCGGAGCCACGCCGTTCGGTAGTCGCGACGAAGGTCGCTAAACCCCGTGAACCCATCCGTCCGGTAGCCAAGCCGAAACCGGTCAAGCCGAAGCCGGTTAAACCGAAGCCGGTTAAACCGAAGTCAATCCAACCCGCCGAACCGGCCCAGGACCCGCCGGTTCGGCTTGCCGCCCATCATCCGCAATCCACGCCGGCCTCGCCTTCATCCATGCCCGGCGGCGGTGGACTGGGGAATGGCGCGGTGAGCGGCGCATCCGCATCTCGGGGAGCTGGCGGTGCTCCATCGACGATGGAGGCCAAGTTGCGGCCGCTGCCGGGTAACCCTCAGCCACGCTATCCTTCGCTGGCCCGCCGCCGTGGCGAGGAAGGCCGGGTGTTACTGCGCTTGACGGTGGACACCACCGGCCGAGTCGAGGCGGTGAGCATCGCGCGCAGCAGTGGTTATGAGTTGCTGGATCAGGAGGCGCAACGGACGGTGGCACGTTGGCGGTTCCAGTCGCCACCGACGGAACGGATGGTGGCGCAGATTCCGATTACCTTCCGCCTGCGGGATTGAGATCGGGTTGCTTGCCTCGATCCATGGCGGCGGGTAGGGTAGGCGCGAATTAGCGGCGAGAGCGAGCAATGCACGAATTGGAACAGTTACTCAAGATCATGGCCCGGCTGCGTGACCCGGAACAAGGTTGTCCCTGGGATCGCGAGCAGACCTACGCCAGCATCGTCCCTCACACCATTGAGGAAGCCTACGAAGTCGCCGACGCCATCGCCCGCGAGGATTGGGCGGAATTGCGTGACGAACTGGGCGATCTGCTGTTTCAGGTGGTGTTCTATGCGCAAATCGCCCGCGAGGAAGGGCGGTTTGAATTCAGCGACGTGGCGCGCGGCATCGCCGACAAGATGACTCGCCGCCATCCGCATGTCTTCGGCGATGAGCGTTATGCCGACGCCGCCGAGCAAACCGCCGCCTGGGAACGGATCAAGGCGGCGGAAAAAACCGCGCCGCCGACCGGTGCGCTGGATGGCGTTCCGCTGGCGCTGCCGGCCCTGACCCGAGCGGTCAAGCTGCAAAAGAAAGCCGCCAAGGTCGGCTTCGACTGGGGCGCATTGGAACCGGTGCTGGCTAAGATCGCGGAAGAGATCGGCGAAATCCGCCATGAAATCGCCAGCAATGCCGCGCCGGAGCGCCTGGCCGATGAGTTGGGCGACGTGCTGTTCGCGGTCGCCAATCTGGCTCGCCACCTTCATCTCGATCCCGAAGCGGCCCTCCGTGGTACCAACGCCAAGTTCGAGCGCCGATTTCGGCAAGTCGAAAGCTGGCTGATGGAAGTTGGCCGGACTCCGGTGGAATCGACGCTGGTGGAGATGGATGGGTTGTGGGAACGTGCCAAGCTTGAAGAAAAGCGGTAGCGGTTTTCCGGTCCAAGCTGGAGATGGGTTTGATTTGTTGCGTGGTTAGAAGCTGTACAAAAACTAACACATTGATATTATTATAGTATTTTTGATAAAATAAGCCAAAATCCGGCGATTATTTTAATTTCAGAGATTCTATTCGAGGTGCTGCATGGCTTGGCCAAAAGAAATTCCTGGTAAGAGGTATCCCAGTGATTTGACAGATGAAGAATGGGAAATCTTGGAGCCGATTTTAAAAAAAGCCGATCCTTATACGACAGGTCGGCCCCGTAAAGTCGATCTCCGCGAAGTGATAAATGCCATTTTTTACCTGAACAAGACGGGTTGTCAATGGCGGTATTTGCCTAAAGATTTTCCCACTATACCTTAATTAGT
>NZ_SPMZ01000041.1 GCF_012939995.1 Candidatus Competibacter phosphatis | reverse complement strand
CCGCAGCAGGCAAAACGGCCCGATCCGAACCCGGTCGCCCAGATGCACCGTCCCCTCGAACACCACATTGGCGTCGATCACCACATCCCGACCGGTGGTGACCGTGCCGCGCACATCCACACGCGCCGGGTCCAACAGGGTCGCGCCGCCACACATGAGCGCTTCGGCCTGCCGCCCCTGATAGCAGCGCTCCAACTCCGCCAGTTGCCGGCGATCGTTGACCCCCTGCGCCTCCGCCGGGTCGACCACCGTGAACGGCTCGATCGGCACGTCGTCGCGCACCGCCAGAGCCACCACATCGGTCAGATAATACTCGCCTTGGGCATTATCGTTACCCAGCCCGGCCACCCATCCGCGCAGCTTCGCTGCGGGCGCCGCCAGAATCCCGGTATTGACCTCGCGTAAATCGCGCTCCACCGGCGTGGCGTCTTTTTTCCTCGACGATACATCGCACCTGCCCCGAATCGTCGCGAACGATGCGGCCATAACCAGCCGGATCGGTCAATTCGACCGTCAGCAGCGCCAATCGGCCGCGCCGGGCCGCTTCCACCAGTGGCCGCAAGGTCTCGGCGCGGGTCAGGGGGACATCGCCGTACAGCACCAGCACCACGCCAGTCTCGGCCAACAGCGGCAAGGCTTGCGCCACCGCGTGTCCTGTACCTAGTTGCTCGGCTTGCTCTACCCAGAGCACTCCCTCCTCGCCCGCGCAGGCGGTCTTGACGGCCTCGCCCCCATGGCCGTACACCACGATCCGGGTAGCCGCCTCCAAACAGCTCGCCGTGGCCAACACATGGCCCAGCAACGGCTTGCCGCCTACCGCGTGCAACACCTTGGGTAAATCCGAAACCATGCGCTTGCCCTTACCGGCGGCAAGGATCACGACCGAAAGCTGCTGCATGACGGGTAGACCTCTCATCAACGTATTGCCAGCTATTGTAGCGAACGTCGCCCGTAAGATCGCCGGTTCCGGCCGCCGCGCCGACGACGAGCTTCCCTGTTGGGACGAAAAAACAAAAAAAGGCCGTGACAACGTCACGGCCCAGGGGGGTCGAACTTATTGTTGTTGTTAGCCGAAATTAACCTGATTTGCGCTGCTTACGCATCTTCGCGATAGTCTGCAACTGAGCGATCGCCTCGGCCAGTTCGACCTTGGCCCTGGCGAACTCGAACTCGCTCCGGCTATCGGCGATCACCTGCTCGGCGCGCTGCTTGGCGGATTGCGCGGCAACTTCGTCCAAATCCCTGGCTCGTTCCGCCGTATCGGACAGGATAGTCACCACATGGGGCTGGACTTCCAGCAATCCCCCCGACACGTAGAACAACTGCTCCTCACCGCCCAGCAGCCGAACCCGAACCTGACCAGGCTTCAACCGAGTCAGCAGTTGGCTGTGGCGCGGCAAAATGCCCAACTCGCCCAATTCACCTGGCGCGGTCACCATCTCGACGGCTCCGGAGAACAATTCTTTCTCCGCGCTGACGATGTCGACGTGCAGTGTCATGGCCATGGTGCATCCTCTTGTCGGTTGCGAATGGAGCGCGGCGGTCCCGGAGACGATACGCCGCTCCGGACCGCAACCCCATTACAGCTTGTTGGCCTTTTCCACGGCTTCGTCAATCGAGCCGACCATGTAGAACGCTTGCTCGGGCAGGCTATCATACTCACCGGCCACAATGCCCTTGAACGCCGCAATGGTGTCCTTGAGCGCCACATATTTACCAGGCGAACCGGTGAACACCTCGGCCACGAAGAACGGCTGCGACAGGAAGCGCTGAATCTTGCGCGCACGCGCCACCACCAGCTTATCCTCCTCGGACAATTCGTCCATGCCCAAAATGGCAATGATATCCTTCAATTCCTTGTAGCGTTGCAGCGTACTCTGCACCGCGCGGGCGGTGTCGTAGTGGTCCTGCCCCACCACCAGCGGATCCAACTGTCGGGACGTGGAATCCAGCGGGTCCACCGCCGGATAGATGCCTAGTTCGGAAATCTGACGGGACAGCACCACCGTGGCGTCCAGGTGAGCGAAGGTGGTGGCCGGCGACGGATCGGTCAGGTCGTCGGCGGGCACGTACACCGCCTGGATGGAGGTGATGGATCCGGTCTTGGTCGAGGTAATGCGCTCCTGCAATACGCCCATTTCCTCGGCCAAGGTTGGCTGATAGCCCACCGCGGAGGGCATGCGACCCAACAATGCGGAGCACTCGGTGCCGGCCAGGGTATAGCGGTAGATGTTATCCACGAACAACAGTACGTCACGGCCTTCGTCGCGGAAGTTCTCGGCGATACTCAGACCGGTCAGGGCCACGCGCAACCGGTTGCCCGGCGGCTCGTTCATCTGGCCATAGACCAGGGCCACCTTGTCCAGCACGTTCGAATCCTTCATCTCATGATAGAAGTCGTTGCCTTCGCGGGTCCGTTCGCCCACGCCGGCAAACACCGAATACCCCGAGTGCTCGATGGCGATATTGCGGATTAGCTCCATCATGTTGACGGTCTTGCCCACGCCGGCGCCACCGAACAGGCCCACCTTGCCACCCTTGGCGAACGGGCAGAGCAGATCGATGACCTTGATACCGGTTTCCAGCAGCTCGGTCGCGCCCGATTGGTCCTCATAGCTGGGCGCTGGCTGATGGATGGCGCGGTAGGTGTCGGTCTCCACCGGCCCTTTATGGTCGATCGGTATCCCCAACACGTTCATGATCCGGCCCAGAGTGGGCGTGCCCACTGGCACCGAGATCGGCGCTTCGGTGTTGGAGACGACCATGTTGCGCTTCAGTCCTTCGGACGCTCCCATGGCGATGGTGCGGACCACGCCATCACCCAACTGCTGCTGCACTTCCAGGATCAGCCCGTTTTCATCGAGACGCAGCGCGTCGTAGATCTTAGGCACCGACCCGCGGGGGAACTCGACATCCACCACCGCGCCGATGATTTGCACCACATTGCCAGAACTCATGCTTTGGGTTCCTCTTATAACTTGTTTCACCGCGTGTCCGCCTCAGAGGAAGCAGACGCGCGCCGTGACCTTACACCGCCGCCGCGCCACCCACGATCTCGGCCAGTTCCTGGGTAATCGACGCCTGCCGGGCCTTGTTGTAGATCAGTTGCAACTCATCGATCAGGGCCCCAGCATTGTCAGTTGCGCTCTTCATGGCCACCATGCGGGAAGCCATCTCGCAGGCGACATTTTCCACCAGTGCCTGATACACCACGGATTCGCCGTAACGTCGCAACAGCAGCTCGATGAGCTCCTTGGGATCGGGTTCGTAGATATAATCCCAACGATGAGTAGGCGCGGCTTCCTTCACCTCGGCGGTGACCGGCACCAGTTGCTCGACTTTGGGCTTCTGGCTCATGGTGTTGACGAATTCGTTATACACCAAGTAGATAGCGTCCACTCGTCCCTCCGTGAACGCATCGGCCATAATCTTGACCGGGCCGAGCACATCCTCGAAACGGGGTGCATCGCCCAAATGGGAAACGTGAGCGACAATATTACCTTTCAGCCGACGGAAAAACTGAAATGCCTTGGTGCCGATCGTGCAGATATCGATCTCCACCCCCTGGTTACGCCATTGCTGCATGGCAACAATGGCGGTCTTGAACAGGTTGGTATTCAGCCCCCCCGCACAGGCCGCGGTCGGTCGAAACCACGATGAGCCCAACACGCTTGACCTCACGCTCCACCAGTCCCGGGCTGCGATACTCGGTATACGCATGGGCCAGGTGCGAGATGACGTTGCGAATCTTGGTCGCATAAGGCCGAGCGGCTCGCATGCGCTCCTGCGCCTTGCGCATTTTGCTCGCCGCCACCATTTCCATGGCTTTGGTGATCTTCTGAGTACTTTTGATACTCTTGATTTTGGTTCGTATCTCTTTGGCACCGGCCATGCTGCACCCCGTTTAGACGAAGTGGGCTCTGAAATCTTCCACGACCTTTTTGATGCCGCTTTCGATCTCATCGTTGTAGTCGCCCGTCGCGTTGATCTGGTCGATCAAGGCGGCGTGGTTGGCCCGTGCGAACGCCAGCAACCCGGCTTCGAAGTCGCCGATCTTGTTGAGCGGCACATCGTCCAGATAGCCCCGATCCACCGAGTACAGCGAGATGCCCATCTCGGCCACCGACATCGGCGAATACTGCTTCTGTTTCATCAACTCGGTCGCCCGCTGGCCACGTTCGAGCTGCTTGCGGGTCGCCTCGTCCAGGTCGGAAGCAAACTGGGCGAAGGCCGCCAGCTCGCGATACTGCGCCAAGGCCAAGCGGATACCGCCACCCAGCTTCTTGATGATCTTGGTCTGGGCGGCGCCGCCGACCCGGGACACCGAGAGACCTGGATTGATGGCGGGCCGGATGCCAGCGTTGAACAAGTCGGTTTCCAGGAAAATCTGGCCGTCGGTAATCGAGATCACGTTGGTGGGCACGAACGCCGATACGTCACCGGCCTGGGTTTCGATGATCGGCAGAGCGGTCAACGAACCGGTTTGGCCCTTCACCGCGCCATTGGTCAGCCGCTCGACTTCATCGGCATTGATGCGGGAGGCCCGTTCCAACAGGCGGGAATGCAGATAGAACACGTCACCGGGGAAAGCTTCACGACCCGGCGGACGGCGCAGCAGCAGCGAGACCTGGCGATAGGCCACGGCCTGCTTGGACAGGTCATCATAGACGATGAGGGCATCCTGGCCGCGGTCGCGGAAGTACTCGCCCATCGCGCAGCCGGAGTATGGCGCGGTGTACAGCATCGCGGCCGACTCGGAGGCACTGGCGGCGACCACGATGGTATGATCCATCGCGCCGTGTTCTTCCAGCTTGCGCACCACGTTGGCGATCGACGAGTTCTTCTGACCGATCGCCACATAAATGCACTTGATGCCCGTGCCCTTCTGATTGATGATCGCGTCGACCGCTACCGCAGTCTTGCCGGTCTGACGGTCGCCGATGATCAACTCGCGCTGGCCACGACCAATCGGCACCATGGCGTCGATGGCCTTCAGACCGGTTTGCACCGGCTGGCTGACCGATTGACGCTCGATAACGCCAGGAGCGATGACCTCGACGGGCGAGGTCTCCGTGGCATTGATCGGTCCCTTGCCATCGATCGGCTGACCAAGAGAATTGACCACGCGTCCCAACAGCGCCTCGCCCACCGGCACCTCAAGGATGCGGCCAGTGCAAAGCGCTTTGTCGCCTTCCGCCAAGTGTTCGAAGTCGCCCAGAATCACGGCGCCAACGGAATCCCGCTCCAGGTTCATGGCGAGACCGTAGGTGACCGGGTCGCCTTCCCGAGGTGACGGGAACTCGATCATTTCACCCTGCATCGCGTTGTCGAGGCCATAAATCCGGGCAATGCCGTCGGCCAAGCTGACGATGGTGCCTTCCGTGCGGGCTTCGGCGGTCGCCTGGTAACCTTGCAGGCGCTGCCGAATCAGATCGCTGATTTCGGATGGTTTGAGTTGCATAAAACGGTTTTCCCCCTACTGGCTTAAGGCCATGGCGAGTTTGTCCAGCCGGCCGCGCGCCGAACCGTCGATCACCAGATCGCCGACCCGAATCACCGCGCCCGCGATCAGCGACTCATCTTGCTTGCAGTCCAGCACAATGTCGCGCTTGAACCTCGCCTTAAGTGCCTTGATCACGATCTTGCGCTGGGCGGCGGTCACGGCGGCGGCACTGACAAGCTCGGCGTGAACGGTGCTTTCCGCCTCCGCGCGCAACCGCTCGAACAGAACGGCGATACTGGGAAGTTGGTGCAGGCGATGGTTCTCGGCCAGCACCTTAAGGAAGGTGACGAATGCGTCCGGCGCTTCCACGCCGCCGCGGACATCGCGGCATAACCCCCCGACCAAGTCGGCTTTCTGCTCGCCGCGCAGCACGGGGTTCCAGGGTCCCAGCAAGCGGTGCAGGGTAGGATCGGCCGCGATGGCGGCGGCTACCCGCAACAGCTCGGACCAGAGCGGCAATTCCCGCGCGGCTTGAGCGTCCTCGAACGCGGCGCGGGCATATGGCCGAGCGGCGGCGGTGGGTCGGACGACGGTTGTCGTTTCAGCCATTGGCGTGGTCCGTGTGGTTAGAGCTGCGCGACCAGATCATCCAACATGGCGGCATTAGCCGCTTCGTCAACCTCGCGCTTGAGAATCTTGCCAGCACCAGCGACGGCGAGATTGACGACTTGACCGCGAAGTTGCTCGCGGGCGCGGTTGACCTCCTGCTCGATCTCCGCTTGGGCGGCGGCGAGCTGGCGGCTGCCCTCGACGCGGGCATCCAGTTTCGATTGCTCGATGATTTCGTTGGCGCGCTTGTTGGCTTGGGCAACGATGTCGGCGGCTTGCTGTTTGGCTTCCTTGAGCATCTGCGCGGCCTTGGCCTGAGCCAGTTCCTGCTCGTGGACCCCGCGCTCGGCGGAGGCCAAGCCGTCGGCGATACGCTTCTGGCGGTCCTGCATGGCCTGGATGATCGGCGGCCATACATACTTCATGGTAAACAGCACCAGAAGGCCGAACGTGATCATCTGCCCAATAAGCGTGGCATTGAAGTTCACGCGGTTACCTCCTCAGCTATACGGATTGGCGTATTGATCGGAAACCCCGAAGATCAATGGCTCAGAGCCTGCTGCACCGGGCCGAGGAACGGGTTGGCGAAGGTGAAGAACAGCGCGATACCGACGCCGATCATGGTCACCGCGTCGAGCAAACCGGCGACGATGAACATCTTGACCTGCAGCGCGGGGATCATTTCCGGCTGACGCGCGGCGCCTTCCAGAAACTTGCCGCCCAACAGGGCAAAACCGATGGCGGTTCCCAGCGCGCCCAGGCCCAGAATCAGAGCCACGGCGATAACGGTCATACCCTGCACGTTGGCAATCAGGCTTGCAGCTTCCATTATTGTCTCCCGTTTAGAGGTTTGGGGTGTGGTAAAAAAAACAGTCTTAGGTTGGCGAAACCGGTCCTGTCGCGGAAGGAGCCGGCTCCGGAACGATCCGCTTAGTGATCCTCATGCGCCATGCTGAGATAGACGATGGTCAGCACCATGAAGATAAACGCTTGCAGGGTGATGACGAGGATGTGGAACACCGCCCATGGCCAGCCCAGCGTAAACTGAATCCACCAGGGCAACAACGCGATCAGAATGAAAATCAGCTCGCCGGCGTAGAGGTTGCCGAACAAACGCAGACCGAGTGAAATGGGCTTGGCCAAATCCTCGACAATCCGCAACAACAGATTGAAGGGCATAAGCCACTTACCGAAAGGATGGGTCAATACTTCCATTGCGAAATGCACCGGACCCTTGACCTTGATGCTGTAGTAATAAACCAGCAGCAACACCGAAATCGACATGCCGAACGTCGAATTCAGATCGGTGGACGGTACTGAACGCAGATAATGAATACCGAATAGACCAGCGATGGAGGGCAATAGATCCACTGGCACCAAATCCATGGCGTTCCACAGAAATACCCAGACGAAGATGGTCAGTGCCAGTGGGGCAATCACTGGATTACGGCCGTGAAACGAATCTTTAACCTGAGTATCGACAAAATCGACCATGATTTCGCAGAAATTCTGTAGCGGCCCCGGCACGCCGCTGGTAGCCGATTTCGCGGCTTTCATGAACAGCCACAGGAATAGCGCTCCCAGACTGATCGAAAAAAAACAGGGTGTCGACATGAAGCGCCCAAAACCCTTCGCCAATCTTGAGATTGGTCAAATGGTGGACGATGTATCCCGTTGCGGAATGACCACTTTCGCTCATAGCGTCCTCACCGAAGCGTCGTATGTGAAGGGTAATGCCAGCCAGTACGCCATCAGCGCCGCCATATACGCCAGCAAGAGCGGAAGGGGTGAAACATCGAACCAGAGCAAGGCGATGCTCAACAGAACAACCGTCAGCAGCATCTTGACGACTTCGCCCACATAGAACGCTCGGGCGATTTTAGCGGCGGGTGCGCCAATACGGACCGCAAAGACCTTACTGGCAAAATACAGGGTGGCAACAATGCTGATACCGCCTCCAACCAACGCGGAGTAAGCGGCCTGAAGGCTGTTGAAGGCAAATGAAACAATAGCGGCCAACAGCGTGACGAGCAGTTGGATGATAATAATTTTTCGGGTGACCTGTTTTGCGCCCATGGTTCGCATTGGTTCTAATTGTCTGGATACCACAGTGCGCCGGGCATCTTTAGTGATTCAATTATTCGTCTATTCTGATTATGAAATTCTTTTCTCCACGCAGCACCGAAGCCTTCCTGGCATCCTCTGTCCACGGCCTTTCCCCAACAGCGCGGAGTGGCAAGAATTATAGGGAATTTGCCGTATCGGGGTCAACGAAAATTACCACATTATTTGACACGGGTAATGATGCCATCCAACTCGTCCAGCGAGTTGTAGTGGATCACCACGCGCCCCTTGCCAGAGGCGTTGTGCCGCACCTGCACCCGTGCGCACAGCCGCTCCGACAAATTGTCTTGCAGCCGACGCAGGTCGGGATCGGCCGGCTTCGCTGGCGGGGACGGCGCGATGACGGACTGCCGCAGGCGACGCACCAGACTCTCGGTCTCCCGCGCCGACAGCCCGCGCAGCAACACTTGATGGGCGGCCTCCCGCTGCAGGGGAGGCGATAACGACAGCAGCGCGCGCGCGTGCCCCATGTCCAGCTTGCGCTCTCGCACCAACTGCTGCACTTCCTCGGTCAATTCCAACAACCGCAACAGGTTGCTGACCGCCGCCCGCGACCTCCCCACCGCTTCGGCGGTCTGCTGGTGGGTCAGCGCGAACTCCGCGGCCAACCGCTGGAGGGCGACGGCTTCCTCCAGGGGATTGAGGTCCTCGCGCTGGATATTCTCGATCAGGGCCACGGCGATGGCCGCCTGATCCGGCACTTCACGGATCACGGCCGGCACCTCGCGCAAACCGGCGAGCTGCGCCGCCCGCCAGCGCCGCTCGCCGGCGATCAGTTCGTAACGATCCTCTCCCAGCGGTCGCACCAACAACGGCTGTACTACTCCCTGGGCGCGGATGGATTCAGCCAAATCTTGTAGGGTGTCCTCGCGCAGGTCCAGTCGCGGCTGATAACGACCCCGACAGATTCGTTCGACCGGTAACTGCCGCAGGGTTTCGGCCGGTGGCGGATCGAGTGGTGCCTCGCCGCGCGCCGCGCCCAGCAGGACGTCCAGGCCTCGGCCCAGGCCCCCTTTTCTCTTGATCATGCACCCGCCTCCTTCATTGCGGGAGCGACGGATCGCCGCAACCGTTTCCTCAATTCCCGCGCCAGCTCCCGGTAGCTTTGCGCACCGCGCGAGCTGTCGTCGTAATGGATGATCGGCAGGCCGTAGCTGGGAGCTTCGGCCAAGCGCACGTTGCGGGGAATCAGCGTCTCGAACACCGCCTCGCCGAAGTGCTCGACGATCTGGGCGGATACATCGTTGGCCAGCCGGTTGCGCGGATCGAACATGGTCCGCACCACCCCCTCGATGCGTAAGCCGGGGTTGGTGGAACGGCGTACTTTTTCAATGGTATCGAGCAGCGCCGACAAGCCCTCCAGCGCGTAGTATTCGCATTGAACGGGGACAATGATCGACTGAGCGGCGGTCAAGGCATTGACGGTCAGCATGTTCAGCGACGGCGGACAGTCGATCAGAATCACATCGAAGTTCCACGCCACTGGAGCAAGCGTGTCGCGCAAACGGTTGGGGGCATTGTCCGTTTTCAGCAGGTTGACCTCGGCGGCGGTCAGGTCGCCGTTGGCCGGCAATAATTGCATTTGTGCTTTTTCGATCCACCGCAGCGCTTCGGTCAGGGTAGCTTCGCCCAACAACACGTCGTAGCTGGTGGCGGTGACGGCATGCTTATCCACACCACAGCCCATGGTGGCGTTACCCTGGGGGTCGAGATCGACCAGCAGCACGTTTTGCCGCAGCGCGGCCAGACAAGCGGCCAGATTGACGGCAGTGGTCGTTTTGCCGACCCCGCCCTTTTGATTGGCAATTGCAATGATGGTGGCCATGGATGTAGCGAACTCAATCTCGGCGGGCGGGAGTCAAATGGACCAGATGGCGTTCGGCATCCAGGTCCGGGACCTGGAGCGGGTAAACGCCGACCACATTATAGCCGGACGGCAAACGGGCCAACTCGTCATCGGGAAAAACCCCTTTCATCGCCAGCAACCGACCTTCGGGCGCGCACAACCGCCCGGCTTCCGCCACCATCTCCGCCAGGGTAGCGAAAGCGCGCGACACCACACTGTTCATTAATATCGCCGGTCGATAGTCCTCGATCCGGCTGCGTACCACGCTCACGTTCGCCAGCTTCAGTTCGGCGACGACCTGATTCATAAAGCGGGTACGTTTGCCGTTGCTATCCAACAGGACAAATTCGAAATCCGGTTGGACGATCGCCAGAGGGATGCCTGGCAAGCCGGCGCCGCTGCCCACATCTAGTACCCGTATGCCTTCCAGCCAGGGCAAAATCGACAGGCTGTCCAGCACATGCCGGACCACCATCGCCTTTGGATCGCGCACGGCGGTGAGGTTATAGGCGCGGTTCCAGCGCTCCAGCAGGCTTAGAAAAACCGCTAGTCGTGCACCAGTGCCCGCCCGCAACCGCACCTCCAACCGCTCGCACCCCTCGATGATGGATTGTTCGATGTTCATCAATCGCCGTTATCGCCGTCGTCCGCGTGCTTTAAAGTCAGTCGTTTATTGTAACATGCTAGTTGGTCATTACAGGGATAAACGTACTGGCCAACCCAACCCTATCCTGCAATCTTCATCCTCGCCGCTACGCCTATCCTCCCAGACATCGCCTCCCAAGGTTCACCCAATCAGGACTTAGATCATCCGACTCTGACTTCCCCCACAAAGGCCGAAGAATCGGATATTTCATGGTAGACAAAGGTTTTGTCGCTCTCGATTCAAGACGACTATCGCTCGATCATCTTAATCGCTTCCACTGGATCAGATCCGTTTCGTTTTTATTCATTCAATAAAACTCCAAGCATTGAATGCTTCGTCAACTTACCGCAACTTTTCTCATGCATTCAATGCAACCGATAAATCGATTTATATAAATTATGGAGTGGCTCTTGTTCAATACCAGGGCATCCATCGATATTAACGTATACGACCCAAGAAAGAAGAACAACGATGGAGCGCGTCAAATTCACTTTTTTAGTAGCAGATCGAATTATAAATAATCGTTCTCAATTATAACGATGCGGGAAGAAAAGAATGATAATTTCGCGGGTTTCTGGAAAATGAAAGCATTTTTACAGACTCGCCATCCGAGACACTGGTAGAAGCTCGTACTGCTGAACCACCCAATGCGGTTGATGCCACCACGCCTCGAACAAGCGACTTGCGCTGGACAAGAATCAACATGGCGCTCCGTGTAAAAGGATTCTTAGCCATGGACAGGCAAAGGATGCGGGTCAAGAGAAGATGGGCGCTGACATCGTCACGCGGTTCCAGGGCGTGGACCATAGCCTGGCGGGTACACTGATACAGAACCAGTCGTGGCCAAACCACCCCCTGTCGGCGATGGGCCACCAAAGTTCATATTTCGTCCCGTTCCAAGAACTCAAACAAAAAGCCCAGGCAATTTTGCCTGGGCTTTTTGTTGATTTGGCGCGCCCGGAGAGATTCGAACTCCCGACCACCTGGTTCGTAGCCAGGTACTCTATCCAACTGAGCTACGGGCGCGTAAGCGGGGACGCGGATTATGCGGACTGAGCCAAACCTTGTCAATTTCCGCGCGATTCGAAAAATGCTGGCGGAGAGAGAGGGATTCGAACCCTCGATGGAGCTTTTAACCCCATACTCCCTTAGCAGGGGAGCGCCTTCAGCCGCTCGGCCATCTCTCCGAAAAATGCCCGCGAGCGGGCATTGTGGATTGCTAAGGATACCGGTTGAAACCACCGGCGTAAAGCCCTGATTTCAAGCTTCCTGACCCGGTTGCGGCTGGCTGGTCGCATGGGCGGAATCGTCCTGCTCGCGTTTGATCCGCTCGTAAATTTCCTCGCGGTGTACCGCAATATCCTTGGGGGCGTTGACCCCAATACGAACCTGATTACCTTTCACGCCCAGCACGGTCACGGTTACCTCGTCACCGATCATCAGCGTTTCTCCAACTCTGCGTGTCAGAATCAACATGTCAAGCTACTCCTTGTTTTCCATCAACAGCCCCCAGGGCATCTTGCGGTTTTGAACAGTCCGCGCCTGCAATTGCTCCACTTGTCCGACGGATCCAACCCCGCGAACAAGAGACTCGCGGGTACAGGTCTGTTTTCAAGCCGCTTTTTCCAACCCGAACGCCTCGTGCAAGGCACGCACGCCCAGCTCCAGATATTTTTCGTCGATCACCACCGAAATCTTGATCTCGGAGGTCGAAATCATGCGGATGTTGATGCCTTCCCTCGCCAACGCCTCGAACATCTTACTGGCCACGCCAGCGTGGGAGCGCATGCCGATGCCGACCAGGGAAAGCTTGGCAATCTTGCCGTCACCGGAGACCTCGCGAGCGCCGAGCCGGGTGGCCTGCTCGTTCAGAATCTCCAGTGTCCGCTCGTAGTCGTTGCGATGTACCGTAAAGGTGAAATCGGTGGTACCGTCGCGACCGATGTTCTGGATGATCATATCGACTTCGATATTGGCGGCGGACACCGACCCCAGAATGCTAAAAGCGATGCCCGGCCGGTCGGGGACACCCTGCACGGTGAGCTTGGCCTCGTCGCGGTTGAAGGCGATACCGGAAATCAGCACGTTCTCCATCTGCTTCGCCTCGTTGGCTTCCTCAAAGGTAATCAAGGTGCCCGGACCTTCCTGAAAGGAGGAGAGCACTCGTAATGGGACATTGTGTTTGCCGGCGAATTCCACCGAGCGGATCTGCAGCACCTTGGAGCCCAGGCTGGCCATCTCCAGCATTTCCTCGAAGGTGATGCGATCCAGCCGTCGCGCTTCGGGAACCACCCGGGGATCGGTGGTGTAAACGCCGTCCACATCGGTGTAAATCTGGCACTCGTCGGCTTTCAGCGCGGCGGCCAGCGCGACACCGGTGGTATCGGAACCGCCCCGGCCCAAGGTGGTGATGTTGCCATCCTCGTCCACGCCCTGAAAGCCCGCCACCACCACCACCCGACCGGCGTCGAGATCGGCGCGGATGGAGTCGGCCTTGATGTCCTGAATGCGCGCCTTGTTATGAGCGTTGTCGGTGAGAATGCGGGCCTGACCACCGGTGTAGGAGCGGGCTGGGCAACCGCGTTTTTCCAGGGCGATACAAAGCAAAGCAATCGTGACCTGCTCGCCAGTGGCCAACAGCACATCCAGCTCGCGCGGGCTGGGACGAGAAGTGATGTTTTTGGCCAAACCGATCAGCCGGTCCGTTTCGCCGCTCATGGCGGACACGACGACCACGACTTGATGGCCACGCCCACGCCAGTCGATGACCTTGTTCGCGACGTTTTCGATCCGTTCGGTGTTACCCACCGAGGTACCACCGTATTTCTGTACGATAAGCCCCATGTGTCCTCAGTCCTTTCAGAAGCGAATCTGACCCAAAGCGATACGGCTGCCGGGGTCACCGTAAGGCCGCCGATTATAACGAAAGGCTGGCTATCTCCAAATAATTCCCGTGCCGCAATGCATCAACACGCACATCCGCCATGCCAGCAAAAATTGTAATTTATTATATACAATGGTCATAAAAATAACGGCCATCATGTTCGCTACAAGCATTCTTGAATAGCCAATCCGCCCAGTATTTAAATATAACATTTAATTTTCAATAAGTTATATATAAAAAAATGGCCAGCAAATATGCGTGTATCTTTGTCTGATACATTTTCAGATGATAAAACCGCCTAATTAAATGGTTAGTATTATATATGTTTAATTGACATAGCCAATAATCGCATAAATTATAGTCAATTTATTTTCTATGATATTGTTTTTGTTTGAAATTTAATTTCATTTCTCATCATTCATGCATTTAAATTAAAATTGACTGTATTCTTTCGATATAAAAATTTGATTATCGGCTCCACACCGTCTGTCAGCTCGCCTAAATTCTTGACATAACTATCTTGGTTGATATATGGAGTTCCAAATAATGACATGGCTCTTCCTAGTTCGGTCACAAGCTAGCGCCGGGAGCGGCTATGGCCGTACCAGCGCTCTGCTCACCCTGCTGGTGGCGCTGCTGCTGGGGACAGGTCTTGTTCGGCCGGCGCCGGCGGCAGTCGAGGTACTCGCCGCCCCCGATCTCGGGTTGATGGTAGGCGGTGGTGTGGTGCTGGCCATTGCCCGACAGTCGGATGGCAAGCTCATCATTGGCGGCGCCTTCGATATAGTCGATGGGGTTCCGCGCCGGAACATCGCCCGTCTCAACGCCGATGGCAGCCTGGACGCCACCTGGAATCCCGGCGCGAGCAACGTAGTGAACGCCCTTGGCGGTGGACGGCAGCAACAACGTCTATGTCGGCGAGNGNGTTCACCACCCTCGGCGGGCAGAGTCGCAACAGCATCGCCCGCGTGACCAGCGCCGGGGCGGTCGATACCTCCTGGTATCCCGGCGACGGCGCGAACGGCGCAGTGTATGCCC
>NZ_SPMZ01000040.1 GCF_012939995.1 Candidatus Competibacter phosphatis | reverse complement strand
CTTGGCGTCTCCTCGAACGACTGGAAATCCATCACACCCCCAAGCACGGCAGTTGGCTGAACATGGCCGAGATCGAATTGAGTGTCCTGAGCCAACAGTGCTTGAATCGCCGTATCCCCGACGCCACCACCCTGGTCCGAGAGGTCGCCGCTTGGCAACAGGCTCGCAATGCCGATCCTCGGCCGGTGAACTGGCGCTTCACCACCGCAGATGCACGCATCAAACTCAAACGCCTCTATCCGTCAATCCAGGTCGGGTGAGGTACTAGCGCTGTTCGTCGGCGCCTACATCGCCGAAATCATTCGCGCCGGCATCCAGTCCATTGCCAAGGGCCAGACCGAAGCGGCGCGCTCGCTGGGGATGAGCGCCTTCCAGAACATGGCCTACATCGTGCTGCCGCAAGCCTTCAAACGGGTGTTGCCGCCGTTGGCCGGACAGTTCATCAGCCTGATCAAGGATTCTTCGCTGGTGTCGGTCATCGCCATCACCGACCTGACCAAGAGCGGGCGCGAGATCATCACCGCCAGCTTCGCCACCTTCGAGATCTGGTTCACGGTCGCCCTGCTCTACCTGGTGGTCACCTCGGTACTGTCGCAACTGCTCTTCTGGCTGGAACGGAGGTTCGCCCGCAGTGATTGAAGTCAGCAATCTGCTCAAGGTGTTCGAGGGACGCGGCCAAACGGTGCGAGCGGTGGACAACGTCAGTACCGCGATCGCCAAGGGCGAGGTGGTGGTGATCATCGGCCCGTCCGGGTCGGGCAAATCCACTTTCCTGCGTTGTCTGAACGGCCTGGAAGAGTTCGACGACGGACGGGTTGTCATCGACGGCATCGACCTCACTGGCAGCAAAACCAATATCAATACCGTACGTCGCGAGGTGGGCATGGTGTTCCAGCACTTCAACCTGTTCCCGCATAAGACCGTATTGGAGAACGTCACCCTGGCGCAGCGGGTGGTGCGCAAGCGCAAGGCCAGCGAGGCCAACCAGAAGGCCATGGCGCTGCTGACCAAGGTCGGCATCGCCGAGAAAGCAAACGAGTATCCTTCGCGACTATCCGGCGGTCAGCAACAACGAGTGGCCATCGCCCGCGCTCTGGCCATGGACCCCAAGGTGATGTTGTTCGACGAACCGACCAGCGCGCTGGACCCGGAAATGGTCGGCGAGGTGCTGGACGTGATGAAACAGTTGGCCAGCGAAGGCATGACCATGGCGGTGGTGACCCACGAAATGGGGTTTGCCCGCGAGGTTGCCCATCGGGTGCTGTTCATGGACGCCGGTCGCATTCTGGAAGACGCGCCGCCGGCGCAATTCTTCACCGCACCGCGAGAGCCTCGGGCCCAGGCATTCCTGAAGCAGGTGCTCTAATACCGAAAAGTGCCATGAGCCTTTACGCCAAACCCTATTCCGAAGCCTGCGAACAGAATAAAGCGCCTATTCTGGCGGTACTGCGGGAGGTCTTTACCGAGCCGGGCCTGATTCTGGAAATCGGCGCCGGCACCGGGCAACACGCCGTCCACTTTGCGCGGGAATTACCGCACCTGGACTGGCAACCGACCGATCAGGCCGACTACCTGCCCGGCATTCAGCTATGGATCGACGAAGCGGGTCTGCCGAATCTGCACCAACCGTTGGCATTGGACACCCGCCGCACACCGTGGCCGGTCACGCAAGCGGCGGGCGCATTTTCCGCCAACACCACCCACATCATGCATTGGCCCGCAGTGGAAGGCTTGTTTCGGGGCATCGGCCAGGTGCTGCAACCTGGCGGAGCGTTCTGCCTGTACGGGCCGTTCAATGATGACGGTCGCCATACCAGCGCCAGCAACGCCGCATTCGACCAAATGCTGAAACAGCGCGATCCGGCCAGCGGGATTCGGGACTTCAACGACCTTGACCGACTCGCGCGGGATAACGGCCTACAATTTCGGCGGGATTATCCGATGCCGGTCAACAACCGCATTCTGGTCTGGACTCGCCACGTTTAGTCACTCGGCGCGCATCACCCATGCACGCACCGAAAATGGATCAGATCGGGATCGCCGTCGGCAATCGCCTGGCCCAAACCAATCACCCCACGATCGTGCAAAGCGAACTCCTCGCGCCGCACGAAAAAACGTGCACCGTTTTCCAGCAGTAGATAAGTCCCGTTGGTACTGTGCTCCACCAGAACGAACTTGCCCTGCCGGAACTCGATGTCGGCGTGGCTGCGGGACACCAGTTCCCGCTCCACCACCAGATTGTTTCGCTCGCCGCGACCCATGGTGAAAGCTTGCGAACCAGGTACCACCTCAATGGTCCGTTCGCGATAATCCAGTATCAGTCGGGCGAACAACAGGCTGCGAAGCTCTTCTTGGCCGCCGCCGGCCATTTGGGTCAGGCTGGTGGATTCAAGCCAGATGATCTCGACGATGTCCATCTCGTCCTGCTTGCCCCGCACCCACGACCGTCCGAGATCGCGGGTCGACTGGGCCAGATCGGCCGGCAGACACGCCGCGGTTTCCCGCGTGGTGATGATCTGATCGGCCTTGGCCAGGGCCACCATCCGAGCGGCGATGTTGACCGCATCGCCGAACAGGTCGCTCTTTTCGACCAGGACCGGCCCGTAATGCAGACCGATCTTGACGGCGATGTTCAATGCGGCCAGTTCCTGATCCTCCTTGAGCGCCCGGTGCATCTCGCAGGCGGCGTTCACCGCCTGCCGCGCGCTCGCAAACCGGCTCATGATTTCATCGCCGATGGTTTTGATCACCGCGCCGTCATACGCGACGGTGCCCGAAATCAGCACATCCAGCACCCGCGTTTCGATCTGGCGTGCCCGCCAGTCGCCGTATTTTTCGAACAATCGGGTACTGCCGCAGATATCGGCGAACAGGATGGCGGCCATCACTTGCTGCTGGGATGCCGTCTGCTCTCCCGTTGCCCTCCGGTTACCGAATTTCAATTTCATGCCCCGCCCCCCGGAAAATACCGACGCTGGTTTCAGCCGTAGCCGCGCGCATGCAAGTTTTCGATGACCCGGCGGATATTGTCATGCGCGATCCGCTCGTAACGCTGCTGGAAAAATTCGGTCAAAAAGAAAGTCGGCCGATTTTGTAGGGATAGCAGAAAACGTAACTGGCCTGGGCAATAGATTTCGTCAACGATATCCGCGCATTCGGCGCGAATCCGGCGGCCATCCCGTTCGAACGCCTCCCACGGCAACCCAAAGCTGGAAAGGTCGATATCGACGATAAAGCGTTCGTCCCGCTGGGTGGGCGGATCGCGGTGGGTGGTAACCATGATCAGATCGTCGACCCGTTGCAGGAAAGCGGCGTCCGCGTGTCCCTCCGACCATTGCCGAAACAGATCGGCGCTGCGCCGTTCGTTATCCATCGCGCCCGACCGGTAAATCGCATCGTGGAACCACAGCGCCATCTCGACGGCGTCGGGATCGTCCATCAACGCCGCCGCTCGGTCGAATTCTTCCAGGCAATGCCGGACATGATCCAAAGTATGATAGCGGCGATGCGGTTCCCCATAGAGCTCGATCAGCCGGGCATGCATCGTTTCCGCCAACGCGCGACCGCCGCTCAGCCGCCGTTCCCACAAGGCCGCGAAACGCACCCGTTCCCGAATCGGGTCATGGTCCGCCGGCGCGACGGCGGTTTTGCTGGATCGCTCGAACATCGCGGGCCTCCAAGAGTCGCTTGCGCCCTACCCGGCGCGTGTCACAAAGTCCTCGACCAGGCGCCATGCCATACTCATCGGGCTGGGCAACCCCGGCAGATTCTCCGGCGCAAACCAGCGGGCCTCCAGGATTTCCCGCCCGTCGGCGCGCGGCTCGCCTTCGGCATGGTCGGCGGTGAAGGCCATCATCAGGGAATGTGGGAACGGCCATGACTGGCTGGCGAAATAGCGCAGATTCTTGACCCGAACGCCCACCTCCTCCGCCACCTCTCGGTGGATGGCCTGCTCCAGCGTCTCGCCGGCTTCGACAAAGCCCGCCAGCACACTGTAGACCCCCGGCAGGAAGCGCGGTGCGCGGGCCAGCAGGATCTCGCGTCCCCGGTTGATACGCACCATCACCACCGGCGACAGCCGCGGATAGGCGGCCAACCCACAGGCCGGGCAGCATCGGGCGCGTTCATCGTCACGCCGCTGGGTGGCCGTGCCACAACGACCGCAATATTGGTGCGTGCGGTCCCATTCGATCAATTGCAGGGCATGACCGGCCACCCCCAACAGGGTCTCGTCCAACCGCGACCACAAACCGCGCAAACCTTCGAACGCCATCCCCGGCGGCGGAGGCACCTCCGCCACCTCGACGGCATGGCAGGGTCGGCCGCGCAGCGTTCCCAGATACAGGCGGCGCACCACCGGCCAGCCGGCAAACGGCCAGTCCACCGCCACCGGCAGCTCGACCTTGGCTCCGTCGAATCGCACCAGCAGCTCGCTGCCTCCGAACACGAACCACCAGCCGGCTTCCCTGGCAACCGGCGAGCGAACCAGACCGGGTTCGAAATCGTCGGGCAACACCAGCATCGGCGGATCTCCTCTTCAAGCGATTTTCAGACGATCTGCTCGGCCAGCAAGAACCAGTCGATCAGGCTTCACTCAAATCATACCGCACCGTGCCAGCGCTTGCGTTGGATTGGCCGACGGTGGGCCAACAACCACCAAGCCACCGGCCAGAAACTTTTGGCCAATCAATTCAAGCGCAAAACGCGGCACGTAAATTGCTAAGATATTCCATTCTCTGTCTTTTTAGAGAATTTGGGATCTCACCTCACCATCATCTCACCAGGAATCGCTCGAATCCCCATGGCCGACAATTTCGACGAACGCGCCCTGCGCTACCATCGCATGGCTCCCTACGGCAAGATCGAAGTCACCCCGACCAAGCCGCTCGCCAACCAAATCGATCTGGCGCTGGCTTACTCCCCCCGGCGTCGCCGCCGCCTGCGAGGTGATCGTCGAAGATCCCCGCGAGGTATCCACCGTCACCGCTCGCGGCAATCTGGTGGCGGTCATCACCAACGGCACCGCCGTGCTGGGCCTGGGCGACATCGGCCCGCTGGCGGCCAAACCGGTGATGGAAGGCAAGGGCGTGCTGTTCAAGAAGTTCGCCGGCGTCGATGTGTTCGATATCGAAATCAGCGAGCGCGACCCCGACAAACTGGTCGAGATCATCGCCAGCCTGGAACCGAGTTTCGGCGGCATCAATCTGGAAGACATTAAGGCGCCGGAATGCTTCCAGATTGAGCGCCGGCTGCGCGACCGGATGAAAATCCCGGTGTTCCACGACGACCAGCACGGCACCGCCATCATCACCGCCGCCGCCGTGCTCAATGCCCTGTCGCTGGTCAACAAGAAGATCGCCGAGGTCAGGGTGGTCACCTCCGGCGCCGGCGCGGCCGGCATCGCCTGCCTCGATTTGCTGCTCGGTTTGGGCCTGCGGCGGGAAAACGTCATCGTCTGCGACAGCCGGGGCGTCATCTATCAGGGACGCGGCAATCTCGATGCGGAGAAAGCCGCCTATGCCGCCGACACTCCGGCGCGCACCCTGGGCGAGGCGATCGTCGGCGCGGATATTTTCCTGGGGCTGTCCAAGGCCGGGGTGCTCACCGGAGATATGGTGAAAACCATGGCCGATCAGCCGCTGATTCTGGCGCTGGCCAATCCGGTGCCGGAAATCATGCCGGAGGAGGCATTGGCCGCGCGGCCCGACGCCATCATCGCCACCGGCCGTTCCGATTACCCCAACCAGGTCAACAACGTCCTTTGTTTCCCCTACATTTTCCGGGGCGCGCTGGACGTGGGCGCCACCACGATCAATCAGGAGATGCAACTGGCCTGCGTCCGTGCCCTGGCGGAACTGGCGCGCGAGCCGCATTCCCAGGAGGAAACCGCCGCTTACGGCGATCAGCAAATCACCTTCGGGCCGGAATACCTGATTCCCAAACCGTTCGAGCCGCGCTTGCTGCTCACCTTGCCGCTGGCGGTCGCCAAGGCGGCGATGGACAGCGGCGTCGCCACCCGCCCGATTGAGGATTTTACCGCCTACCGCACGCAGCTCAGCCAGCGCGTCTACCGTTCCGGTCTGATCATGCGTCCGGTGTTCGATCGCGCCAAGACCGATCTCAAGCGAGTGATTTATGCCCAAGCCGAGGAAGAACGGATGCTGTGGGCGGTGCAAGGCGTCATCGACGATGGTCTCGCCAAACCCATTCTGATCGGGCGGCGCGGGCGTATCGAACAACGCATCGCCGAATTGGGTCTGCGCATCCGCCCCGATCAGGATTTTGAGATCATCGACCCCCAGAACAACCCCTACTACGAGGAATGCTGGCAGGAATACCACAAGTTACGCGGGCACTATGGGGTCGACCCCAACAAAGCCCGGGTCCGGGTCAACACCCGCGCCACAGTGATCGGGTCGCTCATGCTGCGCCTCGGTTACGGCGACGCCCTGCTGTGCGGATTGATCGGCGGTTTTCCCGATCATGTGGAATATGTGCTGGACATCGTGGGTCTGCGCGAAGGCGTCAAGACCCCGGCGGCCATGAACATGCTGATTACTTCGCGAGGACCGTTGTTCTTCTGCGACACCGACATCAACACCAACCCAACGGCCGAGGAAATCGCCGACATCACCTTGCTGGCGGCGGAGGAAGTCGGCCGTTTCCTGCCGCCGAAAATCGCCCTGCTGTCCCATTCCAGCTTCGGTTCGCACAAGTCGCGACAGGCGCGCAAGATGGCGGAAGCACTGCGAATCATCCGCCAGCGCGCGCCCGATCTGGAGGTGGACGGCGAAATGCGCGGCGATGCCGCTTTGTCCGAGGAATTGCGCAGTCGGGTATTCCTGCATTCGCAACTGAAGGGCGCAGCCAACCTGTTGATCATGCCTAATGCCGATGCCGCCAACATCTCCCATAACCTGCTCAAGGAGGTGACCAACAGCGTCTCGGTGGGGCCGATCATGCTCGGCTTGGCCAAGCCGGCGCACATTCTGACTCGCTCGGCGACCGCCCGGCGGATCATCAACATGACCGCCATTGCCGCGGTCGATGCGCAGGAACACCTGCTCCACCGGCAGCCTGTCTGATCCGAAACGGAGCATCCCCATCCAGGACTTTCGCCCTTACCACCCATCAATTGAGCTAAGCTTCCGCGCCAGGTGGACTGGGACAGGAGGTAACAATAATGGGAATGGTGGGGCGGTTAGCGGAGGAAGTAGGACCGGAACCGAGAACTGTGTTACATAAACTATGCATAACATGTGAGGGATAAGGTAGACTTTGCGATTAGGGCGATGCGCGAGCGGCGAATGCCGAACACAGCGGAACAGGTCATCGGGTTGCCGTTGGCCACCGAGCAGCGGGACATGTGCGAGCAGTGGTTGCGCCGGTTACTGAAGAATCCATTGCTCTCCAGTCCGGTGCTGCTGGAGCCGTGGGTGCGCCAAGCGCTAGCCGAGGCGAACTGGAACAGGTAGACGGTGGCGCTCAGTCTGGAGCGTTGACAATAAACAATGTGGGTGATTGATGAATACTAAGCGAATTGGCATGTTTGTAGTTTTGGTTTTGGGGTTCCTGTATTTGGTTTCGATGCAAGCAGCGCGTGCCGCTCTGATGGCGGACTTGGAAGGACCCGCGAATCAGCAACCGGTCTCGGGAATCGGAATTATTCGAGGGTGGGCGTTTTCGGATAGCGCCGGAGTATGGATCAGTCAAGCGGCTTTACGCATCGATGGCAAGGATATTACCGCTATTCCTTGCTGTAGCGTGCGGGCGGATGTGCAGGACGCTTTTCCACAGTTTCCCGCTGAGAATACCCGCAATAGTGGGTTCGGTATCACATTCAATTACGGCAATCTAACATCCGGCACGCATACCATCGCGGTGGCTATTCAAGATAGTAGTGGCGCCCAATTTGAGCGTACGCACACGGTCACAGTGGTCAAAGCCGGTGATTTTTCCTACATCGACCAGCTTGACCTGAACGGTGCCAGCGCCGAACGCCAAGGGCAAGATGTGGTTATTTCTGGGTTGCGGGTGCGCGATAAGGACAGTCAGCAGGAACAGTATGTCAATGCCCGGTTGCACTGGTTTCAGAACATGCAATCGTTGGGATTGGTGGAAACATCGACCACCGCCGCCACTCAGGTCATGACGCCTGCAAATAAGCTGAAGATGCCCTTAGCGGGGAAAAAGGTCCAGGCCACGAGCGCTGCGGCCAGCATCCAATACGCCGCGCTGGAAAGCCCTAACCATGGTGATACCGGTTCCGGCATCGCCGTCGTGCGAGGTTGGGCGGTTGCGCCATCTGACCGTTCGATTCAGCGGGTGCAGTTGTTCGTCGATGGCGAACCCTCGATGACCATCCCCTGTTGTTCGTATCGCAGCGATGTGGCCTCCGCCCTGCCTGGCGAACCCAACGCCGCCAACAGTGGCTTTGGTGTGACCTTCAACTACGGTAATCTCAGCGTGGGAGTGCATTCCATGACCGTCGAGATCGAGGACAGCAGCGGGGCATTGCGGAAGTTCGTGCGTGGCATTCTGGTACGCAATCCTGGCGATTTCAGCTTCCTGGAACAACTGGACCTTGGCGCCGCTCAGGTACGGATCGCCGGCGGACAACTGGTGATCGAAGGCGCTCTGGCCCGGGACAAGGCGACAGGCAAAACCGCCCAGCGCAATTTGCGTTTCCACTGGAACACGCCCGCGCAAGCGTTCACGCTGACTGAGGAAAGCGTGCAGGATGCGACTGTTGCGGATTTGACCTGCAAGGTGGATGGGGATACCAGCAGCCTTGAGAACCTCAAGCGCAATCCCGGACCGTCTGGCATATCGCTGGTGGAACTCATCACCGCTATTAATAGAAGAACAACTTCATTAGGGCGAGTGTTCGTTGGATTTGACCGTGAGGGCAGTATAACCTGTTCGGACACTATTCCTGAAATAAACGTACCTATTTCAATTAATGGGGATATTGATGGCAATGGCAGTCCAGATATTGACATCCAGGGTGGAAAACGGGAGCGCACTTTCAGTATTAATAGCAGTGATGTGACTATTCAGCAATTATATTTCCGAGGCGCGGATATTTATTATGAAGCAATAAATATTGATAAACATATTTCAGATATTTCTAATATAGCCATCCTAAATAATAAAATGACTGATGTATATCATGGATTTTCAGTTGATCCATACAATCGTTTGGCGCTTAGTCACTTGCTTATTAGTAATAACTTGATAAGTAATGAGGATGACAATGATAATGTAATAAATATCGAATCATCTTTGGATGATCAGGATCATTACGAGAATTTAATAATAGCGAATAACAACATTGAAAATGCAGATATTAATATTGATTCGAGTAACAATGATTCCATTATTCATGGTGTAAATATTATTGATAATAATATTATTGGTGGCATAGAAATTGGTACACCTGCTTTAGATATTCACAGCAGCACAGGAACAGTATTTGAAGGTGTAATTATAGGAAACTCTATAAATAAGCCCAATAATGATAGTATTTGCATAATTTTTAGATGGCACACAACTTACTGATGTGATCAATAATACTATTTCCTGCTCACTCAATTTAGGGAATTGGAGTGATCAAACCAATCGGATTATTCAAGCCGCTATCAGGGGAAATCGCATCATTAATGGAGGAGTTCTTACATGGCCGGGCGGCGAGAACAATACGATGATGCTTGATATTACAAACAATCAATTGATATCAAGATCAACATCTTATGGTGGTAAATCGCTAATTACATTAGCAGGCGGCGAGGGTGTTGGCACGAAAAAACAACAAGGCAATTGTAAAAATTAATAACAATGAATTGTCTGACGAGCTTCCTATGGGGAAATATTTTTTTGGTATTTACATTAATGGAGGTTTGGCTGGAGCATCAAACAGTATTATCACAGGCGAAATTACAAATAATAAAATTAATGCCACCGATAACAATGGTAGTGACAGTAAAAAAGGCTTAACAATTTACGGAGGTCTTGGTTATAATAGCAAAACATACGCAGCAACTCAAAAATATTGCTGATGTATTGACTGCTAACAATGATTTCAATAACCTAAAAAAACGGGGTTTATATTGCTGGTGGGTATTCACAAAATGATAACTCTATTGGTAATAAAGTATTGGGTGAGCTTCTTAATAATTCTGTAGAAAACTCCTCTAATATAGGGATCAAGATTTATGGCGGTGAACGTGAACTTAATGCAGAAGTCGTCAATAATGAAGTGCAAGCAAACATTTCCAACAATATAACAGATGGTCTTATTTGTAAGGACAATATACCAGGCAATATCGCTAATTGTATTCTATCTGGTAATACCGACACCAAGAGTGATACAAGATCCATTCAAATCGGACAGACAATAGGGATGAATCGTTCTGTTCAAAAGCAAATGCTCACTCACATGGAGCAACTTGGGAATAAGGAACAACAGCTTCGGGAGCGAGCGGCAACCATCTCCGATCCTCGCTTGCAAAAGCGTCTGCTCGATTTAAGCGACCGATTGTACGAAACTCAGTATAAAATGTCGGCTCGTATGACAGGTGTTCCAATGAGTGCTTTGAGTGACCAAATGGAACGGTAACGTTCTGGACCGAGATCCACTCGCCGACTTCCACCCACCTGCCCGTACAGTAGATCTAGAGCGCTACCCGGTTTAGCGACTCAAGCGGCCAAACGCTCAAAGAGTTCCGCGTCATTGCGGCCGGCGCGGTGAGTTGGACGAAGTTACCTTGAGATTAGGGTTTAGGAAGCTCGGCACCTGCAAAAACACCGGCCACCGATGACGGGCCTGTGCGATCCAAAACCTGGAGCGCGCAAGCCCTCAGCCAACACGCTAGCCGTTCAGGAGATTTTCTCGGTCAACAAGGGCCGACCGGGCGCGGTTTCGCCCAAATAATGCCGCACTCGCGCCAGTGCCTGTGGCAGGCTGGCCGACAGTAGCAATTTACCGGGAACGTTGTGCAACCCGGCGCGGCGCATCAGCAATGCCGGCTGACCGTGCACGCCCGCCACCGCCACCAGTGATGACACTGCCCGGACGTTTTTAAATATCTCGATTTGAGTGTCCAAATAATCGAGGTCAGTACACCTGGTCGGACCACCGCATCGCATGGGTGATTTGTCCCAGAATCAGTGGACAATTTGGCCCGAAATACTCACAGTTTGATTTTTATCCGTATAGTCTCATTCCGTGACCGCCATGAAGTCAGAGCAACTGATCGAGCATTTAGTCCCCGACCGCGAAATGGCTGCGCCCAGCTATCTACAAGTAGCGGATAAGCTCACCCAACTCATCGAATCGGGAGAGATCCCCCCTGGCCAAAGCCTGCCATCTGAACGGGTATTAGCCGAAAAACTACAGCTCAGTCGCACCACGGTACGCAGGGCCTACGACGAATTGCGGGCCAAGGATTATTTATCCACCCATGGCCGCGCGGGCGTAGCTGTCAAAACGCCGCCGCGCTTGTCCCCGCGCCTGGGACGCCTCAAAGGGTTTACCGAGGAAATGCGGGAACTGGGCATGAAGCCCTCTACCCGCCTGATGGAACGAGACATCGTGACGGATCGCACCCTATCTTCGCTGTTTGAGCGCCCGACCACCGCGCAATTTCTGCGTCTGGTGCGGGTGCGACTGGGCGATGGCACGCCGCTGTCGCGGGAAGTGGCCTGGTATGATCTAAGCGCCGCACCAGCGCTGACCGAATGGAATGTCGTGGGTTCGATCTACCAGTATCTCTATGAATATTGTGGTATTGCCCTGACCTGTGGCGAACAAACGATTGAGGCCATCATGAGTTCTCCCACGGAAATGGCGGTGTTCGAATTCGCCGAACCCGGCCCGTGCCTGCTCCTGAAGCGTAAAACGTATAGCGCTTCCCGGCAAATGATCGAATATGTCGAAGGCACTTTTCGCGGAGATGCCTATGCTTACCGCCTCACGCTCAACCTGGAACAGCCGCCGCTGCCATAAAAGCCTCCACTGTGGCGCATCGAGGCAGGCCGTCCAGGATGCCTTCACGGGCGGCGATGAGCGCGCCGCAAGCATTGCCTATGCATAACGCTTCGGTCAGGGACAGACCACGTAGCAGCGACCATACCAATCCAGAGCCAAAAGCATCTCCCGCACCGGTGGCGTCAATCTGCTGGATGAGGTAGGCAGGTTGGCTTACGACTCGTCCCACAGCGTCGAGCGCCACGCAGCCCGCTTCGGCCAGGGTGACGACCAGCAACCGACCCATCCAGCCGAGTTGTCGGGCCAGCTTGGGCAGTTGCTCCGACCAATCCTGCGGGGTCAGCTTCTCCAGATCCGACTGATCGAACATCAACGCTGCTTCATTGGCATTGACCACCAGCACATCGGTTAGCGCCAGTAACTCGTTATCGATTTGACGCCATGGAGAGGGATTCAGGTAGGTGTGTTTGCCGAGCCGACGGGCTTGGCGAAAAGCGTGCAGGACGACCGGATCGGGAATTTCAAACTGTGCCACCACCCAATCCGCATGGACGAAGACATCGCGCGCCTGATCAACATGTTCGGCGGTTAACAGAGCGTTCGCACCCAGGTGGATCGCCAGGAAGTTCCGACCGTCCGGGGCGATGAAGCCGACGCCGTAACCGGAATTTGGTCCCAAAGTTAAAACCCGCGTGGTGTCCATCCCTTCCTCGTCAAGCCGGCGCTTGACCGCCGCGCCCGCTTCGTCGGCTCCTACCGCCATCAGCAAGTCCACGGTAACGCCCAAACGGTGCAGTCCCACGGCCAGGTTCAAGCCTTTGCCACCGTGTTCCTGGAAGATGCGCGTGGCCGCCAAGGATTCGCCAGCCAGAGGCAGGCGATCCACGTATAAAAAGTTAGCGTTCATGTAGTTGCCAAGCACGAAGGCGCGCATAAATTCCCCCTGCAAGTGCTGATAATCATTCAGCGTTGCGCCTGAGATTAGTTGACTTTAAGGATTGCTTAAGGTATTTAAATGGTATTATTGAGTGATCATAAAAGTATGTTTACCAAACCGAATCGCGGGTGAGCGACTGCTCGATATCGAACCCGTCTTTGCGTAGCTCGTTGTTTGAAAGATGCCTCTATGAACAATCCCTACATTGCGCCTAGTTCACTGATGCCAAGCTCGATGCCAATGCCAGGTGTCTTCAAGTCGTTTGTGTCGGGGTCCGAGCGTTTTGGACAGAACCGTGCCTTTTTTTAACTCGGAATTACTGACGAGCGGTTCTGGAACTGGCGGCAATGCCAAGCTCACTATCTATCTTCGTCTGTACCTTGTGCGGCGCGACCGAATTGAAGAAATCAATCCCAGACCAAAGCAGGACGATGGTCGCGACCTGGAAGTAGTGCCATGGGGTACTCCGACCGGTATCGGCAAAGCATATAACTTTGCTGAATTCAAGCAAAAAGTAAAGGAACACGCGGAGGGATTTTGGAACAACACCAACTTCTGGCTAGTGCCGCCGCCAGACTACCGTGGATTGGACTATCCGGTCGGCAACCCAAAGATGCGGCCGAATATCGAATGCAAGTTTAAAATTGTCTGGGCTGATGGACGAGACGATGCTCATGCCATCATCGATTGCTTTTGCCCCATTCGGCCGCATCGTTATAGACCCTATGTCAGTCACCCAGCAGAAGGGGCTCTCGGCGGACATTGGACATGCTATGACTTAGTCGCCTTTCCAGGGGATTTCGTTATTCCCGGTGGCAAAGAATGTACAGTGAATGTCGGTGACCCACTTGGAAACATGACAACGAAGACAATCCGTTGCGATAAGGAGCTGGCCCATGAGGCGGTCTGCCATGAAGTCGGGCACCTGCTGGGATTGGATCACGTCGGTCAATTCCTGAAAACTCCAGCGTGTATGGAAGAATTGAAAAAGAATTCGGTCACAGGGAATGGTGCGGCGGCTTGTTATCGCGGCCCAACGTATCCCGACACCGAGAATATCATGGGGGCGGGGGATAAGTTAGCGCTATGGAACATCATGCCTTGGGCCAGCCGTGTTACCTCCCATACTGGCATCGGTTTGCAAGGTTGGCGCGCATCTTTGGCAAAGACTCTCCCTCCCAAAACATTACGTTGAGAAAACAGCGATACGAGTATTGATGCTTGCTGGAAGCGGCGAGATTTTAACTTTATGGATTTTTTTATGAAGTCGATCTGGACGAACGGTTTGCCCACTTGATGCCGCACCGCTAATCTACAAGTGATCCTCGTTTCAGGAGACAGTGCTGGCTTAATGACTCTTGGGAATTACTGCTGGCGACGTGACGATTAGTTTCATGTGAATTGTCGGAGCGCCAAGTAACCAACAGTAAGATGTAGTGAAATACGATCCGCTTCCTACAAGTATTCCGAACCGAGGAGGCAACCATGGAAACTTTCCATCGTCATCGCGAACCGCGCACGGTCGAGACGACCCACACCAAGCGGGATGACACAATCAGGCCAAAAAAACCCACTCTCGGCGGGCGCATCGTCCAAATCGCGCTTGGACTGGTTGGATGCCATTACATCAACGGGGCGTACGGCGCAACGCCGGGCTGCAATGACGGCACTCCCTTGCCGATACGACGAGACCTCAAGTTGGTGGCCAACTCCAAGCGCCTTGATCCTAATAAGCAGAAGGATAAAACGCAGGACTTGGCAGTGTTAGCCGCGCAGATGTTCGTCAAGCGACACTGCATTTGCGGCGGTAACTACAATAATTTCGTTGGCGCTCGACACGCCTCACCCTCGGACTGGGACCTCAATAATTACCTGACTTCCCTCAAAGACAAGCATCCCACAGCCTGGATCAATTACTACGGGCAGTTCACTCCACGCCGCGTCTACGGACCAGCGCGTGGTGGCGACATTGGCGGCAAACTGGTGTGGGGGCAGTCTTGCAAGGGCATTCGCCATTTCGATTGTATTGGGTTTATCAGCTACTGTTTGTGGCAGGCGACCGGTAAGGTCATCCAGCTTGAAATCGCGCAATGGCGCACGCCCAACCAACCTATGACGGGTTCGAAGGTTTACGATTTCAGCGCGGGACGTAAGCCTGAAACTTTGATGGATGGCGATATTCTGGTGAAAGCCGACCATCACATCGCCTGGGTCGCGGCCAATGGAACCATCATCGAAGCGGCGGACACCGATCTTGGCGTCGTGGCGAAGGGCCAGTTTGAACTCGATAAATCGCCCGGCGCTTGGACCCATTTGGTGCGTTTGCCGCTTTAAGACGCAGTCTAACTCCCTACGAACACTGAAAATCCGCAGCTAATTGGCCGACATATCGGCCGGTGCGGCGAAATCTTGCTGTTCTGAAACGCATCAGCCCTGGACAGGGTACCCCTCAACCGTTCAGGAGATCTGCTCGGTCAGCAAGGGCCGACCGGTCGCGGTTTCGCCCAAATAATGCCGCACTCGCGCCAGTGCCTGTGGCAGGCTGGCCGACAGTAGCAATTTACCGGGAACGTTGTGCAACCCGGCGCGGCGCATCAGCAGTGCCGGCTGACCGTGCACGCCCGCCACCGCCACCAGCACTTCGTCGCTCCGCAGCCGCTCGATGGCTGAGTCCAACGCCACCAATCCCGACACATCCATGACTGTCACTGCTTCGATATCGATGATGACCGCTCGCGGCCGGACCCCGATGTCGTGCAAGGCGCTCATTGCCTTTTCCGCCGCGCCGAAGAAGAGCGAACCGGAAACTTCATACAAGCGCACGCCGTCCGGCAGCGGGCTTTCAAGATGAGGATGATCGGCCTCCACATGCTTGCCGCCGGTCAAGGCCGCCATGCGGTTCATGAACAGCAGCGCGGCCAGCACCACGCCGACACTGATGGCGACCACCATATCGAACAGCACCGTCAACCCGAAACAGACCAGCAATACCAGGATGTCGCTGCCGGGCGCCACCTGAATGATATGACGAAAGTGCTTGAGTTCGCTCATGTTCCATGCCACCAGCAGCAGCAAGGCGGCCAACGCGGCCATGGGCAGATAACCCAGCAGCGGCGCCAGTGCCAGCAAGACCGACAGCACGAACAAGGCGTGGAAGACGGCGGCCAACGGACCTCGGGCGCCAGCGCGGATGTTGGCGGCGGTGCGAGCCAGCGCACCGGTCGCGGCGATACCGCCGAAAAACGGCGCCACGACGTTGCCGATGCCCTGCCCGATCAGTTCGGCGTCGGGATCGTGCTTGGTGCCGGTCATGCCGTCGGCCACCACCGCGCATAGCAGCGACTCGATGGCCCCCAGCATGGCGATCGCCATCGCCGGACCCAGCAAATCCTTGATCAATCCCAGCGACAGCCCCAATACTGGTCCGTCCGGGCCGGGCAATTGCCACGGCAACCCGAAACTTGGCAGGAATGGCGGGATGCCCGGCAAGGTCTCTCCGCCCAACGTATAGCTGAACCGCGACGCGATGGTAGCGACCTCGAAACCGTCCACGGTTCGACCGAGCAGCCAAGCCAATACGGTGGCGATCGCCAGACCGGCCAGCGGCGCCGGCAAGCCGGTTTTCAGGCGCGGCCATAGGATCAATAGAGCCAAGGTCAGGGCGCCTATCAGCAAATCCGGCAGGTGCAAACCGGGCAGCGCCTGCCCCACCAGCCATAACCGCTCCACGAAATTCTCGGGCTGGGCAGCCAGTTGCAGGCCGAGGAAATCCTTGAATTGCAGGCTGGCGATCACCACCGCGATGCCGGCGGTGAAACCGGTGGTCACCGGATAGGGAATGAACTGGATCAGCTTGCCCATCCGTGCCACACCCATGCCGATCAATATGATACCGGCCATGCAACTGGCAGTGACCAACCCGCCAAGGCCATATTTCTCAGCGATGGGATGCAGGATGACGATGAAGGCGGCGGTCGGCCCGGACACGCTGTAGCGGGAGCCGCCGGTCAGGGCGATCAGCAACCCGGCGACGATGGCGGTGTACAAGCCATACTGCGGCGGCACCCCGCTGCCGATCGCCAACGCCATCGACAGCGGCACCGCGACAATGCCGACGGTAATGCCGGCCAGCAAGTCTTCTCGCAACTTGGACAGGTTATAACCGCCGCGCAGCTTGTCGCGCAGGGCGGTACCAAACGGCAGATAAAGTGAATGCTCCCGGTCGGGTTTCATGAAGAGCGGATTCTTTATCCGTTTTGGGAACGCGGGGGCTGAACGATCACAGTCTTTTCATCGCCGGACTTGGACTCCTCGATGATGTAGCCCCGCTCGTTTTCCAGATAAAACTCGATGATTTCCAGCGGGATCGACCTGAGTTGACTCAGGTACACCATGGAATCCTTGAAGCGTTGCAGTTCGGCAACGGTAATGGTCATGGGATGCCTCCAAATCGATGGGTTGGCGGTAAACAACTATCGGACCACTTGCAACAACGCCAGCAAGCCTTCCAGTAATTGCATGGGATTGGGTGGACAACCGGGAATGTGCAGATCGACGGGAATGACCTCGGCCACCCCGCCGACGCAGGCGTAGCCGCCGGCGAACACCCCGCCGTTCCGCCCGCAATCGCCCACCGCGACCACCCATTTCGGATCGGGCGTGGCGGCATAGGTGCGCTCCAGCGCCTCGCGCATATTGACCGTCACCGGCCCGGTCACCAGCAACACATCGGCATGGCGCGGCGAGGCGACGAAGTGGAAACCGAAGCGCTCCAGGTCGTAAAAAGCATTGTTCAGCGCATGGATCTCCAGCTCGCAACCGTTGCAGGAGCCGGCATCCACCTCGCGGATCGCCAGACTGCGACCCAGGCGGCGGCGGGCGGCTCGATCGACCTTCGCGCCCAATTCGGTCAGGGCGGATTCGGAAGGCGCCGGAGCGGGAAGGGTCAGCGGCGACCGCCACCCATTTTGCAACAGCAGCTTGCGCATGACGGAGCGCCTAGAGATCGTGGCCCGAATACGAGCAGTTGAAGGATTTGTTACACAAGGGAAAATCCGCCACGATATTGCCTTCGATGGCGGCTTCCAGCAGCGGCCACTGAAACCAGGAGGGATCGCGCGGATGACAGCGCGCCACCGTGCCGTCGGCGGCCAAGCGCAACCAAACCAGGATGTCGCCGCGAAAGCCCTCGACCAGCGCCATGCCTTCGACCAGCCGGCCAGACTGATTCAGTGCCCCATGCACCGGACCCGATGGCAATCGCTCCAGAATCCCTTCGATCAGGGCCAGACTCTGTTCCACCTCGCGGATGCGAATCCACACCCGGGCGTTGACGTCGCTTTCGCGCCGCACCGGCACCTCGAACTCAAGCTGATCGTAGGGCGGGTAACCCGGCTCGCGGCGAGCGTCGAAGGCACGGCCGGCGGCGCGGCCGATCACGCCGCCGCAACCGAACTGCTGGACCAGCGTCGGATTGAGCGTCCCGGTATTGGCGGCGCGATCTTGCAGCGAGGCGGTGTTGTCATACAACTCGACCAAGGGTGGAAACGCGCGGCGCATCTCGGCCAGCAGGGCTCGCAAGATCGGCACGCCATCCGCCGGCAAATCGACGGTCACGCCTCCCGGAACCACGCAATCCATCAGCAGACGATGACCGAAGCAGGCGGCGCTGGCGCGCAGCACCCGCTCGCGCAACACCGCGCAATGGGCCAGCATCAAGGCAAAGGCGGCGTCGTTGCAGATCGCGCCGATGTCGCCGCAGTGATTGGCCAAGCGCTCCAATTCGGCCATCAGCGCCCGCAACCAATGCGCGCGCGCGGGAATCTCAGTTTCCGTCGCCGCCTCGACCGCCCGAGCGAAGGCCAAGGCATAAGCCACCGTGCTGTCGCCGGATACCCGCCCCACCAACCGCGCCGCCCGTTCCAGCGACGCACCGTTCAGCAGGCTCTCGATACCCTTGTGGACATAACCCAGCCGCTCTTCCAGCCGGACCACGGCCTCGCCGTTGGCGGTAAAGCGGAAATGGCCGGGTTCGATGATGCCGGCGTGAACCGGCCCCACCGGAATCTGGTGCAGGCTTTCGCCCTCCGTCGGTAGAAACGGATAAGGCGGCAGCGCTTCGGCCGGCGCGGTTGGAGAACCCAGAGGATGACGCAGCGGCCAGCAGCCGTGATCCAGCCAGGGACGAAGATCGGGACCGGCGGCCGGTTGCAGACCGACCAGATCAGCGATGGCGCGTTCCAAGCGTTGCGCCGGCGGATGCCAGCGCCCCACCGAGGGAAACTCGCCGGCCGAACAGGGCAGGCTGGCGATGCCCGGCGTACCGGTCTCGAACTCATGAGCCGCCAGGTGAACCATGCCGGGTTCGCCCCATAATCCGAGCAGACTCCATCTGCTTTTCGCCAAACCGGCCAGCAGCACGTTCCAGGTTTCGGCGGTCACCACGAACCGGAGCCAGGGTCGATGCCCGGTGACCAGATGTCCGACCCCCAGCACGGTCAGCAAGGCGGAGTTGGTATTGGTCGCGCTCATCGTACCGCCCTCACCCCAGCAACACCGCGACATGGCGGAACCAGGCCACCAGCGGCTCGGGCAACCAGAATCCGGCGACCAGCACCAGCAGCAGATGCACCGTCGTCGGCAAGGTGCTGGCCCGCACCGGCACGAACGCGGCGTTGTCCGGCTGGCCGAACGCCACGCCGTGCAACCGCCATAGCAGGGTGCCGAACGCCAGCAGTAACCCCACCACCAGCGGCAGCGCCAGCAACGGTTGGCGGGCGAAGGTGGAACTCACCACCAGGAACTCGCTCATGAAAACCCCGAACGGCGGCATCCCGGCGATGGCGATCACGCCCGCCACCAGCCCCCAACCGAGGGTTGGATGAGTGACGGTCAAGCCGCGAATGGTGGAAATCCGCTGGGTGCCCTTGACTTGGGAAATATGGCCCACGGTGAAGAAAATCGCCGACTTGGTCAGGCTGTGCAGGGTCATGTGCAGCAACCCGGCGAAGTTGGCCAGCGGCCCGCCCATGCCGAAGGCGAAGGTGATGATGCCCATGTGTTCGATGGAGGAATAGGCGAACAAGCGTTTGATATCGCCCCGGCGGTACAGCATCAAGCCGGCGAACAGCAGGGACAATAGCCCCAGACCGACCATCAGCGGCCCCGGCGCCAGCGCGGACGGATTGGCGCTCATCAGCATCTTGAAGCGCAGCACCGCATACAGCGCCACGTTCAACAACAACCCGGACAGCACCGCCGAGATCGGCGTGGGACCCTCGGCGTGCGCGTCCGGCAGCCAGGCGTGCAGCGGTACCAGACCGGCCTTGGTACCGTAACCGAGCAACAGGAATATGAACGCCAGATTGAGCAGCGCCGGATCGAAAGCATCGGCATGCGCGAGCAATCGGTCCCAAGCCATGGCCGGCAGCCCCTGCCCGATCGCCGGCTGCGCCGCCAGGTACACCAGGATGGTGCCGAACAGCGCCAGGGCGATGCCGAGGCTACCCAGGATGAAATACTTCCAGGCGGCTTCCAGCGCGGCGTGGGTCCGGTAGAGACCGACCATCAGCACCGTCACCAACGTCGCCAACTCGATCGCCACCCACAGCAGTCCGATGTTGTTGGCCAGCAGCGCCAGGTTCATGGCGAACAGCAGCGCCTGATACATGGCGTGATAGAAGCGCAGATACGCCGGGGTCAGCCTGCCGGTTTCCAGTTCGTGGGCGATGTAGCCGGCACTGAACACGCTGGTGGTGAAGCTGACCCAATTGTTCAGCGCGATCAGATAGATGTTGAAGTCGTCCACCCGCAGGTAGAGATTGGCCTCGGGTCGCGCCTGGAACAGGGCGGCGGCGGCCAGCAGGCACAACAGCGCCGCGCCGACGTTCAGCCGGGCGCCGAACCGGTAACCGGACACCAACACCAGCACCAGCGCCGCGATGGCCGGAACGCCCAACAACGTGGCCATCGCCATGAGACCGAGATCCGCGCCGCTCATCGCCGCCGCTCCTCCCGGAAGGTATCCATCGCCTGCATGTCCACGCTATCGAAGCGCTCCCGGATGCGGAACAGAAAGATGCCGATCACGATCAACGCGATCAGTACCGAGAAAGCGACGCTGATTTCCACCGCCAGCGGCATGCCGCGCGCCCCGGCGGCGGCCAGCACCAGCCCGTTCTCCAGCGACATGAAACCGATCACCAGGCTGACCGCGTTGTGGCGGGTGACCATCAGCAGCAACCCCAGCAACACCACCGCCAGGGCGAAGGCCAGATCTTCGCGCGCCAGCGCGTCGGCGGTGGCCGTCACCGGCAGCATCACCAGAATCGCCAGCGCCACCAACCCGGTACCGGCCAGCATGTCCCGGCCCACGCCCCGCACCGTCTCCAGCGTGCGATGGATGCCGAGTTGCCGGACGATGCGGTGGAGCGCGACCGGAATGACGATCGCCTTGAACACCAGCGCGATGCCCGCCGTGATGTACAGGTGATGCGCGCCCTGAACGGCGGCCTGCCAGCCGACCGCCAGCGCCAGCACCAGCGAGTGCAGGGCGAAAACGTGGATCAGGGCGTAGAGGCGATCCTGATACAGCAGCAGAAAGCTCGCCACCACCATGCCGCCCGCCAGAAAATGGGCGATATCGAAGGCCAGACCGTGCATCACAGACTCCGGGACACGAACAGCAACAGGGTGCCGAGCAAACCCAGCATCAGCGCCGCGCCCAGAAATTCGCCGACCCGGAACACTCGCATCTTGGCGATGCTGGTTTCGAACAGCGCCAACAACAGGCCGCCCGCCGCCAGCTTGGCCAGATACGCGACCACGCCCACCAGGTAATCCACGAAACCCGCGCCGGCGGTCGCCATGCCCCAGGGCGCGAAGATGCAGGCCGTCAGCGACAGATAGAGCAACAACTTCAGGGAAGCGGCCAACTCGATCAGTGCCAGATGGCGGCCGGAGTATTCCAGTACCATCGCCTCATGCACCATGGTCAGTTCCAGGTGGGTGGCCGGATTGTCGACCGGGATCCGGGCATTTTCGGCGATTGCCACCATGACCAAGGCCAGCAACGCCAGCGCCAACGACACCCGCAGGCCAACATCGGCATTCAGCATGAAACGGGCGACCGCCGACAGTTCGGTGGTGCCGGCCAGCAGCGACAAGGTGAACACCATCATCAGCATGGCCGGTTCGGCCAGCGAGGCGATCATCATCTCGCGGCTGGCGCCGATGCCGCCGAAGCTGGTGCCGACGTCGAGTCCGGCCAAGGCCAGAAAAAAAGCGGGCAGTGCCCAGTAGGGCAACGATGGCGATCAGATCGGCCGTCCAACTGAACGGCAGGCCACTGGCGAAAGTCGGCACCAGCGACGCCGCCACCCAGATGGCGGCGAATATCAGATAGGGCGCCACCCGAAACAGCCAGGAGGCGGAGTCGGCCAGCACCACATCCTTGCGCAACAGCTTGAGCAGATCGCGGTAGGGTTGCAGCGGGGTCGGGCCACGCCGACGCAGCAGTCGCGCCTTGATCGTGCGGACAAAACCGGTAAGCAGCGGAGCCAACAGCAGCGTCAGCAGCATCTGGCAGCCCTGCACCCCATGATCGGCGGTCAGCGCCATAGCACCATCCCCAGCAGCAGCAGCACCAGCGCGCCGAATACCAGGCTCAGATAGCGACGGATGGTGAGGTATTGAAAAGCGTTGAAACGGCTGGAGAGCGCCACCACGGCCGCGACGATCGGGGCGTAACCACGCTCCCAGACCGGGTCGCGCAGTTCGACCTCCAAGCGCGCCGCGCGCGAGTCGCCCGGTGGCGGCATGAACACCCGTTCCCGGGCCTGGAACACCACGCTACCGAACACTCGGCGGATCGGTTGGGCAAAGCTGCCGGCAGTGTACTGGGTTGCGGGGCTGGCTTCGGGAAAGCCGCAATCCCAGGCCGGGCCGCGCCGCGCCACGGCGGAGGCAAAGCGATGGATCAGGAAAGCGGCGGCGATTCCGGAAAATGCCATGAACAGCAACACCAGCAAGCCGTTGTAGCTGCTTTTGACATCCACCACCGGCACCAGCGTCAACCAGGGTTGGCTGCTCTGCGCCGTCAGTCGGGTATCGCCATTGAGCATGCCCACCACCGGCGACAGGCCGTCCACCACCAGTCCGGGCAGGATGCCGGCCAGCAGGCAAAGCGCCGCCAGAACGAACAGCGCAACCAGTGAATAGCGATCGGTCTCCCGCGCCTCGGCGGCGGCGGGCGAACGCGGCCGTCCCAGGAAGGTGATGCCGAAAGCCTTCACGAAGCAGGTGGCGGCCAGCGCGGCGGACAGCGCCAGCAGCGCGCCAACCGCCGGCACCAGGAACTTGAGCAGCCATTGCGGCAGTTCCGGGCTGGCCAGGATGGCCTGGAAGGTCAGCCATTCCGAGACGAAACCGTTCAGCGGCGGCAACGCCGAAATCGCCGCCGCGCCGATCAGAAACGCCAGCGCAGTCCATGGCATCGGGTGAATCAAGCCGCCCAGTCGCTCCATGTCGCGCTCTCCGGTGGCGGTCAGCACCGCGCCGGTACCGAGAAACAGCAGACTCTTGAACAACGAATGGTTGAGGATGTGAAACAGCGCGGCGGTCAGCGCCAGCGCGGCATTCGCGTACATATGATTGGTCTGAAACGCCAGCGCCAGTCCCAGACCGATGAAGATGATGCCGATGTTCTCCACCGTGTGATAGGCGAGCAGTCGCTTCAGATCGTGCTGCATCAGTGCGTACAGCACGCCCAGCACGGCGGTGATTCCACCCAGCGCCAGCACCAGGCCGCCCCACCACCAGGCCGGCTCGCCCAGCAAATCGAAGGCGATGCGGATGAAACCGTACACCGCCACCTTGGTCATCACCCCGCTCATCAACGCCGATACCTGGCTGGGTGCGGCCGGATGCGCCAGTGGCAACCAGACGTGTAGCGGCACCAGGCCAGCCTTGGAGCCGGCTCCCGCCAGCGCCAGCGCCAGCACCAACGCCGCCGCGCCCGGCGTGACCTGAGCGGCGCGGATGGCGGCGAAATCGTAACCACCATTGGGACCGGCCAGCAGTCCGAAGGCCAGCAGCAACGCCAAGGTACCGAAACAGGCCATGACCAGATACAGATAACCGGCGCGGGCGTTGGCCGGCTCTCGATGGTGAGCCATGACCAATGCCCACGAACTCAGCGACATGAATTCCCAAACGAACAGGAAGGTAAAGGCATCGTCGGCCAGCAGCACCAAGTTCATGCCGGCCAGAAAGGCCGGGTAGAACGGCAACACCCGTTCGGGCGCCTGCTCGTGCTGGCCGTAGCCCAAGGCGAACAAGCTGGCCACCGCGCCGCCGAGATTGACCACGATCAGGAAAAAGGCCGACAGCGCGTCCAGGCGGAAATGCGCGCCCAGCCAGGGCAAACCAATGGGTAAGGTCAGCGTGATCGGCGTTCGGTCGCCCAGCAGATGCGCCAGCGCCATCCCCAACAAGATGATGCAGACGGCCAGACTGACCCCGTAGACCTGGCGGGTGCAACTCGCCCGGCGCGATGTGGCGATCGCATGGAGACCGACGGCGAACAGGGCCATGGCCAAGCCCAATGACAGCGACAACGGCATGGTGACGAATTCCACTCCTTCCGACTCACGATCACTACGGACTGTCTGAGGGGTTCAGCCCTTCAGCCGAACTCCGCGCCCGCCGCCTTCGCTGGCGGCGCCCTCTCCGATCAGTTCCACGCCGGCGGCGTCGAGCGCGGCGATGAGCTTGACCAGGGAATCCACATTGCCGCGAATCGTGCCTTCGCTGGTTTCCATCCGCTGGATGGTCGGCAGGGACAAACCGGCGGTTTCGGCAAGCGTTCGCTGATCGATACCCAACAGCGCGCGCGCCGCTTTCAACTGAGCCGCTGTGAGCATGATGAAAATTCAGGTTTCAAGACAGGCATGAATTATCAATAACAAGAAGTTTAAATGCAATGATAAAAATTGCATATTGATATATTAAACATCACATAGTGAAGCATACTCCACATGATTTCGGTGGCCCAGTTTTCGAATTGTCCATCCATGTTGTGGGTTAGGCGCTGATCAACCGACCGGCCAATTCCGCATAGCATGGAAAAGCGCCATCCAAGCTGGCCAGGCGGGCATCGTATGCCAGCGCCGTGGCAATGATGATGCGGTCAGCGGGATCGCGATGGTGTTCCGGCAATTGTGCGGAACGAAGGGCAATTTCCCAGGAAACCGGCAGGCTCTCGATGCCTGCCGGCGACAGCGCGTCCCGCAACCACGTTTCAACCGGCAAGGGAAGCAAGATCCGACGCCGTTTCAGCAGGTAGGGAACCTCGAAACAGGAGATGGCGGAAACGGCGACACACGGTTCGGATTGAATCGCGGCCAGGATGTCAGGGGGTAATCCGCGACCGCTCTGGATGATCCATCGTAACCAGACATGCGTGTCCAGAATGATCATCGCAAGGCGTCCCAGTCGGCTTCGGAAACGGCTGGGGCGATCAAATCTTCGAGAATCTCGCCTTGCCCGGCAATACTGGGCGGTGGCTGGCGGCGGGGCAATGCTGGGGTTTCTTCCAACACCAAGACGATCAATTCGACCTTGGCGCTCGGCGGTAGTTTAGGCAAATGACAGGGTTTGCCCTCTGGGTCGGTTTCGATCAGCAGGCGTTCAGCATACATGATTTCATTCCTCCTCCAGCCGCATGCTGGCCATGTCGTAGTACATCAGCGGTTTTTCATGAGCCTAGAAAAATCGTTGAGTACCGTTCTGGATGCCATGAAGTAGCGAAACCGGCGCGAGAATAGCCTGATTCACCGCCGCCATCGGGCCAGATCGCGGCGGCGGACCTTACCATTGGCGGTGCGCGGCAGGCTATCGACGAAAATGATCTCGCGCGGACATTTGTAACCCGCCAGATGGGCATGGGCATGGGTCAGCAAGGGCGCGGCGTCCATCCCATCCGGTTCGTCGGGATCGCGCGGCACCACGAAGGCGGCGATCACACTGACGCCCTCGCGCACCGACAGCTCGGTGACCGCCACCTCCGCCACCGCCGGATGCCGGCTCAGGCAATGTTCCACCTCCAGCGGCGACACCCGATAGCCCATGGCGTTCATCACGTCGTCGTTGCGACCGTGGTAGATCATGTAGCCGTCGGCGTCGAAGTGCACCAGATCGCCGCCGAGAAACCACTCGCCCCGGTAGACCAACTCCTCTTCTTCGGGGCGATTCCAGTAACCCAGCATCAGCCCCGGATCGCTGCGATGCACCGCCAGCAGCCCGGTCTCGCCCGGCGGCAGCGGTTCCTCGCCGCCTTCGACCGGCAATGCCGCCACACAGCGACCCGGCTGGGCCTTGCCCGGACTGCCGGGCTTGACCGGCTCGCTCGGCGCCGAAGAGATGTAGGTCGAGCACTCGCTCATCCCCAACGCCTCGTACAGCGCCTTGCCGGTCGTCGTCCGCCACTGCTCCAGCAAAGCGGTGCTCAGCGCTTCGCCGGCGGTCAGGCCGTGGCGCAGACTGGACAGATCGTACGCGCGCAGGTCGTTGTATTTCAGGATCTGCCGGTACAGACCCGGCACCGCCGCAAACAGGGTCGCCCGGTACTTCTCCATCAGCGTCGGCCAAACCGTGACATCGCGGGGGCCGTTGTAGAGCACCGCCGTCGCGCCGTTGGCCCAGGGATCGGTCAACCCCACCCCCAGGGTATAGGTCCAGTTGAACGCGCCGGCATGCAGGATCACGTCGTCCGGGCGGATGCCATACCAACCCTGGTACATCGGCCGCCGACCCCAAGCCGAGCGTTGGGCGTGCAACACGCCCTTGGGCTGACCGGTGGTGCCGGAGGTGTAGATCAGAAACGCCGGATCGGCGGCGGCGGTATCGGCGTAGTCCAGCGGCTCGTGACCGACCCGCAGCGCGGCGACATCGGTCATGCCCAGCACTTGCACGCCCGGCGGTGGCCGGATGGTCAATTCATCCGCCACGGCCAGCAGCCGCGCGCCGGAATCGGCCAGCAGGAAAGCGGCCTCCTCCTCGGTCAGTTGCGCCGAGGACGGCAGCGGCACGCAACCGGCGGCGATGGCGCCGAAAAACAATAGGGCATAATCGCTGGTGTTACCCATGCGGATCATCAGCCGCGCGCCCGCCTCCAGGCCCAGACGGCGCAGTCCGGCCGCCGTGCGTCGCACCGCCTCATCCAGTTGCGCGTAAGTCCAGTGCTCGGCCGCTTCGACCGGCGCACCGGCATCGGAAACCACGATCAGCGCCACCTTGTCCGGCGTGGTCCGCGCCGCTGCCTGCAGACAGTAGCGCGCCATGTTGAACCGGGCCGGCGGCAACTCGCCGGTGTAGCCTCGTTTTGGATTCATGATCAGCCTTTCCAGAAATCCGAATGGAACAGCAATAACACGGGGAATACCTCCAGCCGACCCACCACCATGGCCATCGTCATCAAGACGGTGGCGGTATCGCTCAGCGGGCTGAAATTGGACGCGGTATCGCCCAGACCCACTCCCATGTTGTTCAAGCCCGCCGCCGCCGAACCGAACGCCGTCACCAGATCCAGGCCAGTCGCCACCAGGGCCAGCGACAGCGCGCAATAGCAGAAAATGTAGAGATAATAAAATCCCCACACCGCCTGCATCACCCGATCCTGGATGGGTCGGTTACCCAGTTTGACCGCGATCTGCGCGGTGGGACGGATCAGCAGCCGGATTTCGCGCACGCTCTGTTTGTACAGCAGCAGGAAGCGAACCGCCTTGATGCCGCCGCAGGTCGAGCCGACGCAACCACCGAAAAAGCTGCCCAGCAACAACAGCAAGGGAACGAAAAACGGCCAGTCCGCCGAATAACCGGCCGAGGTATGGCCATTGCTGGTCACGATCGAAAGACTCTGGAAAAACCCGTGTACCAGCGAGTCCACCAATGGAAAGGTGTCGCTGAAATACAGGTAAGCGCAGGTCAGCGCGACGATCCCGCCGATCACCACCAGAAAGAATTGGAACTCCGCGTCCTGAAACACCAGCCAGAGGCTGCGTCGGCGCCACGCCATGAAGTACAGGGCGAAATTGACCGCCGCGATCAGCGTGAAAACACCCGAGACCAACTCGATCGGTAAACTATGGAAATAACCGATGCTGGCGTCGTGGGTGGAAAAACCGCCCAGCGCCAGGGTGGAGAAACTGTGGCAAACCGCATCGAACGGACTCATGCCGGCCACCCAGAACGATAGCGCGCACGCGACGTTCAAGCCGAAGTAGATCACCCACAAGTTCTTGGCGGTCTCGGTGATGCGCGGGGTCAGCTTCTCGTCCTTCATCGGCCCCGGCGTCTCGGCCTTGTAGAGCTGCATCCCGCCGACGCCCAGCATCGGCAACAGCGCCACCGCCAGCACCACCACTCCCATGCCACCCAACAGATTCAATTGCGCCCGGTAATACAGGATCGCCTTGGGCAGGGCGTCGAGGTCGGACAGGATGGTGGCGCCGGTGGTGGTCAGACCGGAAGCGGTCTCGAACACCGCGTCCACCAAGCGCATGTGCGGATGTTCGGCCAGCACGAACGGTATCGCGCCCAGCAGCGACAACAGCACCCAAAACGCCACCACCACCACGAAGCCGTCACGGTTGCGCAGATCGACCTTGAACCGACATACCGGCAGCCAGCACAGCAAGCCCAGCCCCAGGGTGGCGGCCAGGGTTTCCGCAAACGGCATCACCACCGACATGCCGTCGTACCACCAAGCCACCGCGATCGGCGGCAGCAGGGTGGCGCTGAACAGGACCATCAGCACCCCGACCATGTACAGCGTCGTCTTGATCGGCGCCCGTCGCTGACGGGCTTGCCACGGGTTCCAACCGGTTTCGGGCCGTGGCGGAGCAAAACCGGGGGATTCTTCCAAGGTCGACTTTGATTCCGCCTCCGGGTGCTCCGCCTGCTCGCTCATGCTCACTTCCAGAAGTCAGGCAGGAACAGCAACAACAGCGGGAAGACTTCCAGCCGCCCGACCACCATCGACGCCGACAGCAACCAGGTGGCGGCATCGTTCAGCGGGCCAAAACCGACCGCCGTCTCGCCCAATCCCACCCCCATGTTGTTCAGGCAACCCGCCACCGAGCCGAACGCCGTCACCAGATCCACGCCGGTCATCGCCAGCGCGAAGGAGAAAAAGCAGTAGCTGAGAATGTACAGGAAATAAAACCCCCCACACCGCTTGCATCACTCGGTCCGACATCGGTCGGTTACCGACCTTGACCGCGATTTGCGCGGTGGGTCGCACCAGCAATCGGGCCTCGCGCAGACTCTGCTTGAACAGCAGCAGGAAGCGGAATGCCTTGATGCCGCCGCAGGTCGAACCGACGCAACCGCCGAAAAAGCTGCCCAGCAGCAGCAACAGCGGCACGACGAACGGCCAGTCCCCCGGATAGCCGGTGGTGACGAGACCATTGTCGGTGATGATCGAAGCCGTCTGGAAAAAGCCGTGATAAATCGACTCCCACAGCGGAAGTTTGCCGGAGATATACAGATAACCGCAGGTGAGCGCGATGATCCCGGCCATGACCACCATGCAGAACTGGAATTCGGCATCGCGAAACACCACCGTCAAGCTACGGGAGCGCCACGCCAGGAAGAACAGGGCGAAGTTGACCGCCGCCACCAGCGAGAAAAAGCCGGCGATCAGCTCGATCGGGGCGCTGTTGAAGTAGCCGATGCTAGCGTCGTGAGTGGAAAAACCGCCGAGCGCCAGGGTCGCGAAACTATGGCAGATCGCGTCGAAAAAACTCATTCCCGCCGCCCAGAACGCCAGCGTGCAGACCACGTTCAGTCCCACGTAGATGAACCAGAGGTTCTTGGCGGTTTCGGTGATGCGCGGGGTCAGCTTCTCGTCCTTCATCGGCCCCGGCGTCTCCGCCTTGTAGAGCTGCATCCCGCCGATTCCCAGCATCGGCAGCAAGGCCACCGCCAGCACCACGATGCCCATGCCGCCCAGAAAATTCAGTTGCGCTCGGTAATACACGATGGCCTTGGGCAACTTGTCCAAGTCGGACAGGACGGTGGCGCCGGTGGTGGTCAGACCGGAGGCGGTTTCGAACACTGCGTCCACCAAACGCATGTGCGGATGTTCCGTCAGCATGAACGGTAGCGCGCCCAGCAGCGACAGCAACACCCAGAACGCCACCACCACCACGAAGCCATCGCGGTTGCGCAGATCGACCTTGAAGCGGCACACCGGCAGCCAGCACAAAAGCCCCAGGGACAGCATGGCCCCCAACGCCTTTGCAAACGGCATCACCACTGTCATGCCGTCGTACCACCACGCCACCCCCATCGGCGGTAGCAGAGTCGCGCTGAACAGGATCGTCAACAGCCCGACCATGTACAACGCCGTTCTGAGCGGCGCTCGCCGCTGGCCGGCCCAACGCGCCTTTTCAGTCATCGCCAACGACAGCTCGCCGACGTACTCCGCCTTTTCCATACTCGCTCACTTCCAGAAGTCTGGCAGGAATAACAGCAACAGTGGAAAGATCTCCAGCCGGCCGACCACCATCGACAGCGCCAGCAGGAAGGTGGCGGTGTCGTTCAACGGGCTGAAGTTGGAGGCGGTATCGCCCAGACCCACGCCCATGTTGTTCAAGCCGGCCGCCGCCGATCCGAATGCCGTCACCAGATCCACGCCGGTCGCGGTCAGCGCCAGCGACAGTGCGCAATAACAGAAGATGTAGAGATAGTAAAACCCCCACACCGCCTGCATCACTCGATCGGAAACGGGATGGCCACCCACCTTGACCGCGATTTGCGCGGTGGGCCGGATCAGCAATCGGGCCTCGCGCAGGCTTTGCTTGTACAGCAGCAGAAAGCGGATCGCCTTGATGCCGCCGCAGGTCGAACCGACGCAGCCGCCGAAAAAGCTGCCCAGCAGCAACAGCAGCGGCACGAAAACCGGCCAGTCGGCCGAGTAACCGGCGGTAGTCAAACCGTTGCCGGTGACGATCATCACGCTCTGGAAATAGCCGTGCTGCAGCGCTTCCCAAAATGGAAATTTGCCGTCGAGGTAAAGATAGGCGCAAGCGATCGCGACGATCCCGCCGACCACCGTCAAGAAAAAGCGGAATTCGGCGTCCCGAAAAACCATCCTGACACTGCCCCGGCGCCACGCCAGAAAGTACAGGGCGAAATTGACCGCCGCGATCAGTGCGAAGGTCCCCGCGATCAGTTCGATGAGCGGATTCTGGTAATAGCCGATGCTCGCGTCGTGGGTGGAAAAACCGCCCAGCGCGATGGTGGTGAAGGCATGACAAATCGCATCGAACGGGCTCATCCCCGCCGCCCAGAACGCCAGCGCGCAAACCACGTTCAGGCTGACATAAATGAACCAGAGGTTCTTGGCGGTCTCGGTGATGCGCGGGGTCAGTTTCTCATCCTTCATCGGCCCCGGCGTCTCGGCTTTGTAAAGCTGCATCCCGCCGATTCCCAGCATCGGCAGCAAGGCCACCGCCAACACCACGATGCCCATGCCGCCGAAAAAGTGCATTTGCGCCCGGTAGTACAAGATGGCCTTGGGCAAGGCGTCGAGGTCGGACAGGATGGTGGCGCCGGTGGTGGTCAGCCCGGAGGTGGTCTCGAACCAGGCATCCAGGAAAGAAATATCCGGTTGTTCCGCCAGCATGAACGGCAAGGTGCCCAGCAGCGACAGCAACACCCAGAACGCCACCACCACCACGAAGCCGTCGCGGTTGCGCAGATCGACCTTGAACCGGCATACCGGCAACCAGCACAGCAAGCCCAGTCCCAAGGTCGCGGCCAGGGTTTCCGCGAACGGCATCACGACATGGCGATCGTCGTACCACCATGCCACCGCGATTGGTGGCAGCATGGTGGTGCTGAACAGGACCAGCAACAACCCCACCATGTGCAGCGTCGTCCTGAACGGTGCCCGCCGCGAATAACCGACTGATCGAGCATCGCCGGGCAGCTTCGGAGATGCCGTCGCCGCCGGCGGGCTGCCTTCCAGCCGTTCCTCGGTTTCGGGTCCAACGCCATCGCCGTCCGGGAACGCGTTCCCCGTGAGTCCACCACGCGCGTTTCGATCGCTCATGGGTCCAATCGACCTCCATCCTCTGGTGCGGAAACCACGTTCAAAATGCCGGATCGGTTCGCCAGTCCAGCATCCGTCCGGACCGTCGCCGCCACCATGGCTTCCGTGGCGACTTCGCGGCGGCGACGGTAAATTCCATTTGCCGGCATCGCGAATTAACGTGCTATGTTGTATGCGTTATCATAGGTTGATAAAAAGTAAACCCGTTGCCCGGATAGTTCGCGAGCCACGGCAATTCTTTAAGAACGGCGAAGATCGGTCAAGCGAATACCGCTACCTTGATCGGTCGATTGCCAGAGCAATTCCGGCTCCCGATACATCGGTCGCGCCTCTCGCGCCGACGCATCGATACCATTCCCGGCCACGCTCTGATTGAAGGAAAAAATTCATGAAACTGACTAGCCCCGTCTTGCGCGATCAGCAACCGATCCCCGCCGAATTCGCCTTCGGCGTTGCCGACCCCCAACAGCACGTCGTGCTTGGGTCCAACACCAACCCACCGCTCCAGTGGAGCGACCTGCCGCCGGAAACCCGCTCGCTGGTGCTGATCTGCCACGACCCGGACGTACCGACCCAGGCGGACGACGTCAATCAGGAAGGGCGGGAGGTTCCGGCCAGTTTGCCGCGCACCGATTTCCATCACTGGATACTGGTGGACCTGCTCCCCGAACCCGCGCAGATTCTGGCCGGCGAATTCTCCGAAGGCATCGCGCCCGGCGGCAAGCCGGGGCCGGACGGCCCGCGCGGCACCCGCCAGGGCATCAACAACTATCGGGAATGGTTTGCCAGCGACCCGGCGATGGCGGGCCGCTACTTCGGTTACGACGGCCCATGCCCGCCCTGGAACGACAGCATCGTGCACCATTACATTTTCACGTTATACGCGCTCGATGTGGAACGCTGTCCGGTGGAGGGCGAATTCACCGGCCCCGACGTGCTCGACGCGATCGCCGGACATGTGTTGGATCAAGCCAGTTTGACGGTCACTTACAGCTTGAATCCAGCCGTACCGGCCTGAAACGCCCGACGATGAACGTCACGCTCGACCAGGCACGGTCTTTTCCTCCAACGGCCTGCGCGCTCCGCGGACGCTTACCGCAAGTGGCGCAACGGCAACGCAAACAGGCCAAGAGGTTGTCATGAGTCCTCCCGATCCGCCCGGAGCCGAAAAACGCCAGCTCAAACGCTGGTATCTGGTGATGTATTTGCGTGTCTACAATCAGGACGATCAAGTGCTGTTGGGCCACATCGTCGATATCAACAAGGGAGGCATGCGACTGGTCAGCGATCGTCCCATCCCGGTCAACCAAGTTTTCCGGTTATGGGTGGATGTTCCCAGGGAAGGCAATTCGCGACAACGCATCCCGCTGGAGGCGGAAAGCCTGTGGAGCGGTCGAGACATCAATCCCGATTTCTACGACACCGGCTTCCGCATCCAGAACATCAACACGCAGACGCTGTTGCAGATGCAGTTGCTGATCGACGAGTTCAAGTTCTGAAGCCGGCCGGACCCGCCAGCCATTGTGGGCTCGGCTCCTTTATTTATTGGTATGAATAGTGCTTCTCTCTGTTTGACGCCTGTGCGTCGACCGGCTCGAACGCTGGAGTGTCGAGCCGGTTCCGATCACGCAAACCGAGAGGATACGACCATGTCGTTAGCCATTACCGCCGACAAGGCGCTGATTTGGGACCAGCAGCAAACCAAAATGGTGCAAAAAACCCGGGTAGCGGTTCGCCTGGTGGGCAACCAAGGTAGCATCTATCGCGAAGCCGGGCCGCTGTACGTGGAAACCGCCCAGGAAATTTTCGAGGCGGCGCAACTGTTGCGAGAACGTTTGATCAAGTCGCTGCTCTCAGGGGTTGGCTGAAGAGGCTGACACTCTCATGGTCTCCTCTTTCCCATCCCGTCCGTTTTCCACCGACCTTTCAATTCATCATCGACTTGGCGCAGCCTGACTCGCTCGGGCTGCCGCCGCCTCGGCCTTCCCAAGTCACTCGTCGCGACTCGTTCCCGCACAATCCCAGTCAAATTGGATCGGACCAGTTTGAGTCGGGATCAGGGTTAACTCCCACACTGGAATTAGGAGGAAAGCGAGTCCAGCAATGCCTGCACCTGCCGGGCTTGCGCTTCCTGGCCCAGTTTCCGAAATCCATCCCGCGAGCGGCTCAAGATCGCCATGCCTTCTTCTTTTGCGCCACCGGCGCAGAGAAGCTGCCCCAAGTCCAAACCCACGTATATGATGCCGTCCAACCGACCCAGCTTGAGCAGGATGGCGTAGGACTCCTGCAAGTGTGGGAAAGCATTCGGGTAGTCTTCTTTTTGCATCTCGATCTGGGCAATGGACCATAAAACATGCGCATTACCAACCACATCACCCAAGGCTTGGTAAACCGTTAGCTCCTCTTGATGCAGCTTCAGCGCCTCGTCCACCTCGCCCTTGTCAACCTTGATCCGCGCGATGTCGCCCAGCGTCACCGCCCGCTCGCGCTGGTCGCCCAAGGCTTGGAACACCGTCAGCGATTTCTTGATGCAGCTTCAGCGCCTCGTCCACCTCGCCCTTGGAAACCTTGATCCGCGCGATGTCGCCCAGCACGATGCTGTGCTCGCGCTGAAAACGCGGGTTGGTGCTCAAGAGTTGCTTGGCTTGTTCCAGAAAATCCAGCGCCCGATCCGGGTCACCATCCTGGTTCAATAGCCGGCCATGAACAGCCAGCAGGTAGGCATGGTCTTCGGTATCGGGTGTTTGGCCTTGAGCCAACAAAGCATCCAGCCGAGCGAGCGCTCGCTGGTAAGCGCCGCGCGCCGCCGGCGTATCGCCCACTTGAACGTAGGCTTCGCCGGCCACTCGCAATAACGCGAGCGGAATCTCCACCTGATGGCGATCCAGACATGCCATCACCTGCCGGGCCAGTTGGGCGGCGTCACGATAGCGAAACTGATCGCCCAGCCAGCGGATGGCGGGTTCCGCCGTCACGTCCAGTCCAAGGGCTTGATCGGTCAGCACCGCCAACCGCGCCAGTTCGTGATTCGCCGGATAAGGACGACGGCCGCTGTCAGCGCCGCCCCAACAGGCCAACAACTCGGGCAGCGCCACGCCGGCCAACGCCTGGATTTCGCTGTCGGTCAGCGTCCCCGCCACAGGCCGTACCAAGGCATTGATGGCAGCGGCCGGTTCCGCATACCGCACCACATCGGGATAAACATCCCATAAACCCAAACCAAACAACCGAACGCCGCACGGTTCGCCCGCATCCAGCGCCAACGCCTCGGCCAGCGCTTCCAACACCGCCAGCGGCACCGGCAACTCGAACAAGGTCATGACCCGCAACAACTCGCGCTCGCCCGACTTGAGCAACGCCAGCGAGTGATCGATGGCCAGATTCTCCAGAAACGTCCGCACCGTTTCCTGATCGGGAAGCTGGCCAGCGAGATAATGCTCCATCGCCGTCAAGGCTTGATCACAGGCGGCGGGATCTTCCAAGGACAAGGAAAACAAGCGGTCCTGTAAACCCGGATTGCCTTGCGCCAACTTGATGCAACGTTGGGTGCGGGCTTCGTCCGGCGCGGCGGTCTTGGCCTGACTGGCGGGGCGGGTTTTCCGAGCCGCTTGTTGACGGCTTTCCACCGCTCCCATCGGCGGCAAATGCAAGGCAAACAGCGAATCGGCCAGATCGCGATCGTCTTGAGGCAGGGCAAACTGGAATCGACTGGTGATCAGCAAACGGGAATCACCGTCCGCTTTGGCGAACGCCTCCACCACCGCCCGCAACACGGGCACTAACTCCGGCTGCACTCGGTGCAACCCCGTGGAGCCGGGATCGCACAGGATGCGTTCCAGATCGTCCAGCACCAGCAACACCGGTTGGCTCACGACTCGCCCATGGCCATCCCTCACCAGCTCCCGGCAAGGGCCTTCCAGCAATTCCCGCAGGCCATCCGCCAATTCATCTGGATGCTGGCGCACCCGATCCCGATAGGCATCGATGATGTCCCGCACCTCCCGGCCACCGATGGAGCGCCGAAACGCTTCCAAAATCGCCGGCGCGTCGTAACGCCCGAACACCACCACCGGCTCGTGGTGATGCAGCCGGTCGGCCACCCGCGCCGCCAGACTGGATTTGCCCTGCCGGCCCATGCCGTGAATCAGCACTCCCGCATGGTTGCGCTGCCGTAATTCGCGCAGCGCATCTTGCAGCGGTCGGCGGCGTCCCACGAACTCGAAACGCCCGGCGACCGGCACCTGTTGCCCCTTGGCGTCCAGAAACTCCTTGTGTCCGCCTTCGATGCCCTTGCGATGCCGGGCGCGATCGCCTTTTACCAGCGGCCCACCCCCGGTCGGCCCCAGGAACAATCGCGCCAGATGCCAGTCCCGCGACCGCGCCAGCGGATCGGCTCCGGGCCGGTTCAGCAAGGCGAAACGGGCTTCGGCGAGCGCCGCTTGCAAATCGGCCTTGCGCGACAATTGCTGGTAGAGATGCGCGGCGAACTCCATCGCTTCCGCGTCCGACACCTGCCCGTCCCAACCCATCACCGCCGGCATGCCCGCCCGCAACAACGCCAGGGCCAGCGAATCCACGATCCCGGTCCCATCCCCGGTTTCCGCGCCTTCGGCGGTGTGACAAGCCGACAAGAACAACAACCGGGGCCGATGAGTGGACAGTTCCCCGATCAGATGCTCGACACTGGCCAAGTCGGTGGCGCCTTCATCGGTCTCCAGACACAAGGCCGGTTTGGCGCCGCCCTTGCCATGACAGGACAGATGCAGGACATCCACTGGCGCTTCCTCCGCCACGCGCGCCGCCAACCACTCCAGCGCGCCGCTTTCCTCCACGGTCAAATCCAGACCGGTCTTCGCCGTGGCGTTCAGAATAGCGGTTTCCTCGGCCTCGTAATTCAGGCGGCGCTGGTCGCGCGGCGCGGCGGCCATGAACACTAGCGACAATCGACAGGGCGAAGGCGCCTCCGGCTGAGCCGGTTCGCCCAAGCGACGCACCGGCGCATAGCGCAACGCCAAGTCTGCCGCCAGATGACCCCGGTCGTCGGCCAGCAATTCCCAGGGCAACTGAAGAAACAGCCGGGTCAAACCATCGGGATCGCGCGGCCCGCGAAAATCGACGATCCAGGGCACCAGCGCCGTGGCCCGCGAACGGGCCAACCAACCGGCATCGCCATCCAGCCAGGCATACAGTTCCCGACCCAGGCGCAAGCGCGCCGGCTCGTCCCCGTACCCCCGCAACGAATCGTGATAACCCTGCAACCAGCCGCGAAACCGGGACTCGTCGGCGGGGGTCAGCGGGCGGAATTCATCCAGACCGGCCTGCTCGCAACGCAAACACAACCGATCCGGTTCAATGCGGAAAAGGGTGGTCATGGCCTTGTCCAACTCCTTGGCCGGTGGCGGGTTATGGCTCTCGGGCTTGTTCAGCGGCGTCCAGAACTGCGGCGGGTTCGATCTCGTCCAGCGCCAGCGGTGTCGCATTTCGCCGCCGGAGCCAAATGCGCGTGCCGTGCTCCCGCCACTCGCGGCGGGCCAGCGTAATCAGGCGATCGACTTTCTGCTTGAGCTTTAGCCGTTCGGCCAAATCCATGGCCGCTAGCAACGCGCCGGGGATGCTCAGAACCAGCGCCGCGACCGCGATGGAATCGACGGCTTTCTCGGCTTCGCCAACGGCGGGCGGCGGTGGGTTTTCGCGTCGAATCTCCGCGCCGAAGGTTTCCGCAAAGAAGGTTTCCAGCGCGGCGGCGGTCGTGGCGGCTTGCTCGCCTTGGAGGTGAAATTCGAGATCGGACATCGCCTATTGTCTCTTGATGGATGAGGGATCGTAACCAGCGGAACCTTGCTGTCACTATTTAAGGATAGTGCGTCTCGACCGCGAGAATCCAGCCGCCGCTAGCCTGGAGAGAGACTCATGCTCGCGGACGATTCGGTGAACAAGCATCGATCGCGAACCGTCGTAACCGGTCGATTCGGCTCTACAATGCACAAAAGGATTTCTCTTGGGCACGTCGGGCTACACGTTGCGCGCCAACTCAAGCCACAACGACTCCTTCCCCTACCCCTTCATCCTGGAAAGCGTCATGACAACCGCAAAAAAACGCACTCGGCGGCATGCTGGAAACCTGCTGCACTTCACCCATGACCGGCTTCACCCGTACCGGCAAATGCGAAACCGGCCCCCTGGACCCTGGCCTTCACGCGATCTGCGTCCAAGTCAGCGCCGAGTTCCTGGCGTTCAGCAAATCGCGCGGCAACGACCTGAGCACCCCCGTGCCGGCGTTCGCCTTCCCCGGCTTGCGTCCCGGCGACCGCTGGTGCCTGTGCGCCGCCCGTTGGAAGGAAGCGCTGGACGCCGGCATGGCGCCACGCGTGCTGTTGACGGCGACGCACGAAGCGGCGCTGGAGGTGGTCTCGCTGAAGGATCTCAAGCCATACGCGTTGGACCTGAACTAGCTCAACCCACCTCTCCATGCAGGGGGGAAATCACAGCCCCCCTCGCCTACCCGCTACTTGGCCAGCCGGATACCCGGCGGCTGCGGCGTTTCCTCGAAGACCTCCCGATAGCTGGCGTACACGGCGCAGATCGTCACCGGCAGCAGGATCAGGAACCCAAGTCCGAGCGGAATCATCGCCACCACCGCCAGCACCATATAGACCAAGCCGAACACCAGCAAGGGCAACATGTTGATCCAGCAGGCCGCGACGCTGGCTTGCGCGGCGGGCCAGGCATTCTGCCCCGCCAGCATGACCAGGGGAACGCCGTAGAACAGGGCCATGGCGATCGCCAGACCGATGGTCATTACGATCAACAAGGCCACGAGGCCGGCGCCAACGAACAGTCCGCCCATCGCCTCGCGCGGCATGCCCGTGTTGGCGCCGTCCATCATCGCCCCCATCATCATGCCGCCCCCCACGAACATCACCAATACCAGCGTGATCAGCACGTAACCGGCCACGCTGATCAAGCCCAGCATCACCAACGGCCCCATCCGCTCCTGGTCCCGAAAGCCCTGGAACAAATGGCCGATTTCCAAAGTCTCGCCCCCGTGCCTGTAGCGCCGCCCCATACAACATCCCGCCGACCAGCACCGGACTCAGCAACGCCTGGGCGATCATCCCCACGAACGGGACCAGCGACAACACCACGCTGATGGCCAGATAAATCAGCAACATCACGATCCAGACTCCAGGCGCTTTGACGAACAGCCCCCAGCCTTCGACGATCCAGCCCCAGCCCTGGCCGGCGTCCGCACGTATCGCAGTCATAGTCATGCGCAATCTCCTTCTATTTGCTTTAACTCAAGTCGGCAGCATAACGAAATGCCGCCGCCCGGCAACCCTCGTCCAGACCGAGCCCCAATAAAAAAAAAGCCCGCCGGGGCTTATCTCGGCGGGCTCGATCACTGGGCGCTGGGAAAAATCGCTTACAGCACCTCGAACACCCCCGCCGCACCCATGCCGGTGCCGATGCACATGGTCACCATGCCGTACTTGCCGCCGCGTCGGCGCAGACCATGGACCAGCGTGGCGGTACGGATCGCCCCGGTCGCGCCCAGTGGATGGCCCAGCGCAATCGCCCCACCCAAGGGATTGACCTTGCACGGGTCCAGTTCCAGCTCGCGCATCACCGCCAGACTCTGCGCGGCGAACGCTTCGTTCAGCTCGAACCAATCGATATCGTCCTTGCGCAACCCAGCCAGATCGAGCGCCTTCGGAATGGCGGCAATGGGACCGATGCCCATGATCCGCGCCGGCACGCCGGCCACGGCGTAGCTGACGAAACGCGCCAGCGGCGTCAGGTTCAACTGCCTGACCAGGCGCTCGCTCATCAGCAGCACCGCCCCGGCGCCGTCGCTCATCTGCGAACTGTTGCCGGCGGTGACGCTGCCTTTGGCCGCAAACGCGGGCTTGAGCTTGGCCAGGGCTAGCAAGCTGCTGTCGGAACGTGGACCTTCGTCGTTCTCCACCACTCGCTCGCGGATTCGCACCTGCATGGTCCGCTGGTCCGGCAGTCGCTCCATCACCGTGTAGGGCAGAATTTCTTGTCGGAACTCGCCCTTGGCGATGGCGGCGGTCGCGCGTCGATGGCTCTCCACCGCAAAGGCATCCTGATCCTCGCGCGAAATGTTCCACTGCTCCGCCACCTTTTCGGCGGTCAAACCCATGCCGTAGGCGATACCAAGATTTTCATCGCGGGCGAATATCTCGGGATTGAGGGCGAGTTTGTTGCCGCCCATCGGGATCATGGTCATGGTTTCCGTACCAGCGGCCAACATCGCGTCAGCCTCGCCCAGCCGAATACGGTCAGCGGCCCGCGCCACCGCCTCCACTCCAGACGCGCAGAAACGGTTGAGGGTCATGCCCGGCACGCTGTCGGGCAATCCGGCCAACAGCAGACCGATGCGGGCCACGTTCATGCCCTGCTCGCCTTCCGGCATGGCGCAACCGACGATCACGTCGCTAATTCGCTTCGGGTCCAAGCCCGGACAGCGATCCATCACCCCACGCAGCACATGGGCCAACAAATCGTCCGGGCGGGTGTTGCGAAACGCGCCGCGCGCCTTGCCGACCGGCGTCCGCGCGGCGGCGACGATGTAAGCATCCTGGATTTGCTTGCTCATCAATGGCTTCTCCGGTCGATCAGTTGCGCAGCGGCTTGCCGGTCTTGAGCATGTGCTCGATCCGGGCCTGGGTCAGCGGGGTCTGGGCCAGCTCGACGAAGCGCCTGCGTTCCAACCCAAGCAACCAGTCTTCGTCCACCAGCGCATTGGCATCGACGTCGCCGCCGCACAGGGCGTGGGCGATGCTCAGGCCCAAGCGGTAATCGTGGGGCGAGATAAACCCGCCGTCGCGCATGTTGACCAGCATCATCTGACAGGCGGCGATGCCGGCGCGGCCCGCCACCCGGATCTTACGCGGCTGCGGCGGCCGATAACCGGCCTCGGCCAGCGCCCGCGCCTGCGTCTTGGCGACGTACAATAGTTCGCGGGGATTGAACACGATCACGTCGGCGGTTCTCAAGTAACCCAGTTGCTTGGCCTCCTCGGCGCTGCGCGAAACCTTGGCCATGGCCATGGCCTCGAAATACGGGCGCAGGAACGGCAGCAGATCGCCGCCCTTGGCTTCGCGCATGGCCCGCAGCGCGAACTCCTTGCAGCCGCCGCCGGCCGGGATCAGCCCGACCCCGACCTCGACCAGCCCGATATGGCTTTCCAGCGCCGCCACCACCCGGTCGCAGTGCATCAGAAACTCGCAACCACCCCCCAACGCCAGTCCTTGCGTGGCCGCCACCACCGGCAACGCCGCATGGCGCAGCGCGGCGGTGGTGCGTTGAAACTTGGCGACGGCGTTTTCGAACGCCACGATATCGCCGGCTTGCAGCGCCGGCAGTGCTTGCGCCAAATCGGCCCCGACACTGAACGGCGCTTCGGTCTGCCACAGCACCAGACCGTCGAAACGCTGCTCGGCGATCCGCAAAGCCTCCAGCACTCCCTCCAGCACCTCGTCGCCGATCATGTGCAGCTTGCTCTTGAAGCTCAGCACGCCGATGCCGTCGCCGCTGCTCCACAACCGCACGCCCGCGTTCTCGAACGCAGCCTCGCCGTAACGAGGCGGCGCTTCGCCCAGCACTTGCTCGGGATAAAGCTGGCGCCGGTAAACCGGCAGGGTCGAACGCGGCTTGTAGGCGTCCTCCGCCGCCGAGTAGGAGCCCTCGGGCCGATGCACGCCGTCCACCTGCTTGACCCAGGCCGGCAGCGGCGTCGCGGTCATGGCCTTGCCGGCGGCGATGTCCTCCTCGATCCAAGCCACCATCTGCCGCCAACCGGCCGCCTGCCAGATCTCGAACGGCCCCATGCTCCAACCGAAACCCCAGCGGATGGCAAAATCCACGTCGCGAGCGGTATCGGCGATTTCCGCTAGCAACACCGCCGCGTAATGAAACACGTCACGGTGGATGGCCCACAGGAATTGCGCCTGCGGATGCTCGCTGGCACGCAGCGCGGCGAATTTTTCGGTGGGACTCTTGATCTTCAGCAGCGCCCGCACCACCTCGTCCGCTTGGGCGCCGACGTCCCGATAGTCGCCGGTGGCCGGGTCCAATACCTGTTTGCCTTTGTCGGCATAGATGCCCGCCCTGGTTTTCTGGCCCAGCGCGCCTTTTTCGAGCAGCGCGTTCAGCCAGTCGGGAACGGTGAAATAATGCCGCCACGGATCTTGTCGCAAGGCCAGCGCCGAACCTCGGATCACATGATCCATGGTGTCCAAACCAACGAGGTCGGCGGTGCGGTAGGTGGCGCTCCTGGGTCGACCGATGGCCGGACCGGTCAGCGCATCCACCAAATCCAGGCTCAAGCCCAACGCCTGGGTATGGTGCATGGCCGCCACCATGGAAAACACGCCGATGCGATTGGCGACGAAGTTCGGTGTGTCCTTGGCGCGAACCACGCCCTTGCCCAAAACGCTGACCAGAAAGGTTTCCAGCAGATCGAGAATGGCCGGATCGGTGGTCTGGCAGGGAATCAGTTCCACCAGCGCCATGTAGCGCGGCGGATTGAAGAAATGGATGCCACAGAAACGCTCGCGCACGGTCTCCGGCACCGACTCAGCCAACAAGCTCAGCGGCAAGCCGGAGGTATTGGTGGCTAGAATCGCCCGCTCGTTGAGATAAGGCGCGATCCGCCGGTACAGATCGGCCTTCCAATCCGCGCGCTCGGCAATGGCTTCGATCAGCAGATCGCAACTCCGCAGTTCCTTCAGATGCTGGTCGTAGTTGGCGGGCTGGATCGATTCGGCCCGCTCCTTGACCGCAAACGGCGCCGGATTCAGCTTGACCAGGTTGGCGATGGCCTCGGTCACGATCCTGTTGGGATCGCCGTCCTTGGCCGGCAGATCGAACAACACCACCGGCACGTCGGCGTTGGCCAGATGAGCGGCGATCTGTGCCCCCATCACGCCGGCGCCCAGAACCGCCACCCGGCGCATCGCTGCCGCGTTACTACTCATAATGCGTTACTCATCATCGTGGATATCCTCTCGGGTCGCTGTCGAAACATACCCTACACTCGAATGCTTTCATCACCGTGGAAAGCGTGGGCCACGCAGTTCCCAATAAATTGCAAAATCCGGTCAATCAGGCCGGTAGCCACTCAGCAGGCGCTGGACTCCAGCGACATCGAAAGGCCAATCCAGCTCGTTGCCGGTATCCAAGCGCCGCAGGACCGGAATGCGGACACCATATCGCTCCAGCAACTCCACATCGTCGACAATCTCGATCGCGCTGACCCAGGCGGTTTGTTGCCGGACCAACGCCTCGGCTTGTTCGCACAGGTGACAACCGCTCGTCATGTATAGCACCAGGGTCGATTCGGCCTGTCGGGATCTCATGCGCCTTACCCCCAAGCAACCGGAAAATCATCCCGCTGGCGTTCGCCACCGCGCCATTCGCCACAGTGCCGGCTATTATCGTTCATAATGTCATTCATCATCCGTTCACCAGGTTCCTTTACCCCCTACACGCATGGCCAGACTGCTGCACGAACTCATTTTCGAACAGGCGGAACGCGCGCCCGCCGCCGTTGCGGTCGTTCATCGGAAGACCAGTCTGGACTATGCCGCTCTCGCCAGTCTGGTTCAGGCAACGGCCCACGGTCTGCTGGCGCTTGATCTGAACCGGGCCGAACGAGTCGCCGTCTACCTACCGAAACGACTGGAAACCGTCGCCACTCTGTTCGGTACCGTAATGGCCGGTGGCGCGTTCGTGCCGATCAATCCGTTACTGAAAGCCGAACAGGTGGCCTATATCCTGCGCGACTGTAACGTTCGAATCCTGGTCACCACGCGCGACCGGGCGGATTTGCTGGAACCGACTCTGGCCGATTGCCCGGACTTGCACAGCTTGGTGCTGCTCGATGGCACCTCGTCCGCCAGCCGTCGTTTGCATCACATCCAGATCATCGACTGGTCCGACTTGCTGGACGCCGATACCCGCCGGCCGGTGGCTCGGGTCATCGACATCGACATGGCCGCCATTCTGTACACTTCGGGCAGCACCGGCAAACCCAAGGGCGTGGTGCTTTCGCATCGCAACATGCTGACCGGCGCCTTCAGCGTCGCCGAATACCTGGGCAACCGCGCCGACGACCGTATTCTGGCGTTGTTACCGTTCAGTTTCGATTATGGCCTCAGCCAGACGACCACTGCCTTCGCCACGGGGGCAAGCATCGTACTGATGGATTATCTACTACCACGCGACGTGATCAACACGGTTGCCCGCGAGCAGATCACCGGCTTGGCCGCGGTACCGCCGATGTGGGTGCAACTGGCGCTGCTGGAATGGCCGGCGGCGGCGGTAAACAGCTTGCGCTATTTCACCAACTCCGGCGGCGCCATGCCGCGTGCCACCTTGGCGGCCCTGCGCCGGGCCTTGCCGAAAACCACGCCTTTCCTGATGTACGGCCTGACCGAAGCCTTCCGTTCCACCTATCTGCCCCCGGCGGAAATCGAGCGCCGGCCGGACTCGATTGGCAAGGCCATCCCCAATGCCGAAGTGCTGGTGGTGCGCGAGGATGGCTCGCCCTGCGCGCCCGGCGAACCGGGCGAACTGGTGCATCGCGGCGCGCTGGTGGCGTTGGGTTACTGGAACGATCCGATCAAGACTGTCGAACGCTTCCGCCCGGCACCCGGCCAGAACCCTGGCCTGCCCTTGACCGAACCGGCGGTCTGGTCCGGCGATACGGTACGTGCCGACGAGGAGGGTTTCCTGTATTTCATCGGCCGCAAGGACGACATGATCAAGACCTCCGGCTATCGGGTCAGTCCCACCGAAGTCGAGGAAGTGCTCTACGGCAGTGGTCAGGTCGTCGAAGCGGCGGCGTTGGGCATTCCACACCCGATGCTTGGCCAAGCGGTGGTCGCGGTGATCAAGCCGCTGTGCGACGATTTCAACGAAAGCGAGCTGATTACCCGCTGCAAACAACATCTGCCCAATTTCATGGTGCCTTTGCGGGTGATCGTCCGCCGCGACGATCTGCCGCGCAATCCCAACGGCAAGATCGACCGTAAGAGCCTGGTCGAGGAGTTCCGCACGCTGTTTCCGGAAACGGTTATCTGAGGATCGAAAGGGTATGCGCGATGGGTAAAACCCGCCCCACGCACTGGCCCATGAGCCAGTTTCCGGTCGTCGACGACTGCTTGTGGGTCGGCGGCATGCCGCTGACCCAACTGGCGGCGCGGATCGGACAAACGCCGTTTTATGCCTACGAGCGCCGCTTGCTGGACCAAAAGATGGCGCTGCTGCGCGGTGCGCTGCCGCCAGCCATCGAATTGCACTACGCCGTCAAGGCCAACCCGATGCCGGCGGTGGTTCAGCACATGGCTGGATTGGTGGACGGACTGGACGTCGCTTCGCTGGGCGAACTGCGCATCGCCTTGGACAGCGGGACGAGCCCGAGCCGGATCAGCTTCGCCGGTCCCGGCAAGCGCCCAGTGGAACTGACCGCCGCCATCGCCGCCGGCATCACCGTTAACCTGGAATCGCCCGGTGAATTGGAAACGCTGGCGCGGCTGGGACAAGAACAGGGTCGGCAACCCCAGGTTGCGGTGCGGATCAACCCGGATTTCGAGCTGAAAACCTCCGGGATGAAGATGGGCGGAGGACCCAAACCGTTCGGGGTGGACGCCGAGCAGGTCCCGGCCCTACTACGGCGAATCGGCGAATTGGGACTGGATTTTCAGGGCTTTCACATCTTCACCGGCTCGCAGAATCTACGCGCCGAGGCCATCGTCGAAGCGCACGACCGCAGCTTCGAACTGGCACTGCGGCTGGCGGCCGAGGCGCCGGGACCGCTGCGCCTGCTCAACATCGGCGGTGGTTTCGGCATTCCCTACTTCCCCGGCGACAGGCCGCTGGATCTGGCGCCGATCGCCACCAATCTGGAGCGCTGGCTGCCGGTGGTCAAGGCGCGGGTACCCCAGGCGCAAGTGGTACTGGAACTGGGTCGCTATCTGGTCGGCGAAGCCGGTATCTACGTGGCCGAGGTGGTGGACCGCAAGGTATCGCGCGGCCATACCTTCCTGATTACCGATGGCGGTTTGCATCATCACTTGGCGGCATCCGGCAACTTTGGCCAGGTGATCCGCAAGAATTATCCGGTCGTGGTCGGTAACCGGGTGCTCGGCGCCGAACGGGAGACGGTCTCGGTGGTCGGGCCGCTGTGCACGCCGCTGGATATTTTGGCCGATCGGATGGAACTGGCGAAAGCCGACATCGGCGACCTGATCGTGGTGTTCCAATCCGGCGCTTATGGGCTGACCGCCAGCCCGACCGCGTTTCTCGGCCATCCGCCATGCGTGGAGATATTGGTGTGACCCCGATCCCGTCATCGAACCCGCTTACCGGCGATTATGAGTGCCCGCCCAGACGGCCAGGGAGACCTCGTACAGGAACAGACTCCAGGCAACCACCATCGCCACCATCGCCAGCACGAACAGGCCGGCGACGACCTGGGCCAACTCGACCGACAGCAGCGCCCCCAGAAACGCCCCCCGCCACCACCAGGCACACCAGTAGCGCGCCCAACACGGCGCACAGAATGGCGAAATAGATCAGATTGCCCCGGCGGATCAAGTGCCTCATCTCTTGTCGCTGTTCCGCCGCCGCTTCATCCGTGAGCGTACATAACCGTTCTTGGACTACGCGCCGGCGGTCCACGATCCGCGCCAACCGAGCCGCCAGAATGTTGATCAACGTTCCCATGGCCACCAGGAGAAACGCCGGAGCAACCGAGAGTTGAATGACGCGGGTAATGTCGCTGAGGTGCTGTTCCATCACGGAGCAGGATCTAGTATGGGTGTGACGGGTGGCGAGAACCCATCAGGCGCCTCCTCGACGATCCGCCGGTAGGATTTGGCTGGCTTGGCCAGCGCGATGGCGCTCTGCTCGGCCCGGCGAGAACCAGCGGGCAGACATTTTTCCAGAGCCTTCAGGGCCGTTTCCCGCAGGACTGCCCCCCTTTGCGCCGGATCGGCCAAGGCCGGATCGGTCAATACCGTCGCCGCCCAGGGATAGAGGGGATCTCGATCGAAACCACTGCCCAGCACGAAGGCCAAGGCCAAGTAATTCATCATGCCGGATTCGGTGGTGACGCCGTGATACTTGGCGGCTTCGTAACCGGAGCGCACCAAGGCGCGCAACGCCCCTTCGCCGAGCGCCTTGTACTTCTCCGGGGCCAGCGTTTGCAACAGCAACAACACGCGATGGCCGAAACTGGGCGCGGCCGGTAGTCCCTCGAACACCTGCGGATGCCGCAGCACACTCAGCGTGTGCCGCAAAAACTCGTTGTCCGGCCCCGCCGTCCGATCCAGAAACGCCATCGCTTGCTCGTACAACGGCACGATGCGGGTGTCGGGCGTTTCCGGCGGCGGCGCGGGCTCGGTTTCCTCGGGTGGCGGCACGGTGGCCGGAGTCGGAGCCGCCTCGACTGGAGGTGTCGCTTGTTGCGGTTCCTCGGCGGGTGGCGGCGGCGCGGGCGGTTGTAGCGGCGGCATCCAGGCGAGTTGCGGGTCTTCGTCGAACGCGCTACCCAGCATGAACATCAATGCGAGGTACAGATACAGGCCGCGCTCGGTCCGCAAACCCCGGCTTTCGGCCCGCTGCAAACCGTAGCGCACGACCTTGCCCAACTGGGCGGTACCCAACGCGGCGGCCTGTTCTGGAAAAAAGGTTCGCAGATGATCCAACAGGCCGGCTTCGAAGCGTTGCACCGCGACCTGTTCGAAAACCTTCACCTGCGACTTGCGTATCACCAGCATCGCTTATCCCTTCTCCGTGCCCTGGCCCGACCCGCCCGCCGCAGGCCACGCCGGCGACTCCAGCTCGATCCGTTCGCTACCGAGCTGACCGCCGGCGACCCAGAACTTCAGCAGCTTGCCTTCTTCGTCCTCGCACAGCAGGCGGGAAATCGGGCCGAACAGCGTCCGCAACTCGTCGGCGTCACAGGTCGGCAGATAGATGCGCAACACCCGGGGATCGTAGTAGCGGAAATACAGCGGCTGATAGTCTGGATCGTAAGCCATGGTCAGACTGCACAAATGCTCGCGCATCGGCCGCCATTCCGCCGGGCTGAGGACAAAGATACCCCAATGCCGCCCCCAACCCTGCCGGAGCAGCCAAGCCGTAAAGGGAGATTCTCGTTCCAGGATGACCTGATACGGCGCCACTCGGGCCAGTTCGGGAATCAGCTCGCCGCGATACAAACAGACCGCGTCCATCCGGTGCTCCCGTAATGCCTGTGGCAGATCGGAAATGGCGGCACCGTCCAGCACCGCATAGACTCGGGCGCCGGCATCGGCGAACAGGTGCCGGGTCAAGATATCGGAGGGATCGTGCTTAGCCATGCGCGCTATCTCTGGCGACCATCAACCGCGCCGATCCATCCGATGGCGGACGCGCGTCTCTGGCAAGTCGGTCAGCACGGCCAATTCATCAATCATTGGTGGTTCTCCCTCCTCGCGGCGGAGCCGGTGGCGGCGGTTGGTAAGCAGGCTTGCCGCTATCGCTGGCATTCTGAGCCGCCTGGGCTTGCGCAGCTTGCTGCTGCGCTTGCGGCGATGGTGGCGGTGGGCTGGAGGTGCCGGGCGGCGGCGTGGCCGACGATCCACTGCCGGCCGGCAGCCCGTCATCCAACAGTTCGACATCACCGACGCTGGCCGAATCCAGACTTTGGCTTTGCTGTTGGGCCTGGGCTCCGGCCTGGGCATCGCTGACCTGACCGGATTCGGCGGTAGCCGCTTCCTGGGGTGCCGTCGGTGGCGCCGGTGGCGACGGTGGGGCCGGCGAGCAACCGGCGCCGGAACCAGCCGCGCCACCGCTGTTGAGCATGACCAAGGTGCCTTGAATGAACACACCCGCCGGATTGATGTTGACGAAGTTGCCACCAACCTTGATGGTCAGCGATAGCCCGGCTTCGATCACCACGTTCATGCCGCCCTTGATATGCACTTCCATGCCGGCGTCCACGGCGCACTTCATGCCGGCCTTCTGCTGCAAATCCATGCCGGCATCGACCGAAATCGTGCCGCCGGCCTTGATGTTCTGCCGGCTGCCGACCTTGAGGTGCTGGTCACCGCCGATTTGCTCCTTTTGATCGCCGCCGATCTTCAGCGAGGCCGTGCCGTCGACCTTGGCTTTCTGATCGCCGTTGACGGTCAGATGCTGATTACCTTCCACTTTTTCCAACTGGTCGGCCTTGACGATCAGATGCCGCTCGTTGCCGATCCACTCGAAGGTGTCCTTCTTGACCCGGATGTCCTGGTTGCGCTGGGCATGAATGAACATCTGCTCGCTGTCCTTGGCGTCTTCCAGCCGGATCTCGTTGAAGCCGTTGCCGCCCTTGCTGGAATTGCTCTTGAGCGTAGACATGGTGGCCTTGGCCGGCAGACCGTAGGGCGGCATGTTGATGCCGTTGTAGACCCGGCCGGTGATGATCGGCTGATCGGGATCGCCCTCCAGGAAGTCCACGATCACTTCCTGACCGATGCGCGGGATGTTCATCGCGCCCCATTGCTTGCCCGCCCACATCTGCGAGACGCGAATCCAGCAGGAGCTGTTCTCGTCGGCCTGGCCGTAGCGGTCCCAGTGAAACTGGCATTTCACCCGCCCGTACTGATCGGTGTAAATTTCCTCGCCGCCGGGACCCACCACGGTGGCGGTTTGCGGCCCCTGCACCACCGGCTTGGGGGTGACGCGCGGCGCGCGATACTGCTGCTTGGCCTCGATGGCGGTGATCTCGCTCCGATGCGGTTTGCCGGAAATTCCGCCTTCCAGGAAGGATTCGAACTCGTCCGATTCGAGCTGATGCACGGCGGACACGATCAGATATTCGCGGTTCTGATCCTCGCGCGAGCAGTTACTCAGGCTGAACAGGTAACCGGCCGCCAGTCCGGCGGCGTTACCCTCCCCACGGGCGACCTCGTGCTGGGCCAGCAATTCCTCCAGCCGGATCTTGGAATAGCTGCTGCCATCGCCGGGGTCGGTGTATTCACCCGGATAGTCGTAGATCTCCATGTTTGCCAGGGCGTGGTTCTTGGGCTTGTTCAACACCGAGCGCAAGTTCTTGCGCGGGGCGGTGAAATCGTAATCGTTCAGGGCATAGACGCCCGGTTGCACGTTCTGGATGACGTGCCATTCGTACAAGTGATCCCGCTCGCGGTGGTCGTGGGTATCCGGCGGGAAATAAGGCACGGTTTCGTATTTCGGGAATTTTTCGTGGGAGCCGTAGTTGTCGGCCAGCACCAGTATGTGCTTGCCGTTTTCGTGCTTGAAAAAGCAGTATATGCCCTCCTGCTCCATCAGCCGGCAGACGAAATTGAAATCGGTTTCCCGATACTGCACGCAGTACTCCCACTCGCGGTAACTGCCGCTCAGGGCGTCCTTGAAATCGGTGAAACCCTGCTCCCGGAACACGTCCTTGATGATGTCGGGCACTTTCTTGTTCTGGAAAATCCGGCAGTCGGCGGTGCGGGTCAGAAACCACAGCCAGGGGCTGAGCGTGGCGCGATAGGCCCCGTAGCGCAGGCCCCGGGTGCCGATATAGCTGAAGCGGGTCACCAGGCCATTGAAGTAGCGGGTACCTTGCTTATAGGGCAGTTCCAGGCGAACCGTCATGTTGGTGCCCAGTACGTCCGCCAGCTTGATGTCGGTTTTCTCGCTGAACAGTTCCAACTCGCACTCGAACAGCCGGCCCATGTGCTCGGTGACGGTCATGCGTCCCAACAACAGCGCATCCTCGCCCAAGACGCTGTTGACGGCGATCATCCGGTGTTTTTGCGTGGCGGTAGCCATACCCTCGAACTCCACAAACCCGCTGCGCGACGCAGCCCCGTTGTTGAGTGTAGCAGCAAAACCGGGGCAAAAAAGCGGCGGGTCACCCATCGCCAAAGCCACCAAAATCGCACTAGACTTAGCGGCATCAGTCATCGCTCCGGAGAGCTCGCGCCATGCCAGGCCGAATGGAATTTCAATTCGAACTGCCCCGTTCCGCTTCGCGGTCCCACCGCCGCGATCCCGATACTCCGCTGCGCGTGCTGGTCATGGCCGACTTCAGCGGACGAGCGCGGCGGGAGAGCCCTTCCGCCCTGCTGGAGCTGAGCAGCCGGCCGCTGTTGACGGCCAACGCCGACAATCTCGACGCGGTCATGGCCCGGCTGGCGCCGAAGTTGCGGCTGACGTTGAACGGCGGGGCCGGCGGGGCGGCGCTGACGATCGGCTTCGCCCAGCTCGACGACTTTCATCCCGATGCGCTTTACCAGCGGCTGGAGCTGTTTCAGTCCCTGCGTCGCAGCCGCGCCCGCCTGCTCAATCCGGCCAGCTTCGCCCAAGCCGTCGCCGAACTGAGCCCCGCGCCACCCCAGGAACCCGCCAAGCCGGAATCGGCCGCCACGGAAGACGACGCTGCCCTGCTCGAACGCCTGCTGGGCAAGACACCCGAGCCACCGTCGACGCGACCGGCGACCGATGTGGGAACGGCGGCCATCAACACCCTGTTGCAAGCGGTGGTTCAACCGCATATCGTGCGGACCGATCCGCGCCAGGAAGCCTGGATCGAGGCGGTGGACGCGGCGATCGGCGAGCAGTTGCGGGCGATCCTGCACCAACCGGCGTTCCAGGCCCTGGAGGCGACCTGGCGCGGCGTGCGGGACCTGGTCGCCAATCTCGACAGCGACCTGTTGCGCGTCGACCTGCTCGACGTCACCAAGCAGGAGCTGCTCGCCGACCTGCGCACCGCCGCCGGTCAACCGCGCGCCACCAGCCTCTACACGCTGCTGATCGACCGGGAAGTCCAGTTGCCCGACAGCCAACCCTGGTCGCTGCTGGTGGGAGACTACGCGTTCGGCGCCGCGCCAGACGATATCGCCCTGCTGGCGGCGCTGGGATCGGTGGCCGCCCACGCCGGCGGTCCGTTCCTGGCGGCGGCCGATCCCAACACACTGGGCTGCGCGTCCGCCGCCGAGCTGGCCGACCCCACGCAATGGACGCCGCTGCCCGCCGCCGCCGAACAGCACTGGCAGGCACTGCGCCAGACCGAGGTCGCGCCCTGGCTGGGGCTGGCGCTGCCTCGGGTGCTGCTGCGGCTGCCCTACGGCCAGAAAACCGAACCGGTCGAACAACTGGAGTTCGAGGAAATGCCGCTGGGCCGCGATCCCGACGCTTATCTATGGGGCAATCCAGCCTTCGCCTGCGCGCGGCTGATCGCGGCGGCGTTCGCGGAGAACGGCTGGGATTTCAGCCCCGGCGACGTGCTGGAGCTGGACGATCTGCCGGCGCATGTGTATGGAGAAGCCGAGGAACGGCGGATGCAGCCGGGCACCGAAGTTCTGCTCGGCGAACGGGCCATGCAGGCGCTGCTGGCGCGGGGCATCATGCCGCTGCTGGGTCATCGCCAGCGCAACGTGGTACGGCTGGCGCGGTTTCAATCGCTGGCCGATCCCCCGGCGGCGCTGGCGGGGGGGTGGCGAGGATAGGCCGCGCACCTCGTGGGAACGGCGGATGGGCGGGATGACCGTGACCCTGTTCGCCGCGAGTCGTTCCAGAGCCTGCCCACCGCCTCGTTGCCCCCTCTCACCGCGCCCGCAACGCCTCGATCACCGGCTTCGTCTCCGGCCAAACCCCGCGCCAGAGATGGAACGATTCCGCCGCCTGTTCCACCAGCATCCCCAACCCGTCCAGGGAATGGACGGCGCCTTGCGCCCATCCCCAGCGCACGAAGGCGGTCGGCTCCTTGCCGTACATCAGGTCGTAGCACCAGCCATCCGTCGCCAGCACGCCGTCCGGCAACGGCGGCACGGCATCGTGCAAACCCGCCGCCGTGGCGTTCACGATCAGATCGAACCGGCGCCCAGCCAGATCGGCGAAGCCGCAGCCGGATACTCGTCCCAAGTCGCTGAAGCGCAAGGTCAGTTCCACCGCCTTGGCCACCGTGCGGTTGGCGATCACCAGTTGTGCCGGCCGTTCGGCTAGCAGCGGCTGCAACACCCCACGCGCCGCGCCGCCCGCCCCCAGCAGCAAAATCTTCTTGTCCGCCAGCGGACAACCATGATTGCCGGTCAGATCGCGCACCAGACCCGGTCCATCGGTATTGTCGCCGCGCACTCCAGTGGCATCGAAGACCAGGGTATTCACCGCTCCGGCCCGTTCGGCGCGCGCGCTGAGCAGGTCGGCGAACACCCAGGCATCCTGCTTGAACGGCACGGTCACATTCAGCCCCTTGCCGCCGGCATCCCGGAACGCTCGCGCCGCCGCCGCGAAGCCGTCCGCTTCCACCAGAATGGCGCGGTATTCGAGATTCTGGCCGGTTTGAGCGGCAAACAGCGCATGAATCCGTGGGGACTTGCTGTGGGCGATGGGGTTGCCCATCACGGCATAGTGGTCCAGTAAGACAGTCATGGTCGTTCCTCGCTCTCTCGGTCACGCAACGGGGTCCGCAACCGTTGCTCGAACTTGGCCGGCGGCACGTATTGCAACAACGCCCCGCCATTGTCGCCGAGCAACAAATCCAATCCCAGCGGCGGGTACAGCCAGTGCATGCCATCCTGAACGGGCAGACGTTCGGCCGGCTCGCCAAAACGCTTGCGCACCAGATCGGCGTCGAACTTGACCACCGGCAAGAAAGTGATGGCGGTCACCACCGCGTCCAGCGCCAGCTCGTGATCGGCTTCGGTCAGCGAATAGCGGCGGTCACCGCTGGCAGTGGGCTGACCCGCGCCGGCATGGGCGCGGAAGGCAGCCAGTCTCTCCTCGGGCAAGCGCGCCGACAACACCAATCGGGCATTTAAGCCACCAACCACCGCATCCCGAAAATAGGCTTCCAGGCTCAGTCCCCGATCCCGCTCCTGAAAAATTCCGATCTCGTAGCGCCGGCCCAGCTTGCCTACCGCATCCCGCAGCGTGCTCTGGCCCAGGGTCAGGCCAAATACGGTCGAGCTCGCGCCGTTCTCGCCAACCGCCACCTGCCAGGGCAAATCCCGTCCGGGCACGGTGGATTGACCACCGGGCGGGCGCATGATCGCCAGGAAAAACCCGCTCATGGCCACGCCCGCCGCGACCAGCAGCAGCACTTTCCAGTTTTTCATGCCGTTCGCAGCCAACCGGCCGCCCGCCCGGCGAAATAACTCAGTATCGCATCGGCCCCCGGCCCGCTTGATCGCCAGCAGCGATTCCATCGCCACCGCTCGCTCGTCCAGCCAACCATTGCCGGCCGCCGCCATCAACATGGCGTATTCGCCGCTGACCTGGTAAACGAAGGTGGGCACGGCGAACTGGTCCTTGACCCGGCGCACGATGTCCAGATAAGGCAGCCCCGGCTTGATCATCACCATGTCCGCGCCCTCCTCCAGATCCAGGGCCACTTCGCGCAGCGCCTCGTCGCTGTTGGCCGGGTCCATCTGGTAGCTGTATTTGTTGCCTTTGCCGAGCGCGCCGGCCGAACCGACCGCATCGCGAAACGGCCCGTAAAAGCTGGAGGCGTACTTGGCGGAATAGGCCAGAATCCGGGTATGGATGAGATCGTTGGATTCCAGTACCTCACGGATGGCGGCGATGCGCCCGTCCATCATGTCCGAAGGCGCCACGATGTCCGCGCCCGCCTCGGCGTGCGACAGCGCCTGCCGCACCAGCACCGCCACCGTTTCGTCGTTCAGCACGTAGCCGGTTTCGTCCACCAGCCCGTCCTGGCCATGGCTGGTAAACGGGTCCAGGGCTACGTCGGTGATCACGCCCAATTCCGGGACCGCCGCCTTGAGCGCACGCACCGCCCGCTGCGCCAGACCTTTCGGGTTATACGCCTCGGCGGCGTCCAGCGACTTGGCCTCGGGCGGCGTTACCGGAAACAATGCCACCGCCGGTACGCCGAGAGTGGCCAGCGTCTCGGCCTCGCACAGCAACTCGTCCACGCTCAGGCGCTCCACGCCCGGCATCGAGGCGATGGGTTCGCGCCGCTTCTCGCCCTCGATCACGAACAGGGGCTGAATCAGATCGGCGGGTGTCAGCACGGTTTCCCGCACCAGCCGGCGCGAAAAATCGTCGCGGCGCATCCGGCGCGGGCGAGCGCCGGGAAACTGGCCGGGAATGATCTGAGCGAATCGAGACATGGGATTATCCTTCGGTACGGAGGGTCAAACGATCGTCGTATTCATAGGGGCGCGACATTATAGCCCAAGCCGATCTTCCCTCTCCCTGAGCAGGAGAGGGTTACTCAATGGAATCCGTCCATGACCGCATTGCACCACAACGAACCCATCATCCGATTGGCGTGCTTCTTCGCCGTCCTGCTGGCGATGATGCTGTGGGAACGGCGCAAACCGCGCCGCGCCTTGAGTCTGCCGCGAGCGCGGCGCTGGCCCGCCAATCTCGGCATCATCGTGGTGGACAGTGTCGTGTTGCGGCTGGTGTTTCCGGTGCTGGCGGTTGGGGCGGCCGAACTGGCGGCGGCGCGGGGCTGGGGATTGTTTCACGGGCTGAATGCGCCATTCTGGCTGGCGTTGCCCGCCTCCCTGCTGATACTGGATCTGGCGATTTACACCCAGCATGTCGTCTTCCACAAAGTAGCGGTGCTCTGGCGGCTGCACCGCATGCACCACACCGACCTGGATTTCGACGTCACCACCGCGCTGCGCTTTCATCCGCTGGAAATCGTGCTGTCGATGCTGATCAAGCTGGTGCTGGTCACGCTGCTCGGCGTGCCGGCGGTGGCCGTCATGCTGTTCGAGGTGATCCTGAACGCCACTGCCATGTTCAACCACGGCAACGTTGGGCTGCCGCGACGGCTGGACCGGGCCTTGCGCTGGATCTTGGTCACGCCCGACATGCACCGGGTCCACCACTCGATCCGACCGGAGGAAACCGATAGCAACTTCGGCTTCAACCTGCCCTGGTGGGACCGGCTGTTCGGCACTTACCGCGACCAGCCGCGCGACGGTCATGCCGGCATGACCATCGGGCTGGAGTACTTTCGCGACCGGCGGGCCACCCGCCTGTACGGTTTGTTGCTGCAGCCGTTTCTGAACCCGGCATCCGGTTCAACATCCGCGCCCACCCCCTCGAATCTGCTCCCGTAATCGGAAAATGGGATCGAGCTCGCCGACGTCGAAACCTCAGGCTGGTTGGCGCCGTCAAGCGCACGGCCAAGTTGGGACCCGGCCGCTGGAGAGACGCGCGGTCAGCCGCATCGAAGTCAGGTCGGCGGCGGACCGAACAGAAAATCGAACACCCGCGCGCCGAGTCCGCCCCGTTTCATGCTGGCGGCGAAGGAATGAGCGGCGTGGGGTAGAATCTCGTAGCGATAGGGTGTATCCAACCCCCGATCCCGGGCGGCGGCGCGCATCGCGTCGATCCAGCGATCGCCGCGCTCCAGCCGGGTCAATCCCTGTTGGGCATCCACCCTGCCGGTTTGCCTCAGTTCCGGCCGGTCCTTGCCGCGCCGAACATCGTGTTCGCCGACGAAAACCGCCATCGGGATGCGCAGAAACCGCTCTGGCCGAAACCGTGTCCCCGTCCGGCGGCTGATCTTCAAGCCGCACGGAAAGCGAACCTGGGGGTTGGGGAAGGTGTACCAACCGGCGGCACCGATGGCGACCGCCGCCACCTGCTCGGGATGGGCCATCGCGTAGCGGTGGACGAACTGGCCGCCGCCCGAGTAGCCGAACAGGTAAAGGCGGCCGGTGATGCCGGTCTGGTGCCGCACCTCGGTCAGGATCGCCTGTAGCGCCTGGTCGGACCGCTCACCCTGCCCGGTCAAACCCAGGCGCTGGTAGTCGGCGAAGCGGTCGGTGGGAAACCGTGGCGCGACCAGCACCACCCCATATTGGCGAGCCAGCCGCCGAAAACGGCGCACCTGCTCCTCGGCGTTGCGGGACACGCCGTGAACGACGACCAGCACTGGAGCATTGCCGCCGACTCCAGGCGGAACGTACAGGTAGTAAGCTTGCGCCGGATCGCTCTTCGACCAACGCTGAACAACGCCGTGGGTGGGCGACGGGGCCGAAGGCGTAAAGGCGGTCTGGAAAGCGGCCGAGGTCGGGGGAGCCGCGACGGTTATTTCCACAATCGCCGGAGCGGGCGGCGCGTCGAACGACATCAACCACATGATCCTACCCCACCGCGGCCCGAGGCTGGGTTTCCGTCCCGAACAAATGACGGGTTGGCCCGTCGCCGTTGAGCAGCCGTAACGGCGGACCGGTCTCGACCAGCCGCCCATCCGCCAGGTGCCAGATTTCATCGGCTTGAAACAGCCGTTCCCGCCGGTGAGTCACCATCAATACCGTGCCGCGATACCGCGCCAGCACTCGATCCAGCACAGCGCTGGAATCGGTGTCGAGATGAGCGTCGGGCTCGTCGAGTAGCAGCACGCTTGGATCGCCGAGCACCGCCCGCGCCAGGGCAATGCGCTGCCGCTGCCCCAACGACAGGTTGGCGCCGCGCTCCTGCAACACGGTCCGTTCGCCCGCCGGCAGGGTTTGCAGCAACTGGTCCACCCCACACAGGGCGCAAACTCGCGCCACCTCTTCATCCGGCGCGTTCCGCCAGCGGTAACGCAGGTTGCGGGCAATGCTGCCCCTAAGCAATGGCAGTTCGTCGCTGACCATGCCGACGGTCCGTCGGATCGACGCCAAGGTGCAGTCGGCCAGGTTTTGCCCATCCAGGCGCACGGTTCCCCGATCCGGATCGAACAGACGGGCCGCCAAGCTCAGCAAGGTCGATTTACCCGCGCCGTTGGGACCGACGATGGCGATGATCCGGCCCGGCCCGGCGCTCGAACCGAGCTCCTCCAGGACACCATTCACGCCGACGGCATCGAACTCCAGCCGACCGTTGGCCGGAACCAATGCCCGAGCGTCGGGCCTTTCCACCGACAGACTGGGCAGCTCCATGAATTGCCGGATTTTTTCCTGTGCTACTTGATAACCGTGCCAATATTCGTGGGCGCGACCCAGGTCGCGCACCCCCGGCAGCAGCAGGTGAACAATGGCCATGGCGCCGATGACCGTTCCCGGCGTGCTCAAACCATAAGCGGTTTCGATCACACCGGTCATCAGCACCATCAACGTCGCCAGGGCGGTGGTCACCTCGGTGATCGCCCGCAATCGGCCGCTGATGGCCGCCCGCGCCAGCATGGCGTCGCGCAGGCGCTGGCCCTGTCGGGATAGCCGCCGTCGTTCGCTCTGGGTTCGATTGCAAACCTGCACCACCGAAAGGGCCGCGATCTGCTCATGAACCTGGCTGGCCAGCCGCGACTGCCGGCGGCGGGTTTCCCGCACCGCCCGCCGCAGCGGTCCGCCGAGCCACAGCGCCGCGCCGATGCCGGCGATCAGCGGCATGGCAATCGCCAGCGCCAGCGCCGCATCCAGCCAGGCCAATCCCAGCAAGGCAGCCAGCGCGGTCGTTCCCGCGACGCTCAACCGGGCCAACCCCAGGCTGGTCCATTGCCGCAGCGCGGTCAAATCGCCGATGAAACGCAGCAACAATCCGCCACGCCCACGCCTCTGCGCTAGACGGGGCGATAAGGTGCCCAGACGATCGAACAGAGCCAGCCGCATCCGGTAAGCGTAATCCTGTCCAAGCTGTTCGGCATCCACTCGTTCTCGCAGCCGCAGCCAGGCATGGATGGCGGCGGTGCAGACCAATCCCAGCGCCGGACCGGCCAGCGCCAGCGTCAGCACCGCCGACTGGCGCAGCCAATGGTCCACGACATGGCCGATCAGCACCGTGGCGAAGAGCGCGGTCAGCGCCTGACCCAAGCCATTCGCGGCCAAGCGCAGCCAGAGCCAGCGGCGCCACCGGCTGCCCAAGGGAGTCGGGGACTGTGGCGGTTTCATCGGTAGGCGCTGGCGACGATGGCGTCGCGGCGCGGAAACCGGCAGACCGGCCAGCCGTCCTCGGCCGCGTCGCGCTCCGGTCGCCATTGACCGCGAACCAACTGGTCTTGGGTCAGCACCGGAAGACCGGTGGCGGTCACCGCCTCGCGGCAGGCCAGCGGCGAGGCAGTCAACAAGCCGCTGACGGCCAACACCGGCAGGGGGAAACGCCGCAACCACTCCACGCCGGCCAGTGCGCCCAGCGCGTCGCCGGCGGCGAACACGATACCGTCCACTCGGCGGGCGAAGGCCGGCGAGGCCAGCAGTTGCGCGGTTTCGGTCTGGAACAGACCATCGGCGACTTCCAGCACCAAGGTGTCGAGCGGTTCGATCGCCAGGTGGGCGGTGAGCTGGTGCAGGATGGTTTCGACCTGCGGCAAGGTCACCTGATAGGTGGAGGCATAACCGGCGTCGGTGAAATCCAGCACGCGCTCGGCCCCGGCGTCCAGCAACGTCCAGCGGTCGCCACCGGCGCCGGTGCCGGTGACCTTGGCCGCGCCGACCCGCTGGCCGGTCTGAACCAGACCCCTGATCAGGTTGGCGGCAGTCGTCGTCTTGCCGGCGTTCATGGCCGTGCCGACCACCGCCAGGGTATAAGGCCGGTGCAGGGAGGAAGGAATGCGCGGCAGCGCCCAATCCATCAGGTTCAGCCGATGGCCTTGGATGTCCGCCAACAGGCCCAGTGGCCGGATCGTGGTGGGGCGCTTCATGCCACTGTGCCGGGATAGCAACTGAGCGGCGATGCCGCCGGCGGCGACCAGCGAACATTCGCCAAGATGGTCTGGCACCACGGCCTCGAACTGGTCCGGGGCGTAGCGATTGCCATAGCAAACGATGATTTCGTCGCCGGGGTAGAGTTGGGCGCGTCGCCCGCTGGGCAGTTCGATTCGCGAATGCTGGCCGATTTTTTCCACCCGCGCCAACACCAAGTCGCCTGCGTGGGGTTGTACCACGTCACCTTGCAAGAGGTTGACGGCTGACATGAGATCCACCCGGCGGGTACTGTATGCGCTCTTGGCGCGCGTCAGCCGCTCTCCGGTCAGGGGTTCGGAATGGCCGGTGGCGGGATTGGCCCAGTCCAGCAATTGGATACAGGATTCGACGGCTTTCAGAGCGTACATGATGATTTCACCCGTGGTCAGAGGAAGAATCGGATCTGACCGGGTAATCGCAAGGCGCGTGCCAGATAAGATCAGGCGAACATTATCTATATAATTTATTGTTTTTAATTAAGATACTGTTTTTCATCGACGATGTGGTGGGGAGAGGATGAGGCTGGGTGGGGGATATGCCCCGGTCCTCTGGGGGAATGGCCCCAGGGTGGAGGATAAGGCCAGGACAAGCATGAAGGGGAAGTGGAGCGCCGATGCTGTCAGATTTCCTCGGCCGACAGCCGGTATTTCTCCATCCGGTAGCGCAGCGTGTCCCGCGACAGGCTTAACAGCTTGGCGGCGCGGGTGACATTCCAGCCGGTTTTGCGCAATGCCTGCACGATCAGCCGTTGCTCCAGCTTTTCCAGGTCGATGCCCTCTTCGGGAAAATCCGGGCCGGGAAGCAGGGTGGAATCGTCATGAGAGGGCGTTGGCAACAACGCCGGGCAGAGGGCCAAATGGCCCAGGTCGATCACTCCTTCGTCCGCCAGCAGTACCGCGTGTTCGATGCTGTTGCGCAGTTCCCGCACATTGCCCGGCCAGGTATAGCGCCGCAGCGCCTGTTCGGCCACTGGTGTCAGCCGTAGCCCGGCGCGGCCATAGCGTCGCCCCAGATTGACCAGAAAAGCCTGAGTCAGCAACGCGATATCCTCGCCGCGCTCCCGCAGTGGCGGCAATGCGATATGAATGACGCGCAGGCGGAAGAACAAATCGGAGCGGAACTGCCCCTGTCGGACCCGTTCCTCCAGCGGCTGATGGGTAGCGGCGATCACCCGGATATCCACTTTCTGGTCGCGCAGGCCGCCCAGCCGGCGCAGGCTGCGATCCTCCAGCAATTTAAGCAACTTGGCTTGCAGCGCCGGTTCCATCTCGCCGATTTCGTCCAGAAACAGGGTGCCGCCATGAGCGGTTTCCACCAGTCCCAGTTTGCGTTCCTTGGCATCGGTGAAGGCACCGCGCTCGAAGCCGAACAATTCGGCCTCCAGCAGTGGCGTGGGGATGGACGCGCAGTTCAATTCGACGAAGGGTCGGTCGCGGCGCGGTCCCTCGAAATGAAAGGCGCGCGCCACCAGTTCCTTGCCGGCACCGGTTTCGCCGGTGATCAGCACCGCCGGCGGTTCGCCCTCGGTCAGCCGCTCTTCCGCCTCGATGAATTGTCGGATTTTGCGTTTGAGCGCCTGCATGGGCGGCGATTCGCCAAGCAGTTTGTCGAGTCCGCTGCGCTCCGCCTGTCGACTCTGGTAGTAGGCAAGGGCGCCTTCCATCTGTTCCTGACCGATGGCCTTGTCCAGTAGCAATTTGAGTTCACCGAGCGCCAGCGGCTTGGTCAGGTAGTCGTAAGCGCCGGCCTTCATGGCGTCCACCGCGACCGGCACCCCGCCATGAGCGGTCATCATCACCACTTTGACATGACGAGCGGCGGTGCGGACGCGGCGCAGGATCTCCAGGCCGTCCATGCCCGGCAACTGGAAATCCAGCAAGATCAGGTCGGGATTGAAACTGTCCAGCATGGCCAGTCCTTCCTCGCCGCTGCCGGCCGCGCGGGCTTCATAACCGTGACGGGTCAGATAGGCGCGGATGTTCTTGGCCAGGGTTTCCTCGTCGTCGATGATCAGTACGGCGTGCGGCATGGGGTTTACTCGGCCAGGGACAGTTGCAGGTAAGCGGTGGCGCCCGCGCCGGGCTGGCTGCGCAGTTCAAGCCGACCGCCGTAGCGCTGGACGATGCGCCGCGCCAGCGCCAGACCCACGCCCAGTCCCCGCTGTTTGTAGCTGACGAAAGGCTTGAAAACGCTGGCCAGTTGTTCGGGCGACAGGCCGATCCCCGTATCGTTCATGGCCAGGGTGATCTGGCGGCCGCGCCGCTCCACGCTCACTTGCAGTTGACCGCCGTTTGGCATCGCCTCCAGGGCGTTGGCGAGCAGGCTGTTGAATACCTGTCCCAGCAGGTGCGGATCGGCGCGCACCTGTGGCGACGGTTCCGGCAAGGTGACCTGCAAGGCGACGTCCCGTCGGGCGAAGCGGTCGCCGAATCCAGTCAAACTCTGCCTGAACGTTTCGTTCAGATTGGCGGTTTGAGCGTTGCCGTCGGGCTGGTGCGAGTAGAGCAGCAAGTCACGAATCCAGGTTTCCATGCGGTCCACCTGAACGATGATGTCGCCCAGGCATTCGCGGGTCGCGGCGTCTTCGCTTTCAACGGCCAATTCGGCGGAAGAGCGGATGGCCGCCAACGGATTGCGCAGGCTGTGCGCCACCGCGGCGGCCAGTTCGCCGACCATCGCCCACTGTTCGGCCTCGACCAGCGCTTGCTGCTGGTCCACGATCGTTCGGCTGGCGCGGCGCACGATCCAGAACAGCACCGCATAGAGAAACAATCCGCCCAGCGCCGCGCTGATCCAGATCAGCCGCTGACCCCGGGCGATGGTTTCCCAGAGAATGCGCGGCAGTTTATAGAGTTCGACCACCCCGACCACGGTACCGTCCGGTCCATGGATGGGGATGTAATTTTCGACGAATTCTTCCACTTCCGGAGCGAACAGGATGTGCTCGCTCTTGCCATGGGCTGCGACCCGTCCGGTGTGGAAGGCCAGATGGCCACCCAGGGCTTCGTCCAGTTCCGGGTTGTTTTCGGGGAATTGCCGGCCCACCAGCGGCTTTTCGGTGGACCAGAGCACCATGCGGTCGCGGGAGTAGACATTGGCGCGGACCACGTCGGGCATGTGGGCGATTCGGTTGAAAAAATCGTCAAGTGGTCCCTGACGTTTGGCCGAGTCCGGTTCGCTGAAATACTGGCTGGTGTTTTGTGACTGAGCGATGCTCTGGACAAACTCCAAGGTCAGCAATCCGTTGCGCTCCAGCAAGGTCTCTCGCAAAAACCGGGATAGCAAGATCGCCGACACGGTGCTGATGATGACGATGGTCAGCAGGCTGAGCGCCGAGAACGAGCGAAGCAGGTCATAAGGTTTCCGAGGGATATTCATGGGGGGATTGGACCGTGGCACTGGAGCTCGATTTCATGTTGCCGAGAACCTGTTGAGATGCTTGGTTCCACTAATTTTGGATAAACTGATGGGTGTTGAGCTTCGCAGGCAGCAGTTAAGTGTCCCACCTTGAGTGGGTAGCCGTCTTTTCCTCTTCCCCTGTCGGCTACCGTTTGTTACGGATCATCCGAGAAAAAAGATTTTTTTCACAAGCTCTCAGCCAAACGCCAAGCGGAAACCGGCCTTTTTCAGATAGCGCGCTTCCGCCGTCAGGTCGGCCTGCGTCAGCGGATGGTCGTCCAGCCACCCCGCCGGGAAACGTAAATCCAGGCGGCGCTGGCTGACGCCCAGCTCCAGCGACGGCAGCGGCTGGCGACTACGGCTACGATGCAGCACCACCGCCAACCGCAGCAACACGCCCAAGCGCTGGGCCAGCGGCGCCACCTCCTTGGGCAAATGCTGGAACGCGCCCGCCGAAAATCCCCGCCGGTGGCGACGGACCAGCGCCGCCAGCAGCGTTTGATCGCTGTTCGAGAACCCCGGCAGTTCGGCATGTTGCAGAATATAGGCACCATGCTTGTGATGGAGATCGTGCGTCAGCAGCAGGCCAATCTCATGCAGGCGAGCCGCCCAATCCAGATTGTGCATCCATTCTTCCGCTGTCAGACCCCAACGATCCCGCACCTGATTCAACAGCGCCTGAGCGGTCGCGTTGACCCGCTCGGCCTGCGCTCGATCCAGGCCGTAACGGTCGATGACCGCGGCGATGGTGCGATCGCGCACGTCCTCATGGCGGATGCGGCCCAGCAGGTCGTAAATGACCCCTTCCCGCAATGCGCCATCGGACACCTCCATTCGGCTCACGCCCAGCGCCTCGCACAAGCCATGCAGCACCACGAATCCGCCGGTGAACACCCGGGCGCGGGCCGATTCCAGTTGCCAGCGCGCGGCCAAGGCCGCCGTCTGTCCGCTTTCCAGCAGCGCGGCGCGCAGACGCCGCAATGCCTCCAGTGTGATCCCCTCGCGACTCCATCCTTCCTTCATGATTACTTCATGGATCGCCTTAATCGAACCGGAAGCGCCGGTCGCCACCTGCCAGCCCAGCGCCCGGAATTCCTCGCAAACCGGTTCCAACTTCAAGCGTACCAACAATTCCGCCTCGCGCAGGCGGGATTCGCTGATCCGTCCGTCGTCGAAGCAGGCCCGGCTTAGGCTGACACAGCCCATCTTCAAGCTGGTCAGGGAGCGGGTATCGAATTTCTCGCCGACGATCAGTTCGGTGCTCCCGCCACCGATATCCACCACCAATCGCCGGCCGGCGATGTCGGCGACGCTGTGCGCGACCCCCAGATAGATCAGTCGCGCCTCTTCCTGACCACTGATGATTTCGATGTTGTGCCCCAGCACCTGCTCGGCGCGGCTCAAAAACCCGGTGCTGTTGCGAGCCTGACGCAGGGTGTTGGTACCGACGATGCGCAATTGTTCGGGAGCGAGATGGCGCAGACGCTGGCCAAAGCGCGCCAGACAGTCCAGGGCACGCTGCTGCGATTCCTCGGACAGGCGGTTGCGGTTGTCCAGACCACTGGCCAATTGCACCATTTCGCGCAATCGGTCCAGCACCTGCACATGGCCGTTGGCGATCCGGGCGACGATCAGGTGGAAACTGTTGGAACCCAGATCGATGGCGGCGACGACGTCGGTAGACACGGCAGCTTCCCCTTCAATCCTGCTTGAGGCCGCGCAACTGGCCGGCGGTCAATACCCAGTGCAACACACCTTCGCCTGGCGCGACCCGGCCGGGAAATTCCAGCAATGCCACCCCACCCTTGCGAAAGGCGATCAACGGACAGGGTATCGCCGTCAGCAGCAGGCCGGCTAGCAAACCCAGATGCGGTTCGTGGCCCACCGCCGCCAGCACCGCCTCGGCCGGGTACTGTCCCAGCCATGCCGCCGCCGCTTCGGGTGGACAGCTAAAATCCAGTTCGGGACGCTCCAGCACTGGCAGGTCGCCAAAAGCGCGGGCGATGATTCCGGCGGTTTCGCGCGCCCGCAGCCGCGGGCTGCACGCCAGAACATCGATCCCATCCACCTGGGAACGTAGGCGGTTGGCGCCCTTGCGCATTTTTTTCCGGCCGATTTCGGTCAACGGCCGCAGCGCGTCGGCACCGGCGCCGGACGATTCCGCATCCTCGGCGATGGCATGACGGACCAGCAGTAATTTCATCGGACACTCCTCGGTGAAAACGCCGTCAGCTTAACATCGGGCGGCGGGCCCGTGACATGCCGGCGTGACGATGGCCGGTTCTACCCGTAGCTCCCCTGGAAAATCGCAGGTAAACACGCTACCCACGCCCAATTCGCTGGTGATTCGCAACTGGCCGCCATGATTGTGCAGAACGTGCTTGACGATGGATAGCCCCAACCCGGTGCCGCCGCTGCCGCGCGAGCGGTCGCGGTTGACCCGGTAGAAGCGCTCGGTCAGTCGCGGAAGGTGCTGAGAGGCAATGCCTTCGCCGTTGTCCTCCACCACCAGATGCAGGCCGCTGGTATCGGCGAACCAGCGGATTTGGATCCGCCCGCCCGCCGGAGTATGGCGCACCGCGTTGAACGCCAGATTGGAAAACGCGCTGCGCAATTCCTTCTCGCAACCGAGCAGCCACAATGCCGGGTCGGCGTCGACCTCGATCCGATGGCCTTGCTCGCCGCTGAGAGCGATGGCGTCCCCGGCGATATCGGTCAGCAGCACCGGCACCGGCACCGGTTTGCGCGGCGGCCGTTCGCGCTGGGTTTCCAGGCGTGCCAGCATCAACAAATCCTCGACGATGTGCAACATGCGCCTGGATTGCTGTTGCATGCCCGATAATGGCTGCCGCCATGCCGCCAGTGCCGGGCTTTCGCTGTCGAGCAGAGTCTCCAGATAACCGCTGATCACCGTCAGCGGCGTGCGCAGTTCGTGCGAGACGTTGGCGACGAAATCGCGCCGCATCTGCTCCAACTGGCGGACCCGAGTGATGTCCGCCGCCAGCAGCAGCCGCTGCTTCTTGCCGTAAGGCACGACGCGGGCACTGAGCAGCACGTCGTCATCCACCGGCGCGGGAAACTCCACGCTGTCGCGCTGGCGCCGCTGCGTCAAGAACGCCACGAAACCAGGATGGCGCATCAAGTGCGTGATCGGCAAGCCGATATCCCGGTTCGGCGACAAGCCGAGCAAGGTGTGAGCGGCGCCGTTGCACCACAACATCCGGTCGTCTTCGCTCAGCACCACGGCGGCGTCCGGCAACGCGGCGGTGGCCTGCTGAAACTGTTTCAGCAGCCGACTGAGCTTACGTTTGCGCTTGCGGCTCTGCCGACGCAGGCGCGCGACATGGGCGCCGATATCCGCCCACACCAACCCGCTGAACGGCACCGAGCCGCCATCCCGCCCCTCGCGCAGCCAGCGCTCCAGTTGTCGCAGCTTCCACATCTGCCAGGCCAGACAGCCCAGCGTGGCCAGCAGCAGAGCACCCAGCGGATGACCCGCCAGCCAGCCGGCCCACGCGGCGCCCAGCAGGATCAGAGCCTGCCGTCGCAGCAGCGACCACCAGGAACGGGACACGCTAGATCCGGGTCGAAAACCGATAGCCGGCACCGCGCACCGTTTGGATCATCACCTCGTAGCCGTGGGGCTCCAATACCTTGCGCAACCGCCGGATATGCACATCCACGGTGCGTTCCTCGACATAGACGTTGCTGCCCCATACGCGATCCAGCAACTGGCCGCGACTGTAAACCCGCTCTGGATGAGACATGAAAAACTCCAGCAGCCGGTATTCAGTCGGCCCCACATCCAGCAGCGCCTCGCCGGCACTCACCCGATGACTGGCCAGATCCAGGGACAGTCCGTTGGCATGCAGGATTTCGTCCTCCGCCGCCGGTCCGCCACGTCGCAGCACCGCCCGGATGCGCGCCACCAGCTCGCGCGGAGAAAAGGGCTTGGTGATATAGTCGTCGGTACCGCTTTCCAGGCCCTGCACCTTGTCTTCCTCCTCGGCGCGGGCGGTCAACATGATGATCGGCAGCTCGCGCGTCAAATCTTCCTTTTTCAAACGCCGGGCAAAATCGATGCCGCTGATGCCGGGTAGCATCCAGTCCAGCAGGATGAGATCGGGCAGGCGTTCGGAGATGGCAGCCTGCGCTTGGCGAGCGTCGGCGGCTTCCCGCACCTCGTAGCCGACCCCGGCCAAGGCGAAGGAAATCATCTCCCGGATCGGCTGCTCGTCCTCCACGATTAAAATATGCTTTGCGTTCATGAGTCCTCTTGAATTTACTCGAATCGTCCCAAACTCCCGGCGGAGCGATCGCCGCAGCTCCTTATTAAGGAATCTTCATGACAGGCACGTTACAAGCCCGGCGAACAAATTAGCAAATAGCTATCGCCACGTTTGTATGATTCAATTTCCATAATGAGCGATCCTCGCTTAAGCTACATCCCAGTTCATTGATCCCAACCTTCGACAACCCTCCAAGGAGCCATGCACATGAGCGTATTAGTCACCCAGCCCGCCCCGGACTTCACCGCCGCCGCCGCCATGCCGGACGGCTCGATCAAGGAAGATTTCAAGCTGTCCGATCTGCGCGGCAAGTATGTGGTGCTGTTCTTCTGGCCGCTGGACTTCACCTTCGTCTGCCCGTCCGAGATCATCGCCCACGATCACCGCATCGCCAAGTTCAAGGAACTCGGGGTGGAAGTCGTGGGGGTCTCCATCGACTCGCAGTTCACGCACTATGCCTGGCGCAATACGCCTCCCGAAAAGGGCGGCATCGGTCCGGTACAGTTCCCCATGGTCGCCGACGTCAAGCATGCAATCACCCAGGCTTACGGCATCGAACATCCGGCCGGCGTCGCCTTGCGCGGTTCCTTCCTGATCGACAAGGCGGGCGTGGTGCAGGCGCAGATCGTCAACAACCTGCCGCTCGGCCGCGAAGTGGATGAAATGGTGCGCCTGGTCGAGGCCCTGCAATTCACCGAGGAATTCGGCGAAGTCTGCCCGGCCGGTTGGAAGAAAGGCCAGAAGGGCATGAAGCCCACCGCCGATGGCGTGGCCGCCTACCTGGCCGAAAACGCCTCCGCGCTGTAAATCTCAACACCCGACCCCAACCCTCTCCTCACCGGGAGAGGGTGTCTTACAGGAAAGCAGGGGTCAGGATTACCGCAGTGTCCGCACGCCAGCGCCCGACCCGGACGCTCGCGTTCCGGCATTGTCCGCCACCACGCACGATGGGGAGACTCAGCGATGAGCAATACACCGAAACACTGCCGCCTGTTGATTCTGGGCTCCGGCCCGGCCGGCTACACGGCGGCGGTCTATGCCGCCCGCGCCAATCTGCAACCGGTCATGGTCACCGGCCTGCAAATGGGCGGGCAACTGACCACCACCACCGAAGTGGACAACTGGCCCGGCGACGTCGAGGGCTTGCAGGGGCCGGATTTGATGGACCGCATGCGCCGGCACGCCGAGCGGTTCGGCACCGAGATCGTGTTCGATCACATCCACACCGCCCGCCTGGAGCAACGGCCGTTCCGGCTGAGCGGCGATGCCGGCGAGTACACCTGCGATGCCCTGATCATCGCCACCGGCGCTTCGGCCCAGTATCTGGGACTGCCGTCGGAACAGGCCTTCATGGGCAAGGGCGTGTCCGGCTGCGCCACCTGCGACGGTTTCTTCTATCGCAATCAGAAGGTGGCGGTGGTCGGCGGCGGCAATACCGCAGTCGAGGAAGCGCTGTACCTGGCCAACATCGCCAGCGAAGTCACGCTGGTGCATCGCCGCCAGCAGTTCCGCGCCGAGAAGATCATGGTCGACAAGCTGATGGAGAAGGTTGACGCCGGCAAGATCCGGCTGCAACTGGACAGCGTGCTGGACGAGGTGCTCGGCGACGACAGCGGCGTGACCGGCATCCGGTTGCGCAACGTCAAGACCGACCAGACCGAGGACATCGCCCTGCAAGGATTGTTCGTCGCCATCGGCCACAAGCCGAACACCGATCTCTTCGCCGGTCAGTTGGAGATGCGCAACGGCTATCTCCTGGTCAAGGGCGGCGCCGAGGGTGGCGCCACCACCACCAGCACCTCGGGGGTATTCGCCGCCGGTGACGTGGCCGACCACGTTTACCGCCAAGCCATCACTTCCGCCGGCAGCGGTTGCATGGCCGCGCTGGATGCCGACAAGTATCTGGACGGGCTGGGGCACTAGATCCACCGCCGCAAGGCGGGTTGCTCCCGCCTTGCTCCCACCCACCGATCCATCAGATCAACGGCTTGGCCCATTCCGTATTTTCGCTGTCCGCGACCGGAACGACCAGCACCGGGCGCTTCGACGTCAGGGTAATCCGACGGGTGGTCGAACCCAGCAGGTCGGTCCGCATGCCGGAACCGGTATGCGTGCCCATGATGATCAGATCGACATTGTGTCGATCGGCCTCGGACAGGATTACCTCGCACGCCAAACCGCTGGCCACGCGAACTTCCGCGATCACCTCCGTCTGCTCAAGCGTGGCGCCGAGCTCCTCCGCGCAAAACGCTTCCATCCGCTGACGGATCTTCTCCAGCATACCCGCGCTGGCCTGCTGGTGTAGATCCTTCGCCGCGTCCGGCTTCAGATAGGAATCGATCAGAAACCGCACCGAATTACTCAGCGGCTCGACCACATGCAGCAGAATGATTCTGGCGCCAAGCTGCTTGGCCAAACCCACGGTGAACCGAAATACCGGTCGGGTGTGACTGCCTAGGGCCGTGGTGTACAAAATGGTCTTGACTTGGGGAATCATAAGCTTCACTCCGCTCACTGAGAGTTGACACGCCTTGCGACCCGATCCACCGCCGTGTCGGGTTCACGGCCGTGATCCGCAAGGGGACAAGGACAGTAGATTACGGAATTAGCGGAAAAAAAACTAATATGAACCTCTTTTTTGCCCTTGAGCGGGAAAAGACAATATAAACTTTACAGGCTTTCGGCCATGTCCCGGTTGCGCTAATCTTTGCCGAATCTTGCGGGCGCTCCAAGCCCGCGCACCCCCAACCTCACAGGAGAACCGTTATGCCCAAATCCGCGCGTCCCCGCCGCAGCGTGCTGTATATGCCTGGCTCCAACGCCCGCGCCCTGGAAAAGGCCCGCGCCCTGCCGGCCGACGGTCTGATTCTCGATCTGGAAGACGCCGTTGCGCCCGATGCCAAGGAACTGGCGCGCAAGCAGGTGTGCGAGGCGGTCGCCGCCAGCGGTTTCGGCATGCGCGAAACCATCATCCGCGTCAACGCCCTGTCCACTCGCTGGGGCTACGAAGACATCGCCATGGCCTCCAAGTCGGGCGCCGACGCCCTGTTGCTGCCCAAGGTGGAGAGCGCCGACGCCATCCACCACATGGAAGCGATCATGAACGCCAACGGTGCACCGGCCAATATGACGATCTGGGCGATGATGGAAACTCCGCGCAGTATCCTCGAATCGCAATGGATCGCCCGCGCCTCGTCGCGCATGGAGTGCCTGGTGATGGGGACCTCCGATCTGGCCAAGGAACTGGATTGCGCCCATACCCACGAACGCCTGCCGTTCGTCACCTCGCTCGGGCTGTGTCTGCTGGCCGCTCGCGCCGCCGGGCTGGCCATCCTGGACGGCGTCTATCTCGATCTCAACGACGACGCTGGTTTCGAATTCGCCTGCCGCCAGGGCAGCGAATTCGGTTTCGATGGCAAGACGCTGATTCACCCCAAGCAGGTGGGTCCCTGCAATACGGTCTTCACCCCGAAGCCGGAAGACGTGGCCTGGTCGCGACAAATCATCGAAGCCCATGCGGCGGCGGCGGCGCGTGGCGAGGGCGTGGTGGTGGTGAACGGCCGGCTGGTCGAGAACCTCCACGTCGAAAGCGCCCGCCGCGTGGTGAGCATGGCCGACGCCATCGCCGCGATGGCGGCAGCGACCTGAACGCTACTCCTCTCTCGTAACGATCGGCGGCACCCAGCAGGCGCCGCCGGTTTCGCCTCGGCCCGCGCGCGCCGGCTCACTAACCCTCCTTCATAACGCCATCATGTCAAATCACCTTTGCAGACCGCCGCGCCGTCGGTGGCCAACCCACGTTCTGCCGTTGCTGGTCGGACTGGTGCTGACCGCCTGCGACAGCACCCCGCCCGACCCCACCGTGCGCCTGACCGGCGCCACCATGGGCACCAGCTACGAACTCAAACTGGTACCGGCGCCGGGGCAGACCGTCCCCGCCGATCTTCAGGCACGGGTCGAGGCAATGTTGACCCTCGTCAACCGGCAAATGTCCACCTACGATCCCGATTCGGAACTGTCGCGCTTCAACAAAAATCCCAGTACCGACTGGATCGCGGTTTCTCCCGAACTGCAACAGGTGGTCGCCGAGGGTTTGCGGATTGGCGAACTCAGCGGCGGCGCGTTCGATATCACCGTCGGCCCCCTGGTCAATCTCTGGGGCTTTGGACCGGAACCACGCCGCGACGAGGTTCCCTCCACGGCCGCCATCGCCCAGGCTCGCGAGCGGGTCGGCGACTGGCGCCTGCACGCCCGCGCCGAGCCACCGGCGCTGAAAAAGGATCGCGCCGACCTGTACGTCGATCTTTCCGCCATGGCCAAGGGTTACGGCGTGGATCGCATGGCCGCCTTGATCGACACCACCGGCGTCGGCAACTATCTGGCCTCGATCGGCGGCGAAATCCGTGCTCGGGGTCGCAACGGTCGCGGCGAACCCTGGACCATCGCCATCGAAAAGCCGGAAGCGGGCCAGCGCTCGGTCGAACGATTGATCCGACTCGGCGATCATACCGTCTCCACCTCGGGGAATTACCGCAACTTCTTCGAGCAGAACGGTCAGCGTTACTCGCATGTCATCAACCCGCGCACCGGTTGGCCGGTCCCACACACCCTGGCTTCGGTGACGGTGATCGGCGATCGCTCCATGGTGGCCGACGCCACCGCCACCGCGCTGCTCGCCGCCGGCCCGGAGCTAGGTTTCCAACTGGCCAGCGAACACCATCTGGCCGCGTTTTTCGTGCTGATCGAATCGGACGGCGGCTTCAAGGAACGGTTCACCCCGGAATTCGAGCCGTATCTGCTACCCCAGCAACCCTGATCCCCACTTTGCCCGGACCGCGCCATGACCGCTCCCGCCCTGACCCTGCGCCAGTTGCGCAAGACCTACGCCAATGGCCCCGAGGCGCTGCGTGGTATCGATCTGGAGGTCGCGGAAGGTGAGTTCTTCGCCCTGCTCGGCCCCAATGGCGCCGGCAAATCCACCACCATCGGCATCATCTGCTCGCTGGTGCGCAAATCCGGCGGTTCGGTTCAGGTCTTCGGGCACGACCTCGACCGTGAATTGAGCGCGGCGAAAGCCTGTATCGGGCTGGTGCCGCAGGAGTTCAACTTCAATCAGTTCGAGCCGGTCATCGAGATCCTCGTCAACCAGGCCGGCTATTACGGCATCCCGCGCGAACTGGCCCACCAGCGGGCCGCAACCTATCTCAAGCAGCTTGGTTTATGGGAAAAGCGGCGGGTGATGGCGCGGGAACTGTCGGGCGGCATGAAGCGCCGGCTGATGATCGCCCGCGCGCTGGTTCACGAACCGAAGCTGCTGATCCTGGACGAACCGACCGCCGGGGTGGACATCGAGATCCGCCGCTCGACCTGGGATTTCCTTCGCGCCACCAACGCCCGCGGCACCACCATCATTCTGACCACGCACTACCTGGAAGAAGCGGAAAGCCTGTGCCGGCACATCGCCATCATCGATCAAGGCCGGATCGTCGAGAACGACCGGATGAGTGCCCTGATCGGCCGTCTGCATCTGGAAACCTTCGTGCTGAACCTACGCCAACCGTTGATCGAACCGCCGGCCGTCACCGGCTACGCGCTGCGGCGGCTGGACGAATGGACCTTGGAGGTCGACGTCTCCAAGGATCGGGGCCTGAACGAGCTGTTTCAGGCACTGTCGGCGCAAGGTATCGATGTGGTCAGCCTGCGCAACAAAACCAACCGGCTGGAAGAATTGTTCGTGCGACTGGTGAATAAGAACGGGCATGTCGCCGCCTGAACCGGCGGCGCGAAAACACTCAAAGGCGCGGCCCCGCCACCACCTTGTCCTCATGCAGCCGGGAAATCTCGGCGTCGCTCATGCCGAGAATGCCCGATAGAATTTCGTCGGTGTGTTCGCCCAACACGGCGGCCCGCTTGGGCGGAGTACGCTCGAACTCGCCAAACTCGAAGGGAGAACCCGGCACCAGATACTCGCCGATTCCCGGTTGTTCGAGCAGGCTGAACATCGGATGCCGCGTCGACAGGTCGGGATCTTCCCGGACCGCCTCTTTGAAGCTGCGAAACACCGACCAAGTGACCCCGCTCTCGTCGAAAGCCTGGGCGAAATCCTCCACTTTCCTAGCCAGAAACCAGGGCGCCAACAACGCGGTAATCTCGGCGCGGGCTTCGAACCGATCGCCTTCCCGATTCAAATTCAAACCCAGTTTCTCGCCCAGCGCGTCGAATTCCGCCTGCAAGCCGGTGATCTTGCACAGCCCGTCCCACTGCCGTCGGGTCAAGCCGACCACCATCACCTTGCGACCATCGGCGGTGTCGAATTCGTTGCCGTAAGCGCCGTATAGATAATTGCCGTACTTGGGCCGATCGAAATCGTTGACCATCACCTCGCCGATGATCCCCAGATTGCCCAGCATGGCTAGGGCGACATCCTTCAGAGCGATCTCCACCGCCTGCCCCTGCCCGGTCAACCGGCGATGCCGCTCGGCCGCCAGCAAGCCCAGCGCCGCCATCTGGCCGGTGATGCAATCCCAAGCCGGCAGAACGTGGCAGACCGGCTCGGCGGAACCCTCCGGCCCGGTGGCATGAGGAAAACCCACGCCGGGGTTGATGGTGTAATCGACCGCTGGCCCACCTTCCCGATTGCCCAGCACGGTCAGCATGATCAGGTCTTCGCGATGCTGCTTCAGATGCTCGTAATCCATCCAGCCGCGCACCCGAAGATTAGTCAGAAAAATGCCCGTGTTCGGGCCGGGAGCACAGATCAACTGGGTGACGATCTCCTGCCCGCGCGGCGTGCCGACATCCACGGCCAGGGAGCGCTTACCCTTGTTCAAGCCAGCCCAGAACAGACTTTTGTTGTCGTGGGTAACCGGCCAACGATGATGGTCCAGACCACCCCGGATGCGGTCGAACCGGATTACGTCCGCACCCATCTGCGCCAGCGTCATACCGGCTAGCGGCGCGGCCACGAAGGCGGTGCCCTCGACCATTCGCAGTCCTTCCAATATTTTCGCCATGACATATCGTCTCAGTTGAGTAACCCCGCCAGTCTAGCCCTTTCAACCAGGCCATGGCAGATCCTGAGCGAGGCGACATCGATCATTTTCCCCTTGACGCTGAGGGCGCCCCTGCCCTCTTGCCGAGCGAGCTCGTACTCGCGCAACACGGTTTGCGCCCATTCGATATCCTTTGCCGACGGCACAAAGGTACGATTAACCGTTTCGATCTGACTCGGATGAATGCACCATTTGCCGTCGAAGCCCATGGCTCGCCCGATCTTGCAGGCTTGCGTCAAGCCCTCGGGATTCTTGATCCCAGCGAAAGGTCCGTCGATGGCGCGCTTGTTATAGGCACGGGCGGCGCTGACGATCGAATGCATGATGTGGTGCCAGCGATGGCCGGGATAAGCCGCGTCGTTGTCGTCCAATTCTCCGATCGATTCCATCGGCATCCGCACCGACGCCGCGTAATCGCCGGGTCCGTACACAAAACCTTCCAGCCGGGTGGAACAGGCTGCGATTTCCCGAATGTTGACGCAACCGGCCGCTGTCTCGATCAGCGCCTCGATGCCGATGGGGCGCGAAAATTGCCGATAGCTCTCGATCTGCGTCAGCAGTGTTTCCACTACATAGACATCCTCGGGACGGTTGACCTTGGGGACCACGATCAAATCGATGCCATCGCCGGCGGCTTCCACCACCTCGATCAGATCCCGGTAGGCATAATGGGTATCCAACCCATTGATCCGGTACATCCTCAGCTTGTTGCCGAAATCCAGTTCCTTGTACGCGCGAACCACGTTGGCTCGGCTCGCTTCCTTTTCGTCCACCGTCACCGCGTCTTCCAGATCGATGCACACCGCATCCGCGTTGGAAGTAGCGGTCTTTTGAATCATGTTCCAGTTGGAAGCCGGCACCAGTAAGATCGAACGTTCCAGTTTCTCCGCCATCGACGTTATCTCCAGGATAGGGTGGCCTGCATGCCAATATCGTTAGCGGTATTGGCCGTATATAACTCGTGGCCACCTTCCGAGTTAGGCCGACCGCAAACCGACACTCGGTCAAAATCGAAAAGGGGTCGCAGCGCGCGAAAGCGGTAGCTGGCCGGTCGTCGATCCGGGTTGTTGCGCTTCGCCGATTCCAGCAGCAACACAGCCTGCAAGGGACCATGCACCACCAGGCCCGGATATTTTTCCACCTCGCTAGCGTAATTGATGTCGTAATGAATTCTGTGCGCGTTGAAGGTTAGCGCAGAGAAACGGAACAACAGTACCGGATCGATGGGATACGCCTCTTGCCATTCGAGATCTTCAGGCACCGGATTGGGTGCTGCTGGAACGAATTGCTTGGGCATCGGTAGATAAACGATATCCTGCTGTTCCTCAATGGCGATCCCGCTGGCGGAACCGATCGTGTGCTGGACGGTGACAAACACCATGCGGCCGGCTTTACCCTCCTTTTCCGCCACCTTGAGGATCTCGGAGGTTTTCGTAACTACCTCGCCGATCCATAAATTCTGGTGAAACGTCAATTGACCGCTGGCCCACATCCGCCGCTCCAAGGCAACCGGCGGTAAGAAACCGCCGCGTTTCGGATGACCGTCTGGACCTATTTCCGCGCGGGCAACCAGCGGCAAAAAATACAGCCAGTGCCAAAGTTCCGGTAGCGGATCGCCTTCCTTGCCCGCAAAATCCCGATCATTCAAGGTCAAGGCTAGTGCTTTGGCTGGCGTGGGATAAATGCAATCCTGGATTTCTTCCTTTCTGCCCACCCAATCCTGTAAGTTGATGTCACTCATCGTTCATCATCCCCATAATGGCTCACATTTTCACGAAATATGGAATACCTGAGAGCACAGCACCCACCATAACGAGAAGAGCAGTGCTGGAAATGAAATAAGGAACGACCATGAGAGCAAGACCACAAACAAGAGGCACGACTGCTCGCTGCTTCTTGCCATACAAAAAAATAGCCAAGCCCGACTGAGCCAAAAAGCACACCGAGGAGAAGTAAGGAAGTGTTCACTGTTGCCTTACGGAGTACCTAATGGTGAAATTCAGGAATCGGGCATTATGGGCGATCCGCTGAAACGATTTGTTGAGCAGCATTTACTTGTTGCTTTTCCAAAATGACCAATGCGATACCACCGAGTGTAGCTACGGACGCCAACACTAAGCGCAGTGTTATGTGCTCACCCAGGAAAACGATGCCACCCAAGGCTGCAATGACCGGAACACTGAGTTGCACGGTTGCAGCATTGGTAGCCTTCAGTGCAGGTAATACTGTATACCAAATGGCGTACCCTATTCCTGAAGCTAGTGCCCCCGACGAAACCGCGTACCAAAATCCAGCATAATCCACAGAGATGCTGTTCACCATTAACAGGCTCAATGCTATCGCGATAGGAACAGCACGTAGGAAATTACCCGCCGTAACCTTGATGGGATCACCCACGCCTTTCCCTCGCAAAGAATAGACGCCCCATGCAACCCCAGCGCCCAACATTAATATGGAACCATACAGAGGCGGTGCCGAGAGTCCCGGCAACAATAGGCCAACCAGTCCCCCGAAAGCGAGCATAAGGCCGACGAGCTGCGGTTTATTTAGACGTTCCCCCGACCAAATGCCATGGCCGATCATCGTTGCCTGGACAGCGCCAAAAAGCAGTAATGCACCACTTCCGGCAGGCAGGCTCATATAAGCAAAAGAAAAAGCCAGCCGCATAAATAAATAGTGCGATCGCCGACAACCAGTTACTCGGGCTAGTATTTACACCATGCCGTATTCTCACCACTAGCCAAAGCATCACTGCCCCAGAGATCAATCGAATTGCTGTGAAGCTGGCTGCATCAATGCTGGTGTGCTTGAGGGCAGCTCGACAAAGCAGTGAATTACCCGCAAAGGCCAGCATGGCTAGCGACGTCAAGGAAATTATGCGTGCGTATGGCATTGGAAATTTCTTTTCGGTCGATCAATCAGATGTGCTTTATGGCGCTCAACTTGAGCGAAGGGTTAGGGGTCACTTCGCTGATCGATTTAAGATAGCTTTGTGCTTCGCGATAACTGTGTCCATCAGCACATTCGCAAGATTTGACAATGTCTTGCAGACTTGATCCAGATAGCCGGGAGCCGGTGGGAACACTCTCTCACCGAGCTTGTACTGAGATACTAGCCCTGCTTCTTTGATCTTTCGGAGATATATTGCATTGCACTTACATCCATTATGAACGGCAAGATCACGCCGAGCCTTGGCTTCGGCGAAGATCAACCACTCACCCCTCAAAGCGTCAGCATCAATAGACAGAAGGTTAGCCACTGCGGTTAGGTATTCATTAGGTTTCTTGTACATGAGCTGATTGAGCGTTGTATCAATAGCTTGGCGGACAAGCTCGTCTGGGCTTCCAGCATCAATGATCTCCGACAACTTGAATTCAATCTGTCCAACTTTCTTCGGGTATGCCGTAACGATTACTTGAAGTAACTCCTGAAGAAAGAGCTCAAACGAAGCCACAAGCATGATGAATGAACGCTCAACGAAATACTCTTGAGGCGACGCGTAGTTGGGCTTGAGATGCTCAACAAACTGATCGTAAGCTTCCTTAGCCAGCCCTCCATCTTGGCACGCACTAAACTGAACCTTTGCGAGGTAGAGTTCTGAGGCTTTGAATCTGAGACACTCATCCAGCAGCCGCTGGAACGCATCCAGACAAGTGCGGCCTATGAGCTTTGGTAAATCTGACATGTGACGCTTAACACAAAACAAGACCTCCTAAAACCAAACATTAACGACATTTATTTTGATGCAATAGTCACACAGCAGTTCAAATCAACTAGTCTTTAAATATAGCTTCAACGACAACCCTTAATCGGCCAATGATTGGTATCAGCGATGACAACACGTCATAGCTCTTCAGTCCACCCCATCCAACACCCGCCCCGTCTCATCCACAATCGACCCATGAGGCGAGGAACTAGATCACCCGCTTCTTCTTCAACTCGCCGATTTCCTCTTGGCTCAGCCCCAGCAGTTCACTGAGCACCTCCTCGGTATGCTGCCCCAGTTTGGGACCGAGATGACGGATTTGCCCCGGCGTTTCCGACAGCCGAGGAATGACCGACGGCACAACGATAGTCTCGCCCAAATCCTCGTCGTCGATGGCCACCAGATTGCGCCGGGCGTGAAACTGCCGGTCACCGTAGATGTCGGCGATGTTGTTCAGCGGACCGGCCGGTGCGCCGGTCGCATAACAGCGCTTGAGTACTTCCTCGCGAGTCAGGGACCCGCACCAATCCCGCACGATTTCGTTGACATCGGAACGATTCTCCAAACGGGTCTTCTGTTCGCCATAGAGCCCGGAAGAAGCCAGTTCCGGTCGCCCCATCGCCTCGGCCAGCCTTGCGAACAACTTGTCGGTGGCACAAGCGAGGGCCACCCACTTCCCGTCCTTGGTCGGGAAATGACCATAGGGACAGGCGAAATCGTTGTGGGTCGGCCCATGTCGCTCGCGCACGGTGCCGAACATGGCAAAGGCCGACGCCAATTCATCGGTGCAGCGGAACACCGACTCGTACAGAGCGGCATCGACGTACTGGCCCAAACCGGTTTGCTCACGGTAGCGCAAAGCCATCAGCACACCCACGCAGCCGTACAGACCGGTCAGATAATCGCCCAGCGTGGTCGAACCCGGCGTGACGGGGGTTCCCTTGGGCATCCCGGACAGGTAGGCAATGCCGCCGACGGCATGCGCGATGCGCGCGAAGCCGGGCCGGTCCCGGTACGGGCCGGTCTGGCCGTAGCCGGTCACCCGCAGCATGATCAGGCCGGGATTGATCCGTTGCAGCACCTCCCAACCCAGGCCCCATTTCTCCAGCGTCCCGGTCCGAAAGTTTTCGCACAGTACGTCGGCCTTTTCGATCAAGCGCTTGAACAACTCGACGCCGTCGGGGCGATGCAGGTCGATGGTCACCGATTTCTTGTTGCGGGCCTCGCCAAGCCAAGCCAGCGTGTCGCCACGATGAGTCGGCGTGCCGAACTTGCGGCAAACGTCGCCGCCCATCGGGTGCTCCACCTTGAGCACATCGGCGCCGAATTCGCCGAGAATGGTCGCGCAATAGGGCGCCGCGATCACCGTGGCCACATCGATGACCCGGATGCCGGCGAGCGGCAGTTCAGCCTGGGAAGTTGCGGTCGTCATGGTGCTTTCGCTCGCTAGATGATTTTGCGCTGGCGCAATTGCTTGATCTCCTCGGCCGACAAGCCGAGCAGTTCGCGCATGACTTCATAGGTCGCATTACCCATCGGCGGCCCGAGATTGTTGATCTGGCCGGGCGTCAGCGACAGCCTGGGCGTCACGCCGGGCACCACCACCTCGCCCAACCCCGGCTCTTCCAGCCGGGCCAGATTGCCGCGCGCCTGGAAATGCTCGTCCTCGAAGATATCGGCGATGCTGTTGACCTTGCCGATCGGGACTTCTTTTTCCAGGCAACGACTCAGCACTTCCTCGCGGCTGAGCGACCCCACCCACTCGATGACGATCCGGTTGACTTCGTCGCGCGCCGCCAGCCGCTTGCGCTGCTCGCCGTAGAGTCGGGAAGAAGCCAGTTCCGGCCGTTCCATCGCCTCGGACAGTCGCTCGAACATCTTGTCGGTGGTGCAGGCGATGGCGATCCACTTATCGTCCCGGGTGCGGAAATGCCCGTGCGGCACCGCGACAAAACTGCCGGCACCCTCGCGTTCCCGGATCTTGCCGAACAAACCGTAAGAAGCGGCGATTTCATCCAGATGGCGGAACACGGCCTCGTAAATACCGATATCGACGATCTGGCCGCGCCCGGTTTTCTCCCGGTGGCGCAGCGCCAGCATGATGCCGATCGCACCGTACAGGCTCGACAGGTAATCGCCCAAAGGCGCGGTGCCGGGCACGACCGGCGTCTCACCCGGAAAACCGGCCAGATAGGACAGCCCACCGAAAGCGTGGGCGATGTGCGCGAAGCCGGAGCGGTGGCGATAGGGTCCGGTTTGGCCGTAACCAGACACCCGCAAGAAAACCAGTCCGGGATTGATCTCGCTCAGCTCCTTCCAACCGATACCCCACTCTTCCATGGTCCCCGGCCGAAAGTTTTCGATCAGCACGTCGGATTTCCCGACCAGCTTGAGGAACAGTTGCACGCCCTCTTGCTGGCGCAGGTCGATCAGCACCGATTTCTTATTGCGCGCTTCGCTGAGCCAGGCCAGGGTGGCATCGTGACGCTTGGTCGCCGTACCGAAGCGCCGCATCGGATCGCCCGCCAGCGGATGCTCCACCTTGAGTATCTCGGCACCGAATTCGCCCAGCACCGAAGCCGCGTAAGGGCCAGCCAGAAAGGTACCCACGTCGATGACGCGGATGCCGCTCATCGGTAGCTTCGTGGTCTGAGGGTCGTGCTCCTGGGAAGGCGCACGTTCGGAATTTTCAGGCATCCCTGTTGCGGTTTGCGCGTTCTCGTCCGACATGCCGGCATCCCTCTATTATTGACGGTCTTCACCCGACGCCCCGTTTGCGCCACGGTATGCGCCACACTGTCCGAACCATGAAAACTAACTGAAATATTAGTAGAGTATGGCGCCGTTGCCAGCGGGAATGGGCGTCAGCAACCTGGAACCAATCACCCCATGAACATTCGCACCCAATTCGTTGCCCTGCAAACCATCCTCATCAAGGAAACCCTGCGTTTTCTGCGTATTTGGATCCAGACCATCCTGCCGCCGGCGGTGACCACCGCGCTGTATTTCATCATTTTCGGCAAGCTGATCGGTGCCCAAATCGGGCCGGTGGAAGGTTTGAGCTATCCCCAGTACATCGCACCGGGGCTGATCATGATGGCGGTGATCACCAATGCCTATTCGAACGTGGTGTCCTCGTTCTTCAGCTCCAAGTTTCAGCGGCACATCGAGGAAATGCTGGTCTCGCCCCTACCCAACACCATCATCGTGCTGGGCTTCGTCGGCGGCGGGGTGGCGCGGGGCCTGGCGGTGGGCGGCGTGGTCGCGGCGGTCTCGCTGTTTTTCGCCGACCTGCCATGGCGGCATCCGCTGGTCACGCTGGCGGTGATCGTCCTGACCTCGGTACTGTTCGCTCTGGCCGGATTGCTCAACGGCATTTACGCCAAGAGCTTCGATGACATCTCGGTGGTACCCACGTTCGTGCTTACCCCACTGATCTATCTGGGCGGCATCTTCTACTCCATCAAGATGTTGCCACCGTTCTGGCAGACCACATCCCTGTTCAACCCCATCCTTTACATGATCAACGCCTTCCGTTACGGCATCCTGGGCGTGTCGGACATCGACATCCGTTTCGCCTTCGTCATCATCCTGCTGTTCGTCGCCGTCCTGTTTGGCTACAGCTTGTGGCTGCTACGCCGGGGCACCGGCATTCGCGGTTAAAATTCTCTCTCCCCATCAAGGTGCAACAAATGGCCGTTGTGCGCGTTATCCGCGCATAACGCTATTTCTTTTCTATGCTTATTCCCAGGGTTCCGGTTCCGCCGCGAATCCGAATGATCGGACCAATGTTATCGATTAGTCCTTGAACCGTTAAAACCAAGAAAGACGACATCCAAAGGAGAATGCTGCTCATGCGCAAATCAAGCCTCTTTCATGCCCTGCTGGCGGGCGCCACCTTGGCCCTACTCAGCGGAATCGCTCACGCGGAAATCGTGATCAAATTTTCGCATGTGGTCGCCGAGAACACTCCCAAGGGCAAGGGCGCCCTGTTGTTCAAGAAACTGGCCGAGGAACGACTGAAAGGCAAAGTGACTGTGGAAGTCTATCCCAACAGCTCGCTGTTCGGTGATGGCAAGGAAATGGAAGCGCTGCTGCTTGGCGACGTACAACTGATCGCGCCCTCGCTCTCGAAGTTCGACCGCTACACCAAGCAGGTTCAGGTGTTCGACCTGCCGTTCCTGTTCAAGAACATTGATGCGGTCCACCGCTTCCAGAACGGTCCGACTGGCCAAGCCATTCTTAGCTCAATGAAAAAGAAGGGTTTGACCGGTCTCGGCTATTGGGATAACGGCATGAAGCAGCTTTCGGCCAACAAGCCGTTGCGCAAGCCCGAAGACGCCAAGGGCATGAAGTTCCGTATCCAGTCTTCCGACATTCTCGAAGCACAGTTCAAGGCCGTCGGCGCCTTCCCGCAAAAACTGGCCTTCTCGGAAGTTTACCAAGCCTTGGAAACCGGCGTGGTCGATGGTGCCGAAAACCCCTGGTCGAACATATATTCGCAGAAGTTCTTCGAAGTCCAGAAGTACATCAGCGAAACCAACAACGGCTATCTGGGCTACATGCTGGTGACTAACACCAAGTTCTGGGACGGTCTGCCCGCCGACGTGCGCAAGACCCTAGAAGAAATCCTCACCGAGGTTACGGTACAGGTCAATAAGTGGGCCACCGAGTTCAGCGATAGCGACCGCCAGAAGATCAAGGACTCCGGCAAGAGTGAAATCCTGGCGCTTACCCCCGAAGAGTTGGCGGCTTGGAAAAAGGCCATGAAATCGGTCTACGACCAGTTCACTTCCGCTATCGGCAAGGATGTCGTCGATGCGGCTCTGGCTAGCAATGGCAAATAACAGCGGGCCTATATAAGCCGTCCCCTCCCGGCGACACCGCAAGCGCCGGGAGGGTAGTTTTTCAGGCTTCCGTTCGGAGGGTTTCCCATGTTTGCCCGCATTGTCCATCATCTGGAAGAAGGGTTTATCGCCCTACTGCTGGCGCTGATGGTCACCATCTCTTTCGTTCAGGTGATCAACCGCTATGTACTTGGTACCGGCTTTACCTGGGCACTGGAACTGGTCACCTATCTGTTCGCCTGGCTCGTGCTGTTCGGCGTTTCCTACGGGATCAGGACTGGCGCACACATCGGCATCGACGTGCTGGTACGTCAGTTTCCACATAAGCTGCGCCGCATCATCGGCCTGCTCGGGGTGCTGGCCTGTTGCGCCTATTGCATCATCATGCTGGTCGGTTCGGTCGGCTATGTCTACAAGCTCTACGATCTGGGTATCGAAGCTCAGGATTTACCTGTCCCACGCTGGATCCCCTTCATCATGTTGCCCATCGGGCTTTTCCTAGCTCTGCTACGGCTGCTACAAGTCGGCTGGCGTACCCTCCTTGGTCAGCAGGAAGGCTTGCAACTGGCCGACGAAGCCCGCGAAGCCATCGAATCGGTCGAAGGGGTCGAGGTAGTCGAGGCGGTCGAAATTCTGCATCCCGCTGACCCCGCCCGTCAGGAGAAGGCGCCATGACTTCGCTATTCCTATTTACCATCCTGTTCGTTTTCCTGCTGATGGGCGTTCCCATCGCTTTCTCTTTGGGCTTATCCAGCATCCTGACCATTCTGTTCTTCACCAACGATTCGCTGGCCTCCATGTCGTTGAAGCTGTTCGACACCATGGAGCACTACACCCTGTTAGCAATTCCCTACTTCGTGCTGGCTTCGGCGTTTCTGACCACCGGTGGCGTAGCCAAGCGGCTGATTCGCTTCGCCGTCGCAGCGGTCGGCCATATCACCGGCGGCATGGCCATCGCCTCGGTACTGGCTTGCATGTTATTCGCAGCGGTGTCGGGTTCGTCACCGGCCACGGTTGCGGCGATTGGCTCCATCGTGATCGGCGCCATGGTCAAGGGCGGCTATCCGCAGAAATACGCCGCCGGCATCATCTGCAACGCCGGCACCCTGGGAATTCTGATTCCGCCATCGATCGTGATGGTGGTGTATGCCGCTGCCACCGAAACCTCGGTCGGTCAATTGTTCATGGCGGGGGTGGTGCCCGGCATCGTGCTGGGCCTGATGCTGATGATCGCCATTTTCGTCAGCGCGAAGAAAATGAAGATTCCGCTGCAACCACGGGTTTCGTTTCGGGAATTATTGGTGGCGACCCGAGAGGCCATCTGGGGACTGGGTCTGATCATCGTGGTGCTGGGCGGCATCTACGGCGGATTCTTCACCGCCACCGAGGCGGCGGCGGTCGCCGCAGTCTACGCCTTCGTGGTTGCCCTGTTCATCCACCGCGACATGGGCTTCCGCGACATACCCCGAGTATTCGCGGACGCCGGCAAGGTGACGGTGATGCTGCTGTTCATCATTTCCAACGCCATGTTGTTCGCCCATGTGTTGACCACCGAGCGCATTCCGCAGGTCATGGCGGAAACCATCGTCGGCTGGGGACTGTCGGGCTGGCAATTCCTGATCGTGGTCAACATCGTGCTGTTGGTTGCCGGCAACTTCATGGAACCATCGTCGATCCTGCTGATCCTGGCACCGATTTTCTTCCCCATCGCCACTCAACTCGGTATCGATCCGATCCACTTGGGCATCATCATGGTGGTCAACATGGAGATCGGCATGATCACCCCACCGGTGGGATTGAATCTGTTCGTCACCGCCGGCGTCACCGGCATGCCATTATGGGATGTGGTGAAAGCTGCCTTGCCCTGGCTGATGGTCATGCTGAGCTTCCTGATCATCGTTACTTACATCCCCCAGATCAGCCTGTTCCTGCCACGGCTACTGTTCTAGCACGGGCAAGCATCGGCCGGATCGCAACACAACAAAGGGGCGGCCTTTGCCGCCTCTTTGTTTTTGCGCCCTTAAAAACGGATGGAACGATGCCGTAGAGGAACTCTTGCACAAAATATCGGGCGGTGACCTCAGTCAGCCAACTCGCAACACTGAAGAAATCAGCACCGGCAATCGCGATAGCATGTTTTCGCGCGTTACGCCCACTTAGCTCCAGTAGCGCACCGGGCCACTGTCGACATGCACGAAGTTGGAATAGGGATAGTAACCGACCCCTCCAGCACCCAGCGAACGGGCCGCTTGATACAAATCCGATACTCGACCGTCCGGCAGGCGAATATCGAGCGCCATGGCCTGGATATGGTAGCTGTTGCGGGCCACGCGTCGGCTATGCTCGCGCAGCATGCTGTTGGTACTTTGCGACCGGTAGCCGCTGATGACATGCACCGGCCTACCGGGGCTAATCTGCACCTGCAGGGCGTAGAGCTGATCCAGGACGTTGGTATCGAACAGCTTGACCTGATCGTTATGATGGTCGCGCAATCCCCAGCTCACCTCGCCAATGGCCTCGCGGATATAACCGTCCCGAGGGGTCCAGTAGACTTGGCGGATACTCTCGCCGGTGTTGGGGTTGTAGAACAGCAGATAGCGATCGCGCCGGATAGCCGCCTCCAACAGGGCTGGCATCAAGGTCAAGGCGCCAAGGCCACCCACCGCCAGTTTCAGAAATCCCCGCCTGCCCAGTTCCGGCTGACCCTCTTCATTATTGCTGCCCTGAAGCGTTGCGTCTGTTCGCATTGTCGTAAAATCCTCCCAGCAACTACTTATTGGTGAGCTTCCGCTTCATCTAAGCAAATCAAGTTTGCCAAATCAAGAATCAGACATACCACTATTTTTTTTGCCATTAAGCAACAAAAAATTGATTCCTTAGTATCTACTCGAACAATTAAATGTTGTCATCAAACGACCAACCCAATGGAGATCTCATCTAGAATTGAAAAAGTTCTATTTAAAATATGTTATTTTACATATAAATACATTAATATTACCATTTCTTTGCGCTGGATATTATTATAAATAATACAATTTTTATTTTACTTACAACAATTATCAAATAAACAAATAAACAACAAACCCTCACGAAAAAAATGCAATGAGCAAAATTAAATTTTCAATGACCCCCGCGATCCGATTCCTTCGGGACCACCAAGTCGCCTTCAGCGTACATCCGTACTCTTACGAAGAGCATGGTGGCACCGCTCACAGCGCACACTGCCTGGGAGTGGACGAGCACCATGTCATCAAAACCCTGATCATGGAAAATGACCAACGGCAACCGCTGATCGTACTGATGCACGGCGATCGCAAAGTATCCACCCGTGAACTGGCCCGACTGTTGGGAGTCAAGACCATTCATCCCTGCGACCCAGCCACGGCCCATAAACATAGCGGTTATCTGGTCGGCGGAACTTCGCCCTTCGGCACTCGCAAATCCATGCCGGTCTACCTGGAAGAAAGCATCTTGGCATTGCCGCTGGTCTATCTCAACGGCGGCAGGCGCGGTCTACTGGTCAGTCTGGCGTCGACCGATGTCCAGCGATTGCTCCAACCGATATTGGTCAACGTCGCCATCGAGGATTAACCCATGGATGAACCCCTTTTTATCGCCACCGGACCGGCTGGCGTCGAACCGCTGCTGACAGCGGAACTGACCGGGTTAGGCGCGGCGGAGACTAGACCCATCCGCGGCGGCATCCGTTTTCAGGGACCGCTGGAACTCGCCTATCGCGCCTGTCTGTGGTCACGGACCGCCAGCCGGGTGCTGCTGGTACTGGCCGAAATCGCTGCCACCGACGCCGACGAACTCTACAACGGCGTTCATGAACTGCCCTGGGAAGAGCACTTGGACCCGGATGGCTCGCTCGCCGTGGATTTCGGCGGCACCTGTACCGGTATCGATCACAGCCACTACGGCGCGCAGCGGATCAAGGACGCCATCGTGGATCGGTTTCTGGCGTGTTGCGGCCGGCGACCCGGCGTCGACCGGCTGCGGCCGGACCTGCGCATCCAGGTTCAGGCCCACGACGGTCAAGCCCTGATCGGCCTCGACCTGTCCGGCGACAGCCTGCACCGGCGCGGTTATCGTACGGCCACGGTGGCGGCACCGCTGAAGGAAACCCTGGCCGCCGCCCTGCTGCTGAAAGCCGGCTGGCCGGCCATCGCCGCGACCGGTGGCCCCTTGCTCGACCCGCTATGCGGTTCCGGTACGCTGGCCATCGAAGCGGCCTGGATCGCCGGCGACCGGGCACCCGGCCTGTTGCGCGAGCACTGGGGTTTCAGTGGTTGGTTGGGCCATGTGCCGGCGTTGTGGAACCGCCTGCTGGCCGAAGCGCGACAGCGATGGGAGATCGGTCTAAATCGTATTCCACTGATTCTGGCCAGCGATCACGATCCCAAGGCCGTTCGGGCGGCACTGATCAACGCCGGCCACGCCGGGGTGGCCAACCGGATCGACATCGAGCGGCGAGAACTGACCGACATCGAACCACCGGACGGTCCACCAGGACTATTGATCAGCAACCCACCCTACGGCGAACGCTTGGGCGAACGGGACGAACTGGCTGCGTTATACCGCCAAATCGGCGAGCGGATGAAAACCCGTTTTAGCGGCTGGCGGGCCGCGATCCTCACCGGCAATCCCGAACTCGGTAAACGCATGGGGTTGCGCGCCGAAAAAACCCATGTCTTTTACAACGGCCCACTGGAATGCCGGTTGCTGCGCTTTCGGATCGAACCCACCTTTTTCGTCGACCGGGAGGCGTCCGACCAGCGTGCTCGGACTCGGATATTGGAGCGCATGGCCGGAAGCGGCACCGAGGGCTTCATCAACAGACTACGCAAAAACCTGCGCCATCTCGGCCGCTGGGTGGAACGGGAAGGGGTGCGTTGCTATCGTTTGTACGATGCCGACTTGCCGGAATACGCGGTAGCGGTGGATCGTTACGAACGATGGCTGCACGTACAGGAATACGCACCCCCCGCCAGCATCGATCCCGCCAAGGCACGCGAACGGCTGGAGCAGGTACTCACGGTGTTGCCGGCGCTACTGGAACTACCACCGGAGCAGGTCTTCCTCAAGGTCCGCCAGCGGCAGCGGGGAACCAACCAATACCAGAAGCGGGCCGAACAGGGACGTTTCCATGAAGTTCACGAGGGAGCGGCCCGCTTCTGGGTCAATTTCACCGACTATCTGGACACCGGGCTATTCCTCGATCACCGCATTACCCGGCAAAAGCTGGGCGAACTGGCAACTGGACGGCATTTCCTCAACCTGTTCGGCTACACCGGCACGGCGACTGTTTGCGCCGCATTGGGGCGCGCGGCCAGCACCACCACCGTGGATCTGTCGGCAACTTATCTTGACTGGGCCCGGCGCAATCTGGAGTTGAACGGCATCCACGGCCCCCACCACGCCCTGATTCGAGCCGACTGCCGGCAATGGCTGGATCAGGCGCGGGAATGCTACGACTTGATTTTTCTCGACCCGCCGACTTTTTCCAATTCCAAACGATTGCCGGAATCGTTCGACGTGCAGCGGGATCATGTTGGCCTGCTGCGTCAGACGCTGCGGCTGTTGGCGCCGGACGGCGTGCTGATTTTCTCCACCAACCATCGCGCGTTCCGGCTGGACCGGGATGCTCTGGCCGATCTGCGGATCGAGGATTGGAGCCGACGCACGCTGCCACCCGACTTTGCCCGCCAACCCAAAATCCATCATTGCTGGCGAATCGCGCGGCGATAGCGGCGATAAAAGTACCTTCCGGCTGCTCGGATCAACAGTTCGATCTGTCCAGCCGCTGCCTCAACCTCGCCCTGGATTGCGCCACAGCACCTCGATCCCACCCTCATCCCGGGCGAGAATCCGGCACAGCACGAACAGCAGATCCGACAACCGGTTCAGGTAGACCTGCACATGCTCGCTGGTTTGTTCCGTCCGCGCTAGCGATACGACTCGCCGCTCGGCGCGTCGACAAATCGCCCGTGCCATGTGGCAATCCGCCGCCGCCCGCCCGCCCCCAGGTAGTATGAATTCCTTGAGCGGCGGCAACTGTGCATTGAATTCATTCAGCGCCTCTTCCAACTGCGCCACATCATCCTCTTTAATCGCCTGGTAGCCGGGAATACTCAACTCCCCTCCCAGATCGAACAGCTTGTGCTGCACATCCTGCAAGCAGTCGCGAATGGGTTCGCGCAGATCATGAACCAGTACCCGACCAACAATACAGTTCAATTCATCGACCACGCCGATCGCCTCGATACGTAGGCAATCCTTGGCAACCCGATCCCCGTTACCCAACCCGGTAGTCCCCTTGTCCCCGGTACGCGTGTAGATTTTGGAAAGTCGGTTGCCCATCGTCACTCCTCTGTCAATCGTTCGCACAAAATTTTTCGCGGCTAAACCTGGAAAATTGCCGTCCCATGGAACCTCGGTTTTCCATCCATCCGGGGCACGCCAGCCCCTCGTTCCAAGCCACCAAACAAACCCTGAGCCCGGACCGGGGGGGCATCGTCATTGTACTCTTCCCCTCATCGCAAACGACCGGTTCAGGATTCGTTCACCAACAGTCCCGTTTCATATCGAATCAGAACCAGCCCTGGTGTTTCTTATAAAAATATATATCTATCAAATAGTTAAAAAAAATAAATCATGAGCCTAGCGCTCACTTTGAAAAATAAAATTTTAAACCAAATTTGATTTAAATTGTATTAATTGTAAAAGTGACACTAATCTGAAACTGAAACTGTCATCGAAAAAATAATCGCTATCGATTGGCAAATGTTCTTTTTTTCCAATTTGCAAAAATTTTATAACTATTTGTTTTTATTAAATTTTTAAATAATTTACCGACAAGAATCCGCGTTAATTTAACATATTGTTTTTTAACATTAATTTAATAAATAAACAGCGGTCAGAAAGCAATTACCCAATACATAAAAATTATTTATTTGGCAATCTGATACTTGCAAAACATTTTGATCCCGTGCTTTCATAGTTACCAATGCTGTATTGCAGTATGTTCCTGCCATAGACCAGGCACCGTAGCTCGATACTGGCTTAGGAACATCAGGCGACACCGGAAATCAGGCTGGCAGGCCATGTTCCCGGAGTTGCTTAGTCGGGTCCACGGCACCGGAGCAATCCGGCTGGGTTCAGGGAGGAGGAACCGGAGCCAACCCAGGATATGGGCCTATTGAGCACTATCAGTTCGTGCTGATCAACGATGGAGGTCTTTTATGGAGTTCACGGAATGCGTCAAGGAAAGGCTTACTCTGACCCTTAAGTCAGGACTGCTGTGCGCGGCCTTTCTAGTGCCTGTCGCAGCGCTGGCTCAATCGCCGGAGACAATCCGTGGCGAGGAGCCCAACCCAATCATTGCGGCCATCAATTCCGATTTCGGCGCCGATTTCGGCGCCGATGCCGATGCCGATGCCGATGCCGTCGAACTCAAGCCGGCCGACCAAAGGAAAGTCACCAGCCTTTCCAACCACATCCAGAGCAAGTATCGGGTCCCGGAAGCCAGGGCACAACGAATCGTTCGCGAAGCGATTCGCAACGGCAAGCGCCACGATGTGGACCCGGAGCTCATCCTCGCCGTCATCGCCGTCGAATCGACGTTCAAAGAGCGTGCCGTCAGCCGGGTCGGCGCCCGTGGCCTGATGCAGGTAATGCCGGGTTCCCATAAGGGTAAGATTCGGAAAATCGGCGGCACCCGCGAGCTGTTCGACCCCGCCAAGAACATCCACACCGGCTCACAAATCCTGGTGGAATATCTCGAAGACCATTCCGGCGACCTGCGCCGGGCGCTGCTCAACTACAACGGTAGCCTGGGCACGCGTTCCTCGTTCCCGGACAAGGTCATTCGGATCTACCGCGGGCTGCAACGAGTCACCGTCGAGGGCTGAGAAAAACCCGCTTCGCGCTCCTTACTATAAGGAGTCAACCCGCACGCTTGCCCAAACCGGGCAAGGGCGTGCGGCGTTTCAGCTCACAAATCTCGTCTTGAGCAAAACTGACGGGGACTCCGAGCGATGAAGCTTCGCCGCACGGTCGTTCATCCTTCATAATAAAGGTGAACGGGAAACCGCACCCTAAGCTCCGACCCCAGTCATGCGTCGCTCCACTCTTGACCCGGAAACCCTGGCCTCCCAACTGTCGTCCGCCCCGTCGCTACCGCCAGTTGAGCGCTGGAACCCGCCTCTCAGCGGCGATATGGATCTGCGCATTGCCCGCAACGGCGTCTGGTCCCATGAAGGTAGGCCCATCCAGCGCGGAGCCCTGGTTCGGCTGTTCGCCTCCATCCTGCGATACGATCCAGACGGTCATTACTACTTGGTTACGCCGGTGGAAAAATGGCGCATTCAAGTCGATGACGCACCGTTCCTAGCGGTGCGGTTGGATGCCGAAGGCACCGGCCGCGAGCAGCGGTTGCTTTTCACCACTAACCTGGACGATCGGGTTAGCGCCGGCTCCGCCCATCCGCTGATGGTCGAATACCGCAGCCCCGGTGGCGAACCCTCGCCCTACATTCATGTACGCGGCGGTTTGCGCGCACTCCTGAGCCGAGCGGTGTTCCTGGAACTGATCGAACTGGGCGAGGAGCGACCAGCGGCCAACGGTGGCCACGATTATGGTGTATGGAGCGAGGGCAAATTCTTCAGCCTTGGCCAGTTGGACGACGAGAACTGAAGCGAGGACCGTTGGTGCGCCATTTACTACTGTTGTTGCTGCGTACCGTCGTACTGCTGCCATCGTACACTCTGGTCTTGTTGATTCGCCTGATCAAATGGCTGATCGCTCCACCCGCCCTGTTGTTGCAACTGCTATTCGGAACACCATTGGCACTGTGGCGTGTCCGTCAGCCGCTGCGGCCACACTTCGCTCCGATCCAGGAAACGGAATTACCTGACGCTGCTTGGCTCACACTCGCCGACGCTACCGCATCACTGACCGCCGCCGGTTTCATCCACTGTGACGATTTCCGCAGCGATGATCTCATCCAGGGCGCAGTGTTGTGGCTGCGCCTGCTGGCGCAACCGGAACAAGGTAGCGTCGCCCTGATCGCTCACATTCGGTTCGCGATCGGCTCCCGCCCACCGCACGATTTCGTCGAGTTCTCAACCCAATTGCAAGATGGCCGGGTACTGGCCACCAACAACCTGAATTTGCCTTACAGTTTGCCTCCACCCGCCTACATGGCGCGACTGCAACTGAAGGACATCTGGGACCCACGCGCGCTATACGCCTTGCACCAAGCGCTGGTGACCACCCTCGCACAAGTGGTGGACCCGAATCCATCTGGCCGAGCCACCCACGATCCCACCGGCCTGCTGGCCGATAACCACGCCCGCGAAATTCAGGCGCTGATCGCGGAGGGTTGGTTGCGGACGGATCGGGACAGCCAGACGAGCCGGCTGCGGCCGTGGGCGGCACTGGTGGGGGTCTGGCGCCAAGCTTGGCCGCTGGCCAGCCTATACCTGCGCGCCGCCGACCGTCACGCCCGTCGAGTACTGGCCAACCATGGGATTGACGCGTCCGTCTTCGTCGGCAGCGCCGCCACTATCCTGGTCGACCGCCAGTCGCTGCCAGTTGGAACCGAGATCGCCACCGTCCGCGCCGGCTATTCGATCGTTCGGCCGCTGGCCCAGCACACCGATCCGCACGCGGTGTTGGAAGCGGTGGTGACGGAGTTGGACGGCGGCACCGAAGGCGCGGCACAGATCCGGGAGCTGCGCTACACCTTCCGTGGCTGCGAGGATCAGCCGCAACGGCGCATCCGGCGATTGTACAGCTTCGACATCCTGCTTGACCCGACGGCCAGCCAACTTGCGGTCACTGCCGTGGACCGGGAATTCGAGCAGATGGCCGACGAGGTCGAATGGGATGAACTGACCGCCACCACACCGCTGACTCCACTGGTGTTGGGATCCTGGCTGTACGATCTCGACCGTGTACTGCCGGTGGCCCAAGCGGCGCTGATCACCCGCACCGATACCCTCTCCCTCGACTCGGCTTCGCTCTATGTGGACGAAACCGGCGCGATGCGCTGGCAGGTGGTGGCGTGGGACCACAAAGATCAACCTTTGCATGTGGTGGTGGACGCGCGCTCGGGTTCGATCCCAGGTGAAGGCGCAGAGTAACTCAGCAGCAAGTGGCGACGGCGTATCGACCAAGCGCTGGACTTGGTCCTTTTCTCTCCACCCTTTAGTCTTTAAGCTTTACCCCACTTATATTGGAGGAAATCGTCATGCTGGAGGGCTTTTCCGCATTTGTGGTGGCGCTGGCGATGCTGGCGGTCATCCTGATCGTTCTGGGTGTCAAGGCGGTGCCACAAGGCATGGAATACACGGTCGAACGCTTCGGCCGCTATACCGAAACCATGCGGCCCGGCCTGAATCTCATCGTCCCGATCATCGACCGCATCGGTCATAAAATCAACATGATGGAAACGGTGCTAGATGTCCCCTCGCAGGAGATCATCACTAAGGACAACGCCATGATCCAGGTGGATGGGGTCGTGTTCTATCAAGTGCTGGACGCCGCCAAGGCCGCCTACGAAGTCAACAACCTGGAATTCGCCGTCCTCAACCTCACCATGACCAATATCCGCACGGTGATGGGCTCGATGGACCTGGACGAACTGCTGTCCAAGCGCGACGACATCAATGCCCGACTACTCACCGTGGTCGATGAAGCCACCACGCCGTGGGGTCTCAAGGTCACTCGCATCGAGATCAAGGACATCGCCCCTCCCAAGGATCTGGTGGACTCGATGGCACGACAAATGAAGGCCGAGCGGGACAAGCGGGCGTCGATTCTCACCGCTGAAGGTGCGCGCCAGGCCGCTATTCTGGAAGCCGAAGGACTCAAACAGGCGGCTATTCTCGAAGCCGAGGGTCGTAAGGAATCCGCCTTTCGCGACGCCGAAGCCCGCGAGCGACTGGCTCAGGCCGAGGCCCGCGCCACTCTGATGCTATCGGAAGCCATCGGCAAAGGCGACGTGCAAGCAATCAACTACTTCGTGGCGCAGAAATACGTAGAGGCGGTGGCAAAGCTGGCGGCGGCGCCGAACCAGAAAGTACTGTTGATGCCGCTAGACACTTCGGGGCTGATCGGCACGCTGGCCGGAGTGGCCGAATTGACGCGGGAGGCTTTAAGCAAGGCGGAGACACGCTCGTGAACGGCTGGCTGTTGGAGCCGGTTTACTGGAACTGGTGGCTGCTGGGTGTGGTGCTGATGATAATCGAGGCCATCGCTCCCGGCTTCTTCTTTCTATGGATGGGGGTAGCGGCGCTACTGGTGGGGCTGACGCTGACTGTACTGCCGGCGCTGGCATGGACCTACCAGGTGCTGCTATTCGCGCTACTGTCGGTGGGTTCCATCGTCGCCTGGCGGTTATGGCTACGACGGCACCCGACTCGTACTGATGACCCACTACTCAATCGCCGTGGTCATCAGTACGTTGGTCGGGTATTCACCCTGGATGCGCCGGTGATCAACGGGCACGGCAAGATTCGAGTCGACGATAGCACCTGGAAAATCCTGGTGGAGCAGGATTGTCCGGCTGGAACCCGGCTACGGGTCGTCGGAGTGGAGGGAGTCATGCTGAAGGGGATGATCGAGTCGTAAAGAATCAAACTATTTCAGGGCATCTGAAACATTTTTACTCTACAGACCTTGACTGCACTTAAAAATTACATTAATAAATATACTGCTTCTTATAGGAACACTTGCTATGTTCCTTAATAAGGACATGCTTTTTATACTTGACAAATTATCCCTAAAGTCTTTAGGCGAACGTTACTATGGACCAGTTATGGAATTATTTGCCACTCCTAAGCGCGTTCTTGTACAGCGCCGGACTCATCGCCTTGTTGATTAAGCCAGCGCGGGTCCTGGGCTGGATCGACCGACCAAGCGACCGCAAACATCATCGCGATCCGGTTCCCATGGTTGGTGGAGTAGCGATGTGCATGGCGTTTTGCGCGAGCATATTGTTGCTTGCGGAACGACCCCACGCCTTTGGCGTGTTGCTGATCTGCATGACCATGCTCACCTTGGTCGGCCTTTACGACGACCTGTTTTCCCTGCGCCCCACTCCGCGCTTTCTGTGTCAGATCGGCGCCATTCTGTTGATGACGCTGGCTGGGAACGTAGCCTTGACCAGCCTGGGTGACCTGTTCGGGTGGGGTAACATCCTGCTTGATAACTTCACGATCCCAATCACCATCTTCGCCGTGGTTGGGGTCATCAACGCTTTCAATATGATCGATGGGCTTGATGGCCTCGCTGGCGGGTTGGCGTTGCTCGCCACTCTTTGCCTGATCATCCTGAACCTGCTCGCTCCGGTCACCGAGAGCGGGATACTTGGCGCTCTGTCAGTACTGGTTCTGGTGATTGCCGGCTTCCTTTGCTTCAACCTGCGTCATCCTTGGCGGACTCGCGCCAGCGTGTTCATGGGCGACGCCGGCAGCACCATGCTCGGCTTTGTCCTGGGCTGGTTCCTGGTTCAACTGTCCCAGGGTCGGGAGGCGGTGATGGCGCCGGTCACCGCAATCTGGATCGTGGCCCTGCCGTTGATGGATACCGTCGCGGTGATGGCTCGCCGCATCCACGCCGGCCGCAGTCCGTTCGCCGCCGATCGCCAGCACCTTCACCACCTACTGCTCGGCCTCGGCCTGACGGATGGCCGGGTTTGTGCGATCCTGCTGGCTGCCGCCACGCTCGCCGCCGCTGGCGGTGTCCTGGCCTGGCGGCTGAAAGTACCCGAACACTGGCAGTTTTATACCTTCCTTGCCATGTTTGCGCTGTACTACCGGCTCACCACTCGGCTCTGGACCAAGCAGCAGAAAACGGCTGACTCCATTTTCGAGTCGGGCCGAGACAACACGGCGACGGATCTGGCCTGACCGGTACTCAGCCCCCTGCGGCCTTAGTGACCCTGCTTGATCCCCGATTCAGCTCTCGCGACTGATCGCAAGCGGCGCGAAGGCTTGGCACACCGGCATCACTTCGATGCTATTGAGATTGACATGAGCCGGCCGACTCGTTGCCCAGTACACGATGTCGGCGATGTCCTCCGGCCGCAGCGGCTGAGTACCCTGATAGACTTTGGCGGCCTGGGTATCGTCGCCCTTGAAACGCACCAGGGAAAATTCGCTCTCCGCCAAACCCGGTTCGATGTTGGTCACCCGCACCCGAGTGCCCAGCAGATCGGCACGCAGATTCAGGGAAAATTGTTTGACGAATGCTTTGGTGCCGCCGTAAGCGTTGCCACCCGGATAGGGATAACTGCCGGCCACCGAACCGATATTGATCACATGACCGTGATCGCGAGCCACCATGCCAGGCAGGATGGCTCGTGTGCAATAGAGCAACCCCTTGATATTGGTATCCACCATCCGTTCCCAATCCTCCATGTCGCAACGATGGGCAGGCTCCAAGCCCAACGCCAAACCGGCGTTGTTAACCAACACATCAATCTCGGTAAATTCCGGCGGTAGGTCAGCAATGGCGGCCTTGACAGCCGCGCCGTCGCGCACGTCGAGCGGGAAGGCGTACACTGGAATACCGGCTAACTCGGCGCGCAGGGCATCCAATCGGTCCTGGCGCCGGCCGCACAAAACCAGCGACCAACCGGCGACCGCGAAGCGGCGGGCACAAGCAGCGCCGAACCCGGAGGTGGCGCCGGTGATAAAAGCAAGCTGGGGCATGGAATTGCTCCTACTGCGTGATACCCATTGTCAATGAAGCGAAGACGGTCTTGTGCCGGGAAGCAGGCGAGCGGTCGGAAAAAAACGATCAACTTATCATGCTAGTATCCATGTCGCGCCTCCATTACCACCCCTCCCTACTCTTACTCGCCTTGCTGCTGTTCGCCGGTGGCTGCCAGACGCCGCCAGCAGCATCGCCGCAGCCATCTCCTGTCGTACCAGCCGAACTGGCTCAGGTCAATGCCGCAGTGAACCGGCAGGGTCGGCCCTGCCCCGGCGATCTCTGCCTGAACGACTGGCCAGACGTTGCCGATCTCGACTGGTTGACCGCTTGGGACTGCAAAGCTTACGCCGTCGCCAAGGCCGACCGCCTGATTCACCTGGGATACCACCCAGACCGGTTGGAATACGTGCTGGTCGCCGGCCCGCCGCTGAGAGTTGCCCACGCCGCATTGCTGGTGGACGACCGCTGGGTACTGGACACGGGCTTGCGCTGCCAAGTCTGCACGCTGGAAGCATTTATCGGTGGGACCACACTGCAAGGCCGGCTGCCGGTGGCGGATCTACCCTACGCCCGGCGGGCATTGCGCCGGAGATCCGCCTCATGATGCAAACGGGTTAATTCGATTCTCCGGTGGAATTTCAAGGACCAGAGTCGGCACGATGACTGGCTCCCCATCACCGCCGCTACCCCCCTTCCCCCGTCGACGGGTGGAGTGCCGTTCCTCCTCGACCGGGCGATGGAAAAACACCGCTGCCAATAAAGCCGTGAAGTGAAACCGGTGCTTGAATCCGATTCCCTCGACCTCGCTCATGTGCTTGCCCAAGTCCGCGCGCGGTCGCCGGTGATCCAGCGCGCCCTCGACCAGCACGGATCGATTTCGCTCGTTGACTATCTAGGGCGGATGCTGT